>CANFOQ010000017.1 GCA_947448745.1 Comamonadaceae bacterium
GACCAACCACGGACCGATGGGGCCAAAGGTGTCGCAACCCTTGCCCTTGTCCCAGGTCATGCCGCGTTCAAGCTGGAAGGCGCGTTCAGACACGTCATTGACCACGCAATAACCAGCCACATGGTTCAAAGCTTGGGCTTGTGACACATAGCTGGTCTTGCTGCCGATCACCACACCCAGCTCTACTTCCCAATCGCCTTTCTCCGATCCCTTGGGCAACATCACCGTGTCGTTCGGTCCTTGCACACAGCTGTTGGCCTTCATGAACACCACCGGTTCGGCGGGCACCGGCAAGTTGGATTCAGCAGCATGGTCGGCGTAGTTCAAACCAATGGCGATGAACTTGCCGACATGACTGATGGGACAACCCATGCGCGGTGTGCCGCGCACCTTGGGCAGCGTGTCGGTTTTCAGCTTGGCGAGCTTGGCCAAACTTTTGTCATCGAGCTGCGCGGGGCCGAGGTCGGGGATGACACCACTCAAGTCGCGCAACTGGCCTTGCGCGTCGATCAAACCGGGTTTCTCGCGGCCCACGGGGCCAAAGCGAACGAGTTTCATACATGCTCCTGTGTCTTTGTTGGCTGGGATGATAGGGCTTGCGCTTGCAGTCTCAGGCTACGGGTTTATGCCGATGAGGGAGGGTCTGAGGCGGCGTTATGGTGCAAGAAAACCTCGTCCATTTCTGTTTCAGAAAGCTTTTTCATGCAGCAGCATCTTTTATTCAGGCCTGTGCGGGCGTGGGCCCTGGGCCTGTTGTGTGGGGTCGCGCTCAGTGCCATGGCCGAACAAAAACTCAAATGGGCGCATGTCTACGAAACCACCGAGGCGTTTCACACCGAGTCGGTGTGGGCCGCCGAGGAAATCAAAAAGCGCAGCAACGGCAAGTTCAACATCCAGGTGTTTCCCGCTTCCAGCTTGGGCAAAGAATCCGACCTGAACCAAGGCCTCACGCTGGGCACGGTGGACATCATCATCAGCGGTCCCTCGTTTGCAGCACGCAGTTACCCGCGCTTTGCCATCGCCTACTACCCGTTTATTTTTCGCGACAGCGACCATTTGCTGGCCTATTCCAAAAGCAGTTTGTTCCAAGACATGGTCACCGAGTTCCGGCAGAAAACCGGCATCCAAGTCACCGCCTATGCCTATTACGGTGCGCGTCAAACCACCGGTCAAAAAGTCTTCAACACCTGTGCCGACATCAAGGGCTTGAAAATCCGCGTGCCCGATGCACCGGCCTACATCACCACCTGGCAAGCCTGCGGTGCCAACCCCACGCCGATCGCCTTTGCCGAGGTGTATTTGGCGCTGCAAAACGGCACCGTGGACGCGCAAGAAAACCCACTCACCGCGATCGAAGCCAAAAAGTTTTACGAGGTGCAAAAAGCCATCATGCTGACCTCGCATGTGGTTGAAGGCCTGATCACCATGGTTGGCCCGCATGTCTGGAACACCTTGAGCCCGGCCGAACAAAAAATGTTCACCGAGGTGATGCAAGAAGCCTCGGCCCGCATCACCGCCAAGATCAAAAAACGCGAAGCCGAGTTGATTGACTTCTTCAAGTCCAAAGGCTTGAAGGTGGTGAACGTGGACCGCAAAAGTTTTCAAGACACGGTGTTGAAAAACAAACCGGTGGAATCGCTGGGCCAGACCCGCGCCGACTACGACCGCATCCAGGCGGTGAAATGAGCCAAGAACTGGACCAACTGGCCGCCTCCTTTGGCGACACCGATGCGCAGGTTGATTTGTCCGACACCTTGCCCGAAGCATGGCTGGCATTGCTGTTGTTCTTTGCCTTGGGCCTGACCGTCTTCTACCAATTCATCACCCGCTATGTGTTCAACGACTCGGCCGCTTGGACCGAGGAAGTGGCGCGGTATTTGTTGATCGGCACGGTGTTCACCGGGGCCGTCATCGGTGTGGCCAAAAACAACCACATCCAAGTGGATTTTTTCTACCGCTTCATGCCAAGCCGTTTGGCACGCGGCTTGGCCTTGTGCACCGATGTGTTGCGCATTGGTTTTTTGGCCAGCGCCAGCGTGCTCACGTGGATGCTGATGCAAAAAATGGGGAGCTACCAAATGACCGTGGTCAACCTGCCGATGAACCTGGTGTATGGCGTGGTCTTGCTGGCCTTTGTGCTGATGACGCTGCGCTCGGTCGGCGTGTTGCGACACCATTGGCGACAAGGCCACAGTGTGTTGGAACGTCCTGAGAACGCTTGAACCATGTTGAAAATCATTTTTTTGGTGTTGCTCAGTGGTGGCTTGCCGGTGGCCATGGCGATGGCCGCCGCCGCCCTGCTTTACCTGTGGTGGGTGCCAAGTTCACCGCCCTTCGTGGTGATCCACCGCATGGTCTCGGGCATCGACAGTTTTCCCTTGCTGGCCGTGCCGTTTTTCATCTTGGCCGGCAACCTGATGAACACCTCGGGCATCACCCACCGGATTTACAGCTACGCGCTGGCCTTGGTGGGCTGGCTCAAAGGCGGCTTGGGCCATGTCAACGTGTTGGGCTCGGTGGTGTTTGCCGGCATGAGTGGCACGGCCATTGCCGATGCCGCTGGTTTGGGCACGATTGAAATCAAGGCCATGACCGACCACGGCTATGACGCCGAATTCGCGGTGGGGGTCACCGCCGCCTCGGCCACGCTGGGCCCCATCATTCCGCCCAGCCTGCCCTTTGTCATCTACGGCATGATGGCCAATGTGTCGGTGGGGGCTTTGTTTTTGGCCGGCATCTTGCCCGGTGTGGTGATGGCCTTGTTGATGATGCTGACGGTGGCCTACTTCGCCCACCAACATGGCTGGGGCGGCGACGTCAAACTGCACTGGCCCACCTTGCTCAAGGCCTTGATGGAATCCTGGGTGGTGGTGGCCTGGCCGCTGTGCATTTGGTGGCTGGTCACCGAGGCCGGTATGCAGCCCCAAGCCACGGTGTTCATCGGTTTGCTGTTGCTGTTTGCCGCCGACAAGCTGTTCCATTTCCAAGCGGTCTTGCCCATCATGACGCCGGTGCTGCTGATTGGCGGCATGAGCGCCGGGGTGTTCACGCCCACCGAGGGCGCGATTGCCGCTTGTGTCTGGGCCTTGGTTTTGGGTTTTCTTTGGTACCGCACCCTGCACTTCAAGTTGTTTTTGAAAATTTGTTTGGACACGGTCGAGACCACCGCCACCGTCTTGTTCATCGTCGCGGCCGCCAGTATTTTTGGTTGGTTGCTCACCTCCACCGGCATCACCGCGGCCATCAGTGCATGGGTGTTGGGCGTCACCGATCAGCCTTGGCAGTTTTTGCTGTTGGCCAATGTGCTCATGTTGTTCGTCGGTTGTTTCCTCGAGCCCACGGCGGCCATCACCATCTTGGTTCCCATCCTCGTGCCGATTTGCCAACAACTCGGCATCGACCTGGTGCACTTTGGTTTGGTGATGGTGCTGAACCTGATGATTGGGTTGCTGCACCCGCCCATGGGCATGGTGTTGTTTGTGCTGGCCCGGGTTGCCAAGCTGAGTGTGGAGCGCACCACCTTGGCCATCCTGCCGTGGCTGGTGCCTTTGCTGGGCAGCTTGCTGCTGATCACCTACGTGCCCATCATTTCTTTGTGGCTGCCTCGTCTTTTGTCTTCCTGATTTTTGAGATCCATCAACATGAGTTTGTCTATTCGCCTTCACGCCGCCGATGACGTCGTCATCGCCCGCCAACAACTGATCTCCGGGTCCATCGTGGAGGGTGTTGCGGTGCGCGGTTTGGTGCCGCCCGGTCACAAAGTGGCCATCCGCGCCATCGGCGTGGGCGAGCCGGTGCGCCGCTACAACCAAATCATCGGCTTTGCCTCGCAAGCCATTGCGCCGGGCGAGCATGTGCACACCCACAACCTGAACATGGGGCCCGACAAAGGCAGCTTCGAGCGCGACTATGCGTTTGGTGCCGACATCAAACCCGATGCACCGGCACAGCACGCCACGTTCATGGGCTATGTGCGCCCCGATGGCCGGGTGGCCACGCGCAACTTCATTGGCATTTTGTCCAGCGTGAATTGCTCGGCCACGGTGTCGCGTGCCATCGCCGATCATTTTTCACGCCTGACCAATCCTGCCGCCTTGGCCGACTTCCCCCAGGTGGACGGCGTCATCGCCCTCACCCACGGCACCGGCTGCGGCATGGACGGTTCAGGTTTGGGCATGCAATTGTTGACGCGCACCCTCACCGGCTATGCCACCCATCCGAATTTGGCCGCCGCCTTGGTGGTGGGCCTGGGTTGTGAGTCCAACCAAATCAATGTCTGGTTGTCGCACAGCGGCTTGCAACAAGGCAGCAGCTTGCAAACCTTCAACATCCAAGACAGCGGCGGCACCGTGATGACGGTGGCCAAGGGCATTGAGCTGATCAAGGCCATGTTGCCCAGCGTGAACCAAGCCCAGCGTGTGCCTTGCGGTTTGGAGCACATCATCGTCGGCTTGCAATGCGGCGGCTCGGATGGTTACTCGGGCATCAGCGCCAACCCAGCGTTGGGCGCGGCAGTGGATTTGCTGGTGGCGCATGGTGGCACCGCCATCTTGAGCGAAACCCCCGAGATTTACGGTGCCGAGCATTTGCTCACGCGCCGTGCGGTGCGGCGTGAGGTGGGTGAAAAACTCATCGAGCGCATCCGCTGGTGGGAGCACTACACCGCCGTCAACGGCGGCGAGATGAACAACAACCCGTCACCCGGCAACAAGGCCGGCGGCCTGACCACCATCTTGGAAAAATCTTTGGGCGCGGTGGCCAAAGCGGGCACCAGCAATTTGCAAGCGGTGTATGAATACGCCGAGAAAGTCACGGCGCGGGGCTTGGTCTACATGGACACGCCGGGCTACGACCCGGTCAGTGCCACAGGGCAAGTGGCCGGTGGCGCCAACATCATTTGTTTCACCACGGGTCGCGGTTCGGCCTATGGTTGTGCGCCTTCGCCGTCCCTCAAGCTCGCCACCAACAGCGCCTTGTGGCAGCGCCAAAGCGCTGACATCGACATCAATTGCGGCGACGTGGTCGATGGTGGCAGCACGGTGCAAGCCAAGGGCGAAGAGATTTTTCAGCGCATCATTTCTTGCGCTTCAGGCACGTCCAGCAAGAGCGAGCTGTACGGCTACGGTCAGAACGAGTTTGTGCCCTGGCAGGTCGGCGCTGTCATGTGATGAGCGCCAGGCTGGCGTCCAAATGCTCTAAGGGCGAGCGCTTGTAGCCCGAGCGGGCAAAGCGCTGCAAACGCCCCACCACAAAGGAGACCCACAGCGAGGCCTGCACTTGGGCGTGGACGGTGGGCGTGGCCGAGGACTGCGCCGCCGCCGCATCGCGCAACACCTGGCGCAAGCTGGCCTCGACTTTGTCGAAAAACAAATTCATGCGCTGGTGCAAGCGGTCGTTTTCAAACACCAAAGCGTCGCCCACCATGACCCGCGCCATGCCGGGGTTGCGCTCGGCGAATTGCAACAGCACGGTGATCATGCGCCGCGCCTTGTCCAGCGGCGGATGCGGGCCATCGGTGATTTGGTTCAGCAAGCTGAAGACGCTGGTTTCGATGAACTCGATCAGGCCTTCAAACATTTGCGCCTTGCTGGCGAAATGCCGGTACAGCGCGGCTTCGCTCACCTGCAAGCGCGCGGACAAGGCCGCTGTCGTCACCCGCTCGGCACCCGGAAGTTCAAGCATGGCCGCCAAGGCCTGCAAGATTTGAATTCGGCGTTCGCCCGGCTTGGGGCGCTTGCGCACCGTGGTTTCAGCGGCGGGCGGGGTGGTGTCGTCGGCCATGGGAGCGTCTCCTGGGTCAGTGCGAACGGATCATGGTGCCAAAGGCTTGGTCGGTCAGGATTTCCAGCAGCAAGGCGTGGGGCACCCGGCCATCGATGATGTGCACCGAGTTGACGCCGCTTTTGGCGGCATCCAAGGCGCCGCTGATCTTGGGCAGCATGCCGCCGCTGATGGTGCCATCAGCGAACAAGCCGTCAATTTGGCGGGCGCTCAGGTTGGTCAGCAAGCTGCCCGATTTGTCGAGCACGCCAGCGGTGTTGGTCAGCAGCACCAGCTTTTCGGCTTTCAGCACAGTGGCCAGTTTGGCGGCCACCACATCGGCGTTGATGTTGTAGCTCTCGTTGTTCTCGCCAAAACCGATGGGGCTGATGACCGGAATGAAGGCGTCGTCTTGCAAGGCCTTCACCACGCTGGGGTCGATGCTTTGGATGTCGCCGACCTGCCCGACATCGTGCTCGATGCTGGGGTCTTGGTTGTCCAACATCTTGAGTTTGGTGGCGCGGATCATGCCGCCGTCGCGCCCTGTCAGGCCCACGGCTTTGCCACCGGCCTGGTTGATCAACCCGACGATGTCTTGCTGCACTTCGCCGGCCAGCACCCACTCGACGACTTCCATGGTTTCGGCGTCGGTGACGCGCATGCCTTGGATGAACTCGCCCTTTTTGCCCAAACGCTGCAAGGCGTTTTCAATTTGCGGACCGCCGCCGTGCACCACCACCGGGTTCATGCCCACCAGCTTCAAGAGCACCACGTCTTCGGCGAAATCGGCTTGCAAAGCCGGGTCGGTCATGGCGTTGCCGCCGTATTTGATGACCAGGGTTTTGCCGTGGAATTTGCGGATGTAGGGCAGCGCCTGCGCCAGGATCTCGGCCTTGTCGCTGTTGGCAATGGTGGGAGCAGCTGGGGTGTTCATGGACGTGAAGTGAATGGGTGCTTGCATTGTGCCCCATGCCACGCCGTGCGCAAGGCCTTGCGGGCTGGGTTTTTGCAAGGCCTTCGCTTGAAAATTGAAAGATATTCAATTTGCCAATCATCTGATATGTTTATAAATAAGGTATTTCTATTTTTTAAATATCAGAGATAATCGGGGCTGAATATTAACCACCTGGAGAAATAATATGTCTCGTTTAACCGCAACGGCCCAATTAGAAAAAATCCGCGCTGCCAAGCTCAAGCTGGAAAAAGAAGAACAGCGTTTGATGTCGCGCACCCACGATAAAACCTTGGCGCAAATCGTTTTATTGGCAGAAAAAGCCGGTCTGACCGCTGCGCAAATCAGCGCCGCCATGGGTGGCAAGGGCAAAACCAAGGCCAGCAAGGCCGCTGGCAGCAAGCCCGCCAAAGCCAAACGCGCCACCGCTGGTAAAAAAGTCGCGCCCAAATACCGCAATCCAGCCGACGCCAATCAAACTTGGACCGGTCGTGGCCGCACTCCGCTGTGGGTGCAAGCCCTGCAAACCGCTGGCAATTTGGCCAGCGCAGAAATCAAACCGGCCGCTTAAAGGCCCGCGCCGCAGCGTCTTTTCCAGACAGCTGTGGCGGCCCTTGGATCAAATCCAGGGGCCATTCAATTCCCAAATCGGGGTCATTCCACAAAATCGCGTCTTCATCGCTGGCCACCCAATAATCGGTGGTTTTATAAATCACTTCGGCCTGCTCGCTGAGCACCAAAAAACCATGGGCAAAACCGCCCGGAATCCAGAGCTGGTGGTGCTTTGCGGCATCTAGGCGGATGGCGGTCCACTGCCCATATTGGGGCGATTGCGGGCGAATATCCACCGCCACATCGAATATTTCACCGCGCACCACCCTAATCAATTTGCCTTGCGGGAATTGCTTTTGAAAATGCAGGCCACGCAACACGCCTTGGGCCGATAAACTGTGGTTATCTTGTACAAATTTGATATTTAAACCAGTAGATTGCTCAAAATCTCTTTGATTGAAACTTTCAAAGAAAAATCCACGCGAATCAGAAAATACCTTGGGTGCCAGCAATAACACCTCATTTAAATCAGTTTTTTCGACGATATAAGGCATGTTAATCCAGCAATTTCATGAGATATTGGCCGTAATGGGTCTTTTGCAGCGGGGAAGCCAAGCGCAGCAAGGCTTCGCCGTCGATCCAGCCTTGTGTAAAAGCAATTTCTTCCGGGCACGCCACCATCAAACCCTGGCGTTTTTGCAAGGTGGCAATGAAGGTGGCGGCTTCCATCAAACCATCGTGGGTACCGGCATCCAACCAGGCATAACCGCGGCCCATGGTTTCCACATTCAATTGGCCTTGTTCTAAATACCGCTTGTTGACATCGGTGATTTCCAATTCACCCCGGGCGGAAGGTTGAATATCGGCAGCAATATCGCAGATTTGTTTGTCATAAAAATAAAGACCGGTGACCGCGTAATTCGATTGCGGCTTTTTCGGTTTTTCTTCAATGTGAATGGCTTTGCGTTGGGCGTCGAAGGTGACCACGCCGTAGCGCTCGGGGTCGGTCACGTGGTAGGCGAACACGGTGGCACCGTCTTGGCGGGCGTTGGAGGCTTCGAGCTGTTTGACCAGGTCGTGGCCGTAAAAAATATTGTCCCCCAGCACCAAGGCACTGGGATGGTTGTCCACAAAGTCGCGGCCAATGATGAAGGCTTGGGCCAGGCCATCGGGTGAGGGTTGCACCGCATAGCGGATCGACATGCCCCACTGCGCGCCGTCGCCCAGCAGATCGGCAAAGCGCGGCGTGTCTTGCGGCGTGGAAATGATCAGCACATCGCGGATGCCGCTCAGCATCAAGGTGGTGAGCGGGTAATACACCAGCGGCTTGTCGTAAATCGGCATCAACTGCTTGCTGACCGCCAAGGTGAGGGGGTAGAGCCGGGTGCCCGAGCCGCCGGCCAACAAAATGCCTTTTCGATGTGTCGTCATGTGCTGTCGCCCAAGGGCGCTTGAATGAATGTTGGGGATTATCAATCTGAAAAACGGGGGCTGGTCGAAGCCGCCAGCGATGCAGCCCCATCGAACCGCGCTCAGGGTTCAAGCTGCCCGCAAGGCCCTTAAAACGCTGTCCACGCCGTCCTGCCAAGGCGGCAACTCCAGATTCAATGCCTTGGCCAACAGGCTGCTGTCGAGCATGGAATAAGCTGGTCGCGGCGCGGGCAGCGGGTAGTCGGCGGTGGTGATGGCCTGCACTTGCTCGGGGGTGGCTTTCAAGGTCCAGCCCAAGCTTTGGGCTTGCTGCAACACGTATTGGGCGTAAGCATGCCAGTTGGTTTGACCGTCAGGCGTGAGGTGAAACAGGCCGTTCAAGCCTTGCTGCAAGGCCAGCACCGTGGTGTCGGCCATCCACGCGGCCGATGTGGGCACGCCCACCTGGTCGGCCACCACCCTTAAGGTGTCGCGTTCTTGCGCCAGCCGCAGCATGGTTTTCAAAAAGTTTTGGCCGTGCGCCCCCACCACCCAAGAGCTTCTGAACAGCAGGCAACGTGCGCCACTGTGCAACACCGCTTGCTCGCCATCGCGTTTGGTCAAACCATAGACCGACTGCGGGTCGGTCGGGTCGCTTTCCAGGTAGGGCCGGGTGGCCTGGCCGTTGAACACATAGTCGGTCGAGTAATGCACCAAGACGGCGCCACTGCGAGCCGCTTCTTCCGCCATGACAGCTGGGGCCGTGGCATTGATGGCCTGCGCCAGCGCCGGTTCTTGCTCGGCCTTGTCGACTGCGGTGTAAGCGGCGGCATTGACGATCACGGCGGGCCGCTGGGCTTGCAGCAGGCTGCGAAGTGCGGTTGGGTTGCTCAGGTCGATGTCTTGGCGGGTCAGTGCGGTGACAGGCCCCAAGACAGGCAAGCGAGAGGCGAGTTCATGGCCAAGTTGTCCGGCAGCGCCGAACAACAAGACGCCGTCAAGCGCCATACTGTTGGCCAACCCATTGGCGGTACTGGCCGCTGGTGACGTTGGCCACCCAATCGGCGTTGGCCAAGTACCAAGCCACGGTTTTGCGCAAACCGGTTTCAAAGGTTTCTTGCGGGCGCCAACCGAGTTCTTGCTCAATCTTGCGAGCATCAATCGCATAGCGGCGGTCGTGCCCTGCGCGGTCTTTCACATAGGTGATTTGCGTGGCGTAACTTTGACCGTCAGCGCGGGGTTGCAACTCGTCGAGCAAGCTGCACAAGGTGCGCACCACCTCAATATTAGGTTTCTCATTCCAGCCACCGACGTTGTAGGTTTCGCCCAAGCGCCCAGCTTGCAACACCCGCTGAATGGCGCTGCAATGGTCTTGCACATAAAGCCAATCGCGCACCTGCATGCCGTCGCCATAAATGGGCAAAGGCTTGCCGGCCAAGGCGTTGTGGATCACCAGCGGGATGAGTTTTTCGGGGAAGTGGTAGGGGCCGTAGTTGTTGCTGCAATTGGTGGTGAGGACAGGCAGGCCATAGGTGTGGTGCCAGGCCCTTACCAAATGATCACTGGCGGCTTTGGATGCGCTGTACGGGCTGTTGGGCTCGTAGGCATGGGTCTCGGCAAAGGCCGGGGCATCAGGGGCCAAGCTGCCATACACCTCGTCGGTGCTGACATGCAAAAAGCGAAACGCGGTTTGTTGTTCAGCGGCCAGCGCGGACCAATAGGCCCGCACCGATTCGAGCAACTGGAACGTGCCCACCACATTGGTTTGGATGAAATCCATCGGGCCATGAATGGATCGATCCACATGCGACTCGGCGGCGAAGTGCACCACGGCGCGGGGTTGGTGTTGCGCCAGCAGTTGAGGCAACAGCGTGGTGTCGCCAATATCGCCTTGCACAAACACATGGCGAGCGTCGTTTTGCAGACTGGCCAAGTTGGCCAGGTTGCCCGCATAGGTGAGCTTGTCCAAATTGACCACGGCTTCGTTGGCCGAGGCCAACCAGTGGTGAACGAAGTTGCTGCCAATGAAGCCAGCGCCGCCCGTCACCAGGATGGTCATACCGGCATGCCTTCCTCAGACACGCCCAGGACGCGACCACGCACCATTTCGCGCAGCATTTTTTTCTCGGGGAAACTCAAGGGCCGATCGAGGGCGCGGCGCACACGCAGCAGCATGTGGCGGTCCACTTCTTGCGGCAAGCCTTGGCTGCCTCGCAATTCGTCGCGCAGGTCTTCGCGCAGGTCTTCGGGCTCGTCGTCCCACCAAGCATCGACCACCTCTTGCAATTTCACACGCACCACCTCGGGGTCTTGCGAGGGAGCGGCAGCGGCACGCGGTTGGGTGTTGACTTCACGCACGGCTTGCGGCAACAACAGCACGCGGCGGTCGGCTTGGCCGAGCAAGCGGCACCAAGCCGGGTCTTCATTGACCAACTGGTCCATGTGGCGGGCGGATTCATCGGCCAGCAAATACACGTTCAGACCATGCAACTGGGCTTCATCGATGACGTTGGTCAAGCGGTCGTCGTCGCTGGCCACCAGCAGGTGCTCGCAAGCGTGGCGTTCGGCCAAACGGCTGATGTCAGACGACAGGGCTTGCAACACCACATCGCTGGGCTCGCCACTGGTCACGTCCAAATGACGCACGATTTGGTCTTGCGGAAATTGGTTGTCGGGCGTGTCGGTGTACCAATAAACGCGTTGCACATCGACATTCAAACCAGCTTGCTTCAAGGCATGGGCCAAGGTGGGCAACAAGGCGGCGCGGTTGTAATTTTCGGGCTCGGCATTGGCTTCCGGAGACTGGCGCACCAACCAGGCCATGTAGTTGCTGTCGATCAAGGCGATGCAGCGGCCAGCGCGGGCGGGCGCGATCTCTTTGCGAGGATGGGGAGTGCGGGTTTCGTTTTTCATCATTAAAAAGCTAGAAAGGTATTTGGAAAACGCCTGTCAAAGTGAGCAGGATGCGTTTGAAAGTAATGACTACGCTTGACTGCCGAATATTAGCTGATCTTGAAAGTGGGCTGCGCTGTTGGGTGTTTGTTCGTGGTGTGGCTGTTCATCACTTGTTCATCGGTTTGGCCAAAGCGGCGCACCCGTTGTCCATAAGAAGCGATGGCTTGTTGCAAGGCCGCGCCATTGAAATCAGGCCAATGCAAGTCGGTGAAAAACAACTCGGTGTAGGCGGTTTGCCAGAGCAAAAAATTGCTGATGCGCGACTCGCCACCGGTGCGCACCAGCAACTCGGGGTCGGGCAAACCAGCCGTGCTCAGGTGCGCGGCCAAAGCTTGTTCGTCCATGTCTTGCAGCGTTTTCTCGGGGTGCGCCATTTGCCAGGCGCGTGCCGCATTCAAGATGTCCCACTGGCCGCCGTAGTTGGCGGCGATGGTCAGGTGCAAGCGGTCGTTGTGCGCCGTGTCTTGCTCGGCTTGGTCGATGCGCGACTGCAGCAAAGGTGCAAACGCGCTGCGGTCGCCAATCACCCGCAAGCGAATACCGGCGGCTTTCATCTCGGCGACTTCACTCTCGAGGTATTGCAAAAACAAACCCATCAGTGCCGACACTTCTTCGGGCGGACGCCGCCAGTTTTCCGAACTGAAGGCAAACAGCGTGAGGTATTTCACGCCTTGCTCGCTGGCGGCTTTGACGATGTGGCGCACATTCGCCGCGCCACGCACATGGCCCACGGTGCGCGGCAACAAGCGCTTCTTGGCCCAGCGACCGTTGCCGTCCATGATGATGGCGATGTGTTGGAGGGGTTGACTCATGCGGCTTAAATTGTGACAGGGTGCAGATGCCGCACATCGGCGGTGATGCTGTGTTGTTTGCTCATCAATTCGACCAGCACCATGGCGCGGGCTTCGCCATCGGTTTGTTGGTAAATGCCTTGCAAGCCTTTCAAGGGGCCATCGATGAACACCACTTCTTGACCCACTTTCAGCAAACGCTCGGGGGCCCGTTCGGGCAAGCCGCGCAGGGCTTGAATCAGTTCATCGGCCATGGGCGCGGGGCGGTTGCCAAAACTCACCAAGCGGCTGACACCCAAGGTGGAGCGGATGGGGGCCCAATTGCTGTGTTCGGTATCCAACCGAATGAACAAGTAGCGGCTGAACATGGGTTCGACCACCTCGGTCAGGCGGCCACGGCGCAGTTTTTCCACCGTCAACATGGGCAACCACGCTTCGAAGCCCTGCTGTTGCAGGTTTTCAAGGGCGCGGTGCTCTTGTTTGGGTTTGGAGTGGACGGCGTACCAGAGCATGTATTGATCAGCTGATGATTTAATTTAATTTGAGAAGTGATTGTAAAGCGGTTAAATTGACAACTCCTTGACACCTTGAAAGCCCACCATGGCCAGCTCCAAACCCGATTTTGACCCGCTCAAGATGAGTGAACACATGAAGGACTCGGCCCAGCAGATTTGGCTCGCCGGCATGGGCGCGTTCGCCAAAGCCCAGCAAGAAGGCACCAAAGTGTTTGAAACCCTGGTGAAAGACGGCACCAAATTGCAAGAAGCCACCCAGCAAGCGCAGGCCAAAGTGACGGAGGCGGCCCACAAAATGTCCGCCATGGCCAGCGACATGGGGCAACGCGCCAGCGGGCACATGGACAAGCTCGAAGGAATTTTTGAAGAGCGTGTGGCCAAAGCCTTGCAAAGCATGAGCTTGCCCACGGCCCAAGACCTGGCCGATTTGCAAGCCCGGGTGGCCGCCTTGGAAGCGCAACTGGCCGAGAAATCCACACCGGCCAAGCGCAAGTAAGCAGCCAAGCCATGGTGAAAAAAGCGCCCCGTCGCACCGCCGAGCGGATTCAGACGGCGGCGTTGCAACTCTTCAACCGCTTTGGCGAACCGAATGTCGCCACCACGCTGATTGCCTCGGACATGGGCATCAGCCCGGGCAATTTGTTCTACCACTACGCCAGCAAAGAGTTGTTGGTGAACGCCTTGTTCGACAGCTACCAAGCCGAGATGCGCGACTTGTTGCCGGCTGCGGCTGACGTGCGCGACCTCGAGCACAGTTGGTTTTTCATGCACAGCCTGTTCGAGCTGGTGTGGCGCTACCGTTTCATTTACCGCGACTTGAACGATTTGCTCAGCAAGAACCGGCATTTGGAAGGCCAGATGAAAGACATCGTGGCGCTGAAAGAAGCTGCGTTTGCACAGTTGCTAGCGCATCTGCACACCGCCAAACTGTTGCAACAAACCGCCACGGAGCGCACCCACTGCGCCACCCACATGGTGGTGATGCTGACCTGGTGGCTGAGTTATGAATATGTGCGCAACCCGCGCCACGCCATGGAAGACGCCAGTGCCCAACATGGCGTGTTGCACGGGGCGCAGCAGGTGCTCAGTTTGATGCTGCCGTATTTGGCCGACACCCCGAAAGCGCAATTGCAGGCTTTGATGCAGGTGTATGCCGACGCCCTGCCCGCTTAAGTTTTGGCCAAGAAGCGTTCCACCATGCGCACCCACACCGTGCCGCCCAGCGGAATCAGGTCGTCGTTGAAGTCGTAGCTGGGGTTGTGCAAGGTGCATGGGCCGCCGCCATGGCCCATTTCGCGGTGTGCGCCTTCGCCGTTGGCGATGAAGAAATACGCCCCGGGTTTGGCCAGCAGCATGTAGGAAAAATCTTCTGCGCCCATGGTGGGCTCTTGCGCCAACACGTTCTCGGCACCGACGATGTCGGACAACACCTCACGGGTGAAATCGGCCTCTTTGGCGTGGTTGATGGTGGGCGGGTAGTTGCGCACAAACTCGAAGGTGCAGCTGGCTTCGTGGGCGGCACTCACGTGCTCGGCCACGGTGCGCATGCGCCGCTCGATCATGTCGAGCATCTCGACGGTGAAGGTGCGCACCGTGCCTTGCAACTCACAGCTGTTGGCCACCACGTTGGTGGCTTCACCGGCGTGGATCATGGTCACTGAAATGACGGCCGCGTCCACGGGCTTGACGTTGCGCGACACGATGGTTTGAAAGGCTTGCACCATCTCGCAAGCGATCGGCACCGGATCGATGCCGTTGTGCGGCAAAGCGGCGTGGCAGCCCTTGCCTTGGATGGTGATTTTGAATTCGTTGCTTGAGGCCATCACAGGGCCAGCACTGACCGCCATTTGCCCCACCGCCATGCCCGGCCAGTTGTGCAAACCAAACACCGCGTCCACCGGGAATTTCTCGAACAAACCGTCTTTGATCATTTCGCGGGCACCGCCGCCGCCTTCTTCCGCCGGTTGAAAAATCAGCACCACGGTGCCGTCAAAGTTGCGGTGTTTGGCCAAGTGCTGCGCAGCCGCCAGCAACATGGTGGTGTGGCCGTCATGGCCGCAAGCATGCATCTTGCCCACGTGTTGGCTGGCATGGGCGAAGGTGTTGGCCTCGTGCACCGGCAGCGCGTCCATGTCGGCACGCAATCCAATGCTGCGTGAACTGCTGCCGTTTTTGATGATGCCCACCACGCCAGTGGTGCCCAAACCGCGGTGCACCTCGATGCCCCACTCGGTCAATTTGGCCGCCACCAGGTCCGAGGTGCGCTGCTCTTCAAAGCAGAGTTCGGGGTGGGCGTGAATGTCGCGGCGCACCGCCACCAGGCTGGCGGCTTCGAGGACCATGGTGTCTAAGAGTTTCATGTGTCTCACCTGTTTGTGGCTTGAAGAATCAGTCTACCTGAAGGGAAAAGACTGGCAATTCTTGTTGGCTTTCTCATCAAGGCGGGTACTTCCGCCATGGTCAACATGGCCAAGAAATTGCACAATGCATTCATGACCACCATCATCTTGGGCGCCTGCCCGCACGACTGCCCCGACACCTGTTCACTCTTGACCACCGTGCAAGACGGCGTGGCCATCAAGGTGCAAGGCAACCCCGCCCACCCGCTCACCGATGGCGTGTTGTGCACCAAGGTGTCGCGCTACACCGAACGCACTTACCACCCCGAGCGGGTGTTGAACCCCTTGAAGCGCAGCGGCCCCAAAGGCAGCGGTCAGTTTGTGCGGGTCAGTTGGGACGAGGCGCTGTCAGACATCGCCGCCCAGCTCAAGGGCATTGCCGATCGCAACCCAGAACGCATCCTGCCCTACAGCTACGCGGGCACCATGGGCATGGTGCAAGGCGAGTCCATCGCCATGCGTTTTTTCAATCTGCTGGGGGCCGCGCAACTCGACCGCACCATCTGCGCCAGCGCCGGTGCCGAGGCGCTGACCCACACCTTTGGCAGCAAGCTGGGCATGAAGGTGCAGTTTTTTGCCGAGAGCAAACTCATCCTCATTTGGGGCAGCAATGCCATCACCAGCAGCGTGCATTTTTGGCGACTCGCCCAAGAGGCCAAACGCAACGGTGCCAAGCTGGTGTGCATCGACCCACGCCGCAGCGAAACCGCCGACAAATGCGATGTGCACCTGGCCCTCAAGCCCGGCACCGATGCCGCGTTGGCGTTGGCGCTGATGCACGAACTCATCACCCACGACTGGCTGGACCACGACTACATCGCGCAACACACCGTAGGCTTTGAAGCTTTGCGCGAACGCGCCTTGAAATGGCCGCCCGAACGCGCGGCCGAGGTGTGTGGTTTGGACGTGCAAGCCATTCGCCAACTGGCGCACGACTATGCGCACATCAAGCCTGCAGCCATTCGCTTGAACTACGGCGTGCAACGCTCGCGGGGTGGTGGCAATGCGGTGCGTGCCGTGGCCTGTTTGCCCGCGCTCATTGGCGCTTGGCGGCATCGTGCTGGTGGCGTGGTCTTGAGTGCTTCAGGCCATGCGCTGCACAACGGCGTGGCCTTGCAACGCCCAGATCTGCACACCAACCCGCGTGCGCCTTTGGTCAACATGAGCACGATTGGCGACGCTTTGAACACGCCCAACTTGATTGAAGCCCTGGTGGTTTACAACAGCAACCCGGTGGCAGTGGCCCCTGAATCGGCCAAGGTGGTGAAGGGCTTTGCCCGCGAGGATGTGTTCACCGTGGTGCTTGAACATTTCATGACCGACACCGCCGACCATGCCGACTATGTGTTGCCGGCCACCACACAACTTGAACACTGGGACATCCACAACAGCTATGGCCACACCGATGTGCTGTTGAACCGCCCGGCCATCGCACCGCTGGGCGAGGCCAAAACCAACACACAGATCTTTCGAGAACTCGCCTTGCGCATGGGCTTGCACAACCCCTTGCTGCAAGAAGACGATGAAAGCCTGTGCCGCTTGGCGTTGCAACACTCGCGCAACCTGCAAAGCGCCGCACCCGTCACCTGGGCGCAGTTGCTGCACGATGGTTTTGCGCATTGGCCCATGAACGATGCACCGTTTGCGCAGGGCGGTTTTGCCACCGCTTCGGGCAAGTGCGAGTTCATGAGCAGCAGTTTGCAGGCACAGGGTGTAGACGGTTTGCCCGACTTCATTCCCAACTACGAAGCACCCACCGCGCAAGACACCTACCCGCTGGCCATGATCTCGCCGCCCGCCCGCAACTTCTTGAACTCGTCGTTTGTGAATGTGAAAAGTTTGCGCGACATGGAGGGCGAACCGCTGCTTGAAATTCACCCAGATGACGCCGCCATGCGGCAACTGCAAGACGGCGACATGGTGCGGGTGTTCAACGAACGTGGCAGCTACGAATGCAAAGCCCATGTCAGCACACGTGCGCGTGTGGGCATGGTGGTGGGCTTGGGGATTTGGTGGCGCAAGCTGGGTGCCAATGGCACCAATGTGAACGAACTCACCTCGCAAAAACTCACCGACATGGGCCGCGCCCCGGTGTTCTACGACTGCGCGGTTCAGGTGGCCAAACGCTGACTGGCAATTTGTCGCAGGCCATCAAAAATCAGGCCTTCCACCAATTCAAAATTCACCGACATGCTGGGGGCCATCTTCCAGCCCGCGCCACCGGTCATGTAGCACAGCGGTTCATCGTGGGTGCGTTGGCGCACGTGTTGCACCATGCGTTCGATGGCACCGGCAATCGCATAGGTGCCGCCACTGGTGAGCGCGTCACTGGTGTTGGTTGGAAATTCACTCACCTCGCCGGTGGGCACACGCAGACCAGCGGTGCCAGACTCTAAAGCCCGCAACATGATGCCGTGGCCCGGCAAGATGAAGCCGCCCAAAAAATGGCCTTGCGCGTCGATGGCCTCCACCGTCACTGCTGTGCCGACCATCACCACCACCATGGGGCGCGGTGCTTGGCCGTGGGTTTGTTCTTTCATGCGAGCGAGAGCGCCGATCATGGCCACCCAGCGGTCGGCACCCAAGCGCGTGGGGTGGTCATAGCCATTCACCAAACCCGCTTCGGCGGCATTGGGCACGACCCAACGCGGTGACAAATCCCAGTGCTCCATTTGCTCGCCCACGCGACGGCGCAGCGCGTCACTGGCGACGATGCAACCCAATGTTTCAGTGGGGGCTGGCAGGTCTTTCCAATCTTCATCGGCGAGTCGGTCGATGTGCTCCAAGAACACCGCGCCGTGCGACAGCAGTTGCGCATCGGGTTGGTGGCTGTCGAACAAAGCCCACTTCAAGCGGGTGTTGCCAACATCAAGGGCGATGAAAGTCATGGGGTGAATGCGCAGCAGAGGTGGGCGGGATGATACCCACCGAAGGGCGCTTCAGGGCTTGCGCCAAGCCTTGGCAAATTGAACAACTTCTTCGGCCACAGTTTGGCAAGCTTGCACAGCTTCGGGCAAGGCCGGCGTGTCGGGACCACCAAAGGGTTTTTGCATGACGTTGATGGCTGCCCCATAGGGCGTGGGCCAACCGCGCAAACTGTGGATGATGTCGCGCATCGAAGACAGCGTGGTGCCCATGGCCTGCGCACCATGGGCGCAGACGATGCAACCAACCGCCCGCCCTGACAAATACACCTGCTCATCGCTGCGCATGTCTTCGATGTAGTCGATGGCGTTTTTCACCAAGCCGGATATGCCGCCGTGGTAGCCGGGTGACGCCAGGATGACGCCATCGGCGCGGCGCAGTGCATCGACCAAGGCGGCTTCTGCCGGGCTGCGTTCTGGGCGGCCTGGGTCGTAATGGGACAGCAGCAAGTCGGGGCCGGCCAACAACTGGGTGTTGCAGCCCATGCTGGCGGCATGGGCCAGGGCGATTTTCAGGGCTTGTTCACTGGAGGAACCGTCGCGTAAGGTGCCGCCGAGGCCGACGATCAAGAGAGGTTGGGTCATGGGCTTCTTCGAATGGATGGGCATCTTCGCACACGGTTTCAGGCCCCAATTCGGCGGATAACCCTATTGACCATATGAATAAATAAGGCTACAAAGTTCATCCCACTTGCAACAGCAAGGGGCTCACCATTTCAAAATCTACAGGAGACAACATGGCCCACCGCATGCGTTTTGGTATTTTCCTCGCGCCGTTTCACAAGCCCGGCATCAACCCCACCCTGGCCCTCGAGCAAGACTTGGAACTGATCCAGTGGCTGGACCGCTGTGGCTACGACGAGGCCTGGCTGGGTGAGCACCACTCGGCCGGTTCTGAAATCAGCGCCAGCCCCGAGTTGATGATCGCGGTATCGGCAGAACGCACCAAGCACATCAAGCTGGGCACCGGTGTGGTCAGCATGAGCTACCACAACCCACTGTGGGTGGCCGAGCGCATCGTTCAACTCGACCACCTGACACGTGGCCGCGTGATGCTGGGCATGGGCCCGGGCTCTTTGCCCAGCGACGGCGCCATGATCGGCGTCTCGCAAAAAGACACACGCCGTTATTTGGAAGAAGCGCTGGGCGTGGTCACACAGTTGCTGCGCACCGAAGAGCCGGTCAATTTCAAAAACGATCGCTGGGAATTGCACGACGCCCGGTTGCATTTGCGGCCCTATTCCAACCCGCTGTTTGACATCGTGGTGCCCGCAGTGGCCTCACCCACCGGCCCCAAATTGGCCGGCATGCATGGCGTTGGTTTGCTGTCGATTGGTGCCACCACCGCAGCGGGCTTTGACGCCTTGGCGCTGCATTGGGATGTGATGGAGCAGCAAGCCGCGCATTACAAAACCCAAGTGGACCGCAACAAATGGCGCTTGGTCGGCTTGTGCCATTGCGCCGAAACCATGGACCAGGCCTACCGCGATGTCGAATACGGCATCGAGCAATGGTTCGACTATTTCCAAGCAGTGGCCGCTTTCCCGCAAATGGCCATGCCGGGCAACAACGTGAAGGAAATGATCTCCTTCATCAACGACTCGGGCTTTGGTGCCATTGGCACACCCGACATGGTGAACGCCCAAATTGATCGTTTGTGGAAGCAAAGCAATGGCGGCTTTGGTGCTTACTTGCTGCTGGCCCACAACTGGGCCAATTTCGACGCCACCCGCAAGAGCTACGACCTGATGGCACGGCACGTGTTCCCGCAGTGGCAAGGCCAGCAAGCCACGCTGGGTGCGGCCGAGCGGGCCCGTGCGGCTCGTCCGGCCTTGGCTGAAATTCATGCCAAGGCGGTGGAGGATGCCACCACCCGCTTTGCCGCCGAGGTGGCAGCGCGCTAAGTCAGCGATGGTCGTTGCAGCGGATAGCAGGCCTGCAAGGCCTGCGCCGCTTGCAACACCAGCGCATCGCCAAACATGGGCCCCACCAACTGCACGCCCATGGGCAAGCCCTCGCTGGTCAGGCCACAAGGCAGGCTGATGGCCGGTTGTTGGCTCAGGTTGAACGGGTAGCTGAACGGTGTCCAACCCAACATGGCCTCGGACGTCATGGGGCTGTGGCCAGCAGGCCGTGCTTTGAAAGCCGGTACCGCTGTGCTGGGCGTCAAAATCACATCAAAGCGCTGCATGAACTGGCGCAAATGCGAGCCCAACACACCACGCCGCTGGTTGAGTTGATGCAAGGCATTCACATCCAACTTGGCACCCAAGGCGGCCTCGGCGGCAAAGTCGGGGTCGGTCAGGGCTTGTTGTGCCGGGCTCAAGGTTTGCCACACCTGATAGGCCCCGGCAAACCACAAACCGGTGGTGATGTCGAGCGGGTCGTCAATGCCCGGGTCCACCTGCTCCACGAACGCGCCCAGGTGGTGCAAATGTTGCGCCGCTTGCGCGGTGGCGGCGGCTATCTCGGGGTGCACATTGTTCGCGTAACCCAGGGTGGGTGAATAAGCCACGCGCAAACCCCGCACCCCAAAGTCCAACAACTCCATGTAATCAATGCCATCAAACGGCAACGAGGTCCAGTCCCGCGCATCGGGCTGGCTGATGCTGTTCATCATCAAGGCGACGTCTTCCACCGTCATGCCGTGGGGCCCCAAATGCGCCACCGATCCAAACGGCGACAAGGGGTAGGCCGGCACACGACCAAAGCTGGGTTTGAAGCCCACGTTGCCGCAAAAGGCCGCGGGGATGCGCACACTGCCCGCGCCATCGGTGCCCACCGCCAAGGGCCCCAAACCCGCAGACACCGCGGCTGAAGCACCGCCTGATGAACCACCAGGGGTGTGCTCCAGATTCCAAGGGTTGCGGCTGATGCCTGTCAGCAAAGAATTGGTTTCGCCCTTGCAGCCAAATTCAGGCGTGGTGGTTTTGCCCAGCAGCACCGCGCCCGCTTCGCGCAACCGTGCCGTCACTGGCGCATCCACTTCCCAAGGCTGATCCGGGTTGACGGTTTTGCTGCCGCGCAAAGTGGGCCAACCGCGTGTGAGGATCAAATCTTTGATGGACACCGGCACGCCATCCAGGGGCAACACATCGTCGCCTTTGTTGCGGTGGGCTTGCCAACGCGCTTCGCTGTCCCGCGCCGATTGCAAAGCGGCTTCTTCATCGACCAAGCAAAACGCGTTCAAGCGTGGGTTGAGTTCGGCGATGCGTTGCAACACCGCCTCGGTGGCTTGCACCGGTGAAGCAGCGCCGCTGCGGTACAGCGTGAGCAATTGGGTGGCAGTGCATTGGGTCAGTTGCTGCATGCTGTGGTCTCCATCAAGGCTTTTGCACATCGGGCGCACTGGCAAGCAAGGCGCGGGTGTAGGCGTGTTGCGGTTGGGCATACAACGTGGCGGTGGCACCGCGTTCCACAATCTGGCCTTGGTGCATGACGATCACCTGATCACACAGTTGCGCCGCCACACGCAGGTCGTGGGTGATGAACAGCAAACCCAATCCCATGCGGGCTTGCACCTCGCGCAGCAAATCCAAAATTTGCGCCTGCACCGACACATCCAAAGCGCTCACCGCTTCATCGGCCACCAACACATCGGGGCGACACGCCAGGGCCCGCGCCAAAGCGATGCGTTGGCGTTGGCCGCCGCTGAACTGGCTGGGATAGCGTTGCCATGCACCCTCGGGCAAGCGCATTTGTGCCAACAATGCACGGCCCAATTGCTCTGCTTCAGCAGCACGCTGACCAAAGTTGCGTGCCCCTTCCACCATCGACTGACCGATGGTCAGACGCGGATTGAGCGAGCGATTCGGGTCTTGGAACACCACCTGCACGCGGTGGCGCACAGGTCGCAAACGACTTTCGGGCCAAGCGGCGATGTTGTCCTCGCCCCAATGGATGTCGCCGGATGTGGGGGCGATGAGGCGCAAGATGCAACGCGCCAAGGTGGACTTGCCCGAGCCCGATTCGCCCACCACCCCAACGGTTTCACCCGCACGCAATTGCAGCGCCGCGTCTTGCAAAGCCAAGTGCGTGCCATAAGTTTTGCACACGGCTTGCGCTCTCAACACGGGCGGCGTGTCGGCCAACACTTTGGCGGGCGGCGGCGTCATGCTCGGCACCGCTGCCAACAAAGCGCGGGTGTAGTCGGCTTGCGGGCGCAGCAGCACATCGTCACGTGGGCCCATTTCCACCGCTTGGCCTTGGTGCATCACCAACACCTGGTCGGCGATGTCGGCCACCACGCCCATGTCGTGGGTGATGAACAGCACGGCGCTGCCGGTGTCTTGTTGCAACTGGTGGATGAGTTGCAAGATGTCTTTTTGCGTGGTCACGTCCAGCGCTGTGGTCGGTTCATCGCAAATCAGCAAGGCTGGTTTCATCACCATGGCCATGGCGATGACGATGCGCTGGCGTTGTCCGCCACTGAGTTGATGCGGGTAGCTGTGCCAGATGCGTTCGGGGTCGGGCAAGCGCACTTGCGCCAGCATGTGCAAGATGTGGTCGCGGCGTTGCGCCGCTGGCCAATTGGTGTGGGTGCGCAGCACCTCGTCCACCTGGTCACCGCAACGCATCACCGGGTTCAAGGCGGTCATCGGCTCTTGGAACACCATGCCCATGGCCTGGCCACGCAAGGCACGCCAACGTGCGGGTGTGGCGCTCAGCAGTGCTTCGCCTTGCAAAGTCACTTGGCCTTGTGTCACTTTCAATTCAGCCGCCAACAAACCCATGACCGTGGTGGCCAGTACCGATTTGCCCGAGCCCGATTCGCCCACCACGCACAGCGTTTGCCCCGCATGCAGTTGCAAGCTGATGTCTTGCAAGGCGTGGCTGCGGTCCGCACCTGCTGGCAAGGCCACGCTCAACTGTTCAATGGACAGCACGGGTGTGGTCATCAGCCCACCCGCTTGGCAAATTTGGGGTCGAGCACATCACGCAATCCATCGCCCAACAAATTGATGGCCAACACCGTGGGCACCAAAAACAATGCGGGGAACAACACATGCCCCGGTTGCTGGCTGAACTGGGTGCGGCCCTCGGCCATGATGTTGCCCCAGGTGGGCACATCGGGAGGCAGGCCCAGCCCCAAGAAACTCAGAATCGCTTCGGTCAACACCGCAGACGCCGCCACAAACGTGCCTTGCACCAAGAGCGGCGCCATGGCGTTGGGCAGGATGTGCCGCCACAAAATGATGGGGGTCGGGGTGGCCAAGGCCCGTGCGGCTTCGACATACGGTTCTTCGCGCAGCGTGAGCACCAAGGAGCGCACCAAGCGTGTGACACGCGGCACCTCGGGTATGGCGATGGCGATGACCACCGTGGCCACATTCGCACCCAGCGCCGCCACCAAGGCGATGGCCAACAGCACCGCAGGAATGGCCATCAAACCGTCCATGAAGCGCATCAGCACCATGTCCACTTGGCGAAAGTAACCGGCCAACATGCCGCACAAACCACCCAAGCCCAGCGCCAGCAACGCCGTGGCGACACCGACCAACAAAGAGATGCGCCCGCCAAACAAGACCCGGCTGTAGACATCGCGACCAAAGCTGTCGGTGCCCAACCAAAAGGTGTGCGCCACCACGCTGCCATCGGGCAAAGCAAACTCGCCCGACAAACCCAGCGCCTTGTTGATGTGGTTCGCGTCCATGGCGGCCGGGTCCACCGTGCCCAACCACGGCGCACACAAGGACACCAACAACATCAAGCCCAACACGGCCGTGCCAAAACGCACCGAACCATGGGCCCACAAACGATGCGAGAGCGCGGCCATCAGTGGCGAATCCTCGGGTCCAGCCACAAGTAGCTGGTGTCCACCAACAGGTTGATGCCAACATAGGACAACGAAAACAACAAGACCAAACCTTGAATAACGGGAAAGTCGCGGTTCAGCACCGCGTCCACGGTGAGCGAGCCCAAGCCGGGGATCGCGAACACGGTTTCAGTGACCACCACGCCGCCGATCAGCAGCGCCACGCCAATGCCCACCACGGTGACGATGGGCACGGCGGCATTGGCCAGTGCATGGCGCAGCAACACGCTGAACTCGGCCAAGCCTTTGGCACGGGCTGTGCGGATGTAGTCTTCGCTCAAGGCTTCGGACACACTGGCGCGGGTGATGCGGGCGATCAGCGCCACGTAAATGGTGGACAAGGTCAACCACGGCAAGATCAGTTGTCGCGCCCAGTCCCACACACTCATCGACTGTGGCCCGGTGAGGGGCTTGTAGCCCTGCACCGGCAACCACTGCAACTGCATGGCGAACAGATAAATCAGCACATAGGCGATGACGAACACCGGCACCGAAAATCCCGCCACGGAAAACGCCGACAAAGCGCGGTCGAGCCAGCCGCCCATGCGCCATGCTGCCAAGGTGCCCAAGGGCACCGCGATCAACACCGCCAACAAGGCCGTGCCCAAGGCCAAGGACAAAGTGGGCTCGACACGTTGCGCAATCAGCGCCAACACCGGTTTGCCCAAGTAGTAGGAATAGCCCAAATCGCCTTGCAACACACGGCCCATCCAGATGCCGTATTGGCTGGGCAGGCTGCGGTCCAAGCCGAGTTGTTCGCGGATGTGGGCGATGTCTTCCGTGGTGGCGTTGTTGCCGGCGATGACCGCTGCGGGGTCGCCGGGCGAGAGGCGCAGCAGCAAAAACACCACCACCGACACCACCAGCAAAACGGGGATCACCGCCAGCAAACGGCGGCCTAAGAAGCTCAGCATGTCATGGCTTGGACAGGCCCCACATGACGGGGATGCCAGGTGTTTGCAACATGCCGCTCACGTTGTTGCGCAAGACGGTCGGGTTGCGGTATTGGCCCAGTGGCACAAAGGCAGCAGTTTCAAACACAACACTTTGAATTTGTGAGGCGATTTTTTTCTGCTCTGCCCCTTCATGGGCCCGTGCGAATTTGGCTTTCAGCTCTTCAATGCGCGGCTCGTCTTGCCATCCAAACCAGCCGGTCGCGCCTCGCGCATTCAGCATGGCGCTGCTGAGCGGGCTGTCAATGTCTTGCGCACTCCAGGTGGTGAAAAACATGTTCCAGCCGCCTTGCGCGGGCGGCTCTTTTTTGGCACGGCGTGCCACCAACGAGGCCCAGTCCATTTGCTGCAAATCCACTTTGAAACCAGCGGCTTCAAGTTGCTGCTTGGCCACCAGTGGCAGCTTGGTGATGGCGGCCAAATCGGTGGGTCGCATCATGACAATCGGCGTGCCGTCGTAGCCGGCTTCTTTCAACAACTCTTTGGCTTTGGCGGGGTTGGCGACACCGGTGAAGACGCCTGTGTTTTCATCGGCGAACACCGAGCTGCAGGGGTAAATGCTGCGACAAGGCTTGACCAATTCGGGCACGCCCACTTGGGTGTTGATGAAGGCTTGTTGGCCCACCGCCAGCATGGCGGCTTGGCGAATCTTGGGGTTGTTGAACGGCGGGTGCAGGTGGTTAAAGCGCATCACATACTGAAAGCCTGCGGGGGTGAAATCATCCACTTTTACACCAGCACTTTTTTTCAAAGTTTCGTACTGTTCAAAGCTGGGTTGCTCCACCATGTCCACTTCACCGGCCAAGATGGCATTGAACTGGGTTTGCGGGTCGCGGATGATGACCCATTCCACGCGGTCGAAGTTGACAGGACGACCACCGGCCAAACCGCTGGGCGCTTCGGAGCGTGACACGTACTTGGTGTTGCGCTCGTACACCGCCATCGAACCAGGTTTGAATTCATCGGCTTTGAAAATGAACGGGCCCGAACCGATGTGCTCTTTGATTTGCTCGGTGCCCGGCGTGGCAGCGATGCGTGCCGGCATGATGAAGGGCACGTTGCTAGAGGCCTTGCCCAGCGCTTCGATGACGATGGCGCAAGGCTCTTTCATGACAAAACGAAAAGTGTTGGCGTCGGGTGTTTCCATGTGGTCGATGAAGCCAAACAAAACACTGCCCATGGCGTCACGGCTGGACCAGCGTTTGAGCGAGGCCACCACGTCTTCGCTGGTGACCGGTTTGCCGTCGTGAAACGCCAGCCCCGAGCGCAGCTTGAAAGACCACTGCTTGCCATCTTTGCTGGCGCTGTAACTTTGCACCATTTGCGGTTGCACTTTGCCCTTGCCGTCTTCCGAAAACAAGGTGTCGTAAATCATGTAGCCGTGGTTGCGGGTCACATAGGCGGTGGTCCAGATGGGATCGAGCACCGCCAGGTTGGCGTGGGGCACGAAGCGAAACACCTTGTTGGGCGTCACCGTGTTTTGCGCCTGTGCCGTGTTGACCAGCAGCACCGCCATCCAAGACAGCACCAGTGTTTTCAAAAATCCTCGTCGCATCTGCTTCCCCTTTGAACCTGCAAGCTACATTTCAAGCTCAATATAAGCGATTCCCTTTTTCACAGGCTTGCACATGGTTGTCACCGAACTCAGCGCCGACGAACTCTCCAAAGCGATTCACAGCAAGCAGGTCTCTTGCCGCGAAGTCATGCAAGCCTATTTGCACCAGATTGATGCCGTGAACCCGCGCTTCAATGCGCTGGTGAGTTTGCAAGACCCTGTGCGGCTGTTGGCCCAAGCCGATGCCGCCGACCACGCATTGCACAGGGGCACATCGCGTGGTTGGATGCATGGTTTTCCCATCGCTTTGAAAGACTTGGTGGACGTGGCTGGCATCCCCACCACCTGCGGCTCGCCCTTGTTGACGCAGAACATCCCCGCCCAAGACGCCTTGCTGACCCAGCGCTTGAAGGCCGCTGGCGGCATCGTGGTTGGCAAAACCAACACGCCCGAATGGGGCCTGGGCTCGCACACCTTCAACCCGGTGTTTGGCAGCACGGGCAACGCCTACAACCCAGCGTTCAGTGCGGGCGGCAGCAGTGGCGGCGCGGCGGTGGCCTTGGCACAGCGCATGTTGCCGGTGGCCGATGGCTCGGACTTCATGGGCAGCTTGCGCAACCCCGCCGCTTGGAACAATGTGTTTGGCCTGCGGCCCTCGCAAGGCCGGGTGCCGGCCTACCCCGCCAACGATGTGTGGGTGAGTCAACTCGGCACCGACGGCCCGATGGCACGCACCATGACCGACTTGGCGCACAGCTTGGAAGTGATGGCGGGATTTGATGCGCGGTCGCCGTTGTCTTTGGCGTCGTTGCCCAAAGGCTATGCCTCGGGCTTGCGGCCCCAAGCACAAGGCCTGCGCATTGGGTGGCTGGGCAACTTGAATGGCTATTTGCCCATGGAAGCTGGCATCTTGGAAGCTTGCGAGCAAGGCTTGAAGCGCCTTGAGGGTTTGGGTTGCAGCGTGGAACCGGTGTCGCTGGGCTACCCGCCCGAGGCGGTGTGGCAAACCTGGCTGGCTTGGCGGCGTGTGCTCACGGCCTCGCGCATCGCGCCCATGGTGGCCAAGGGGCGACACCTTGTGAAGCCCGAAGCCTTGTGGGAATTTGACCAAGCCGCCGGCATGACCGCGCCCGATTTTTTACAAGCCAGCGTCGAGCGCACCGCCTTCTATCAACACATGTTGGGGCTGCTGTCCCAATTTGATGTGCTGGTGCTGCCGTCTTGCCAGGTGTGGCCCTTCGACATGGACTTGCGTTGGCCCGAACACATCGACACGCCCACGGGCCGCGTGCCCATGGACACCTACCACCGCTGGATGGAAGTGGTGCTGTATGCGAGTTTGTGCGGCTTGCCCGCGCTGAATGTGCCAGTGGGCTTCAACACCCAAGGCCTGCCCATGGGCATGCAACTCATCGGCCAAGTGCAAGGTGACTTGGCGCTGCTGTCCTTGGGCTTGGCGTATGAAGAGGCGGTGGGGGATTGGTTGGCGGTCAGGCCTGCTTGACTTTATTTGTAGGCCAGCCAGGCCAAACCGCCCAAGCCAAGCAGCGCCAACACCAACCCGGTGGCCAGCCAACGCAGTTGCCGCTTCAAGCGCGTGACAGCCGCAATCAGCGCGGCGTTTTGTTCGGCCAACTCGGCCAGCGCCTGCGCCATTTGCTGCTGAGCCAGTGCCAACTGTGACAACTCCGAGGGCGCTTCCGCTGCGCCGGTGCGGTGCTTGTCGATGAAGCCCCGCGCCTTGTCCAGCACCCCAGGTGCGTGCTCCAACACCTTTTCCCAAGGGACAACTTTGAGCGCGGTTAACCATGAGAGGGCCATGTGGGGTTCCTAGTGGGTGGGGTTGTGGAACAGAGAAGCTTAGCGTTCGGTTCACTGCCCAACCGACAGGGTTCTTGATCTACGGCCAATCTATACATCCAACTTCGCTGGTTCGGTTCACTGCCCAACCGACAGGGTTCTTGATCAGAATTTGCAGCCTTAGCCTATGGCACCACGTTCGGTTCACTGCCCAACCGACAGGGTTCTTGATCCGATGCCCAGCGCCTGACACACCCGCTGGTGTTCGGTTCACTGCCCAACCGACAGGGTTCTTGACCGGACGAAGCCGCTTTGATTCAGTCATTCATGTTCGGTTCACTGCCCAACCGACAGGGTTCTTGACCTGAAGTAGTTTAAGTCATTGATTTGGCTGTCAAAACCTCGTGATCGACACTTGAAAAATGGATGCTTTCATCACCGTGAGTGATCATTTCGGCGTGTTTTTCCAATGCCAATCGGGCGATATTGATGGCGGCATTTTGATCGCGGTCATGCTCAGTCGCGCAATTGGCACAGATCCATCGCAATTCATGTTGCAGTGTTTTTTGCACATGGTTGCAAACCGAACAGGTTTTAGAGGTATTTCGAGGTGGCACTTCATATACAGGCACACCTTCTCGTTCAGCCGCATTTTTAATTGCACCGAGTAATTCACTGACCGAAACTAAAAACCGATTGGCACGTGCTTTGTTGCCCAATTTATTGTCAGCATCTTTGGTTTCTGCAAATTTAGTGAGCGTTATTTTTTCGATGCCAATGGGCTTTCTGTGCCGTACCAAATTGGCGGCTATTTCACGGTACAAATGCTTTCTTTCTAGCAGGGCTTTGGCTCTCAAATTATGCAGTTCTCTGTAACTGCGGCCATTTGTTTTTCTCCACAACTGCACGCTGTTGACAATATTTACAGGCAAAGCATCTGGCTCGTGCATCAACCATGTTGATAATTTATAGGCTCGCTCAAAAGACAGCGTGATATTGCCTGGCATATTGGCCACGGCTTTCACCATCTTGTATTTGGGATGTTCCTCGGGCAATACCTGTCCTGCTTTTAGCAAAGGCTTGATATTCATTCCCAATACATTGGCGGCTTGATCCAAGTTGGTTTTCAATTGATTGACATGACCTTCGTCACCCATGCGTTGCATGAGTTTTTCGCTCACATCCAAAAACTCAACCTCGCCTTGGGCTTGCCCTTGGCTGTCGATGAACCCCAAGGCGGCAGCTCTGAGCAAGCCGTCTTTGGTTTGTCTGAATCCAATATCAACGCCTATGGCACCTTCATTTAACAAAGGTGCTTTTGGCATCTCTTCTTTGACGGTGAAACAAATACTGTATGCAAATTTATCGCCAATGCGCGTGCGTGTCAGTTTTGCATTTTGAATTTGCCCGGAGGACGGCAAGGGTCGATGCAGAACCAGATCAAAAACTGCATATATTTTGTTGGCTTTGACTGCACCACCGGCCACCTTGATGCGCAAACGTAAACGCGGCTTTTTTACCCTGCTTTGATCAATCGATTGAATGCAAAAATTGGCTGATGTGAGGGGGTTGTTATCGAATAAGTCTGCAAATGAAACACCGTCTGTATGCTGATGCGCTCGGCGGAATCTGAAAAAGAAAAAACCTGTCCCATCAAATCGATGGAAACGTAAAGTTGCGTTGTCTTTGAAAGCTTTGTCTCTGGCGGTTTTGAAATATTCCCCTATTTGATCTGCCAACACCGAAGATATAGCTGAGTTTTTGATTCGTTTAGCAGCTTTAATCGCCTCATTGAACTCTTCCCTTAACAGGACTTTATTTATTTTTTCATCCGCAGCCGATCGCTTGGGTTTGGCCAATTCCCACAGTTTTTTTATTTCTTTTTTTAAATTTTCGATGGTTTGATTGGCTTGCTGAAGCAAGGGATGTTGGGCATCCTTGGTATTGGCATGCATTCGGGCTTGTCTTTTGGCTTGGTAGGCCTCTTCAATTTCTGCTTGCTTCAGTTTGATTGATTCTGAAATCAGGGCGTAATCTGAGCTGGCAGCACATCTGGCTTCTTCGTATTTAGTTCGGTTGTTATTGTGTATTTCAACCAGTTGATTCCACAGCTTGTTGGCTCGCCACAGCTCATCCATGCCTTCAGATGGAAAAGGGCCGATGGGAACAGCACCGTATTTGTAGACGCGGGTTCTGGAATCGCTGACTTTTGCTTGTCGGGCTACCATTTTTCAACTTCCTGCTGAGGTCTGATTTTCTTCAAACTGTACTTCAATACCTCAGAATTTAATTCTAAAAAACTCATTATTTTCTATAAATTAAATTATTTGTATCTTTAATACCTATAAATTGACTTTATAACCAGACCGCCCTAACTTTGAAGGTGGCACTTCCCCCGCCCATCATCCTGCCAACTACATTGCCCAGGCCTTATCAAAAATCTACTTTTACAATATACGAGTTGTATATTGTTGGAACAGGAGCTCATCATGGCCACCACTGCCGCCGTTTTCATGTCGGGCAACAGCCAAGCTGTTCGGCTGCCCAAAGAATTCCAGTTTCAGAGCAAAAGGGTTCAAATTGAACGCCGTGGTCATGAGGTGGTGCTGCGCGAAGTCATGCCGACGATGCGTGAATTGCTGAAAAACCTGCCCCCTATCAGCGCCGAAGACCAGCAAGCTTGGGCGGACATTGAACAGCAGCTGAAAGATGGGCCCGCACAAGAACGCGACTGGGGCTCTTTGTTGGCCTCTGAATTGAAAACTGAGTGATGCGGTGTTTGCTCGACACCAACATCGTCAGCTACTTTCTTCGGGATGCCTCTGTCGCTTTGTCAGAACGTCTCTTGAACAGCAGCCCCGAGGAATTGGCCATCTCCACCATCACCGCTGGCGAACTGCGCTACGGCCTGAGCCGATTGCTGCCCTCCAAACGCGCCATGGCTTTGGGTCTTCGTTTGAATCACTTGTTGAACACCATGACCATTGAGCCCTTGCCAGTGGAGGCCGCCATGCACTACGGCGACATCAAACTTCACCTCTCAACGCTCGGTCAACCGATTGGCGGCAATGATTTATGGCTGGCCGCCCATGCTTTGTCACAGGACATGACCTTGGTCAGCAACAACACTGGTGAATTTAAACGGGTTCAAAACCTGCGGCTTGAAAACTGGTATCCATAAAGCCCGTCCACCAGCCTCTTTCCCCATCCCGCCAGTCCACCCCCAAACACCGCTATGATTGACGTTACGTCAATTTAAGCCACGGGGCTACTCGGCTGTAACCCACGTCCCTTCTGCTTTTTTGCGGTTTGCCCCGCTTTCACCATGACCGATTTGTCCGCCGAATTCCAGGCCCTGGCCAACTACCGCCCCAAGCACAAAGTGCGCTTTGTCACCGCCGCTTCCTTGTTCGATGGGCATGACGCGGCCATCAACATCATGCGGCGCATCTTGCAAGGCATGGGCGCCGAGGTGATTCACCTGGGGCACAACCGTTCGGTGGACGAGGTGGTGACCGCCGCTTTGCAAGAGGATGTGCAAGGTATCGCCATCAGCTCCTACCAAGGCGGCCATGTGGAGTATTTCAAGTACATGGTGGACCTGCTGCGCCAGCGCGGGGGCTCGCACATTCAGGTGTTTGGCGGCGGCGGCGGCGTCATCGTGCCCGATGAAATTGCCGAGTTGCATGCCTATGGCGTGACCCGCATTTACAGCCCGCAAGACGGCCAACGCATGGGCCTGCAAGGCATGATTGGCGAAATGATCATGCGCTGCGACCAAGACTTGTGCGGCCATGCCCCCACTGCCCTTGCAGCGATTCAAGGCCACGGCGAAGCCCACTGGCGCTCGTTGGCGCAGCTCATCACCGCTTTGGAAAACCAAGCGCCCGGCGTCAACGCGGCTTTGGACACGCTGCGCACTGAAATTCGCAACCAAGCCGCAGGCTTGAACGTGCCGGTGGTCGGCATCACTGGCACCGGCGGCGCGGGCAAGTCCTCGCTCACCGACGAATTGATTCGCCGCATCCGCCTGGACCAAGACGACCAACTGCGCATCGCCGTGATTTCCATCGACCCGTCGCGCCGCAAGAGCGGCGGCGCCTTGCTGGGCGACCGCATCCGCATGAACGCCATTTCGCCATGGCGCAAACTGGCCACCAGCACATTGGGGTCAGACCCCGACTCTCCGCAGCGGGATGCGAAGTCAAACCCTGGCAAGCTGGGGTCAGACCCCGATTTTGCGCAGCGGGATGCGAAGTCAAGCCCCGGCAAGCTGGGGTCAGACCCCGATTTTGCGCAGCAAAACTCGGGCTCTGACCCCAGTTTGCCAAGCCAACGTGTCTTCATGCGCAGCTTGGCCACGCGCGAATTTGGCAGCGAAATCAGCGCCGCTTTGCCCGATGTGATCGCTGCCGCCAAATGCGCCGGCTTTGACCTGGTCATCGTCGAAACCTCGGGCATTGGCCAAGGCGACGCCGCCATCGTGCCGCATGTGGACATCCCGCTGTATGTGATGACGCCCGAGTTTGGCGCGGCCAGCCAGCTGGAAAAAATCGACATGCTCGACTTTGCCGAGTTTGTAGCCATCAACAAGTTCGACCGCAAGGGCGCGGCTGACGCGCTGCGCGATGTGGCCAAGCAGGTGCAACGCAACCGCGAAGCCTGGGGCACACCGACCGAACAGATGCCGGTGTTTGGCACCATGGCCGCGCACTTCAACGACGACGGCGTCACAGCTTTGTTCCAAGCCATGAAACCGCGTTTGCAAGCGCGTGGTTTGAAATTGCAAACAGGCCGCTTGCCAACAGTGAACGTGCGCCACAGCTCGCACCAAACGCCCATCGTGCCGCCGGCCCGCAGCCGCTACTTGGCCGAGATCAGCGACACCGTGCGCGGCTACAAACAACGTGCTGCCAAACAAGCGCAGTTGGCGCGTGAAGTGCAGCAACTCAAAGCCGCCTCGGCCATGTTGGCGGTGGATGTGAAGGGCCGCCCCCGCGCCTCGGAGGCGACGCTGGGTTTGGCCACCGAACGCGAGCAGCGCCTCGACGCCGATGCCCGCGCCCTGCTGACCGACTGGCCGAAACTGCAACAAGACTATGCCGGTGAAGAGTTGGTGGTGAAGGTGCGCGACAAAGAAATCCGCACCGCGCTGGTGACCCAATCTTTGAGCGGCACGCCAGTGCGCAAAGTGGCCATGCCCACGTTCCATGACCATGGCGACATCTTGCAATGGCTGATGCTGGACAACGTGCCCGGCCGCTACCCCTACACCGCCGGCACCTTTGCCTTCAAGCGCGAGAACGAAGACCCGACCCGCATGTTTGCCGGTGAAGGCGATGCCTTTCGCACCAACCGCCGCTTCAAACTCTTGAGCGAGGGCATGCCGGCCAAACGCTTGAGCACCGCCTTTGATTCGGTCACCTTGTATGGCAACGACCCCGACCCACGCCCCGACATTTACGGCAAGGTGGGCAATTCGGGCGTGAGCATCGCCACCCTGGACGACATGAAGGTGCTGTACGACGGCTTTGATTTGTGTTCACCGTCCACCAGCGTGTCGATGACCATCAATGGCCCCGCGCCCACCATCTTGGCGATGTTCATGAACACCGCCATCGACCAGCAACTGGCCAAGTTTGAAGCCGACAAAGGCCGTGCACCCAACGACACCGAACGCGCCGAAATTCGCGCCTGGGTGATGCAAAACGTGCGGGGCACGGTGCAAGCCGATATCTTGAAAGAAGACCAAGGGCAAAACACCTGTTTGTTCAGCACCGAGTTTTCGCTCAAGGTGATGGGCGACATCGCCCAATACTTCGTGCAACACCAGGTGCGCAATTTCTACAGCGTGTCCATCAGCGGCTATCACATCGCTGAAGCCGGTGCCAACCCCATTTCACAGCTCGCCTTCACGCTCTCCAATGGCTTCACCTTTGTGGAAGCCTATTTGGCCCGTGGCATGCACATCGACGACTTCGCGCCCAACCTGAGCTTCTTCTTCAGCAACGGCATGGACCCCGAGTACACCGTGATGGGCCGCGTGGCACGCCGCATCTGGGCGGTCACCATGAAAGAAAAATACGGTGCGAACGAGCGCAGCCAAAAACTGAAATACCACATCCAAACCTCGGGCCGCTCCTTGCATGCCCAAGAGATTCAGTTCAACGACATCCGCACCACGCTGCAAGCGCTGATTGCCATCTACGACAACTGCAACAGCTTGCACACCAATGCGTTTGACGAAGCCATCACCACGCCCACTGAAGATTCGGTGCGCCGCGCCATGGCGATTCAGCTCATCATCAACCGCGAGTGGGGGTTGGCGAAAAACGAAAACCCGTCACAGGGCGCGTTCATCATCGAAGAACTCACGCAGTTGGTCGAAGAAGCGGTGCTGTCCGAATTTGTGGCGATTGCCGAGCGCGGCGGCGTGTTGGGGGCCATGGAAACAGGCTACCAGCGCGGCAAGATCCAAGACGAATCGATGCACTATGAAATGCTCAAGCACACCGGTGAGCTGCCCATCATTGGCGTCAACACGTTCAAGTCACCGCATGCCAACGAGACGCCGCAAAAAATCGAACTGGCCCGCTCAACCGACGAAGAAAAGCAAAGCCAACTCAAGCGCCTGAACGACTTCCACACCCAGCACAGCGTGCAAGCGAAAGCACAAATTGCTCGTTTGCAACAAGCCGTGCTGGACAACGCCAATGTGTTCGAGGTGCTGATGGACGCGGTGCGCCATTGCTCACTGGGTCAAATCACCAGCGCTTTGTTCGAGGTGGGTGGTCAGTACCGGCGCAACATGTAAGTCAGTCGCCCATGCGCTCACCCAAGCGCACGGGCTGCCCGGCTTGCCAAGCAGGATGAAGTTGGATGGTGTCTGGGGGCCACAGCATCACGACGGTAGAACCCAGTAAAAAGCGGCCCATCTCGTCGCCTTGTTTGAACTGCAGGTCTTGCGCGTCGTAGTTCCAATCGCGCAATTGACCACTGCGCGGCGGGCTCACCAAGCCATGCCACACCGTGGCCATGCTGCCCACGATGGTGGCACCCACCAGCACCAACACAAACTGCTTTGGTTGTGCGCCATTTGCAGAGGGCATGTCGAACACACACACCACCCGCTCGTTGCGGGCAAACAAGCCTGGCACACCACGCGCGGTTGCCGGGTTGACTGAAAACAAGTCGCCGGGCACATGGACCATGCGGCGCAAGCGCCCCGCGCTGGGCATGTGGATGCGGTGGTAGTCCTTGGGGCTCAAGTAAATGGTGGCAAAAGCGCCGTCTTGAAACTGCGCCGCCAAGGCCGCATCGCCGCCCACCAAAGCCTGGGTGCTGTAACTGTGGCCTTTGGCTTGGAACACTTGGTTGCCCTCGATGCACCCCAACTGGCTGATGGCCCCGTCCACGGGGCACACAAACGCTGCATCCGCCAAGGGTCTGGCACCGGGCTTCAAGGCGCGGGTGAAAAAATCATTGAAGCAAGCGTAGTTGCGAATGTCGGGGTCGGCCGCCTCGCTCATGTTCACTTGGTATTTCGCGACAAACCACTCAATGATGGCGTGCGTGAGCCGCCCTCCCCGCCAGTTGGCCACCCAGCCCGCAAAAACCGTGAGCGCTTGTTTGGGCAAGCCATGCTGTAAAGCCACGAAAAGTTGGTCATTCATGCGGTCATTCTAGGAGGGCTTGTGTGTACGAATTCGCACTTATGCACCGTGTGTAAACTGCAGGCGTTTGCAAGCTTTTGAGAGCAACCGTGCGACTTTCATTGACCCAAGAAAAAATCTTGTTGTTGGCCTTGTGTGCCCCCTTGTTTGCTGGGGCGCATTTGTTCAATGGCTGGCTGTTTCAACAGTTTGAATTGACTGCGCACATCAGCTGGATTTACTTGCCTGCTTTTTTGCGTGTGGCTTATGTCTTGGTATTTGGTCCGGCGTGGGGCTTTGCCACGATTTTCTTGGGCAGCCTTTTGCTGGGTGGTGGTTTCGACGAAAACCTGTTGCAAAGCCTGACCAATGCCGTCGCTTCGGCCTTGGGACCGGTGCTGGCCTTGGGCTTGTTTCGCTTGCTGAAAGAACGGGCGCTGCAACTCTCCCGCCTGAGCGACTTGGTGCAAATGTGTTTGCTCTACGCCATGCTCAATGCCTTGGTGCATCACGCCGCATGGACCTACCAACAGCCCGAACAACTGATGGTGGTGAGTCAATTGCCGATCATGGTGATTGGGGACTTGGCAGGGGCCTTGATAGGTGCCGGGCTGTTCACGCTGCTCATGCGCCGCTTGGGGCTGTACCAAGTGGTGTCTCGCTTGTCACAAGACACTGAAGAACAAACTTAAGCGCCGCCGCGTTTGCCACGCGACAAATCGACACCCAGCTGTTTGAGCTTGCGGTAGAGGTGGGTCCGCTCGAGACCCGTCTTTTCGGCCACACGGGTCATGGACCCCGCTTCTTGCGCCAAGTGAAATTCAAAATAAGCTTTTTCAAATGAATCGCGTGCTTCACGCAAAGGCCCGTTCAGGTCAAAACTTTGCACAGCTTGGTTGGCCGCCACTGGCGCCAGTGGCACTGACAAGGGCATGACAGCGTGGCCCAAGGTGTTGGCGATGCTGAGCGGGTTGTTGGACGCCGGCAGGGCTTTGGGTGGGGCACTCACGGGCTTGCGGCTCAGCCCCTGCTCGACAGCTTTCAACAACTTTTGCAGGGTGATGGGTTTTTCCAAGAAGGCCAAGGCGCCAATCCGGGTGGCCTCGACGGCGGTGTCGATGGTGGCGTGGCCACTCATCATGATGACCGGCATGTTGAGCAAGCCCGCACCCGCCCATTCTTTGAGCAAGGTGACGCCGTCGGTGTCGGGCATCCAGATGTCGAGCAAGACCAAATCGGGTCGTGCCGCCAACCGGGCCGCTCGGGCTTGCGACGCGTTTTCAGCCAATTCAACCTGATGACCTTCGTCGTTCAAGATTTCGAACAAGAGGTCACGGATACCAAGCTCGTCATCGACCACCAAGATTGTTGCCATGTTGCGTTTCTAGTTCAGGTTGAGTTGGGAATCTGCGAGTCGAAATGATAACGATACTTGCGCACCAGTGACCAGCTCATCTTGCAATTTGTTTTTCAGCTCGATGCGGGCGTGGTGCTCGTCGGCGATTTTCTTCACCACCGCCAAACCCAAGCCTGTGCCGCTGGCCTTGGTGGTGACATACGGTTCAAACGCCCGCTGCAACACCGCGTCACTGAAGCCTGTGCCATTGTCGTGAATACTCAAACGCACCCGCTGTGACTGCGCCCGCATTTCAGTGCGCACCTCCACTTGAGCTTGTGGGGATTGTGCACAGGCATCTTGCGCGTTTTGAATCAGGTTGTGCACCACTTGGCGCAGCTGGGCAGCGTCCCCCAAGATCGGCGGCAAATCGGTTTGTAAATGCCAAGTCACGGGGACCACCGCATTCACGTTGTCATACAGCGGCATCATCTCGCTCAGCATGTCGTTCAAATCCAGCGCTTGCAGTCGCGCTTGCGGCAAGCGGCCAAAGTCACGGAATTCGTTGACCAAGCGTTGCAACGCGTCCACCTGGTCGACGATGGTTTTCACAGATTTGGTGACCAAGGTTTGGTCCGCAGCGTCGAGCTTGCCTTGCAGCTTCATGGCCAAGCGCTCGGCCGAGAGTTGAATCGGCGTCAGGGGGTTTTTGATTTCATGCGCCAAGCGTCTGGCCACCTCGGCCCATGCTTGGGTGCGCTGCGCCGACACGATTTCAGAAATATCGTCGAACACCAACAGCCAATCGCCTTGGGGCAACAAGGCACCACGGGCGACCAAGGTGGTGTGGCTGACGGTTTGCGCAGCAAAGTCATTGGCACGGTCGCGCGGTTCGGTTGCATCCAATTCGAAGGACTGCTGCCAGTGGTCTAGGCTGTGCTGTTGGTGCTCGGCCACAAACTCGGAAAACTGCTCCATCACTTGGTGTCCAAACACCTCTAAGCCTTCCACCGCTTGCAAGGGCTTGCCCACATGCACAGCCATCGGCATGTGCAAGATGCGGGTCGCACCTGGGTTGATCGACAAAATTTCACCCTCTGGATTGAGCAAGATGACGCCTGCCGTCAAGTTGTCCAGCATGGTTTGCAAATGACTGCGTGCCAAGTCCACCTGCGCCATGCTGCGCTCGACCGAACTGCGGGCATCGGAGAGTTGTTGGGTCATGTCGGCAAAGGACCGGGTCAGGCCGTCCAATTCGTCTTTGCCTTGCAAAAACGGTTTGGGTCGCAAGTCCCCTGCAGCCACATCGCGCACACCTTCGGCCAGCACCAGCAGGGGCCTGGCCAATTGGTTGCCCAACAAGACCGCCAGCAACACCGCCCCGAACACGGCTAAAAACAAGGCCAGGGTGAGCGTGCCGATGTACATGCGTTGCAAGCCATTTCGTGCCAAGGCCCGCTCTTGGTATTCACGGTTCGCTTCCAACACAGCCAAGGCATTGGCCACCAACACGGGTGGCAGTTTTTTCACCACCTGCAAGACTTGCTGTTGCTCATCGAGTTGAAAGCCCGCGCCTGGCATCTTCACCAACACCTTCATGCGCGGCACCATGCCTGGGCTGTTGTCGTCCAAGCCCTCGCTGCGCCAACTGACGCCTTGCAGTCGCACTTGCCGCCATTCAGAGGCACTGGGGCGCTCGGGTTGCAACTGGTATTTGTCTTCCCCCACCGTGGCCACCACCGAACCGTTGCTGCGCCACACCGTGACCTCGTTTGCATCGAGCTGTTCACGCACTTTTTCCAAGGCCACGGGCAGGCTGCTGTCAGGTGTGCCACGCAAGCCCACACTTGAACTGCGCACACTGGCGGTCAATTCATTGGCCAAGCTCTCCAGCGTGGATCGGCTCAGGTTCAGGCCAGCGTCCAATGCCACCTCGACCTTGGTGTCAAACCACACCTCGATCGAACGGGTGACGAATTGGTATGAGACGCCGTAAATCAACAAGCCCGGCAAGATGCCCACCAAGCCAAAAATAGCCGCCAACTTGACCAACAAACGGCTGCCGAATTTGCCTTGCCGCAACCGGCTGACGAGTCGCCAAGCAAACCAAGCAATCACCACCAACAGCAAACCGGCAAACACCGTGTTCAGACCAAACAACAAGCTGTAGTTTTGCTCGTAGACATCCCAACGCTGGGTGGCCTGGGTCAATAAGAACAGCAGCACCAAGGCCAAGGACATGAGGATGGTCAGCACCACCCCCAGCAGCCAACTGCGGTGGCGCAAGGCGGGCGCCGTTTGCTGCTGCATCATTTGCCGGCGTCGTCCAGACGCTGTGCATGGTGCAATTCCAGCGCCCAATCGTTGGTGGCCAAGTTGCCAAACTGCAAGGCTTGGGGCAGTTGGCTCAGATCCAAGCTGAAATGAAAATCCAATTTTTGTTTGGCATCGGTGTTCATCACGCCGAGCTCGGCTATCTTCCAGCGGTTGATTTTTTGCACCACCTGCAAAGCATCTTTCAAGCTGTCGTAACTCGCACCGAGTGAGACGCCCAAGCCGCTGGACTGCATCGGTTGAGCTGCTTGCATCACCCGCCAGCGGCGCGACAGGGGTTGGTAACTGATGCGAATGTAGCGCTCGGTTTGACTGGTGCGCTTGTCATACCAATACCAACGCTCGCGCAACACGGTGGCTTGCATCACAAAATTGACCGGCATGCCACGCGTCAACGCGTCTTCCAAACTCGGCGGCAATTCAAAGGCCAAATTGGCATTCAAATACAAGCCGTCTTCACCGCGCTCGATTTGAAAATCGGTCAACTGCACACCATTGCTTTGCGCATGCAGTTGGGCCATTCCCATGCTCAGACTCAGCAGCAACAGCGCCTGCGCGCCTGCTCGGCAACAGGCCTTGGCCCAGCGCGCAAAGCCGCGCTCAAGCATCGAGGCGGCGTTCAAGCAGGGCATAAAAGAATCCATCGTGGTCACGCAGACCATTGTCCAAGACCCCGGCGGGGTTTGCGCTTGAGGCCGGCTTTAATTGACCCGGCGAGGGAAGCAATCGGGCCTGAGTGTTGTTTACAAGAAACGAATCAATTTGACCCTGCCCCTCTTGCTTGAACAAGGAGCAGGTGCAATAGAGCAGACGACCGCCCGGTTTGAGCAAAGGCCACAAGGCACGCAACAAGGCTTGCTGCTGTTGGGCCAAGCCTGCCACGTCGGATGCGCGACGCAACCAAGGGATGTCGGGATGGCGCCGAACAATGCCCGACGCGGTGCAAGGCGCGTCTAGCAAGATGGCATCGAAGGCTTGGCCATTCCACCAAGTGCTGGGTTGGGCGGCATCAGCGGCGCGCACTTCAGCGTGCAACTGCAACCGATGCAAGTTCTCTGCAATGCGTTGGCACCGCCCTGCATCAATGTCCAAGGCCAACACCTCGGCATCGGCCAATTCCAAAAGGTGCGCGGTTTTGCCACCTGGTGCTGCACAGGCATCCAACACCCGCAAGCGTTGCCCTGGCGCTGCTTGCAAGCCGCTCAATAGCGTGGGCGCGGCCAGTTGCGCGCCCAAGTCTTGCACCGACCACAAGCCTTGCTCAAAGCCGGGCAGGCTGTGCACGCCACGGGCTTGGTGCAATAACAGGCCGACTTCTCCAGCCTGATCGGACGCAATGCCCTGGGCTTGCCACTGACTTTGCAAGGCCTCGCGGCTGATCAAGCGGGTGTTGACCCGCACGGCCATGGGGGCGGCTTGCAAACTCGCTTTCAGCAGCGTCTGCCAATCATCGGGATGGTCTCGGCGGAGTGCTTGAATCCACCATTCGGGGGCATTCCATTGCGCACTGGGCAGGCTGTTGGTTTGGGCGATCAACACCTCGCGTTCGCGCAGCAAGCGCCGCACACAGGCATTGATGAACGCGGCCTGGGCCTTGGTGGCGGGGTGGCGTTTGGCGGCCTCCACCAGTTGGCTTACCAGCGTGTGTGCTGGGTACATGGCCTGGTCTTCTTGCAAGACCAAGGCCACGCCAACGCACAGAAGTGCGTTGGCCTCGGCACTGGGTTGTCGTTGCACCAGCAGTTTTTTCACGGCCAAGGTGCGCCCCCATTGACGCAATACCGCAAACAACAAGGCTTGAGCAGCTGGTCGCAAGCGCGGCTCCACCTGGCTCAAAGCTTGGCTGTGGTTGCGGCCTTGCAGCACGGCTTGAAGCGCATGGGCGCACGCCTGCAATTGTTGCCACAAAGGCGGGGCCAAGCTTGCAGCGTCGCTCGGCTTGTGCATCACAAAATAGTGGCTGGATGGAACTGAAACACCTTGGCCAGCAAAGCCGCAGGGTATTGCGCGATGGCTTGGTTGTAGTCTTGTATGGCTGCGTTGAAGCGCTGCACCTCGGGTTGCACCAGCAAGTCCAACTCCAACCAACGTTGCTTCAGGGCGTCGGGCACGCTCACGTAATAGACGTCGGGATGGATCAACGCCAACCAAGCATCTTGCAACTCAGACGCAGCATCTTGCAAGGCATTGACACTGTCGGGTTCGAGGGGGTGGGATTGCATCCGGGCCATGGCCACGGTGCTCAAACTGGCTGCCACTTGCAAGCGGGTCCATTGGTCTGCACCCAAGTCGGGTGCGAACGAGGTGGCCCACAACTGCGGCGCAGCAGCCGCAGCAGTGACCGCTTGATGAACCAGCTCTTGGTAGTTCATCAAGACGCTTTCGAGAGGTCCGAATTGCTGCCCGACTTGGGCGCGCAAGCGCACCAAGCGGTTGTAAGCCCCCAGTGCCCAAAACACCAGGACCGACAGCAGCAACCAGAACCAGCCCGAATGCAACAACATGTCAGCGATTCGAAACGTGCAAGACGTTCCCTCCAAGCCCCGCAGGGCCTAGGGGGTCAGTCGGCTGCAGGTGTCTCTTCGCTGGCACCTTCTTGCTGAGCCAAGGCGAGTTCTTCGGCCTCGGAATCGGCAATCGCGCGGCGCTCGGCTTCGTCCATCAGGTCTTTGGCCTTGCGTGCACGGTGGTAGGCCATGCCCGAACCAGCGGGGATGAGACGACCAACGATGACGTTTTCTTTCAAGCCACGCAGCTCGTCGCGCTTGCCCATGATGGCCGCTTCGGTGAGCACACGTGTGGTTTCTTGGAAAGAAGCCGCAGAGATGAAGGAGTCGGTAGACAAAGATGCTTTGGTGATACCCAGCAGCAAGTTGGTGAAAGTGGCTGGAATCTTGCCGTCTTTTTGCAGCGCTTCGTTGGTGTTGAGCATTTCTGAACGCTCTACTTGTTCACCACTGATGTAGTTGGTGTCGCCGACGTTGTCGACCACCACACGGCGCAGCATTTGTCGAACGATCACTTCAATGTGCTTGTCATTGATCTTCACGCCTTGTAAACGGTAAACGTCTTGCACTTCGTCGACGATGTAGCGCGCCAACTCTTCGATGCCCAGCAAACGCAAGATGTCTTGTGGGTCGGCTGGGCCGTCCACAATGCTCTCGCCTTTGTTGACCACTTGACCTTCGTGCACCACCATGTTTTTCTCTTTGGGGATGAGTTCTTCCCACACTTTGCCTTCGGGGTCGGTGATCTGGAGGCGAATCTTGCCTTTGGTCTCCTTACCGAACGACACCGTGCCGGTCATCTCAGCCAAGATGCCTTTGTCTTTGGGTGAACGTGCTTCGAACAGTTCGGCCACACGGGGCAAACCGCCGGTGATGTCGCGCGTCTTCTGACCTTCGACAGGGATACGCGCCAACACTTCGCCAGGACCCACTTCTTGGCCGTCACGCACTTGAATCAAGGCGCCGACTTGGAAGCCGATGGTCACCGAATGGTCGGTGCCAGGGATCTTGACTTCTTTGCCAGAGGCATCGATCAGTTTGACCTGTGGACGCACCACTTTGGTGGAACCACGGCGTTTGGGATCGATCACCACCAAGGTGGACAAACCGGTCACTTCGTCGAGCTGCTTGGCGACTGTCAGACCTTCTTCGACATTTTCGAATTGGGTCTTGCCAGCGAACTCGGTGATGACGGGACGTGTGAGCGGATCCCAGTTGGCCAAGATGGTGCCGGCCTTGATGGCTTGGTCTGGCTTGATGGCCAGGATGGCGCCATAGGGCACTTTGTGACGTTCACGTTCGCGACCTTGTTCGTCGTGAATGATGATTTCACCAGAGCGGGAAATGACGACCAACTCTTTCTTGCTGTTGGTCACATAACGCATGGTGGCGTTGAAGCCAATCACACCGTTGGACTTGGCATCCACGCTGGAGGCCACAGCTGCACGTGAAGCCGCGCCACCGATGTGGAAGGTCCGCATGGTCAGCTGGGTGCCAGGCTCGCCGATGGACTGCGCTGCAATCACACCCACTGCTTCACCGACGTTGACCAAACCGCCACGGCCCAAGTCACGGCCATAGCACTTGGCGCACAAACCAAAACGTGTTTCGCAGTTCAGGGCTGTGCGGACTTTGATTTCGTCCACGCCCAACAACTCGATCTCGTCGATCAGGTCTTCGTCGAGCATGTTGCCTGCAGGCACCAAGACTTCACGGGTCTCGGGGTGCACCACGTCTTCAGCCACAGAGCGGCCCAACACGCGGTCACGCAAAGACTCGATCACCTCACCACCTTCAACGATGGCGCGCATGACTTGACCATTGGAAGTGCCGCAATCGTCTTCGATCACCACCAAGTCTTGGGTCACGTCCACCAAACGACGGGTCAGGTAGCCCGAGTTCGCTGTTTTCAAAGCGGTATCGGCCAGACCTTTACGAGCACCGTGGGTCGAGATGAAGTACTGCAACACGTTCAGGCCTTCACGGAAATTGGCCGTGATGGGGGTCTCGATGATGGAGCCGTCAGGCTTGGCCATCAAACCGCGCATACCCGCCAACTGGCGAATCTGAGCGGCTGAACCGCGCGCACCCGAGTCGGCCATCATGTAGATGGAGTTGAACGACTCTTGCTCGACTTCATTGCCATGGCGGTCGATGGTTTTCTCTTTGCGGAGTTGATCCATCATCACTTTGGAGACGGCGTCACCGGCCTTGCCCCAAATGTCCACCACCTTGTTGTAGCGCTCGCCAGAAGTCACCAGACCCGAGACGTATTGCTGCTCGATGTCTTTGACTTCTTTTTCAGCGCTTTCAATGATGGCGTGTTTTTCATGCGGCACCAACATGTCGTCGATGCAGATGGAGATGCCTGCACGGGTGGCCAAACGGAAACCGTTTTGCAACAGTTTGTCGGCGAACACCACGGTTTCTTTCAAACCGCATTTGCGGAATGAGGTGTTGATCAGCTTGGAAATTTCTTTCTTTTTCAGCGCTTTGTTCAAGTTGCTGAAAGGCAAGCCTTTGGGCAGGATTTCGGACAACAAAGCACGGCCGACGGTGGTTTCCACCAGCGAGGTGCTGGAAGAGAACTCTTCGGTGACTTTGTCTTTGGTCCACTCGGTCATGCGCACGGTGATCTTGGCGGTCAGTTCCACCACATTGGCATCCAAGGCGCGTTGCACCTCACCAATGTCGGCAAACACCAGGCCTTCGCCTTTGCCGTTGATGCGCTCACGGGTCGTGTAGTACAGGCCCAGCACCACGTCTTGCGACGGCACGATGGAAGGCTCGCCACTGGCAGGGAAGAGCACGTTGTTGGAGGCCAGCATCAATGTGCGAGCTTCCATTTGCGCTTCCACCGACAAGGGCACGTGAACCGCCATTTGGTCGCCGTCGAAGTCGGCGTTGAAGGCCGAGCAAACGAGGGGGTGCAATTGAATGGCCTTGCCTTCAATCAAGATGGGTTCAAAAGCTTGGATGCCCAAGCGGTGCAGCGTGGGGGCGCGGTTGAGCAACACGGGATGCTCTTTGATGACTTCTTCCAAGATGTCCCACACCACCGGGGTGCCAGCTTCAACTTCTTTTTTGGCTGCCTTGATGGTGGTCGCAATGCCCATCAACTCCAGTTTGCTGAAGATGAAAGGTTTGAACAACTCGAGGGCCATGAGCTTGGGCAAACCGCACTGGTGCAGCTTGAGGGTGGGGCCCACGGTGATGACAGAACGGCCAGAGTAATCGACGCGTTTGCCCAACAAGTTTTGACGGAAACGTCCTGACTTGCCTTTGATCATGTCGGCCAAAGACTTGAGCGCACGTTTGTTGGCGCCGGTCATGGCTTTGCCACGGCGGCCGTTGTCCAGCAAGCTGTCCACGGCTTCTTGCAACATGCGCTTTTCATTGCGGGCAATGATTTCAGGCGCGTTCAATTCCAGCAAACGACGCAAACGGCTGTTGCGGTTGATGACGCGGCGGTACAAGTCGTTCAAATCGGAGGTGGCAAAACGACCACCGTCCAAGGGCACCAAGGGACGCAAGTCGGGTGGCAACACGGGCAACACCGACAACACCATCCACTCGGGTTTGATGCCCGATTTTTTGAACGCTTCAAGCACTTTCAAACGCTTGGCGTTTTTCTTGATCTTGATTTCGGAACCGGTCAAATCGTTGCGGAGTTTTTCAATCTCCATGTCGATTTCCATGCTCTCCAACAAGTCGCGCACGCCTTCAGCGCCCATCTTGGCTTGGAACTCGTCGCCCAGCTCGATGCGCTTGGCTTCGTAGTCGTCCTCGGTCATGATGGCGTATTTTTTCAGCGAGGTCATGCCAGGATCGGTCACAACATAGGCTTCAAAATACAACACGCGTTCGATGTCGCGCAAGGTCATGTCCAACACCAAGCCCAAACGGCTGGGCAAGGATTTCAAGAACCAAATGTGGGCGCAAGGCGCTGCCAGGTCGATGTGACCCATGCGTTCACGACGCACTTTGGTTTGCGTGACTTCAACGCCGCACTTCTCGCAAATCACGCCACGGTGTTTCAGGCGTTTGTATTTGCCGCACAAGCACTCATAGTCTTTGATGGGGCCAAAAATCTTGGCGCAAAACAAACCATCGCGCTCGGGCTTGAAGGTGCGGTAGTTGATGGTTTCGGGTTTTTTAACCTCGCCAAAAGACCATGAGCGGATTTTTTCCGGGGAAGCCAGGCCAATTTTGATGGCATCGAAATGCTCATCAGGTGTGAACTGCTTAAAGAGGTCGAGTAATGATTTCATGAACGCTCCAACTCAATATCGATGCCCAATGAACGAATTTCTTTGACCAACACGTTGAACGATTCGGGCATGCCCGCTTCGATCGCGTGTTCGCCCTTGACGATGCTTTCGTAAACCTTGGTGCGGCCTTGCACGTCGTCGGATTTGACGGTGAGCATTTCCTGCAAGGTGTAAGAGGCACCATAGGCTTCCAACGCCCAGACCTCCATCTCGCCAAAACGCTGACCACCAAACTGGGCCTTGCCGCCCAAAGGTTGTTGGGTGACCAAGCTGTAAGGGCCGGTGGAACGGGCGTGCATTTTGTCGTCCACCAAGTGGTGCAACTTCAACACGTGCATGTAACCCACGGTGGTGGGACGGTCAAAAGCGTCGCCGGTGCAACCATCGAACAAATTCGCTTGGGTGCGGGCCGAGGTCAGGCCTTTGGACTTGACCACGTCTTCCGGATAAGCCACTTTGAGCATGGTGCGGATGTCTTCTTCTGAAGCGCCATCAAACACCGGTGTCGCAAAGGGCACGCCCAAGGACAGGTTGTTGGCCATCTCTTTGATGTCCTTGTCGCTCAATTTGCTCAGGTCTTCTTTGTGACCTGTGGTGTTGTAGAGGGTTTCCAAGAAGGTGCGCAATTCAGCAGCCTTGGCTTCCTCTTGCATCATGTGGCCCAGTTGTTCACCAATGCCTTTGGCAGCCCAGCCCAAATGCACTTCGAGCACCTGACCCACGTTCATGCGCGAAGGCACGCCCAAGGGGTTGAGCACGATGTCCACAGGGGTGCCATCGGCCATGTAAGGCATGTCTTCCACGGGAACAATCTTGGAGACCACACCCTTGTTGCCATGACGACCAGCCATCTTGTCACCAGGCTGCAACCGACGTTTGACCGCCAAGTAGACCTTGACCATCTTCAACACACCGGCTGGCAACTCGTCGCCTTGGGTGAGTTTTTTGCGCTTTTCTTCGAACGCCAAATCGAAGCTGTGACGGGTTTGCGCCAAAGCGTTCTTGATGCTTTCCAGTTGTGAAGCGATTTCTTCGTCGGCAGGACGGATGTCGAACCAGTGGAATTTCTCCACGCTGGCCAGATAGTCTTTGTCGATCTTGCTGCCTTTGGCCAGCTTTTGCGGGCCACCGTTGGCCACTTTGCCCAAGAGCAATTTGTGGATACGGTCGAAAGCATCGGCTTCCACAATGCGCAACTGGTCGTTCAAGTCCAAACGGAAACGCTTGAGTTCATCGTCAATGATCTGCTGTGCGCGTTTGTCGCGCACGATGCCTTCACGGGTGAAGACCTGCACGTCAATGACGGTGCCTTGTGAACCTTGATCAACACGCAATGAGGTGTCTTTCACATCCGAGGCTTTTTCACCGAAGATGGCGCGCAGCAATTTCTCTTCGGGGGTCAGGGTGGTTTCGCCTTTGGGCGTCACCTTGCCGACCAACACATCGCCGGGCTGCACTTCTGCACCCACGAAGATGATGCCGGACTCGTCCAAGCGGTTGAGTTGCTGTTCAGCCAAGTTGGGGATGTCGCGGGTGATTTCTTCCGCGCCCAATTTGGTGTCACGCGCCATCACCACGAGTTCTTCAATGTGGATTGATGTGTAGCGGTCTTCTGAAACAACGCGCTCGGAGATGAGGATCGAATCTTCGAAGTTGTAGCCGTTCCATGGCATGAACGCGACCAACATGTTTTGGCCCAATGCCAATTCGCCCAAGTCGGTGGAGGCGCCGTCAGCGATGACGTCACCTTTGGCCAACTTGTCACCACGCTTCACGAAAGCGCGTTGGTGGATGTTGGTGTTTTGGTTGGAGCGTTGGTACTTGATGAGGTTGTAAATATCTACACCCACTTCACCGGCTTGTGTTTCAGCGTCATTGACGCGAACCACGACGCGGGTGGCGTCAACGTAATCGACCACACCGCCACGGCTGGCGGTCACCACGGTGCCCGAGTCGATGGCGGCCACACGTTCGATGCCGGTGCCGACAAAGGCTTTCTCGGGGCGCAACACAGGCACAGCTTGACGCTGCATGTTGGCGCCCATCAAAGCGCGGTTGGCATCATCGTGTTCCAAGAAGGGCACGAGCGATGCCGCCACCGACACGATCTGGGCAGGTGACACGTCCATGTACTGAACGCGCTCGGCGCCGCACAAAATGGATTCGCCTTTTTCACGGGCAGACACCAGGTCACCGATCAAGCGATCGTCTTTGTCCAAGGTGGCATTCGCTTGCGCAATCACGTACTTGGCTTCTTCGATGGCTGACAAGTAGTCAATTTCCAAAGTGACCTTGCCATCGATCACGCGACGGTAGGGGGTTTCAATGAAACCGTACTCGTTCAAGCGCGCATACAACGACAAAGAATTGATCAGACCAATGTTGGGGCCTTCAGGTGTCTCGATAGGACACACGCGACCGTAGTGGGTCACGTGCACGTCACGCACCTCGAAGCCGGCACGTTCTCGGGTCAAACCACCTGGGCCGAGAGCGGACACGCGACGTTTGTGCGTGATTTCGGACAAGGGGTTGGTTTGGTCCATGAACTGGGACAACTGAGACGCACCGAAGAACTCTTTCAGCGCAGCCGAAATGGGCTTGCTGTTGATCAAGTCGTGTGGCATGAGCGGTTCTTGCTCGGCTTGACCCAAGCGTTCTTTGACGGCTTTTTCAATCCGCGCCAAACCGGTGCGGTATTGGTTTTCAGCCAACTCGCCCACGCAACGCACGCGGCGATTGCCCAAGTGATCGATGTCATCGACTTCGCCACGGCCGTTGCGCAAGTCCACCAAGATTTTGACCACGGCCAAAATGTCTTCGTTGTTCAGCACCATGGGGCCGGTGGATTCATCGCGGCCAACACGGGCGTTGAATTTCATGCGACCAACACGCGACAAGTCGTAGGTGTCGGGGTTGTAGAACAAGCGTTGGAACAAGGCTTGCACCGCGTCTTCGGTGGGCGGCTCGCCAGGGCGCATCATGCGGTAGATGGCCACGCGCGCAGCAAATTCATCGGCGGTTTCGTCGATGCGCAGGGTTTGAGAAATGTAAGCACCTTGGTCCAACTCGTTGGTGTAGATGCACTGCAATTCTTTGACGCCACTGGTGCGCAATTTTTTCAGCAAGGCTTCTGTCAATTCGTCGTTGGCCTTGGCGATGATCTCGCCAGTTTCTTCATCAACGATGTTGCGTGCCACAACGCGGCCGATCAGGAAGTCTTCAGGCACCGACACATGGGTGGTGGCTGTGGTTTCCATTTCACGGGTGTGGCGTGCTGTGATGCGCTTGTCTTTGGCGACCACCACATTGCCGTTTTTATCGGTGATGTCAAAACGAGCCACTTCACCGCGCAAACGCTCGGCCACGAATTCCATTTGTGCGCCACTGTCCATCATGCGGAAGTTGTCGTTCACAAAGAAGTTGGCGAGGATCGACTCGGGCGTCAGGCCAATGGCTTTGAGCAAAATCGTGACGGGCATTTTGCGGCGTCGGTCGACGCGGAAATACAAGATGTCTTTGGGGTCGAACTCGTAATCCAACCAAGAGCCACGGTAAGGAATGATGCGGGCACTGAACAACAGTTTGCCCGAACTGTGGGTTTTGCCCTTGTCGTGTTCAAAGAACACACCAGGCGAGCGGTGCAACTGCGACACGATGACGCGCTCGGTGCCGTTGATGATGAAGGAGCCTTTGTCGGTCATCAAGGGCACTTCGCCCATGTAGACCTCTTGCTCTTTGACTTCTTTCACCACTTTGGATTGCGGTGTGGAGGAATCTCGGTCGTAAATGATCAGTTGCACGCGGGCGCGCACAGCGGATGAAAAGGTGAGGCCACGGGTCTGGCATTCGCGTACATCGAAGGCGGGCTTGGCCAAGTTGTACTCAAGGTACTTCATCTCGACAAAACCATTGTGCGAGACGATAGGGAATGCGGCTTCAAAGGCGGCTTGCAAGCCTTCTGCGCTGCGTTTTTTGGGGGCTACATCAGCTTGCAAAAACGCGGTGTACGCGTCTTTTTGCATTTGCAGCAGATAGGGGATTTCCAGCACGCTGTCGCGGCTGCCGAAACTTTTGCGGATGCGCTTGCGTTCGGTAAATGTATAGGCCATGAGTACTCCGGACTTGATTCACTCGGCGACTGGGGCCGTGCAGATGACCAACATCTGCACGTTGTGCTTGGCCCGCTGGCCACTACCAGCGTTGGCGGACGGTTGCGCATTGCACGCAACCCGAACCAAGGTTCTTCTGCAGTCAGCTCAGAAGACACTCAAGAGCAGGCCATGACCTGCTGTTGGGTATGCTCTGACAGAGCACAAAAGGCTGGCACTCCTTTTGAGAGTGACCAGCCTTTGCAAACGCCGGGTTTACTTGAGTTCGACCTTGGCGCCAGCTTCTTCCAATTTTTTCTTGGCGGCTTCGGCATCAGCTTTGGCTGCGCCTTCTTTGACGGCTTTGGGTGCGCCATCAACCAAGTCTTTGGCTTCTTTCAAGCCCAAGCCAGTGATCTCGCGAACAGCTTTGATGACGCCCACTTTGTTGGCACCAGCTTCGAGCAACATGACGTTGAACTCGGTTTTCTCTTCAGCAGCAGCTGCGCCACCGCCGCCACCAGCGGCAGCAGGTGCAGCCATGGCTGCAGCGCTCACACCAAATTTCTCTTCGATGGCTTTCACCAATTCGTTGAGTTCCATGACCGTCATGCTGTCGAGTGCGGTCAAAAATGCGTCTTTATCGAATGCCATGTTGTTTCCTTAACTTTTCAGGGCTGCCACGAGGGCAGCGAATTTTTGAATGGGCTGACTGCTATCAAGCAGCAACCGCTTCGCCTTTTTTCGCCGCCAATGCGCCGAGCACCACTGCGGTACGCGACATGGGCGACATGAGCAATCCACACAATTGCGCAAGCAAGACTTCCTTGGAGGGAATGCTGGCCAATTGTTTGACGCCGTTGACATCCAGGGTTTTGCCTGCGAATGCACCGCCACGGATGACCAACTTGTCGTTGGTCTTGGCGAAATCGGCCACCACTTTCGCGGCAGCAACTGCATCAACAGAAAAACCATAGATCAGCGGGCCGGTCATCTGGTCTGCGACACCTTCAAATGACGTACCTGCGACAGCACGGCGGGCCAAGGTGTTTTTCAACACGCTCAGGGTGACGCCATGGCTGCGCGCATTGGCGCGAAACTTGATCATGTCAGCGACCGTGATGCCGCGGTATTCCGCCATCACCAGCGTCTGCGCTTGTGCGGCAAGTCCTGCCACTTCGGCAACGACTGCTTCTTTTTCACTGCGATTCAGACTCAAGGTCTACTCCTTCAAAATGTGTTGTCAGGTTGCCCCTTCAACACGCCACTTTTGCAGCGACCTGACTGTCAAGAAATAAATTCTTTTCAGCGGGATCGCCATCTGCGTTGGCTGGTGAATTAAGTGCAACGAACTTGCACGCCAACGGTCTTGGATGGCTCAAGCTGAAACGGGTTCCAGCTTGACCCACCGCTTCTAGCGCCCCCTTGCGGGCACGCCAGAAATTGCCAAACGCTTTAAGCGTTCAGTGATTGGGTATCCACACGCACGCCCACACCCATGGTGGACGACACGGCCAACTTGCGCAGGTAAACACCTTTGCTGGTGGCGGGCTTGGCTTTGTTCAACGCATCGATGAGGGCGACCAAATTACCTTGCAATTTGTCGCTGTCGAATGAACGACGACCGATAGTGCCGTGAACGATACCGGCTTTGTCAACGCGGAATTGCACTTGACCTGCTTTGGCGTTTTTCACAGCCGTTGCAACGTCAGGGGTCACGGTGCCGACTTTGGGGTTAGGCATCAGGCCACGTGGGCCCAAGATTTGACCCAAGGTACCGACCACGCGCATCGCGTCAGGTGCGGCGATGACCACGTCGAAAGGCATGTCGCCAGCTTTCACGCGGGCTGCCAGATCATCCATGCCAACCACGTCAGCACCGGCGGCCAAGGCTTCTTCAGCTTTGGCGCCTTGTGCGAACACGGCCACGCGCGCGGTTTTGCCGGTGCCATTGGGCAACACGACGGCGCCACGCACCACTTGGTCTGATTTCTTGGCGTCAATACCGAGTTGCACGGCCACGTCGATGGACTCATCGAACTTGGCGGTGGCGCACTCTTTGACGATTTTCAGCGCGTCAGCGAATGGGTACAGCTTGTTGCTGTCCACTTTGCCAGCGGCGGCTTTTTGTTTTTTGGTCAGCTTGCTCATACCACGCCCTCCACGGTCACACCCATCGAACGGGCGGATCCAGCGATGGTGCGCACAGCGGCATCCAAATCGGCAGCGGTCATGTCAACCATTTTGGCTTTGGCGATTTCTTCCAGCTGTGCTCGGGTGATCTTGCCAACCTTGTCAACGTGGGGCTTGGATGAGCCTTTGTCGAGCTTGATGGCTTTCTTGATCAAGGTGACCGCAGGCGGTGTCTTGATGATGAAGGTGAAGGATTTGTCTGCAAACGCTGTGATGACCACAGGCAAAGGCAGACCGGGCTCGACGCCTTGGGTCTGGGCGTTGAACGCCTTGCAGAATTCCATGATGTTCAAACCACGTTGACCCAATGCTGGGCCAATAGGTGGCGATGGATTGGCTTTACCAGCTGGCACTTGCAGCTTGATGAAGCCGACGATTTTCTTCGCCATGCTTTTCTCCTTGCGGGTACAAACGTTCTTGCGAACTCCCCGGGGTTAGCGACTCTTTTTCATCCAATCAGCGCCGAGTCGGGTAGCGCTGATTTTCAAATCTGCGAACGACTCAGGTCTTTTCGACTTGGCCAAATTCCAATTCAACGGGCGTGGCACGACCAAAAATGGTGACCGACACGCGCATTTTGTTTTTCTCGTAGTTGACCTCTTCAACCGTGCCATTGAAGTCGGTGAAGGGACCATCTTTGACACGCACAAACTCGCCCACCATGAATTCCACTTTGTGGCGGGGCTTGTCTGTGCCTTCTTGCATTTGATTGACGATTTTCAGCACATCTTCTTGCGAGATGGGCGCTGGACGGTTGCGAGCACCACCCACAAAGCCAGTGACTTTGTTGGTGTGCTTGACCAAGTGCCAGCTTTCATCGTCCATGATCATTTCCACCAGCACGTAGCCAGGGAAGAAACGACGTTCAGTGGTTTTGCGTTGGCCGTTTTTCATTTCGACCACTTCTTCAGTGGGCACCAAAATACGGCCAAATTTCGATTGCATGCCAGCGCGGTTGATGCGTTCGAGGATATTGCGTTCGACGGCTTTTTCCATGCCTGAATAGGCATGCACCACATACCAACGCATGTCAGGATGCGCAGGTGCCGCGGTGACCGAATTGGTTTCCAGGGATTCTTCGGTCATTATTTTTTCCATCCCAGAATCAAGTCGTACAACAGCCATTCCAAGGTTTTGTCTGTCAGCCATAAAAACACGGCCATCAGCAAGACAAAACCAAACACATAGGCCGTCATTTGGACAGCCTCTTTGCGGGTAGGCCAAACCACTTTTTGCACTTCACGCCAAGCATCACGGCCAAAACCGATGAGTTGCTTGCCTTGCAAAGAAGAAAGAAATACCACCACCGACAACAGCAAACAGACCAGCAAGGCACCCCATTGCGCCAAAGCACCTTGGGCAGACAGCAGGTAGAACGAAGCCAAGGCGCCCAGCACCAATGCCGCAGCAGCAGCCAATTTGGCTTTGTCGGCGGCGCTGGTTACTGTTTCGATCTGTGCGGTGGACATGGCTTGTGCAGTCAGGTTGAATTCAAAAAACTTGTTTTGTTAAGAGACCGAAGCCCGCCAGGGAAGTGGCGGGCTTGGTGTTCACCTGATCTTTCAATCAGGTGGCAGGGGCAGAGGGAATCGAACCCCCAACCTTCGGTTTTGGAGACCGACGCTCTGCCAATTGAGCTATACCCCTATCAAGCCTTGCTTGAAGCCAAACACAAAGTGCCAGGCCTCAATAAAGAAATGATTTATGCAATGATTTTGGCAACGACACCGGCGCCAACAGTTTTGCCGCCCTCGCGGATGGCAAAGCGCAAGCCCTCTTCCATCGCAATCGGGTGGATCAACTTCACCGTGATCGACACGTTGTCACCAGGCATC
>CANFOQ010000018.1 GCA_947448745.1 Comamonadaceae bacterium
CCACCCAAGCCGCGGCCGGGTATGCCTTGTACGGCCCCACCACCATGCTGGTGTTGACCGTGGGCAATGGCGTGGCCGGCTTCACCCTCGACCCGAATTTGGGTGAATTCATGCTGACGCACCCGGCCTTGAAAGTGCCCGAAGACACCCAAGAATTTGCCATCAATGCGTCCAACAGCCGTTTTTGGGAGCCCCCCATCAAGCGCTATGTGGACGAGTGCTTGGCCGGCAAATCAGGGCCCCGTGGCAAAGACTTCAACATGCGTTGGATCGCCTCCATGGTGGCCGAAGCGCACCGCATCTTGATGCGCGGCGGCGTTTTCATGTACCCACGCGATACCAAAGACCCGAGCAAAGCGGGCCGCTTGCGCCTGCTTTACGAAGCCAACCCGATTGGCATGGTCATGGAACAAGCGGGCGGTCGTGCCAGCACCGGTCGTGAACCGATGTTGGCAGTGCAGCCCAGCGGTTTGCACCAACGCATAGGTTTGGTGTTTGGTTCGAAACATGAGGTTGAGCGGATTGAGCGCTACCACCATGAGCCAGCGGAAAAGAGCAGCAACACGCCCTTGTTTGCCGAGCGCACCTTGTTTCGCGATTGATATTTTTTAGAAAGCCCTGCCATGTCCGTCAAACACCCCATCATCGCCATCACTGGTTCGTCAGGCGCGGGCACCACCTCGGTGACCCGCACGTTTGAAAACATTTTCCGGCGTGAAAAAGTCACGGCCGCCATCATTGAAGGCGACAGTTTTCACCGCTACGACCGCCTAGAGATGCGCAAACAAGCCGCCGAAGCCGAAAAGCAGGGCGACAAAAACTTCAGCCACTTTGGCCCAACGACCAACTTGTTTTCAGAACTTGAAACCTTGTTCAAAACCTATGGTCAAACCGGTACCGGCAAGCGCCGCAAATACCTGCACGACCACGAAGAAGCCGCGCCGTACAAACAAGAACCCGGCACCTTCACGCCTTGGGAAGACGTGCCCAAAGGCACCGACTTGTTGTTTTATGAAGGCTTGCATGGCGCGGTGGTGACGCCTGAGGTGAACATCGCGCAACACCCCGACTTGCTGATTGGCGTGGTGCCGGTCATCAACCTCGAGTGGATTCAAAAACTGTGGCGCGACAAGTCCAAGCGTGGTTACAGCACCGAAGCGGTGACCGACACCATCCTGCGTCGCATGCCCGACTATGTGAATTACATCTGCCCGCAGTTTGCCCACACCCATGTGAATTTCCAACGCGTGCCTTGCGTGGACACCTCAAACCCCTTCATCGCCCGCGAAATTCCTGCGCCCGATGAAAGCTTTGTCGTCATTCGTTTTGCCAACCCCAAGGGCATCGACTTTCCGTATTTGCTCAACATGATCCCCGACTCCTTCATGTCGCGTGCCAACACCGTGGTGGTGCCAGGCGGCAAGATGGAACTGGCCATGCAACTCATCTTCACGCCCTTTGTCTGGCGCATGATGGAACGGCAGAAAAAGGCCTGAGGCCACCCCCCTTTTTTAATCACAGGAGAATTTCATGGCCCTGGTTTCTTTGCGCCAAGTGCTGGACCACGCCGCCGAACACGGCTATGGCGTGCCCGCTTTCAATGTCAACAACCTCGAGCAAGTACAGGCCATCATGGAGGCCGCACAAGAGACCCACAGCCCGGTCATCTTGCAAGCTTCAGCAGGTGCCCGCAAATACGCGGGCGAAGCCTATCTGCGCCATTTGGTGTTGGCGGCCATCGAGTCGCACCCCGATATTCCGGTGGTCATGCACCAAGACCATGGGGTTTCACCAGCGGTGTGTCAGCAATCCATTCGCTCGGGTTTTTCCAGCGTGATGATGGACGGCTCGCTCATGCAAGACGGCAAAACACCCGCCTCTTACGACTACAACGTTGACGTCACGCGCCGCGTGTGTGAAATGGCCCATGCCGTGGGCGTGTCGGTGGAAGGCGAACTTGGTTGTTTGGGCTCCTTGGAAACCGGCGAAGCCGGCGAAGAAGATGGTGTGGGCGCGGTGGGCAAACTCAGCCACGACATGCTGTTGACCGACCCGGTGCAAGCCAAAGATTTCGTCGAGCGCACGGGTGTTGATGCCTTGGCCATTGCGATTGGCACCAGCCATGGCGCTTACAAATTCACCCGCAAACCCACGGGTGACATCTTGGCGATGGACCGCATCTTGGCCATTCACCAATCCATTCCCAACACGCATTTGGTGATGCACGGCTCCAGCAGCGTGCCGCAAGAGTGGCTGGCCATCATCCGCGAATTTGGTGGCGACATCAAAGAAACCTACGGTGTGCCCGTGGAAGAAATTCAGCGCGGCATCCGCTCGGGTGTGCGCAAAGTGAACATCGACACCGACATTCGTTTGGCCATGACCGGCGCGATGCGTCAAACTTTCGCGCAAGAGCGCAGCGAATTCGACCCACGTAAAGCACTGATCGCTGCCCGCAAAGCCGCACGCGGCATTTGCAAAGCCCGCTTTGAAGCGTTTGGTTGCGCTGGGCATGCCGAGCACATCAAACCCATCGCCTTGGACAGCATGGCTGCTCGTTACAGCTGAGTCGATGTTGGCCTAGTCGTCGATAGAAGACGCGGCATCAGGCTTTTTCTGCAAAGCCATTTCATACAAGCGGTTGCGTGGTGCGCCGCTGATTTGAGCGGCCAAACGCACCGCGGTTTTGGTGGGCAGCTCGGGCAGCAACAAATCCAACACCCGCTCGGCTTCGCCCAGACCGGTGTTTTCTTGCGGCATCGGGTGCAGCACCAAGGCAAACTCGCCTTTGCTGCGCTGAGGTGCGGCCTTCAACCAATCACTGAAAGCGGCAGCAGGCATCAGCGCGACATCCTCAAACTGTTTGGTGAGCTCCCGCCCCACCGTGAGCATGCGCATACCCAACACCTGCAAGTCTTTGGCCACGGCTTCAATGCGGTGTGGTGCCTCTAAAAAAACCTGTGCGCGGGGTTCTTGCGACATGCCTTGCACAGCTGTTTGTCGCTCGGTGGCTTTGCTGGGCAGGAAGCCGATGAAGACAAATTGACCATCCCCCGCACAACCACTGGCGCTGAGCACAGTGGTGACGCTGCTGGCACCGGGCACGGGCATGACGCGCAAACCGGCGGCTTGGACCAAGGCGACCAAACGTGCGCCCGGGTCGCTGATGCCAGGTGTACCTGCATCACTTAAATAGACCACCCGCTGGCCTTGTTGCAACCGCAAAATCACCTGCTCGGCGGCACTGGCTTCGTTGTGTTGGTGCAGTGCCATCCAACTGCCACTGGGTTTGTCCAAACCGTAATTGCGCAACAGGCTTTGGCTGTGACGGGTGTCTTCGCAAGCCAGCACATCGGCGGTTTGCAACAAATGCAACGCCCGCAAGCCAATGTCGGCCAGGTTGCCAATCGGCGTGGCCAGCACATACAGGCAACCACCTGGGTGGTCTTGGCCGGCACAGGCTGCATCGGCTGCGGCCAACACGGTTTCATAACGAGGATTCAATGAACACCTTTCAACATGCACCACAGGTCACCACCAAACAACTGGGGGACGATGCCGAGGACCAGGCCTTGGCGCATTTGCAAGACCGGGGCCTGCAACTGCTGGTGCGCAATTACCGCACACCAGGGCGCGGTGGCGGCGAGATAGACCTGATTGTGCGCGAGCCCAGCGGCACCGTGGTGTTTGTGGAAGTGCGCCGCCGTGCCAATCAGCGCCATGGCGGGGCCTTGGGCAGCATCAGCCAAGGCAAGCAGCAGCGCATCATCTTTGCGGCACAGCACTATTTGCGGTCTTGGCGACACTGGCCACCGTGCCGCTTTGATGTGGTGGTGGTTGAGCGCGGACAGTTGCAATGGTTGCAGGGGGCCTTCCAAGTCCATGCCCGTTGATGGGGCAGGTCATTGGTGCGCCAAATGGCAAAGGTATGATCGCGGCATGTTAGAGCAACGCATTGAACAGCAGTTCATCGACAGCGCCGACTTGAAATACCAGGCCGCGCAATCCTTAAGCAAACCCTTGGCTGCCGCCGTGCAAGCATTGCTGGCCTGCGTCACCAGCGGTGGCAAGGTGTTGGCTTGCGGCAATGGCGGCTCGGCCGCCGATGCCCAACATTTCGCCGCCGAGTTTGTCGGTCGTTTCGAGCGTGAGCGTCCCGAGTTGGGTGCGATTGCACTCACCACCGACAGTTCCATCATCACGGCCATTGGCAACGACTACAACTTCGACCAAATTTTCGCCAAACAAGTGCGTGCGCTGGGCCAGCCCGGCGATGTGCTGTTGGCCATTTCCACCAGCGGCAATTCCAGCAACGTGCTCACCGCCATTGCGGCAGCGCATGAACGCGAGCTCACGGTGATTGCCCTGACCGGCAAAGGTGGCGGCAAGATTGGCCAAACCTTGCGCGAAACCGATGTGCATGTGTGCGTGCCACACGACCGCACTGCACGCATTCAAGAAGTTCACCTGTTGGCACTGCACTGCATGTGTGACGGTGTGGACAGTCAGTTGTTGGGCGAACAGGAGATCCCAGAATGAACATCAAACACGTGACCACCTTTGGTGGTGTTTTGTTATTGAGCTTGGGCTTGAACGCTTGTGCCCCGTTGATGGTGGCGGGCTTTGCTGGCTCGGCCATGGTGGCCAGCGACCGCCGCACCTCTGGTACACAGCTTGAGGATGAAACCATCGAACTGCGCAGTTCCGCGCGGGTGCGTGATGCCTTGGGTGAAAAAGCCCACGTCAACATCACCAGCTTCAACCGCCAGGTGTTGCTGACCGGTGAAGTCGCCAATGACCGCGACCGTCAAACCGTGTTGGGCTTGGTGGAAAAAGTCGAGAACGTGCGCAGCGTGGTGAATGAGTTGTCCATCACCCCCATCACCACCCTGAGCGAACGCTCCAATGATTTGTTGATCACCGCCAAGGTCAAAGGCAGTTTGGTTGACAGCCGCGATTTGTTCGCCAACGCTTTCAAGGTGGTGACCGAGCGCGGCACCGTGTATTTGATGGGGCGTGTCACCCAGCGTGAGGCTTCTAGTGCCACCAACGTGATCCGCAATGTGAATGGCGTCAACAAAGTGGTGCGCTTGTTTGACATCATCACCGAAGAAGAGTTGCGCAACTTGTTGCCGCCACCGCCACCGCCTGAAAAACCTGCGGACAGCAGCAAACCCAAAAGCTGACAGGCCCAGGGTTCAAACCAAAGCCACCTGCGGGTGGCTTTGTTGTTTCAGCGCAGTCGCTTGACCAAGCTGGACGTGTCCAAGCGGTTCCCACCTGCGGCTTGCACATCGGCATAAAACTGATCCACCAAGGCGGTGACAGGCACCCTCGCACCGTTGCGCTTGGCCTCGTCAATCACCAGCCCCAGGTCTTTGCGCATCCAATCCACGGCAAAGCCGAAGTCGAATTTGTCGGCCACCATGGTTTTGCCGCGGTTGTCCATTTGCCAGCTTTGCGCTGCGCCCTTGCCAATCACATCCAACACCTGTTCCATGTTCAGGCCGGCTTTCATGCCAAAGGCCATGCCTTCACTCAAGGCTTGCAGCAGTCCGGCGATGCAAATTTGGTTGACCATTTTGGTGAGCTGCCCCGCACCACTTTCGCCCATCAAGGTGACGGCTTTGGAGAAGGCCATGGCCACGGGCTTCATGCGTTCAAAAGCCACCGCCTCACCACCGCACATCACCGTCAACAGGCCATTGATGGCACCGGCTTCGCCACCGGATACGGGGGCATCGACAAAATGCACGCCCAGCGCCTTGGCAGCTGCAAACAATTCACGCGCCACCTTGGCCGAGGCGGTGGTGTGGTCCACCAACACCGCACCGGCTTTCATGCCGGCCAAGGCACCATCGGCGCCCAGCATGACAGCACGCAAATCGTCATCGTTGCCGACGCAGCAAAACACCATGTCCGCGCCTTCAGCGGCTTGACGTGGGGTGGGTGCACTGGCTTGCTTGGGAAATTCGGCGCACCAGTCGGTGGCTTTGGCGGGGTTGCGGTTGTACACCGTGACAGCGTGGCCGGCCAAGGCCAAATGACCGGCCATTGGGTAGCCCATGACGCCCAGGCCAATGAAGGCGACCTTGGTGGGGGTGGAGGCTTCGTAAGTTTTGGTGTTGGTGCGTGCCATGAACTGCTTTCAAACTGAGAAGCCGTGCATCTTAGGGGCATTGCCCAACCAGCTGCTGCGGCGGGTTATGCGGCAAGTTATGGGGCGTGGTGCAAGGCTTCTTCGGGCGTGATGTGGCCTTGCGCCACCAAGCCAGCCAAAGACTGCGCCAACGTTTGCATGCCAAATTGCGCGCCGGTTTGCAGCACATTGGGCAGCTGCGAGGTTTTGCTTTCGCGGATCAGGTTGCGCACGGCGGGTGTGGCGTACAACACCTCGTGGGCTGCCACGCGGCCAGGCGCATCGCTGCGCTTGCACAGTGTTTGCGTCACCACGCCCAACAGCGACAGACTGAGTTGTTGACGCACCATGGCTTTGTCTTCGCTTGGAAACACATCGACCAGGCGTTCGACGGCTTGCGTGGCACTGCGGGTGTGCAAGGTGCCCAGCACCAAATGCCCCGTTTCGGCGGCACTCAAGGCCAAGCGCACCGTGGGCAGGTCGCGCATTTCGCCCACCAACATCACATCCGGGTCTTGCCGCAAGGCCGCCCGCAAAGCCGTGTCAAAGCTGGCGCTGTGACCGGGCACATTGCGCTGTTGCACCAGGCTGCGTTGGCTCTGGTGTTGAAACTCAATCGGGTCTTCCAAGGTCAGGATGTGCAGCGCTTGTGTGGTGTTCAGGTGGTGCACCAAGGCGGCCAAGGTGGTGGACTTGCCCGAGCCGGTGGCCCCGGTGACCAGCAACAAACCATGCGGTTGGCGTGCCCAGTCTGTCAAACATGCAGGCGCACCAATGTCGGCCAATTGCGGCACTTGCTGTGGGATGACCCGCCACACCGAGGACCAACCGCGCGCTTGTGCAAACACGTTCACCCGAAAGCGTCCCAGGCCCGGCCAATCGATGGCGGTGTCGTGGTCTTGCATCCATGAGGGCGCGGCGTGTGAGGGCGAATCCGTGCCCGCCCAAAGCGGCAAAGCTTCGCGCAAGATGCCTTCAAGTTGGGCCGCGGTCAGAGCGGGTGAGGGCAAGGTTTGCAGTTCACCGTGCACCCGCACCATCGGCGGCAAGCCCGCACTCAGGTGCAAGTCGGAGGCTTCAAGGGCGAGGGTTTGAGTCAGCCAGTGGTTGAGGTCGTGGTGCATGGGCGGGGCTTGTTACAGTCCCATCATGGATGAATTGAGCAAGCGTTATCAAGCGGTTCGTGAACGCATCACACAAGCGGCGTTGCAAGCGGGCCGCAACCCCGACAGCGTGCAGTTGTTGGTGGTCTCCAAAACTTTTGGTGCAGACAACGTGGCGCAAGTGGCGGCCTTGGGTCAGTGCGACTTTGGCGAAAACTATGTGCAAGAGGGTGTCGACAAAATTGCGGCGCTCCAAGGCGTGAAGGGCTTGGTGTGGCACTGCATAGGCCCCTTGCAAAGCAACAAAACCCGCCCTGTGGCCGAGCACTTTGATTGGGTGCACAGTGTCGATCGTTTGAAAATTGCCCAGCGCCTGAGCGAGCAACGACCCGCGCATCTGCCGCCTTTGCAAGTGTGTTTACAAGTGAATATTGATGGCGGCGCCACCAAGGCAGGCGTGGTGCCTGCAGAAGCGTTGGCGCTGGCCCAAGCCGTGGCCGTCTTGCCGCGCTTGGTGTTGCGCGGTCTCATGACCATCCCGGAGCCATCCGAAACTTTTGAGGCGCAGTTGGCGGTGCATCAACAAGCCAAACGCATGTTTGATGATTTGAAAGCTGCCTTGAACTTGCCGCAGTTCGACACCTTGTCGATGGGCATGAGTGCCGATTTGGAGGCCGCCGTGCAAGCCGGCAGCACCCTGGTGCGGGTAGGGACGGCGGTGTTTGGGGCGAGGTAGTTTGGGTTTAAAAGCGCGGCAAGTCGGGGTGGCTGATTTGCCCACCCCTGACCAACATCTTGCCGTACTCGGCGCAGCGTTGCAGGGTGGGAATCACCTTGCCGGGGTTGAGCAGGCCTTGAGGGTCGAAGGCGCGTTTGACGCCAAACATTTGCTCGTTCTCGGCGGCTGAAAACTGCACGCACATGGAGTTGAGTTTTTCCACGCCCACGCCGTGTTCGCCGGTGACGGTGCCGCCCATGGCCACACTGGTTTCCAAAATATCCGCGCCAAAGAGTTCGCAGCGGTGCAGTTGGTCGGGGTCGTTGGCATCAAACAAAATCAGCGGGTGCAAATTGCCGTCGCCAGCGTGAAACACATTGGCGCAGCGCAGACCGTATTTTTTTTCCATCTCTGCAATCGCCAACAAAATATCGGCCAAGCGTTTGCGCGGGATGGTCGAGTCCATGCACATGTAGTCGGGGCTGATGCGACCCGAGGCCGGAAACGCATTTTTGCGGCCGCTCCAAAATTTCAAGCGCTCGGCTTCGTCACGGCTGACGGCAATGGCAGTAGCACCACAGCCTTGCAGCACCGCGCTCATGCGGCCAATTTCTTCCTCCACTTCCTCGGGCGTGCCGTCGCTCTCGCACAGCAGAATGGCCTCGGCATTCAAGTCGTAGCCAGCGTGCACGAAGTCCTCCACCGCAGCGGTCATGGGCTTGTCCATCATCTCCAAGCCAGCTGGGATGATGCCCGCGGCAATCACGGCGGCCACAGCGTCACCGGCTTTGCGCAGGTCGTCGAAGCTGGCCATGATGCAGCGCGCCAATTGCGGCTTGGGCGTGAGTTTGACCGTCACTTCGGTGGTGACGGCCAACATGCCTTCGGAGCCCACCACCAGTGGCAACAAATCAAGACCGGGCGCATCCAAAGCGTCACCGCCAAATTCAATCGGTTCACCGTCCATGGTGAAGCCCTTGACCTTGAGCACGTTGTGCAAGGTCAGGCCGTATTTCAAGCAGTGCACGCCGCCGGAGTTTTCCGCCACATTGCCGCCGATGGTGCAAGCGATTTGGCTGGAAGGGTCGGGCGCGTAATACAAGCCCAATGGCGCAGCCGCTTCGCTGATGGCCAGGTTGCGCACGCCGCACTGCACCACGGCGGTTCGGCTGTGCAAATCCATTTTCAAAATCTTGTTGAATTTGGCCAAGGACAGCGTGACGCCTTGGGGGTGTGGCATGGCACCACCTGACAAGCCGGTGCCCGCGCCGCGGGCCACCACCGGCACGCCCAGTTGGTGGCAGGTGCGCAGCACGGCTTGAATGTGGTCGTAGGTTTCGGGCAACACCACGCACATGGGGCGTTGGCGGTAGGCGGTCAGGCCATCGCACTCGTAGGGGGTGGTGTTTTCAATGGAGGACAGCACCGCATGGGCGGGCAAAACGGCGCGCAAGGCAGACAACACCAAAGGGCTAGGGGTGTTCAGCGCTTGGCGCTCGGGCGCGAGGGTGGCGTTCATGGCTCGTACAAAGGCGAAAACCGCTACTGTACGACGAAGCGCTCCTCAGGCTGCAGCCGAGACAAATTGGGGCAATAGGCGGTGGATTTCAGCTTGCAAGGCTTGGGCGTCGATGGGCTTGGACACATAACCATCGGCCCCGGCGTCCAAAAAGCGCTGACGGTCAAAGCTCATGGCGTAGGCCGTGACCATGATGACCGGGGTGTCTGGGCGTGACGCCCCGTTGCCTTGGCGCAGATGGCGCAACGCGGTCATGCCGTCCATCACCGGCATCATCACGTCCATCAAGACCAAGTCAAAGCGGTGTTGTTGAAACAACTGCACAGCCTCTTCGCCATGCTTGGCCTGCGCGTAGGTGTGGCCCATTTGGTCCAGCAGCAAGCTGATCAACTTCATGTTGATCGGGTGGTCTTCGGCCACCAGCACATGCAAGGGCTGGTTGGCGCGGGTCAACACTGGCAAGGTGTTGAACGGGGTGACGGTAGCCTCATCCGCTTGGGTGCAGGGCACGGTGAAGCGGAAAGTAGATCCCAGGTTGGGCCGTGATTCGACCTCGATGTGACCGCCCATCAAATGGACCAACGAACGGGTGATGGCCAGACCCAAGCCGGTCCCGCTGAAGGGGTTGGTGGACTGATCGCCTTTTTGGAATGCCTGAAACAGTTCTTCCACCTGGTCTGGGTCAAAACCGACGCCCGAGTCTTGCACCACAAAGGACAGCCACCACAGGCCAGGTCGGTCGCCGGGGCTCAGGTGCATGCTGGTTTGCACAAAACCTTGGTGGGTGAATTTGATGGCGTTGCCAATCAGGTTGCTCAGGACTTGACGCAAACGCAGCGGGTCCATCAGCATGGCGGGCGCGGTGTTGGGCAGTTCCTCGTAATAAAGCGTCAAGCCCTTGGCACCGGCTTGCGGATAGAAGCTGCGCAGCGTTTGGTGCATCACATCCACGGGGTGGCAGGGCCGCATGTCCAAACTCAGATGACCGGCTTGGATTTTGGAGAAATCCAGCACATCGTTGATGGTGTTCATCAGGTGCTTGGCCGACTCATGGGCCAAACCAATGAACTCGCGTTGCTGGGCCGTCAATTCGGTTTGCAAAGCCATTTGTGTCATGCCCACCAAACCATTCATCGGGGTGCGGATTTCATGGTTCAAGGTGGCCAAAAATTGGCGTTGCAAGGCTTGTTCAGATTGAAGTTGGGCCGATACGGCGGGTGCCGGTGCTGGGGTCGATGGCACCGGTGTTGCGGTTGCAGGCGTTGCGGGTTGCCGCTGTGCGGTTTGCAGCTCCTGGCGCAGTTGCTCGATTTGTTGCTGGTACTTGCCTGCCAAATACTGCGCGCCTTTCAACTCGGTTTGCACCTGTTGCAACTCGGCCTGCCAATGGTCGTATTTGTCTTTGATCGACAAAGCGGGTTTGGGTTTTTCCAGCTGTGTCTGGGCCAGCCACAAGGCCGCTGTGCCCAACAAGCCCATGCCCAGCATCAGCATGGGCTGGGCCCAATAGCTGCTGATCAGCATGCCCGCCACCATGGTGCAAGCGCTGACACGCCAAATCAGACGCCATTTTTTCAAGTTGGGATCAACCTGTGCTGGGGTGGTGAATGTGTTCATGATGGTGTGTGGGCGTTGGCAGAGGCAGATGAAAAAAATGAGTTCAAAAGCAGACGCTGGCGGATCGTATAGACTTCAGTTTAGTTTAAAAAAGAAGTATTGCAAGTTTATTTTTAATGAAATTGAGTTATTTGTTGTTTTTCTCAATATTTCAAAGCATCCATGAATCGAATGAGCACACCGCTAAACTGAATCTCATCCCCCAAGGAGCGTTTTCATGCAACAAGACCCCGCCTCAATGGACCATTTGTGGTTACCGTTCACCCCGAATCGGCAGTTCCAGCAAGCCCCGCGCGTCATGGTGGGGGCCGATGGCATGCACTTCACGACCCAGCAAGGGCAGCAGGTGTTGGACGGCATCTCCAGCTTGTGGTGCGTGGTGGCGGGGCACAACGTCAAACCGATCAACGAAGCCATTCACCAGCAGTTGGGTCGATTGGATTACGCCACCGCCTTTCAGTTTGGCACCGACCGCGCCTTTGAAGCGGCGCAACGCATCGCCGAACTCGCCCCTGGCGACCTGAATAAAGTTTTGTTTTGCAGCTCTGGCTCAGAAGCCGCAGACACCGCCATGAAACTGGCACTGGCCTACCACCGCGCCCGTGGGCAGGGCCACCGCCAGGTGTTCATCGGCCGCGAGCGTGGCTACCACGGCGTGGGCTTGGGCGGCATGAGCATTGGGGGCATTCCGGGCAACCGCAAGGTGTTTGGTGCCGCCATGCTGCCGCGTGTTGATCACATGCGCTTCATCCACGACCCTGTGCACCACGCCTATGTGCAAAACGAATTGCCGGTTTGGGAAGAAGACCCCTTGTTGGAGTTGGAACAACGCATCCTGCCCTTGCACGACCCCAGCAATGTGGCGGCCATCTTTGTCGAGCCGGTGGCCGGCAGCGCGGGGTGGTACATCCCGCCGCTTGGCTATTTGCAACGCTTGCGCCAAATTTGCGACAAGCACGGCATCTTGTTGGTGTTTGACGAAGTCATCACGGGCTTTGGTCGCTTAGGCGCCCCTTTTGCGGCCAATTTGTTTGGCGTGGTGCCGGACATGATCACCTTTGCCAAAGGCGTCACCAATGGCGTCATCCCCTTGGGTGGTGTGATTTGTCGCGATGGCATCCACGCTGCCATGATGAACACCGACGCCCCAGCCCACGCCATCGAGTTTTCGCACGGCTACACCTACTCTGGGCATCCGGTGGCTTGTGCGGCAGCGGTGGCCACCTTGGATTGGTTCCGCGAAGAAGATTTGTTGGCCCGCGCCGCACAGACGGGACCCCAATTGGGCGCTGCCGTGCATGCCGCCATCCGTGGCTTGCCTGGTGTGGTGGGCATTCGCAGTTTCGGCATGGCCGCTGCTGTCGAGTTGGCCGCAGACCCCGCCGCACCAGGCAAAAAAGCCTTCGACATCTTTTTGGATTGTTTGGCGCATGGCGTGTTGGTGCGCTCGGCGGGCGACAACCTGGTGTTGGCCCCGGCGTTTGTGGTCACGCCAGCGCAAATCGCGCAGATGGTCGAGACCTTGGCCGCCTCCATCAAACGCCACGCTTGAACCAAGGCAGGTGAGGCTCAGGGCGTCTCTACTTTGCGCAGCAACTGTTCCAACACATCGCCATTGCTTTGCGCAATACGGACCTTGGCCGGCAAGTAGCCGTGGCTCGGTGAGAGCCAGATCTCAACGCTTTGCTCGTACTGTTGGCTGGGTACGCGGCTGAGCTTCAAACTGGGCAAGCTGCCCACGGGCAGCTTCAAGGTTTCGGTTTTCTCCACCACAAAGGTCCAGACGTCGGCTGAACGCGCCGAGGCCACTTGCAGTTGCAGTTGCTGGCCGCTTTGCCGCAAGCCGGGGCTGCCCGCCATCAAGCTGGCCAATTGCACCAACAGACTCAAGCGGTCTTGTGCGCCATCTTGCATGGTTTGCGAGGCTGCGTTGTTGCTGAAGCTGATGGTGTTTTTCTCGCGCTCAAAATGCGCGGCTTGTTCTTGCTTGAATTTGTCGCCAAAGCGCAAGGGTTGCAAGCCCTGCAGGCTCAAAGCACCTGTGCTGGTTTGGCTGCGCGAGCCCAACAGCAAGTGCCGCACCTCTTGGCGCATTTGGTAACTGCGGCCATCGTGTTGCCACACCAAGTCGCCGTCGGCGCTGTAACGAATGCCCTTGCTCTCGCCCACAAACTCAAACAACAGCTTGGCAGCTGCGGGATAGGTGAACTTGGCTTCTGCCAACCAAGCCGGACCAGTCGCAGGTTTGGCGGGTGCTGCGCTGGGCTCAGGTGGCGCAACGCTTGGTGGTGGGGCGGGCGCGGCAGTTTGTGCTGGCCTGACTTCAGGCTCGGTGGGCTGGGCAGCAGCCGTTGACTCGGCAGTCGCCTTGTTGGCGTCGAGGCCATTGTCAGGCGCAGACTCGGTAGGTGCCTCGGTCTTGCTGGCGGCTGGCGTGGCCTCACCCAAGGTCAAGCTTGATGTTGCAGAGGATCTGGGCTTGGCGCGTGGTTGAGGTTTGGACGGACTGCTCGTGTTGGCCACGCTCGGCGGGGCTAAAGGTTGCTCCGCAGTGTTCATTTGAAGTTGGATGTGGACGGGTGACGTCGGCTTCGATGGCGTTGGCCAAACCGACGACAGGCTTTGCAAACCCACGCCATGCAACAGCAACACCAAGGCCCCCAACAGCGCAAGCGCCAGGGTGTGTCGAGGGGGCGATGGATAGAATGCCTGCATGAAATTAGCCACTTACAAAGACGGATCTCGCGATGGACAACTGGTGGTGGTGTCACGCGATTTGACCAGCGCCCATTATGCGAGCGGCATCGCCAGCCACATGCAGCAGTTGCTGGACGACTGGAACTTCATCTCGCCGCAGTTGCAAGACCTGTCGCAAACCTTGAACCAAGGCCGCGCCCGCCACGCCTTCCCCTTCGACCCCAAGATGTGCATGGCACCCTTGCCCCGCGCCTTTCAATGGGCTGATGGCTCGGCCTACATGAACCACGTCGAGTTGGTGCGCGCCTCGCGCAACTCCGAAGTGCCGTCCAATTACTACACCGACCCGCTGATGTACCAAGGTGGCAGCGATGATTTTTTGGGCGCCTGCGACAACGTGTTGTGCGTCACCACCGACCACGGCATCGACTTTGAAGCTGAAATTGCCGTGGTCACCGGCGACGTGCCGATGCAAGCCACGCCCGATGAAGCCTTGGAAGGCATCCGCTTGGTGATGCTGGCCAACGACGTGTCTTTGCGCCGTTTGGTGCCCGACGAGTTGGCGAAAAACTTTGGTTTTGTGCAAAGCAAACCGGCCACCGCGTTCAGCCCGGTGGCTGTCACCATCGATGAACTCGGCGAGGCTTGGGACCATGGCCGCTTGCATCTGGCCATGCGGGTCGACTGGAACGGCAAACGCGTGGGCATGTGCGACGCTGGCCCCGAGATGACCTTCCACTTTGGCCAGCTCATTGCGCATTTGTGCAAAACCCGCAATGTCCGTGCTGGCAGTGTGATTGGCAGCGGCACGGTCAGCAACAAGGCCGTGGAAACCAAAGGGCAAAAGGACTGGCCCAAGGGTTACAGCTGCATCGCCGAAAAACGCGCCATCGAAACCATTTTGGATGGCAAGGCCAGCACCGACTTCATGCAGTTTGGCGACACCATCCGCATCGAGATGAAGGGCAAAGACGGCCAAAGCGTGTTTGGTGCCATCGACCAAAGCATCGCGCAGTTGGCACGCTAAAACCATTCATCAAACTGCCGAAAAAAAGGCCGCAACAGCGGCCTTTTTTCATGGCAACCAAACTTCACAGGTGGCTGGGATCGGCCGCCATCTTGTCAAACTTCATGAAGTACTTGCGACCCATGGCCACCAACTGTGGATCGGTGGGATGGTCAGAAGCCAGGCTGTCGATGATGGCGTGCGAGCAACCCTTGGCATGTTCTTCACACCAGGTGCGGAATTCGGTGCGGGCGGTGCCCGGGCCGGTCAACAGCACTTCATGCACGCCCGCCAACTCATGGCTGATGGCGGCAAAGTACGACTTGGTGTCGGCATGTTTGCCTTGGTGGCTGTGCGTGCTGCGCGACTTGATGCGCTCGGCTTGTACATGCTCGCGGTCGAACATCAGCACATGGGCTTGTTCATGGTCGATCCAAACAACGGCGTGAAACGTAGACATGGTGATCCTTTCAAAAATCAGACGGGGTGTTGTTTCTCAAAATGGGTTTGGCACATCAGGCAGCGCAGGGTGTGCGGCGCGGCGTGCAAGCGGTCTTGGGCGATCGGGGCACCGCAGTCAAAGCAATAGCCAAACACGCCGGCTTGGATGCGCTTCAAGGCTTCTTCAATGGCCAACAGTTCAGCGGTTTCATGCTCGTTCACGGCGAACTCCAAGTCTCGGGCGGTGTTGATTTGGCCGCGGTCGTCATGGCTGTTGTCAAAGTGATCGCTGGCCTCTTCAGCGCGGCCAATCTGCCCACCGCGTTGCTCGGCGATTTGTGCCAACAGCGCCTCGCGTGCTTGCTCTAGTTGCGCTTTAAAGGGTTGTGCTGCGAGAGCGTCCATCAATCCACCTGTTTGTTGATCAGGCCTTCATCTTGCGCCGCCCCAAGGCGTGCAACCTTGACCTTGGTCAACAAAGTCGCCGCCACCGGTGTGCTAACAGGCACAATCCTGCGCAACTTCACCTCAGAGCCTGCCCCCATGAAAACCATTGACTACAGCGTCTACAAAAGCCTGTCCATCACCCGCCGTGGCCCCAACGACAGCGTGCTCGACATTCAAATGAAAGCCCTGAACGGCAAGCTGCCCACGGCAGGTCACGAAGGCCACGCGGATTTGTGCGAGGTGTGGCGCGATGTGGGCCATGACGACAGCGTGCGCTGCGCGGTGTTGCGCGGCGAGGGTTTGGGCTTCTCGGGTGGCGGCGACATGGCGCTGGTGCAAGACATGGCCGACAACTTCGAGGTGCGCAGCCGTGTTTGGAAAGAAGCACGCGACCTGGTCTACAACGTCATCAACTGCGACAAACCCATCGTCAGTGCCATGCACGGACCGGCCGTGGGTGCGGGCTTGGTGGCCGGTTTGTTGGCCGATATTTCCATCGTCGCGAAAAGTGCCAAGATCATGGATGGCCACACCCGCTTGGGCGTGGCCGCTGGCGACCATGCCGCCATCATTTGGCCGCTGTTGTGCGGCATGGCCAAGTCCAAGTACTACCTGTTGCTGTGCGACGCGGTCAGCGGTGAGGAAGCCGAGCGCATTGGCCTGGTGTCTTTGTGCGTGGAAGATGCGCAGTTGTTGGACAAGGCTTACGAGGTGGCCGACCGTTTGGCCCAAGGCAGCCAAAGTGCCATCCGCTGGACCAAATACGCTTTGAACAACTGGTTGCGCCAAGCCGGCCCCGCCTTTGACGCCTCGCTGGCGCTGGAGTTCATGGGCTTTGCCGGGCCGGATGTGCGCGAAGGCGTGGCGTCCATCAAGGGTAAACGACCCCCCAACTTCGGCTGAAAGGCTGCTTAGAATGGCCGCCATGCAAACCCTGCGTCACGCCCGCCAACTCACCCGCTTCGTGCTGGTGTGGTTTGCTTTGGCGCTGGGTGTGGCCATGGCTTCACCGCTGGTGTCGCCCAAGTCCATCGACTTGGTGTGTTCCAGCGGCGGCATCATGAAACTGGTGGCCAGCGAAGATGGCGACGAAGCGCCAAGCAGCAGCGCCATCGACTGCCCCTTGTGCATGTCCGTGGCCTTTCCGCCTGCACCGCTTGCCCTGCAAGTGGTGAAACCCTCTCCCCTGTCCCATGCCCTGCAACCGATTGCAGCGGCGCACATCGCGTCGGCCACCGCGCCGCCGCTGCCTTCTCGCGGCCCGCCCGCCCTCTGAACCTTTGTTGATGCAGTGACCGAACGGCATGTTCGGCACTGAAATGTTCTTTCAAGGTTCGCGCGCCGATGGCGTGCAAGAGAGGTTTCCATGTTTTGTTTTTCATTCAAAGTCCGCGCAAGCTGTTGTGCTGTCCTGGCCGTGCTGAGCTTGCATGCATATGCGCAAGAAGAGGCGTCGGCGCTGGACCAATTGATTGTTCGCGGCAAAAAAACCAACGACATCCTGCCCACCTTTCCATCCACGGCGGTGTCTACCGACGCCGAAACCATCGCCGACACGGTGAACGCTGTCGACACGCCAGACGCCTTGAAATACTTTCCAGGCATCTTTGTGCGCAAGAGGGACAGCGCCGACTACAACGGCGCGCCCGTGGGTTCGCGCATTTGGGGCAACAACTACAGCGCCAAGCACACTGTCACCGTGGACGGTGTGCCGATCACCAATCAGATTTTTCAAAACAACAGCTACGGCTCACCCAAGTGGTGGGTGACATCGCCCGATGAAATCCGCACCATTGAGGTGATGTACGGACCGTTTTCTGCAGCGTATTCGGGCAATGCCACCGGCGCTGTGGTGAATATTGCCACCAAAATGCCCGAGAAATTTGAAGCTTCAGTCAACACCACTTTGGCCACCCAGCACTTTAGAAAATATGGCACGTCAGACTTTGACAACACGGGCGCGCTCAACCTGATGCTCGGTAACAAACAAAACGAGTTGGCATGGCGTTTAACCTTTAGCCATGAAGACGCAACAAGTCAACCCAGGTCCTGGATCACGTCGACATCGCCAGACGCGCCCTACAACTACAAAGCGGTTACTTCGACATCAAGCTCAAGTGGTTCGTACGTTGGCGCCGGCTCTATTGTTCATGGCGTGTCTGACAATTTGAACTTGAAATTGAACTATGCAATTTCACCAGACCTGAGCCTTGGTTTTTTGACGGGCATTTGGCAAGGCAACAGCGACGCATCGGTGCAAAGCTATTTGACGGGTACACCGTTCCCAACCAATCATTCAATCGTGTGGCAAAGTTCATCAGCCGCTTCAGTCTTCCAACTAGATCAACAACATTTGATCAATGCCCTCAGTTTGAAAACCAAGGCAGACAAAGACTTCTCTTGGGAATTGGCGGCCAGTTCATTCAAATATGACAATGATCGTCAGCGTTGGGGCAGCGCCCTGAAAACAGACGGCTCGATGGATCCAGCCCAAACTGGGTTTCTGGCGGACTATGGCGGCACTGGGTGGGTCAACCTTGATTTTCGAGGCAACTATCAATGGCAGCAAGCCAACACCTTGAGTTTTGGTTTCCATCAAGACAACAACGCCTATCGTTATTCGCTCACCAAAGGCGCTGACTGGGCGACCAAAGATGCATTGACCACCCCAGACACAAAAGCCCGTGGAGACACTCAAACGCAAGCGCTGTGGTTGCAAGACATGTGGAAGGTGAACAGTTGGGCCACACTGACCGGAGGCGTTCGCGCTGAATATTGGAAGGCCCAAAATGGCTACAACTATGCATCCAGCACGGCTAAAGACCAGCCTGAAAAAAATGCAAATGGGGTTTCTCCAAAGCTGTCTTTGATGATTGATGGCCCAACGAGTTGGGTCACAACGGCATCCTTGGCTCAAACGACGCGATTTGCTTCATTGACTGAGTTGTATGCCTTGGCAAAGTGCGACCCAGACAGATCAGCAGATAACGCATGTAAGACGGGAGGAACTGTAGACGCCGCTTACATTTCCACCGCAAGTTTTGCCAATTTAAGGCCGGAGAAGGTCACTTCGGCAGAGTTGAGCTTTGAACAAATGGAGGCTGCGCACAACTACAGAGTGACTGTTTTTGGAGAGTCCACCAAGGATGCCATCTTGTCGCAATATGGCCGTTTGAATCCTACAGCGCACCCTGACGGTTTGTATCAGTATTGGCAAAACGTTGAGAGAGTCCATGCCTATGGCTTGGAATTGGCCGGCATGTGGAAAAACGCTGGCATGGATGGCTTGGACCTCAATGGGCAAATCACCCGCGTTTGGTCGGCGATTGACGAAAGCTCTTCAAAAGGAAGTTTGAAGCCGGGGAATGACATCGTCGGCAATCCATTGACGTATGTTTCACCCTGGCGTGCCTTGGCCATGGTGACCTACCGCCCAGATGAAAAATGGACTTACAACTTCTCTGCCCGATATCAAAAAGCGGGCGCTTCATCACTGGACAACAACGATGTGAACAGAGATACATACAAGGGCTTCCAATCCTTCACCGTGGTCGACACCAAGGTGCGTTACAAAATCGACAAACAGTGGACGGCATCTGCGGGCATCGACAACTTGTTCAACCAAGACTATTGGATTTACCACCCCCTCCCCCAACGCACCTTTGTCGCGAACCTGAAATATGTCCACTGATCTGCAACGCCGCAGCGCCTGGTGGCGCATCCACTTCTGGTCTGCGCTGTTGGCGTCACCTTTTGCATTGGCAGCAGCCCTCACGGGCTTGCTGTATGTGTTCACGCCGCAAATCGAGCATCGCTTGTATGCGCACTTGGACGAGGTGACGACCCAAGGGCCCATGCGCTCTTTGGATGAAGCGTTCAAAGCGGCACAAACCGCCGTGCCAGCCGATTGGCGCTTGCAAGCCATGTCGCCAGCACCTGAGGCCAACGCGAGCCACCAGTTTGCGTTCGTGCCGCCCGCCATGCACAAGCCCGCCGAGGCAGAGCATGGCGACCACAAAGCCGCCAACCCTGACAAGCAGCCCGAATTTCTAAAACCTATTTTTGGTTTCCCCAAAAACGCGGTGGTGGTTTATGTCAATCCCTACAGCTTGGAGGTGCTGGGCCAACTGGCCGTAAAGGATCGCTTCACCAACTGGTCGCGAAAGCTGCATTCCAATTGGTTGCAGACCAATGCATGGCGGTGGTTGATTGAATTCGCCGCAAGTTGGCTGCTGGTGTTGTTGATCACTGGCTTGACCTTGGCTTGGCCGTTCGCAGGCTTGCTGCCCAAAGCCCGGGTCTCGGGGCGTCTTGCTTGGAAACAGTGGCATGTGTTCTTGGGTGTGACATTGGCGCTGTTGAGTTTGGTCATCACCCTCACTGGCCTGACCTGGAGTCAAAACGCTGGGCAACAGGTGCGGGTGTTGCGTGACGCCGCGCGGCAAGCTTCACCATCGGTGCCCGCGCTGCATTCCGACATGAGCCAAGGCTTGCCGCCCCTGTCGTGGCAGCAAGCTTGGGAGGCGATTCAAAAATCAGCGCCGCCCATCCGCATGCTGATCCTGCCGCCGAAGTCGCCGCACGATGTCTGGCGTGCCGCGCACATGGAGCGCACCCCGCCGACCAGCCGCTTCGATTTGCTGTTGGATGCCTACACCGGTGAGCCTTTGTTCTATTCGGGCTGGAGCGACCAAAGTTTGTTTGGTCAAGCCACGACCGTGGGCATTCCATTTCACCGTGGCGAGTTGGGCTGGTGGAACCAAGCCTTGTTGGTGGTGTTTGGCTTGGGCGTGGTGGTGTCGATGTGCTCGGGCTGGCTGATGTGCCTGCAAAGACGTCGGCTCGGGCAAAGTATGTGGCCGCCATTGCAAGCCGGTGCTTGGCGAAGTTTGCCTTGGTGGAGTTGGTTGTTGGCCGCTGCCTTGATGTGGCTGATGCCTTTGCTGGCCATCAGTGTGGCGGGCGTGGTGGTGGTTGAAATGGCTTGGTGGTGGAGGGCGCGCCCAAGCCACCACACAACCTAGGCACAATCTGTGGTTTTGCCGTTTCCCTGTCATGAACGCCCGCACCCCCGTCATCATCTCCAGCGTTGTGTTGTTTCACATTGCCGCGCTGTGGGCATTGCACACGGGTTTGCTGCAACGCGTGGTGGAAGTCGTGGTGCCAGTCATGGCCATCAGCCAAGCCGAGCCGCCGCCACCCCCGCCCAAACCGCCCGAGCCGGTGAAACCGCCCGAGCCGCCCAAGCTGACGCCGCCGCCCAAAACGCCACAACCGGTGTTGACGCCACCGCCCACACCCCAGCCGCCCGCACCGGCCACGCCCGAGCCGCCTGCGGTGTTGGCCGCGCCCACGGCCGCCGTCACCGCGCCGGTGGTGCCCGCCGCTGCCCCTGCGCCGCCTCCCCCCGCGCCGCCGCCACCGCCTGCAGCACCTGCCAAGCTGGAGTTGCCTTCCTCCAAGGCCGACTACCTGCACAATCCACCACCCGATTACCCGCGCATGAGCAAGCGCTTGGGCGAGCAAGGCAAGGTGGTGCTCAAAGTCTTGATTGGTACCGACGGCGCACCGCAAAAAGTCGAGTTGGTCACCAGCAGCGGCTTTGAGCGCTTGGACAAATCGGCCATGGACGCGGCCATGCGCTGGCGCTATGTGCCCGGCAAACGCGGCGGTGTGGCAGAGGCCATGTGGTACCAAGTACCGATTCAATTCACTTTGGAATAAAGAGCAGTCATGAACAACGAATTTGGACTCATCAATTTATGGACCGAGGGCGACGGCGTCACCCGCTTTGTGGCGCTGCTGTTGCTCGCCATGTCGCTGGCCTCTTGGATCGTCATCATCTTGAAGACGCTCAATTTGTTCACCGCACAAAAGCAAGCCGGCCGCGTGGAAGCGTTTTGGCACAGCGCCAATGTGGCCGGGGGCGTGCAAGCCTTGGGAACCGAAGAAGGCAACCCTTTCAGGGCATTGGCCTTGCGTGGCCAAGAAGCCTTGGCGCATCTGAAAACCGGCAGTGGTCAGCCCGAGTTGTTGAAAGAACTCGATACCAGCGACTGGGTCACGCGTAGTTTGCAAAACGCCATTGACGACGCCACGTCTGAATTGCAATCGGGCTTGGCGATCCTGGCCTCGGTGGGTTCCACCGCGCCGTTTGTTGGTTTGTTCGGCACGGTTTGGGGCATCTACCACGCGCTCATGCAAATTGGCATGGCGGGGCAGGCCACCATCGACAAAGTGGCGGGGCCGATTGGCGAAGCCCTCATCATGACGGCGCTGGGTTTGGCGGTGGCCATTCCTGCCGTGCTGGGCTACAACGCTTTGGTGCGCGGCAACAAGGCCATCATCACCCGCATGAACCGCTTTGCCCACGATTTGCACGCGCTGCTGATCACCGGCTCGCGTGTGAAAGCCAAGGGGTAAGCCATGGCCTTCGGCACCAAAGACGACACCGACGAGGTGATGAATGAAATCAACATGACGCCCTTGGTGGACGTGATGTTGGTCTTGCTCATCATCTTCATCATCACCATCCCGGTCATGAAGCACGCGGTCAACATCGAGTTGCCGCGTGCCAGCAACCAACCGCAAGACGCCAAACCGCAAACCATCCGTTTGACGGTGGACGCTGAAGGCAAATACTTTTGGAACGACGTGGCTGTGGACGAGGCCAAGTTGAACAGCCTGTTGCAAGCCGAGGCGCAGAAAAAACCGCAAGCGCCCCTGCACATTCGCGGCGACAGATCAGTGCGTTACGAACGCGTGGCGCAAGCCATGGCCGCGGCGCAACGTGCTGGCATGACGCAAATTGGGTTCATCACTGAACGCACATCACCCTGAAGGAGATTTCCATGTTGAAACAACTGATCACTGCACTTTGTCTGCTGGCTGCCGCTTCGGCCCAAGCCCAAGTGGACGTCGCTGATGCCTGGGCCCGTGCCACCGGCAAAGGCCAGCAAGCCACCGGCGTGTTCATGAACCTGACCGCTAAGAAAGCCACGCGCTTGGTCGGCGTCAAGTCTGAGTTGACGCCCGTCGCGCAAGTGCACGAAATGAAAATGGACAAAGACGTCATGAAGATGCAGGCCGTCACGGCGCTGGATTTGCCCGCTGGCCAAACCGTGTCCTTGAAGCCCGGCAGCTACCACGTGATGCTGATGGATTTGAAAGCCCCGGTGGAAGAGGGCAGCCATGTCGTGGTCACCTTGATGTTCGAGGACGCCGCTGGTGTTAAAACCCAGCAAGACGTTCATGCGGTGGCCAAGAAAGCACCCATGGGCGGCGCCGACAAACACAAGCACGGCGAACAGCACAACCATTGAACCTTGAAAGACGCCCATGGCCAGCCAACCTGCATTCAGCTTCGACAATTTCTTGCCCGGCTTTGATTTTTTGAAGAAGTTTGCGCAGGCCAATCCGGCGGCCAGCATGCCCTCGGCGTCTCAATGGGTCACCCCCACGCTGGACCCCGAAGAGCTGGACAAGCGCATTCAAGAGCTGAAGTCGGTGCAGTTTTGGCTCGATCAAAACGCCAAAGCCTTGAGTGCCACCATCCAAGCCATGGAAGTGCAGCGCATGACCTTGTCCACACTGCAAAGCATGAATGTTGGCATGGCCGATGTGGCTGCGGCCATGACCGGCCAAGCTGCCAAGGCAGAACCTGCCAGCGCCAAAGAAGCCGCGCCGATGGTGGACCCGATGCAATGGTGGGGTGCCATCAGCCAGCAGTTTCAAAGCATTGCCGCGCAAGCCGTGGATGACATGCAAAAACACGCCGCACACATGCATGCTGCCGCGCCTGCGGCCCCCAAATCCGCCAGCAAAACCGCCCCCAAACCGGCTGCGAAAAAAGCACCTGCCAAAAAAGCACCTGCAAAAAAGGCTGCTCGCAAAACCGCGCGTTGATGAAACTGTTTCCCTATGGCCATGCCACCCATCCGCATTGGGAAATGGCCGCCGACATGGTGCTGGCGCAATTGCGTGCCCACATGCACAACCCGGCTTATGCCCATGCGCCCAGCCTGGGCCTGATCTACATCACCGACCATTTGGCGCGACATGCGCAAGACATCCTGGACCATGTGGCGCAGGCGTTGCCCCAGGTGCAACATTGGTCGGGCACGGTGGGCGTGGGCATCTCTTCCAACAACGTCGAGTATTTCGACGAACCCGCCTTGGCCGTCATGCTGTGCGACATCCCGACCAGCCAATTCCGGGTGTTCAGCGGCCAAGCCCCGTTGGGTCAAGCCTTGGCGAGCGGCTTTGTGGCGCAAACCGCCTTGGTGCATGCCGATGCCCACACGCCTGAACTGAGTGAACTGATTGAAGATTTGGCGCACAACACCCAAAGCGGTTTTGTGTTTGGCGGCTTGGCGTCAAGCCGCACCGAGGCCGTGCAATTTGCACGCGGCGGTGAACGCACACCACCCGCCTCGGGCCAAGGCCATGGGGTGTATTCAGGGGGCCTGAGTGGCGTGGCGTTTGCGCCCGAGGTGCAAATGCTCACGCGGGTGACGCAAGGCTGTAAACCCTTGGGCGAGGTGCGTGAAATCACCGAAGCCGATGACCATGTGATTTACAAGCTCGACGGCGCACCGGCGCTGTACGCCTTGATGCACGATCTGAACGTGCCCATCGACGACCCGCGCTCGGCCGTGGACAAGGTGCGCCAAACCTTGGTCGGCCTGTCCTTGCCGAACACCCCGACGCTGCGCCCCACAGGCGGCTTGGACGATGCGGTGATGGTGCGCCACATCATTGGCTTGGACCCGGTGCGCCACGGTGTGGCCATCGCGCACTTGGTCGAGCCCGGCATGCATTTGGCGTTTTGCCAACGCGACGCGAAAGCGGCCAAGGCCGATTTGCTGCGCATCGCCACCGAAATCCGTGAAAGCTTGGAGCCCGAAGAAGTGAGTTTGGAGGCCATGGGCGCGCCTGATCTGCTGAACCATGTGAGCCACGCGGGCCAACGCATCGCAGGCGCGATTTATGTGAGCTGCACCGGGCGCGGCGGCCCGCACTTTGGTGCGCCCAGCGCCGAGTTGCAAATCATCCAACGCGCCTTGGGCGACGTGCCCTTGGTGGGGTTTTTCGCGGCTGGCGAAATTGCAAACCAGCAGGTGTATGGCTATACCGGTGTGCTGACGGTGTTCACGGTGGATTAAGCCATCACCCCAACAGATGGGTTCATACCCATCAGATTTATACTTATTTTGAATTAATATGAGCGCTTCAAAATCTATTTTGGAGCCGCGCCATGATTCTTTATATCGCCAATAAAAACTACTCTTCTTGGTCGTTGCGTCCCTGGGTGTTGATGACCACCTTGGGCCTGCCTTTTGAAGAACACCAGGTGAGTTTCCCCATGGGTGGCGGGCCAACGGGGTTTGACCTGTTTTCGCCCAGCGGCAAAGTGCCGGTGTTGAAGGATGGCGAGCAGGTTGTTTGGGACACCTTGGCAATTGCCGAATACCTGGCCGAGCAACACCCGCAAGTGTGGCCGACAACCTCGGCAGCGCGGGCTTGGGCGCGCAGTGCCGCCGCCGAAATGCATTCAGGGTTTGGCCAATTGCGCAACACCTGCCCCATGAGTTGCGGTGTGCGGGTTGCGTTGAACCAGCCCTTGCCCGAAGGCTTGTTGAAAGACTTGCAGCGCTTGCAAGCCCTTTGGCATGACGGACTGCAACGCTTTGGTGGGCCGTTTCTCGCCGGTGACAAATTCACCGCGGTGGATGCCTTTTTCTGCCCTGTGGCGTTTCGGGTGCAAACCTTCGGGCTGCCCCTGTCTGAACCCAGCATGGCCTATGTGCAAACCCTGCTGACCTTGCCAGCCATGCAAGCTTGGTATGCGAATGCGTTGCAAGAGCCTTGGATCGAGCCAGAGCATGATGCGGAGGCGCTTACTTTTGGGCGATTGACCCAAGACAACCGAACCCCTTTGGCAACGAATTAACCGAGCAAATATGGCGTTTCATTCCATGATTTGCATTGATAAATGCACGATGGGTGGTTGCGTGATTTCATAAATAGTTGCCTAAGCGTATGAAACAACGTACCGTTTGACCTCGCCAAAAGGAAGCAAGATGAACTCGGTACTCACAGCCAGCGAAGCGCGCGCCAACTTGTACCGCCTGATGGACCAGGTGGCGGACACGCACGAGCCCATTCTGATCACCGGCAAGCGGCGTGATTCGGTCTTGGTTGCTGCCGAAGATTGGCAAGCCATCCAAGAGACATTGCACCTGCTTTCGGTGCCCGGCATGCGCGAATCCATCCATGAAGGCATGGCAGAGCCCTTGGATGAAAGCGCCAAAGAATTGGACTGGTGAGCTGGCAAGTGGTGTTTGCCAAACATGCATTGAAAGATGCGCCCAAACTTTCAGCAGCAGGCCTCAAGCCCAAAGCCCAGGTGTTGTCCTCAGAGCGCACCGTGCGAGTTTTGCGGATGTGGACGCATTACGACTAGCCCACCGCTTGAAAGCTGCGAGCACGCCAATGCTCAAACCCCCCGGGCCCTGTCCCCTTTGAACCTCACCGTCATCCCCGCAAAATCCCCCGCGTCCAGCGCATCGCACACTTCTTGCATCAGGTTCAGGTAATAGTGCAGGTTGTGCACGGTGGCCAACATGGGGCCCAGCATTTCGCCGCAGCGGTCGAGGTGGTGCATGTAGGCGCGGCTGAAGCCTTCGCGCCCACCATCGTTCCAGCTCACGCCTGAATTGCCCGCACACGCATAACAAGTGCAGCTTGGGTCGATCGGCTGGTGGTCGTTTTTGTGGCGGGCGTTGCGCAGTTTCAAGTCGCCGTAGCGGGTGAACAGCGTGCCGTTGCGGGCATTACGGGTGGGCATCACGCAGTCAAACATGTCCACGCCGCAGCGCACCCCTTCGACCAAATCATCCGGCGTGCCCACGCCCATCAGGTAGCGTGGTTTGTGCGCTGGTAGGCGGTGCGGCGTGTGCGCCATGATCTCCAGCATTTGGTCTTTGGGCTCGCCCACACTGACGCCGCCAATCGCGTAGCCCGGGAAATCCATGGCCACCAAAGCCTCTAAAGATGCTTGCCGCAGTTGGGGAAACATGCCGCCTTGCACGATGCCAAACAAGGCGTTCGGGTTGTTCAAGCGGGCGAATTCGTTTTGGCTGCGCACCGCCCAGCGGCGGCTCATTTCCATCGACTTGGCGGCTTCGGCCTCGGTGGTGATGTGGCCGTTGGTTTCATAAGGGGTGCATTCATCCAGCTGCATCACGATGTCGCTGTTGAGCGTGGTTTGAATCTGCATGCTCACCTCGGGCGACATGAACAGCTTGTCGCCGTTGACCGGCGAGGCAAAGGTCACGCCTTCTTCGGTGATCTTGCGCATCGCGCCCAAGCTCCACACCTGAAAACCGCCCGAGTCGGTGAGGATGGGTTTGTGCCACTGCTCAAAACCGTGCAAGCCGCCAAAGCTTTGCATCACGTCCAGGCCGGGGCGCATCCACAGGTGGAAAGTGTTGCCCAAAATGATTTGCGCGCCCATGTCGTGCAGGCTGCGCGGCATCACGCCCTTGACCGTGCCGTAGGTGCCCACCGGCATGAAGATCGGCGTTTGCACCACGCCATGGTTCAGGGTCAGGCGGCCACGGCGGGCCAGGCCTTCGGTTTTGATCAGATCGAATGTCAGCATCGGGGCAGTTTAATTGCCCCCAGAAAACATCAGAAGGGCATCGGTGCATAGACACTTCGAATTCTTTACTTTAAAATTTGCTTTACTAACTTTAAAAAAGTAAAGGAGTCTGAATATGTCAAGCAATGCCGTTGTTTCAAGCAAAGGACAGGTCACTTTGCCTGTGGCCATGCGGACCCAACTGGGCATTGAGCCGGGCTCGCCTATTCAGTTTGAAGTGCGGGGCAAAGAAATTGTGATCACGCCTTTGCTCCCGATGAGCGCTTATTACGGCATCCTCAAAGGCTACGACTTGGGCGACATCGAGCCACCCAAAGAACCCGACAAGGATCACGCATGAACATGGTCGATGCCTCTGGCTGGATTGAGTTTTTTTTGGCAGGTCCAAACGGTCCCCAATTCAGACCCATCATCGAAAACCAAGCCGATTTGTTGGTCACCAGCATCAATCTGTACGAAGTTCATCGGGTGTTGTCGCGCAAACTGCCCACAGACTTGCGCGACACCTGCTTGAACTTGATGCGCCGCGTTCCCATCATCCATTTCGACGATGCCATGGCGATTGCTGCTGCCGAGTTGTCCTTGAAACACCAACTTTCCATGGCCGATGCAGCCATGTACGCCATGGCCATTGCACAGCAAGCCACGCTGTGGACGCAGGATGCGGACTACCAAGGACTTCAGGGCGTGGCGTATGTGCCCAAACCCTGAGCTTGCCGGCTCAGCAGCATGGCGTCGCCATAGCTGAAGAAACGATAGCCCTGTGAAATGGCATGTTGATAAAGCGCTTGCATGGGCTCAAACCCTGTGAAGGCCGCCACCAACATCAGCAAACTGCTTTTGGGCAAGTGGAAATTGGTGATGAGCAGGTCCACCACCTTGAACCCAAAACCGGGTGTGATGAAGATGGTGGTGTCACCCTCGGTTTGCCCAGATAGTGCCCAACTCTCCAGGGTGCGAACTGTCGTGGTGCCCACCGCCACCACACGGCCACCGCGTGCTCTGCAGTCGGCGATGGCTTGCCGTGTTTCGGGTGGCATGCTGTACCACTCACTATGCATCTGGTGGTCGCTCAAGTTCTCGGTTTTGACTGGCGAAAACGTGCCCGCGCCCACATGCAAGGTCACGCTGGCGCGATGCACCCCCATGGCTTGCAAAGCGTGCAGCAAGGGTTCGTCAAAATGCAGCGCTGCGGTGGGCGCCGCGGCCGCGCCGGGGTGTTTGGCAAACACGGTTTGGTACCGCGCCACGTCCTCGGGCTTCATGCTGTGTTTGTCGCGGGCGATGTAGGGCGGCAGCGGCACGTGCCCGTATTCGCGCATCAGGCCCAAAGGCTCGGCGCTGAAACTGAACCGAAACAGCGGACCATCTGCGTTTGGCCAACGGCCCAACAAGGTGGCTTCAAATGCGGGGGCGGTGCCCGCTTGGTTGAACATGTGCAGCACCGTGCCCACCGGCGGTTTTTTGCTGACCTTCATGTGCGCCACCACCTGGTGCGCAACGTCATCGGTGTCGGGCAGCACCCGCTCCACCAACAGCTCCAGTTGACCGCCACTGGGTTTTTCGCCAAACAAACGCGCCGGCACCACTTGCGTGTCGTTGAACACCAGCAGGTCGCCGGGTTGCAGCAAGCCAGGCAAGTCTTTGAAAGTGCGGTCGATGAAGGCGCTGTGGCGACCATCCAGCAAACGCGACCCACTGCGCTCGGGCGCCGGTGTTTGGGCGATCAGTTCAGGGGGGAGGTGAAAGTCGAAGTCGCTTAAAACGAAAGGGCGAGAAGGCGCGGTAGGAGGCATGTGCTTGAGGGCCGGACGGGCCCGTTCCAAGTGAAGAAGGCGCAAATTGTGGCATGGCCTAGGTGGTGTATTGAATGCTTCACAATCGCCAAGCCATGCCAACCCCGACGCCCGAGCGCAAACCCTTGTCCCTGCCGCAAAAAGCCTTGCGCAAAATGGGTTTGCTGCGCCCGGTGGACTTGGCGCTGCACCTGCCGTTGCGCTACGAAGATGAAACCCAGTTGGTGAAGCTGGCCGACAGCCGCGATGGCGAGGTGGTTCAAATTGAAGCGGTGGTGAAAAGCTGCCAAGTGGTGTTCAAGCCGCGCCGCCAATTGCAAGCGGTGGTGGACGATGGCAGCGACACCTGCACGCTGCGTTTTTTCAACTTCTACCCGAACATGCAAAAGGCGCTGGAAGTGGGGCGGCAGGTGCGTTTGCGCGGCGAGGTGCGCGGCGGCTTCATGGGCCGCACCATGATGCACCCCAGCGTTCAGGCCGCCGGTGGCAACCTGGCCACCGCCTTGACCCCCGTCTACCCCAGCACCGCCGAGTTGCCGCAAGCCTATTTGCGCAAAGCTGTGTTGGGTGGCTTGGCGCTGGCGTTGCGCGGCCAAGCCTTTGCCGAAACCATTCCCGCCAACCATTTGCCGCCGCACAGCTGGGGTTTGGCGCAGGCCTTGCAGTTTTTGCACCACCCCGCGCCCGATGTGTCTTTGGCGCAGTTGGAAGACCACACGCACCCGGCTTGGCAGCGGCTCAAAGCCGAAGAATTGCTGGCGCAGCAGCTCTCGCAGTTGCAGGCCAAGCGCGAGCGGCAGTTGTTGAATGCCCCGGTGCTGGCGCACAGCCACAGTCCGCAAGGGGTGTTGGCGCAATTACACGCTGCCTTGCCGTTCACACTCACCCAGGCCCAGCAGCGGGTGGTGACTGAAATTGCCAATGATGTGGCGCGTGCCGTGCCCATGCACCGCTTGTTGCAAGGTGATGTGGGCTCGGGCAAAACCGTGGTGGCGGCGCTCGCAGCAGCGCAGTGCATCGACGCTGGTTGGCAGTGCGCCTTGATGGCACCCACGGAAATTTTGGCCGAGCAGCATTTCGCCAAACTGGTGGGTTGGTTGGCGCCGGTGTTGGCCCCGCTGGGTTTGCAAGTGGCGTGGCTGACCGGCAGCCAAAAGAAAAAAGAACGCGACACCATGCTGGCGCTGGTGGCCAGTGGCCAAGCGGCCTTGGTGGTGGGCACCCACGCCGTCATTCAAGACAAGGTGCAGTTCAAGCACTTGGGGCTGGCCATCATCGACGAGCAACACCGTTTTGGCGTGGCGCAGCGTTTGGCGCTGAGGCAAAAACTATCGGACGAGCAAACCAATTCCACAGAGGCAGAAGGCGCTTTCAGTGCTGGCGACCACACGAACAGCAACCCGCGCGAACCGCATTTGCTGATGATGAGTGCCACGCCGATTCCGCGCACCTTGGCCATGAGCTACTACGCCGATTTGGACGTGTCGACCATCGACGAATTGCCGCCGGGGCGCACACCCATCGTTACCAAGCTGGTGGCCGACAGCCGCCGCGATGAAATCGTAGAGCGCATTCGCGTGCAACTCACCGAAGGACGGCAGATTTACTGGGTCTGTCCGCTGATTGAAGAAAGCGAAGCGCTGGACCTGCGCAACGCCACCGACACCCACCAGGCCCTGTGCGAGGCGCTGCCGAGCGTCATGATTGGGTTGCTGCATTCGCGCATGCCGCAAGCCGAGAAAAAGGCGGTCATGTCGCTGTTTGTGCAGGGACAAATGGGTGTGCTGGTCAGCACCACGGTCATTGAAGTGGGGGTGGACGTGCCCAACGCCTCGCTGATGGTGATCGAGCACGCCGAGCGGTTTGGTCTCAGCCAGTTGCACCAATTGCGCGGTCGGGTCGGGCGTGGTGCGGCCGCCTCGGCCTGTGTGCTCTTGTATTCGCTGGGTGAGCATGGCCGCTTGAGCGACACGGCGCGGGCACGCTTGCGGGCCATGGCAGAGACCAACGACGGCTTTGAAATTGCGCGGCGCGATTTGGACATCCGCGGGCCGGGTGAGTTCTTGGGAGCGCGTCAATCGGGCGCGGCCATGCTGCGCTTTGCCGACCTGACGGTGGACCACGAACTGTTGGACTGGGCGCGGCAACTTGCGCCCACCATGCTGGACCAACACCCGGCCTTGGCGGCACGACACGTGGAACGGTGGTTGGGTGGAAAATCCGACTATCTGAAAGCCTGAAGCACATGACCCTGACCGAACTGAAATACATCGTGGCAGTGGCCCGCGAAAAGCACTTTGGCCGCGCCGCCGAAGCCTGCTTTGTGTCGCAGCCCACGCTGTCGGTGGGCATCAAAAACCTGGAAGAAGAACTGCAGGTGAAGTTGTTTGAGCGCAATGCCAACGAGGTGACGGTCACACCTTTGGGCGAAGAAATCGTGCGCCAAGCGCAAAGCGTGTTGGAGCAAGCCGCCAACATCAAAGAGTTGGCCAAGCGCGGCAAAGACCCGCTGTCGGGGCCGCTGCGCTTGGGCGTCATCTACACGATTGCGCCGTATTTGCTGCCCGAGTTGGTGCGCCACAGCATCGACAAATCGCCGCAAATGCCGCTCATGTTGCAAGAAAACTTCACCGTGAAATTGCTGGAAATGCTGCGCACCGGGGAAATCGATTGCGCCATCATGGCCGAGCCTTTTCCCGACACCGGTTTGGCCGTGGCGCCGCTCTACGACGAACCCTTCATGGCCGCGCTGCCCAGCAACCACCCGCTGGCGCAGCGCGACAGCATCAGCGCCACCGAGCTCAAAGCCGAGACCATGTTGCTGTTGGGCAATGGCCATTGTTTCCGCGACCATGTGCTCGAGGTGTGCCCCGAATTTGCGCGCTTTTCCAGCGACACCGAAGGCATCCGCAAAAGCTTTGAAGGCTCGTCCCTGGAGACCATCAAACACATGGTGGCGGCCGGCATGGGCGTGACCCTGGTGCCGCGCCTGAGCGTGCCCAAAGACGCTTTGTTGGCCACCGGCAAAAAGAAAAAATCCCTGGACACCTATGTGCGTTATTTGCCCGTGGTCGAGGGCAAAGAGAAGCCGCCGACACGCCGCGTGGTGCTGGCTTGGCGGCGCAGTTTCACCCGCTATGAAGCCATCGCCGCCTTGCGCAATGCCATCGTTGCCAGCGAATTGCCAGGCGTTCACCGCTTGACCTGACCAGCCTGTTGCCATGACTGAAACCACGACTGAAGTCCCGAATAAAGACAACACAACGCGCAGCGCACTGTCGCTTTATCTTGATTTGATCCGCTGGAACCGCCCTGCTGGTTGGCTCTTGTTGTTGTGGCCGAGTTTGGGCGCTTTGTGGCTGGCCAGCGGCGGCTTTCCAGGCTGGCATTTGCTGACCGTGTTTGTGCTGGGCACCATCCTGATGCGCAGCGCGGGTTGCTGCATCAACGACGTGGCGGATCGTGAATTTGACAAGCACGTGGAACGCACCGCAAAGCGTCCCGTCACCTCGGGCGCGTTGTCAGTGCGCCAAGCGCTCAGCGCAGGCGCGCTGTTGGCGCTGTGTGCCTTTGGCTTGGTGCTGACCACCAACGCGGTCACCATCGTGTGGTCGTTTGTGGCCTTGGCCGTCACCTTGGCCTACCCCTACGCCAAACGCCATGTGTCCATGCCGCAAGCCGTGCTGGGCGTGGCCTTCAGCTTTGGCATTCCGATGGCGTTTGCCGCAGTCAATGGCGGCCCACTCAGCATCGAAGGCGTGTGGAACGCGGTGCCGCCACTGGCGTGGGGCTTGTTGTTGGTGAACTTGTTTTGGGTATTGGCCTACGACACCGAGTACGCCATGGTGGACCGCAACGACGACTTGCGCATCGGCATGAAAACCTCGGCCATCACCCTGGGGCGCTTCGACGTGCTGGCCGTGATGGGGTTTTACGCGGTGTACCTGTTGGGCAACCTGTGGCTGCTGCACGACCAAGGCTTGGGCTGGCCGCAGTGGTTCTCGATTGAAATTGCGGGTGTTCAAGCTTTTTGGCATTTCGGCATGATTTACAAACGCGAGCGCGAGGGCTGCTTCAAGGCTTTTCGCATGAACCATTGGCTGGGTGCCACGGTGTTTGCCGGCATCGCCTGGGGCTTGCATCTGCGTTAGCCCATGAAAAAAGCCACCCGCAGGTGGCTTTTGCAAAAGCGTTGAAAACTCAAGACTTTTTGTGCTTCTTGTGTCCTTTTTTGCCTTTTTTCTTGGCTTCGATCAGTTTGTCGATGCCGAAAGAAGAGGTGGCAGCGCTGCTGAAGCTGGTTTCAGCAGCCGCGGGTGTGGCAGCTTGGCTGGCCATGGCGGCCAAAGCGGTGGTGATGGCAATCAAAAATGTTTTCATGGTCAGGGCCTTGTCAAAGTTAATCCGAGGCCAGATTGTGACATTGACTGGCCACCTATCGAATGTGACCTTGAAAAATCATGGGCCGCCCAGTTCGTCGCCCAAACTGACGGCGCGGTCGCGTGCGGCCAACATCGCTTTTTCAAACAAGGCCGGCAGGCCATCGGCTTGCATGCTGCTGATGGCGGCGTGGGTGGTGCCGCCTTTGGAGGTGACGCGCTCGCGCAACACGGCGGGTGACTCGCTGCTGGCGCGTGCCAATTCGGCCGCACCCTCCACCGTGCCCACGGCCAACTGGTGCGCTTGTGCTTCACTCAGTCCCATGCGGACACCTGCGGCCACCATGGCTTCGATCACATAAAACACATACGCAGGGCCCGAGCCCGAGACGGCGGTGACGGCGTCGAGCAAGTCTTCGCTGCTGACCCAAATCGACTGGCCCACCGCCTGCAACAAGGCTTCCACTTGTTGACGATGTTCAACACCGACGGCACCGCGTGCATACAAACCGGTTTGGCCCAAGCCCACCAAGGCCGGTGTGTTGGGCATGGCACGCACCACGCGTTCGCTGCCCAGCCAATGACTGATGCTGTCGCTGCGAATACCGGCCGCCACACTCAGGTGCAGAGCCTGTGGAAACAAGTCTTTCAGGGGCAACGACACGTCTTGGAACAGTTGCGGCTTGACCGCCCAGACCACCAGTTGCGAGTCGCTCAGGCTGTCGTTGGCTTGCGGCAGGGCTTGCACACCGTGTTGGTCAATCAACAGTTGGCGTGTGCTGGCCAGGGGCTCGACCACGCGGATGCTGTCGGCCGGCGTGCCTTGCTTGCGCAGGCCAGCGATCAAGGCTTGCGCCATGTTGCCCCCGCCGATGAAGGTGATGGGCGACAAGGCGGGAAGGGCAACGGTCATGAGAAATCCTGAAGGGGCGGTAAAGACAGGCCGCTATTGTCAGGCCGCCACGGTTTGACGCACAGCCTTTTCCCAATGCGCCATCAGCGCCTGTGCTTGGTCGCGCGACATCTGGGGCTCAAAGCGGCGTTCAACCCGCCAATGCTGGGCCAGTTCTTGCGGGCTTTGGTAAATGCCCGCGCTCAAGCCCGCCAAATACGCCGCTCCCAAGGCCGTGGTTTCAATCACTTCGGGGCGCAACACCGGGATGCCCAGCAAGTCGGCTTGGAACTGCATCAACAGGTTGTTGACGCAAGCCCCGCCGTCGACGCGCAACTCGGTGACCGGCTGGGCGGCATCCCGGTTCATGGCTTGCAGCAGCGCGGTGCTTTGAAACGCAATGCTTTCCAAGGCGGCGCGGGCGATGTGGGCCATGGTGGTGCCGCGTGACAAACCCACCATCGCACCCCGTGCATCGGCTTGCCAGTAGGGTGCACCCAGTCCGGTGAAGGCCGGCACCAAAACCACGCCGCCCGAATCGGGCACGCTCTCGGCCAAGGCTTGCACATCGGCGCTTTTGTCAAAGGCCCGCAAGCCATCGCGCAGCCATTGCACCACCGCACCGCCAATGAAGACCGAGCCTTCCAAGGCATAGGCGGGTGTGCGGTCGGCTTGGGCGGCACTGGTGGTGATGAGCCCGTTGTGGCTGGTTTGGAACTGGTTGCCGGTGTGCATCAGCATGAAGCAGCCCGTGCCATAGGTGTTTTTGGCTTGACCTGCTTGGAAGCAGGCTTGGCCAAACAAGGCGCTTTGCTGGTCACCCGCCACGCCGCCGATGGCCAATTCATGGCCCAACCACTGTGCCTGCGTGCGGCCAAAGTCGCTGGCCGAGGGATGCACCTCGGGCAGCACCGATTTGGGAATATCCAGGAGCTTGAGCAACTCGTCGTCCCATTGGTTGCTGTGGATGTTGAACAGCATGGTGCGGGCCGCGTTGCTGACATCGGTGGCGTGCACCGCGCCGCCGGTGAGTTGCCACATCAACCAACTGTCGACCGTGCCAAACGCCAATTCGCCGCGTGCCGCCATGTCGCGGGCACCGGCCACGTTGTTCAAAATCCATTGCAATTTGGTGGCGGAAAAATACGCGTCAATCAAGAGCCCGGTTTTTTGCTGCACCAAGGGCGCTGCGCCCGCTTCGCGCAACCGCAGGCACTCGGGCTCGGCCCGCCGGTCTTGCCAAACGATGGCGTTGTAAATGGCTTGGCCGGTGTCGCGCCGCCACACCACCGTGGTTTCGCGCTGGTTGGTGATGCCCAAAGACGCCACTTGGGCCGCGCTGATGCCGGCTTGTTGCAGAGCTTGGCGGGCTGTGGCGAGCTGGCTGGTCCAGATCTCTTGCGGGTCGTGTTCGACCCAGCCGGGGTGCGGGTAGATTTGCTGAAATTCTTGTTGCGCCACGGTCAGCACCGAGCCGTCGGGATTGAAGACGATGCTGCGGGAGCTGGAGGTGCCTTGATCGAGGGCCAGGATGTAGGTCATGGTGGGCAGCTGTGAAGGTGTCAACCCACCAAGGACAAGGCGGGCGGGGGTTTGCTTTCATCGGCCACCGTGCATTCCACCCCCGATTGCTCGAGCAACTGCACAAAGCTGTCAGGCGGCAGGGCGTCGGTGAACAAACGGTCAATGTGCGACAAATGCGCCAACTCGACCATGGCCGGGCGGTTGAATTTGGTGTGGTCGGCGGCCAGCCACACTTCACGCGAGTGTTCGATGATGGCCTTGGCCACTTTCACCTCGCGGTAGTCAAAGTCGCGCATGGTCCCGTCGGCTTCAATGCCGCTGATGCCGATCAGGCCAATGTCCACCTTGAACTGGCGAATGAAGTCCACCGTGGCTTCGCCGACGATGCCGCGGTCGACGCCGCGCACCACGCCGCCGGTGACGATGACCTCGCAATCGGGGTTGTCGCTCATGATTTGCGCCACGTTCAGGTTGTTGGTGATGACCCGCAAGCCCCGGTGCTGGCGCAACTCGCGGGCCACGGTTTCCATGGTGGTGCCAATGTTCATGATGAGTGAACAGCCATGCGGCACGCTGGCTGCGATGGCTTTGGCGATGCGGGTTTTGCCGTCCAAGGACAAGGCTTGGCGCTGGCGGTAAGCGATGTTTTCGGTGGTGGAGCTGGGCATGCGCACGCCGCCATGAAAGCGTGACAGCAAGCCGGCCTCGGCCAAACGCTGCACATCCCGGCGCACGGTTTGCAGGGTGACCGAGAAGGTTTCGGCCAAAAACTCAATAGAGGCGGCGCCTTGCGCTTGCACCAAAGCCAACAGCTCGGTTTGTCGCGGATTGGGGTTCATGGGCAGTGTTTTTGGAGGTTTGGGCAACCTTAAACCATCTTCGATTGGCACCAACTTAGGGAAAATACCGAATCGATTAAAACAAAATCGAACAAGAATGCGAAAAGAAAAGAAAATCCTTAAATCGCCAAGTCTTGTTGTGAAGACAAGTTTTCCAGTCCCTGAAGCACCCGTCCAAGATGACCTTGAAACTCGACAACATCAGCCAATCCGTGGCCGGCCAAGTGCACCTGTACCCGCTGGACATGGCTTTGGCGCCCAACGCGGTCACCGTCTTGCTGGGCGCCACGCAGGCAGGCAAAACCAGCCTGATGCGCCTCATGGCCGGCTTGGACCTGCCCAGCACCGGCCAGGTCTGGGTCGACGGGCACAACGTCACGGGTGTCGGTGTTCGGGACCGCAATGTCGCCATGGTCTACCAGCAATTCATCAACTACCCGTCCATGAGCGTGTACGACAACATCGCCTCGCCGCTGCGTTTGCGCGGCGACAGCCATATCGACGAGCAAGTGCAAGCCATGGCCAAACGGCTGCGCATCGACCCGTTCTTGAAACGCTTGCCGGCCGAGTTGTCGGGCGGCCAGCAGCAGCGTGTGGCCTTGGCGCGGGCCTTGGCCAAACGCGCACCGCTCATGTTTTTGGACGAACCCTTGGTCAACCTCGACTACAAACTGCGCGAAGAACTGCGCGAAGACCTGACCCAGTTGTTTGAAGCTGGCAGTGGCACCGTGGTGTATGCCACCACCGAGCCCAGCGAGGCTTTGCTGTTGGGCGGCTACACCGCGGTCATGAAAGAGGGTCGGGTGCTGCAATACGGGCCCACCTTGGAGGTGTTTCGCCAGCCCCAGTCTTTGGATGTGGCGCGTGCTTTCAGCGACCCGCCCATCAATGTGTTGCAGGCCACACCGCAAGCGGGCACATGGCGCTTGGACAACGGCAGCATGCTCCAGCTTGAAAATACCGCCCATGCCGCACCCGTGCAGCTGGGCTTGCGTGCCACTGCTTTGCGCACCGAGCAACGCCCAGCCGACCTGTCTATGCCGGGGCGGGTGCAACTGGCCGAAATATCCGGCACCGACACTTTCGTCCACCTGGATTGCGGCGGCCTCGAATTGGTCTTGCAAAAAACCGGTGTCCATGGCTTTGACATCGGCCAAGCCATGAATGTGTTCATCGACCCGCACGATGCCTATGTCTTTGACGCGGCGGGCGCATTGCTGCGATTGCCCCTGAACCTGTCGCAAGGGGGTCACTGACATGGTGGCGCGTATCGACCTCGACCTGGCCCACGCCTATGGCCCCAACCCCCAGCAAGACAGCGATTACGCCCTGCTGCCGCTGAAAATGAGTTTCCAAGCGGGCGGCGCCTATGCCTTGCTTGGGCCCTCTGGCTGCGGCAAAACCACCATGCTCAACATCATTTCGGGCTTGGTCAAACCCTCGCAAGGGCAAGTGCTTTTCAATGGTGAAGATGTCACCGACAAAACCCCACAGCAGCGCAACATCGCCCAGGTGTTCCAGTTCCCGGTCATCTACGACACCATGACCGTGGCCGACAACCTGGCGTTTCCACTGCGCAACCGCCACATGCCCGAGGCGCAAATCCGTGAACGCGTAGGACAGATTGCCGAGATGCTGGAACTCAATGGCCAGTTGAACCAGCGGGCAGCCGGTTTGTCGGCGGACGCCAAACAAAAAATCTCGCTGGGGCGCGGCTTGGTGCGCCCAGATGTGGCGGCGATTTTGTTTGACGAGCCGCTGACCGTGATCGACCCGCACCTGAAATGGCAACTGCGTCGCAAGCTCAAACAGGTGCACCAAGAGCTCAAGCACACCCTGATTTACGTCACCCACGATCAGGTGGAGGCGCTCACCTTTGCCCAAGAAGTGGTGGTGATGACGCGTGGCCGTGCGGTGCAGGTGGGCAACGCCGAGGCCTTGTTCGAGCGCCCTGCGCACAGCTTTGTTGGGCACTTCATCGGCTCGCCGGGCATGAATTTTTTGCCAGCCATGGCCCAAGACGCCCTGCTGCACATTGGCGGCCACACCTTGAGCTTGTCGCCCACGCAAGCCCTGGCCTTGGCCCACACCCAGGACTTGAAACTCGGCGTGCGACCGGAATACATCAGCGTGCACGCCCAAGCGGCTGAAGGCTGTTTGCCCGCCCAGGTGCTGCGCTGGCAAGACCTGGGCACCAGTGGTTTGCTCACCGCCCAATGCGGCAGCGAGGTGCTGCGGGTGCGCCTGTCGCCAGACCATGCAGCGCCCGCTGTTGGTCAAACCGTGTACTTGCAAGTGCTGGGTGCGCACAGCTGTTTCTACGAGCGCGAGGAGCTGGTCGCATGAAGCCCGTCAACCAAAAAGCCTGGTTCCTCATCCTGCCGGTGTTGGTGTGCGTGGCCTTCTCAGCCATCGTGCCGCTGATGACCGTGGTCAATTATTCGGTGCAAGACATCATCTCGCCCGAGCGCCGTGTGTTTGTTGGCACCGAATGGTTTGCCGCGGTCATGCGCGACCAAGACTTGCATGACGCCTTGTGGCGGCAAATGATGTATTCGCTGGCCGTGCTGTTGCTGGAAATTCCGCTGGGCATCGCCCTGGCCTTGTCGATGCCGGCCAAAGGTTGGCAGGCCTCCATCACCTTGGTGTTGGTGGCCTTGTCGCTGCTGATTCCTTGGAACGTGGTGGGCACGATTTGGCAAATTTTTGGCCGCGCCGACATCGGCTTGTTGGGGGCGTCCTTGCAAGCCATGGGCATTGACTACAACTACACCGGCAACGCCCGCGACGCTTGGCTGACGGTGTTGGTGATGGACATCTGGCATTGGACGCCGTTGGTGGCGCTGCTTTGCTATGCCGGTTTGCGCAGCATCCCGGATGCGTATTACCAAGCCGCGCAAATTGATGGCGCCTCCAAGTTCGCGGTGTTTCGCTTCATTCAACTGCCCAAGCTGCGCGGCGTGTTGGTGATTGCCGTGCTGCTGCGCTTCATGGACAGCTTCATGATTTACACCGAACCGTTTGTGCTGACGGGCGGTGGCCCGGGCAATGCCACCACCTTCCTGAGCCAATACCTCACACAAAAAGCCGTCGGTCAATTTGACTTGGGTCCGGCGGCGGCGTTCTCCTTGATTTACTTTCTCATCATTTTGTTGCTGTGCTTCATCCTCTACAACTGGATGCAAAGCGCGGGCACCCAAGCCAAGGAGAGCGAGCATGGATGAGCGCCGCTTCAAAAAGCGCAACCTGTTTTTGCTGCTCTACATCGTGTTTGCGTTGCTGCCCATCTATTGGATGGTCAACATGAGCTTTCGCACCAACCAAGAAATCTTGTCCAGCTTCAGTCTGTTTCCGGCCCACCCCACTTGGGACAACTACGCCACCATCTTCACCGACCCTTCTTGGTACAGCGGCTACATCAACAGCCTGATTTATGTGGCCATCAACACCGTCATTTCGCTCACCGTGGCTTTGCCCGCGGCCTATGCGTTTTCCCGCTACAGCTTTTTGGGCGACAAGCATGTGTTTTTCTGGCTGTTGACCAACCGCATGACGCCACCGGCGGTGTTTTTGCTGCCGTTTTTCCAGCTCTACAGCACGGTGGGCTTGATGGACACACACATCGCGGTGGCGATGGCGCATTTGCTGTTCAACGTGCCCCTGGCGGTGTGGATTTTGGAAGGCTTCATGAGCGGCATTCCGCGTGAAATCGACGAAACCGCTTACATCGACGGCTACAGCTTCCCGGCTTTTTTCATCAAGGTGTTTTTGCCGCTCATCAAAGCCGGTGTGGGGGTCACCGCCTTCTTCTGCTTCATGTTCAGCTGGGTTGAGTTGCTGCTGGCGCGGACCCTGACCAGCGTCAACGCCAAACCGATCGTGGCCACCATGACCCGCACCGTCAGTGCGTCCGGCATGGACTGGGCCACCTTGGCGGCGGCGGGGGTGTTGACCATCGTGCCCGGCGCCATCGTCATTTGGTTTGTGCGGCATTACATCGCCAAAGGCTTTGCCATGGGGCGCGTATGAACTTCAGGAGCTTGCACCATGCTTGAGTGGATGGCTTGGACCACCCCGGTGGCGATTTTTTTCAGCTGCATCGTCGTGATGCTGTTGGGCATGACGGTGTGGGAACGTCGTTCGCCCACCGTGGCACGCAAAGGGTTTTTGCCGCTGGTGACCACCCGTGGCGACCGCTTGTTCATCGGTTTGTTGGGGGCAGCTTATGTGCATTTGATGTTCGTCGGCCTGGCTGGCGAGATGTTGATTTGGTTTGGTTTGAGCGAGGAGCCCACGATTTGGTGGGCGACTGCTGCGAGTGCGGTTTGGTTGGTTCTTGTGATGCGCAAGGGCTAGCCCAACCAAGTCATGACACGGTCTGAAACTTCCCCAAGACACGTGTTTTCTCAGAGCAAGGGGAATTTTTTAGGAGACGGGCATGAAATTGAAATACCGTGCAATTGCTTTTGCCGCTGCAGCCATGGTGCTGGGTCACGGCGCATGGGCGGGCGAGGCTGAAGCAAAGAAATGGGTGGACAGCGAGTTCCAACCGTCGACCTTGTCCAAAGACAAGCAGATGGCTGAAATGAAGTGGTTCATTGACGCGGCTAAAAAGCTGCAAGCCAAGGGTGTGAAAGAAATTTCGGTGGTCTCGGAGACCATCACCACCCACGAGTACGAATCCAAAACCCTGGCCAAGGCCTTCACCGAAATCACCGGCATCACCGTCAAACACGACCTGATTCAAGAAGGTGACGTGGTCGAGAAGCTGCAAACCTCGATGCAATCGGGTAAGTCGATTTATGACGGCTGGATTTCGGACTCCGATTTGATTGGTACCCACTACCGCTACGGCAAGATCATGAACTTGACCGATTACATGGCCGGTTCGGGCAAAGAGTGGACCAACCCAGGCTTGGACTTGAAAGATTTCATCGGCACCAGTTTCACCACCGGCCCCGACAAGAAGTTGTATCAATTGCCCGATCAACAGTTCGCCAACCTCTACTGGTTCCGCGCTGACTTGTTTGAGCGCAAAGACATCAAAGAGAAATTCAAAGCCAAGTTTGGCTACGACCTGGGCGTGCCCCTGAACTGGAGCGCCTACGAAGACATCGCCGAGTTCTTCACCAATGACATCAAAACCATCGACGGCAAGCCCATCTATGGTCACATGGACTACGGCAAGAAAGACCCCTCCTTGGGCTGGCGCTTCACTGACGCTTGGTTGTCCATGGCCGGTACCGCCGACATTGGTATTCCCAATGGCAGACCGGTCGACGAATGGGGCATTCGTGCCTCCGCTGATGGCTGTAACCCACAGGGTGCATCTGTTGCGCGCGGTGGCGCCACCAACTCGCCTGCTGCGGTGTACGCCCTCACCAAGTATGTCGATTGGATGAAGAAATATTCACCCAAAGAAGCGATCGGCATGACCTTCGGTGAAGCGGGCCCAGTGCCAGCGCAAGGCCAAATTGCCCAGCAAATCTTCTGGTACACGGCCTTCACGGCCGACATGACCAAGCCAGGCCTGCCGGTGGTGAATGCCGACGGCACACCGAAGTGGCGCATGGCCCCTGGTCCCAATGGCCCTTACTGGAAACAAGGCATGCAAAACGGCTACCAAGATGTGGGCTCATGGACGTTCTTCAAAGACCATGACGCAGACCGCACCGCCGCTGCATGGTTGTATGCGCAGTTCGTCACCGCCAAAACCACGTCCTTGAAGAAGACCATCGTGGGCTTGACGCCCATCCGCGAGTCCGACATTCGTTCGGATGCCATGACCAAGATGGCACCCAAGTTGGGCGGTTTGGTGGAGTTCTATCGCAGCCCTGCACGTGTGGCTTGGACACCGACCGGCACCAACGTGCCCGACTACCCCAAGCTCGCGCAGTTGTGGTGGAAGAACGTGGCGGTGGCCGTCACCGGTGAAAAAACACCTCAGCAAGCCATGGACAACCTGGCCAACGAGATGGACGATGTGATGGCGCGTTTGGAGCGTGCGGGCATGGCCCGTTGTGCGCCCAAGCTCAATCCCAAAGGTGACCCCGCCAAGTACCTGAGCGACAAAGCGGCACCGTGGGCCAAACTGGCCAACGAAAAACCGAAGGGCGAAACCATCGCTTACGAAACGCTGCTCAACGCTTGGAAGGCAGGCCGCGTTCGCTAAACCAAACCAGGGCAGCGTGCAAACGGTGCCCTGTGTTGTGAGGGCCTGTGGCCAGTACGCTGCAGGCCCCTCTTTGGTCAGTCACCCATGAACCGCTCAGAACTACTACAACAGTTGGCTGTCCCCCAAAGCTTTGATTTGGCGGTGATAGGCGGTGGGGCCACTGGCTTGGGCGTGGCGCTTGAAGCCAGCCTGCGGGGCTACAAAGTGGTCTTGCTTGAGTCCCATGATTTCGCTAAAGGTACTTCGTCGCGTTCCACCAAACTGGTGCATGGCGGCGTGCGTTATTTGGCCCAAGGCAATGTGGCCTTGGTCCGTGAGGCGCTGCACGAGCGCTCGGTGTTGTTGCACGACGCGCCGCATTTGGCGCAACCCATTCCTTTCGTCATGCCGTCTTACCGCTGGTGGGAAACCGCCTTCTACGGCATTGGCTTGAAGCTTTACGATTTTTTGGCCGGTGCCGATGGCCTGGGCCGCACCGAGTTTTTAAGTGGCGCCAAGGTGTTGTCGCGCATGCCGGGCTTGAAGGCCCGGGGTTTGCAGGGCGGTGTTCAATACTGGGACGGTCAGTTTGACGACGCACGTTTCGCCATCAGCTTGGCCCGCACCGCCGCCCAGGCCGGTGCTTTGTTGGTCAATTACTGCCCGGTCACCCAGCTGAAGCAGTCCGACGGGCAATTGAACGCCCTGGTCTGCCAAGACGCAGAAACTGGCCAATCCTTTGAAATGCAAGCCGGTTGCATCGTCAACGCCACAGGCGTGTGGGTCGATCAGCTGCGGCAAATGGACGCCTTGTCCGAAGGCTTGAAAGTGCAGCCCATGGTGGCCCCCAGCCAAGGCGTGCACCTGGTGGTGGACCGTTCTTTCTTGCCTGGCGAGCATGCTTTGTTGGTGCCCAAAACCGCCGATGGCCGGGTGTTGTTTGCTGTGCCTTGGTTGGGCAAAGTGATTTTGGGCACCACCGACACGCCGCGCAGCGACATGCCGCGTGAACCGGCAGCATTTGAGGAAGAGGTGGCGTTCATTCTGGGCGAATCGGCCCGCTATTTGGCCAAACCGCCCCAACGCAGCGATGTGCGCAGCGTCTGGGTGGGCTTGCGCCCGCTGGTCAAGCCCACGCAAGAAGAGGGTGTCAGCACCAAGGGCTTGAGCCGTGAGCATTCCGTGAGTGTCAGCCGCAGCGGCCTGGTCACCGTCACCGGCGGCAAATGGACCACCTACCGCGCCATGGCCGAAGACGTTCTGTCGCAATGCGTATCCAGCCAATTGTTGGCGGCACCCGCCCACCCGCATCACGCCGGGGCGGTTTTCAAAGGCGCTGGCCCCTTGATCGGCCGCCCTGTCAGCCTGATGGCCCCGCAAGGCATGCACTTGTATGGCACCGAGCAAGCCTTGGTGGCCCAACTGCCCGGCGCAGACCGCTGGCTGCTGCCGGGTTTGAGTGAAGCCATGGTTCGGTTTGCCGTTCGGTTTGAATTTGCCCGCACGGTTGAAGATGTGCTGGCGCGGCGTTCCAGGCTGTTGTTTTTGGACGCCAAAGCCTCCATGGCGGTGGCCGAGCAGGTGGCCACCTTGCTGATGGAAGAAGGCTGCGCGGAAGTTAAACTTTCCGATTACATGGTCTTGGCGCAAAGCTATACCCTGAGCCATGAAGCCCCTGCTGAACGCCCATAAAACGGGCTTCCTGTGCTTAGAAAATTAAAAAGACGGTAACAGCACCAAAATCTGTGGCACAATAGCCGGCTCTGCTTTTCAAACAGCAGGGAAATCACGCCCAAACAAACACACAGCAAATGGTTTGCTGTGGAGATGACGGGCCCAAGACTGATCGAGTTTTTGAAGCCCATTGGGGGTTTTTAGGCGCGGTACAAGTTGGGAAGAAGAAATGATCCAGACAGAATCCAGATTAGAGGTCGCCGACAACACCGGTGCGAAGTCCGTTTTGTGCATCAAGGTGCTCGGCGGTTCCAAGCGTCGCTATGCCAGCGTCGGTGACATCATCAAAGTGAGCATCAAAGAAGCCGCCCCACGTGGCCGCGTCAAAAAAGGCGAGATCTACAGTGCTGTGGTGGTGCGTACCGCCAAAGGCATTCGCCGTGGCGACGGTTCGTTGGTGAAATTCGACAGCAATGCTGCCGTTTTGCTCAATGCCAAATTGGAGCCCATTGGCACCCGTATCTTTGGCCCGGTCACGCGCGAACTGCGCACCGAGCGCTTCATGAAGATCGTGTCCTTGGCGCCCGAAGTTCTCTAAGGACCAGACCATGAACAAAATTCGCAAAGGCGACGAAGTCATCGTCATCGCAGGCCGCGACAAGGGCAAGCGTGGCAAGGTGGCGTTGCGTCAAGATGATTCGCACCTCGTCATCGAGGGCATCAACTTGGTGAAAAAACACACCAAGCCCAACCCCATGGCTGGCACCACTGGCGGCATCGTTGAAAAAACCATGCCGATTCACCAGTCCAATGTCGCTATTTACAACGCCACCACCGGCAAAGCCGATCGCGTGGGCATCAAGATCAATACCGATGGTTCGAAGGTTCGCATCTTCAAATCCAGCGGCGAAGTCATCAAGGCGGCATGAACATGGCACGACTCCAACAACACTATCGTGAAAAAGTGGTCCCCGAGTTGACCACCAAGTTTGGCTACAAATCCCCCATGGAAGTGCCTCGCCTGACCAAAATCACCCTGAACATGGGTGTCAGCGAAGCTGTGGCGGACAAGAAAGTCATGGACCACGCTGTGGGCGACTTGACCAAAATTGCCGGTCAAAAGCCTGTGGTCACCAAAGCACGCAAGGCCATCGCCGGTTTCAAAATCCGCGAACAACAACCCATTGGTTGCATGGTCACATTGCGCGGTGTGCGCATGTACGAATTCTTGGATCGTTTCGTCACCGTGGCCTTGCCCCGTGTGCGTGACTTCCGCGGTATTTCTGGTCGCGCCTTCGATGGCCGCGGCAACTACAACATCGGTGTGAAAGAGCAAATCATCTTTCCAGAGATCGAGTACGACAAGGTTGATGCCCTGCGTGGCCTCAACATCAGCATCACCACCACGGCCAAGACCGACGATGAGTGCAAAGCACTGCTCGCCGCCTTCCGTTTCCCGTTCAAGAACTGAGGTGCCCTGTGGCTAAAGTAGCTTTGATCGAGCGCGAGCTCAAGCGAGACAAATTGGTCGCCAAGTACGCGAAGAAACACGCGGAACTGAAAGCGATTGCCAGTGACATCAAACGCAGCGAAGAAGAACGCGCTGAAGCACGTTTGGGTTTGCAAAAGTTGCCCCGCAACGCCAACCCCACACGTCAGCGCAATCGTTGCGCCATCACCGGTCGCCCTCGTGGCACCTTCCGTCAATTTGGTTTGGGTCGCGCCAAGATCCGTGAATTAGCCTTCGCAGGCAACATTCCCGGCATCACCAAGGCCAGCTGGTAAACAGGCAGGAGAAATTCAATATGAGCATGAGTGATCCCATTGCCGACCTGCTGACGCGTATTCGCAATGCGCAGATGGTGGCCAAGCCGACCGTGTCGGTTCCCGCGTCCAAGGTCAAGATGGCCATTGTTCAGGTGTTGAAAGAGGAGGGCTACATCGATGGCTTCCGCGTCAAAACTGAAGATGGCAAATCTGAGCTGGAAATTTCTTTGAAGTACTACGCAGGCCGTCCTGTGATTGAGCGCATCGAGCGCGTCTCTCGCCCTGGCTTGCGTGTGTACAAAGGCCACGACGCCATTCCCCAAGTCATGAACGGCTTGGGCGTGGCCATCGTCACCACCCCCAAAGGTGTGATGACCGATCGCAAAGCACGCGCCACTGGCGTGGGCGGCGAAGTTCTTTGCTACGTGGCTTAAGGGAGTAACGAAACATGTCCCGAGTTGCCAAAATGCCCGTCACAGTCCCCGCAGGTGTGGATGTGACCATCAACGAACAACACATCAGCGTCAAAGGTGCGGGTGGTCAGTTGTCTATCGTCAACAACCCCCTGGTCAAGGTGGTGCGTCAAGCTGACGCACTCACTTTTGAAGCGGCCAATGAAACACGTGAAGCCAACGCCATGAGCGGTACTTTGCGCCAATTGGTCAACAACATGGTGGTTGGTGTGACCAAAGGCTTTGAGAAAAAGCTCAACCTGGTTGGCGTGGGCTACAAAGCTGCCGCCCAAGGTGCCAAATTGAATTTGGCTGTGGGTTATTCGCACCCCGTCAACTTTGACATGCCTGCTGGCATCAAAGTCGAGACGCCTGCGCCCACCGAAATCATCATCAAAGGCGCTGACCGCCAACGTGTGGGTCAAATCGCTGCTGAAATTCGCGCTGTTCGTCCGCCCGAGCCTTACAAAGGCAAAGGCATCCGTTATTCGGACGAAAAGATCACGATCAAAGAGACCAAGAAGAAATAAGGAGCTGCAACATGCTAAGCAAAAAACAGCAGCGTCTGCGCCGTTCGCGTCAAACCCGCATCCGCATTGCCACACAAGGCGTGGCGCGTTTGATGGTCAACCGCACCAATTTGCACATCTACGCCAGCGTCATCTCTGGCGATGGCACCAAAGTGATTGCCACCGCTTCTACCGCTGAAGCCGATGTGCGCAAGAGCTTGGGTGCTGTTGGCAAAGGTGGCAACACGGCTGCAGCTCAAATCATCGGCACACGCATTGCTGAAAAAGCAAAAGCCGCCGGTGTGGACAAAGTCGCTTTCGATCGTTCGGGCTTCGCCTACCACGGTCGCGTCAAAACCTTGGCAGATGCCGCACGCGCTGCCGGCTTGCAGTTCTAACAGACACGGATAAATAACATGGCAAAAGTTCAAGCAAAAGTGCAAGACGACAGTCGTGACGACGGTCTGAAGGAAAAAATGATCGCGGTCAACCGCGTGACCAAAGTGGTCAAGGGTGGTCGCATCCTCGGCTTCGCCGCACTCACCGTCGTTGGTGATGGCGATGGCCGCGTGGGCATGGGCAAAGGCAAATCCAAAGAGGTGCCTGCTGCTGTGCAAAAGGCGATGGAAGAAGCCCGTCGCAACATGCACAAAGTGTCTTTGAAAAACGGCACCATCCACCACAACGTCACTGGCCACCACGGTGCTGCCAACGTCCAAATGGCACCCGCACCCAAAGGTACCGGCATCATTGCTGGCGGTCCTATGCGTGCTGTGTTTGAAGTCATGGGCATCACCGACATCGTGGCCAAAAGCCATGGTTCATCCAACCCCTACAACATGGTTCGCGCCACGTTTGATGCGTTGATCAAATCCACCACCGCCGCTGAAGTCGCGGCCAAGCGTGGCAAGAACGTCGAAGACCTCTTCGTCTAATCCGGGAGCCACGACATGTCCACATCTACTTCTACTGTCAAAGTGCAATTGGTGCGCAGCCCCATCGGCACCAAAGAATCCCACCGCGCCACCGTGCGTGGTTTGGGCTTGCGCAAAATCGGCAGCACCAGCGAACTGCAAGACACACCTGCAGTGCGCGGAATGATCAACAAGATCAGCTACCTGGTCAAAGTTCTCTAAAGGTCAGCCATGCAACTCAATGAAATCAAGCCAGCAGATGGCTCCCGCAAAGACCGCCGCCGTGTTGGCCGTGGTATTGGTTCGGGTCTGGGTAAAACCGCAGGCCGCGGCCACAAAGGTCAAAAATCACGCTCAGGCGGCTACCACAAGGTGGGTTTTGAAGGCGGTCAAATGCCTTTGCAACGTCGCTTGCCCAAGCGCGGTTTCAAATCACACAGCCTGAAGTACAACGAAGAAGTCACGCTCACTTCTTTGCAAGCGTTGGACATCACCGACATTGACATGTTGGCGTTGAAAACCGCCGGCCTCATCAGCCAAATGGCCAAAGTGGTCAAGGTCATCAAGACTGGTGAAATTTCACGCGCTGTGAAATTGAGCGGCATTGGTGCCACTGCTGGTGCCAAGGCAGCCATTGAAGCCGCTGGCGGCGCAGTCGCTTAAGGTTCAGGAGCAGCAACGTGGCAACCAACGCACCCTCGGCCAAAACAGACAAGTTCGGCGACCTTCGTCGCCGGCTGGTCTTTTTGTTGCTGGCCTTGGTGGTTTACCGCATCGGCACACACATCCCTGTGCCGGGCATCGACCCGAACCAACTTCAACAGTTGTTCAAAGGTCAGCAAAACGGCATCCTGAGCTTGTTCAACATGTTCTCGGGTGGCGCGTTGTCACGCTTCAGTATTTTTGCGCTCGGCATCATGCCCTACATCTCTGCATCCATCATCATGCAGTTGATGTCGTATGTGGTGCCCAGCATGGAAGCCTTGAAAAAAGAAGGCGAAGCCGGTCGTCGCAAGATCACGCAATACACTCGCTACGGCACCTTGGGTTTGGCTTTGTTCCAATCCATGGGCATTGCCATGGCCCTTGAATCCTCAGCCGGTTTGGTCATCACCCCTGGTTTTGGTTTCCGCATGACTGCCATGGTGTCACTCACCGCAGGCACCATGTTCCTCATGTGGTTGGGCGAGCAAATCACCGAGCGTGGTTTGGGCAATGGCATCTCCATCATCATCTTCTCCGGCATTGCTGCGGGCTTGCCCAAGTCCATTGGCGGCTTGCTAGAACTCGTGCGCACCGGTGCCATGAGCATCATCGTGGCCTTGTTCATCGTTGTGTTGGTCGCAGCCATCACCTATTTCGTGGTGTATGTTGAACGTGGCCAACGCAAAATCCTGGTCAATTACGCACGCCGACAAGTGGGCAACAAAGTCTATGGTGGCCAATCGTCACACCTGCCTTTGAAGCTCAACATGGCCGGCGTCATTCCCCCTATCTTTGCCTCTTCCATCATTTTGTTGCCCTCCACCATCGTCAGCTGGTTCAGCTCGGGCGGCAGCATGATTTGGTTGAAAGACATTTCTGCCGCCTTGTCGCCCGGTCAACCCATCTATGTGATGTTGTATGCCGTGGCCATTGTGTTCTTCTGCTTCTTCTACACCGCCTTGGTGTTCAACAGCCGTGAAACAGCAGACAACCTGAAAAAGAGCGGCGGTTTCATTCCCGGCATTCGTCCCGGCGATCAAACCGCACGTTTCATCGACAAAATTTTGTTGCGTTTGACCTTCGCTGGTGCGATCTACATCACCTTCGTTTGTTTGGTGCCCGAATTTCTCATCCTCAAGTACAACGTGCCTTTCTACTTTGGTGGCACGTCGTTGCTGATCATCGTGGTGGTCACCATGGACTTCATGGCCCAAGTGCAAAACTACCTGATGAGTCAGCAGTATGAATCGCTGCTCAAAAAG
>CANFOQ010000019.1 GCA_947448745.1 Comamonadaceae bacterium
GATGCCTTGGCGAATCTCGGCGTCGTCCAGCACATTGATGGTGGTGAGGGTTTTGGTGTCCACGCCGCTGGCTTTGAGCAGCTGGATGGCGCGGCCCGAAAAACCGCACATGGGGAAGCTGGCATTGCCCTTCATGAACAACACGATGTCGTTGTCTTTGACCAATTGGTCGATGCGTTGATGCACGTCTGTCATTTCTGGCTCCAAATTAAAAAAACGAGGCTTTACGCCCGCCATCCGCAGATTATTTCACTTCTGGCCACTGGCCACCGGTGCAGCGCTGGATGCCCGCGAGGTCTTTGCGGCTTTGCACCTGCGCAAAACCCGCCTGCACCAGCAGGGCCTGCACGGCAAGGGCTTGGTCAAAACCATGCTCCAGCAGCAGCCAACCGCCGGGCACCAGATGCGCCGGGGCCTGCGCGGCAATGGCGCGGATGTCGTGCAAACCGTCTGCGCCGCTGACCAAGGCTTGGCTGGGCTCGGCTGTGAGTGCGGCCAAATGCGGGTCTTCCTCCGCGATGTAAGGCGGGTTGGAGACGATGACATCAAAGCAGCCTTGCACGCCGCTGAGCCAATCGCCATGCAGGAATTTCACTGCCAAACCGAGTCGTTGGGCGTTGGCTTGCGCCACTTGAAGCGCATCGGCGCTGGCGTCCACCGCGCTCAGCAGCCAATCGGGGCGGGCGTGTTTCAGGGCCAGCGCAATGGCGCCGCTGCCGGTGCCCAAGTCCAAGACGCTTGCAGCTAACGGGCCCAGTTCCAGCGCCCAATCCACCAAGGTTTCGGTGTCGGGGCGCGGCACCAGCACCCGTTCGTCCACTTGCAAACGCAAGCCATGAAAGTCTTGCCAGCCGGTGAGGTACGCCAGGGGCTCGTGCTGCAAGCGGCGCTGCACCAAATGCATGAAATGGCGCAGTTGTTCGGCGTCAAGAGATTCGGTGTCGTGCAACAGCAGCCAAGCGCGGTCGTGCGGGTCTTGCCCCACCGCATGCAGCAGCAAGGTTTGGGCTTCCAATTGGTCCAAGCCCTGCGCTTTGGCCTGTTGCAAGGCCTGCGACAAGTTCACGTTTGACCTTCCAAAGCCGCCAATTGCTCGGCCGCTTCATAGGCTTGCAGCGCCTCGATCACATCGCCCAAATCGCCTTCCATGATGGCCAACAGTTTGTAGAGCGTGAGGTTGATGCGGTGGTCGGTGAAGCGCCCTTGCGGGAAGTTGTAGGTGCGAATGCGGTCGGAGCGGTCGCCGCTGCCAATCAAGGATTTGCGCTCTGCGGCGTCTTTGGCGGCGCGTTCGGCGCGGTCTTTTTCTTGAATGCGGGCGGTCAGCACCCGCAGCGCTTGCGCCTTGTTGCTGTGTTGGCTGCGCCCGTCTTGGCATTCGGCGACGATGCCGGTGGGCAAGTGGGTGATGCGCACCGCAGAGTCGGTTTTGTTGATGTGCTGGCCGCCCGCGCCGCTGGCGCGGAAGGTGTCGATGCGCAACTCGGAGGTATTGATTTGAATGGCTTGCGCTTCGTCGGGCTCGGCCAACACGGCCACGGTGCAAGCGCTGGTGTGGATGCGGCCCTGGGTTTCGGTGGTGGGCACACGCTGCACCCGGTGGCCACCCGACTCAAACTTCAGTGCCCCATAAACGCCTGCGCCTTCAATGCGAATCACCACTTCTTTGTAGCCGCCCAATTCACTCACCGACTCGCTGATCACCTCGACACGCCACTGTTTCGTGGCGCAATAGCGGCTGTACATGCGCAGCAAATCCCCGGCGAAGAGCGCGGACTCGTCGCCGCCGGTGCCAGCGCGGATTTCCAAAAACGCGTTGCGGGCGTCGTCCGGGTCTTTGGGCAGCAGCATGCGTTGCAACTGCGCTTCCAGCGTGGCCATGCCTGCGCTGCCATGCGCCAATTCCTCTTGTGCCATGGCCTGCACCTGCGGGTCGGGGTCTTGCAGCATGGCTTGGGCGGCGTCCATGTCGGCGCTGTGTTGCAGCCATTTTTGATAGGGCGTGACCAAGGCCACCACCTCGGCATGCTCGCGCGACAGCAGCATGAACTGCGTCATGTCTTGCATGATGTCTTCACGGGACAGCAAAAAATCCAGCTCGGACAGGCGTTGCACCGAGCGCTCAAGCTGAGCGCGCATGAAAGGTTTCATAGGGGGAGCCTCAGCTAACGGCTGGGGCGCAAGAAGAAGTGTTCGATGGCGCTGCGGGCTTCTTGGCGGGCATGGGCTTCATCGGCGTGAAGCTCGGACATGGCGCCGTGCAGCATTTTTTGCGTGAGGCCTTTGGCCATGGCTTCCAGCACGGCTTCAACGGATTCGCCCTTGGCCAGCATTTTTTGGGCGCGTTGCAACTCGGCAGTGCGCCAGGCTTCGGCTTGCTGGTTGAGTTGTTGAATGAGGGGCACGTCAGAGCGTTGGTCCAGCCAATGGACAAAACTTTTCACGCCGGCGTCGATGATTTCTTCGGCCTCGGCCACTGCTGCTTGGCGGCTGGCTTGGCCGGTTTGCACCACTTGCGACAAGTCGTCCACGGTGTAGAGGTACACATCGCGCAATGATTTGACCTCGGGTTCGATGTCGCGGGGCACCGCCAAATCAACCATGAACATCGGGTTGTTGCGGCGGTTTTTAAGCGCCCGTTCGACGGCACCCAGGCCAATGAGCGGCAGGGTGCTGGCGGTGCAACTGATGACGGCGTCGAATTCGTGCAAGCGGTTGGGCAACTCGGCCAAGTGCATGAAGCGTGCGCCGATTTGTTGGGCCAGGAGTTCGCCGCGCTCGCTGGTGCGGTTGGCCACGGTCATGGACTTGGGTGATTTGGCCGAGAAATGCGCCGCGCACAACTCGATCATTTCGCCGGCACCGACGAACAGCACATTGATTTTGCTGAGGTCTTCAAACAACTGACCCGCCAAGCGCACCGAGGCTGCGGACATGCTGATGCTGTGGGCACCAATTTCGGTGGTGCTGCGCACCTGCTTGGCGACAGCGAAGGAACGTTGGAACATTTGATGCAAGGTGGAGCCCAAAGCACCTGCTTCGCGGGCCACGCGCACCGCGTCTTTCAGTTGACCCAAGATTTGCGGCTCGCCCAGCACCATTGAATCGAGGCCACTGGCCACGCGAAACGCATGACGCGCGGCTTCATCGCCCAGCAGGCTGTAGGTGTGGCCGTGCAATGCATCGGGGCTGACGCCACCGGACTGGGCCAACCAAGACATGGTTTGGGGAAGCGACACCTGCTGTGAAGCGCAGTAAATTTCAGTGCGGTTGCAGGTGGAGAGGATGGTGGCTTCGGTTTGGCTGCCAATGCTTTGGCGAAAACCTTCCAACACCGGACCCATTTGTTCGACAGCAAAGGCGAAGCGCCCCCGCAAATCGAGTGGTGCGGTGGTGTGGTTGAGACCGAGCGCCCAAACAGACATAGTGTGTGATTATAAAATTGAAGTGATGGATCTTCTGTCACTTTCTGTTCACGTCGTCAATTTCATCGCGCCCGCACTCGGCGTGGCAGCATGGATAACCCTGATACACCCTCTGGTTTGGCGCAATGCCCGGCGTTGGCAGGGCTGGAGAAGACAATTTGTCTTGAACAGCTTGGCAGGTGTGCTCATGCTCTTGCTGGGTTTGTTGGTCTTTGGTCAAGACGGCAAGATGGTCACGTATGCGGCCATGGTGTTGGCCTGTGCCAGCAGCCAATGGTTCATTACCCTTCAAAAGCAGTCTTGAAGCGCCCCTGGGTTAACATCCTCTGACCTATTTATGAACGCGCCAACGCCTCTCCACCATTTGTCGATGGCTGTCCAAGACGGTCCTCGACTTCGCGAAATTCCCTACAACTACACCTCGTTTTCCGACCGCGAAATCGTCATTCGCTTGCTGGGTGACTCGGCGTGGCAGATATTGGAAGCTTTGCGGGGTGAACGACGCACCGGGCGTTCTGCCCGCATGCTCTACGAAGTGCTGGGTGACATTTGGGTGGTGCAGCGCAACCCTTATTTGCAAGACGACTTGCTGGACAACCCCAAGCGCCGAAAACTGTTGGTGGATGCTTTGCAGCACCGCCTGCGCGAAGTGCACACCCGCCGCACCCAAGACCTCGACGCTGAGCGCGATGCCTTGGTGGGGCAGTTGATTGAAAAAGCCCAACAAGCTGTTCAAGACTTTGCCGCGCAATTCGAGGTGGTCGACAAACTGCGCCGCCGCGCCAAACGCACTTTGCGCAAACACACCGCCACCGACAACATCAAATTCGACGCGATGAGTCGGGTGTCGCATGTGACTGACGCCACCGACTGGCGCGTGGAATATCCGTTTGTGGTGTTGGCCCCAGACACCGAAAAAGAAATGGCCTTGCTGGTCAAAGCCTGTATTGATTTAGAGCTGACCATCGTGCCGCGCGGCGGTGGCACTGGCTACACCGGTGGCGCCATTCCCCTGACCTGGCAAAGCGTGGTCATCAACACGGAAAAACTGGAAACCATCGGACAGGTGGAGCACTTGGTGTTGCCGGGTTTGAGCCACACCGTGCCCACCGTCCACACCGAAGCCGGTGTCGTCACGCAGCGCGTGGCCGATTTGGCTGAACGCGCTGGTTTGGTGTTTGCCGTCGACCCCACATCTGCTGAAGCGTCTTGCATTGGCGGCAACATCGCCATGAATGCCGGCGGTAAAAAAGCGGTGTTGTGGGGCACGGCGCTGGACAACCTGGCCAGCTGGCGCATGGTGACCCCAGACGCCGAATGGCTGGAGGTGGTGCGCATCAACCACAACTTGGGCAAGATTCACGATGCTGAAGTCGCAAGTTTCGAGTTGCGTTACTTTGAAGCGGATGGCAAGACCCCATTGCGCACCCAGCGTTTGGACATCCCTGGTGCCTCGTTTCGCAAAGCGGGTTTGGGCAAAGACGTCACCGATAAATTTTTAAGCGGCTTGCCCGGCATTCAAAAAGAAGGCTGCGATGGCTTGATCACCAGCGCCCGCTGGATCTTGCACCGCATGCCCAGCCACACCCGCACGGTGTGCTTGGAGTTTTTTGGTTCGGCGCATGAAGCTGTGCCCAGCATCGTCGACATCAAGAACCACATGTTCGAGGTGGCCAAACAAAGCGGCACGGTGTTGGCAGGCTTGGAGCATTTGGACAAACGGTATTTGAAAGCCGTGGGCTACACCACGAAATCCAAGCGTGGCGGTTTGCCCGAGATGGTGTTGTTTGGCGACATTGCCGGTGACGATGCCGATGATGTGGCGCGGGTCACCTCGGATGTGGTTCGATTGGCCAATGCCCGCACCGGTGAAGGCTTCATTGCTGTCAGCCCCGAAGCACGCAAGAAATTTTGGCTGGACCGCAAGCGCACTGCCGCGATCAGCCGCCACACCAACGCCTTCAAGATCAACGAAGACGTGGTCATTCCCTTGCCGCGCATGGCCGAGTACACCGACGGCATCGAGCGCATCAACATCGAACTCTCGTTGCGCAACAAAATTGCGCTGTGTGATGCGCTCGACAATTTATTGGCGCGTGAAAGCTTGCCCCTGGGCGCAGCAGAAGACGACACCGACACACCAACACCTGAGCTGCTGCAAGAGCGCATTGACCAAGCGCGTGCACACATTGCCGAGGTGCGCAATGTATGGATGGGCTGGCTCAGCAATGTTCAAGCCCTGTTGTTGCAACTGCAAACCCATGAACTGCGTGCCAGTTGGAAAACCCAATTGCGCCCACAGTTGCACGATTTGTTCAGTGGTGCCGCGTTTGCGCCCTTGCGTCATGAGTTCGATGCGGTACACCAGCGCGTGCTGAAGGGCCGCGTATGGGCGGCACTGCACATGCACGCGGGTGACGGCAATGTGCACACCAATTTGCCGGTCAACAGTGACGACTACGAGATGCTGCAAACCGCGCATGAGGCGGTGGACCGCATCATGGCTTTGGCGCGTTCGTTGGATGGCGTCATCTCAGGTGAACACGGCATTGGCATCACCAAACTGGAATACCTCACGCCGCAAGAGATGCAGCCGTTTGCAGACTACAAAGCCCGCATCGACCCGCAAGGCCGTTTCAACAAAGGCAAGTTGCTGAAAAACGCCGATCTGAGTCAAGCGTACACGCCCAGTTTTGGCTTGATGGGCCATGAGTCGCTCATCATGCAGCAGTCGGACATTGGTGCGATTTCCGATTCCATCAAAGACTGTTTGCGTTGCGGCAAATGCAAGCCGGTGTGCGCCACCCACGTGCCACGTGCCAATTTGCTGTACAGCCCGCGCGACAAAATTTTGGCCACGTCCTTGTTGATTGAAGCCTTTTTGTACGAAGAACAAACCCGTCGTGGCATCTCGATCAAACACTGGGAAGAGTTTGAAGACGTCTCCGATCATTGCACGCTTTGCCACAAGTGCGCCACGCCTTGCCCGGTGAAGATCGACTTTGGCGACGTGACCATGAACATGCGCAACCTGTTGCGCAAAATGGGTCAACAAAGTTTCAGGCCCGCGTCTGCATTTCAGTCTTGGATGGTGGGGACGGTCAATCCGCAAGCGATTCAACTCGGACACCAACTCACGCGCGTTGGCATGCAGGCGCAACGCCTTGCCAACGGCGTGTTCAACACCTTGGCCCGCAGTCAAACCAAGCAACCACCCGCTAGCGTTGGTGCCGCGCCCCTGAAGGCGCAGGTGATTCACTTTGTGAATAAAAAAATGCCCAAAGGCTTGCCCAACAAAACCGCGCGAGCCCTGTTGGACATTGAAGACCGCGACTATGTGCCGATCATTCGCAACCCGCAACAAACCACGGCAGACGCTGAAGCGGTGTTTTACTTCCCTGGTTGCGGCTCGGAGCGCTTGTTCAGTCAAGTGGGCTTGGCCACGCAAGCCATGCTCTGGCATGCGGGTGTGCAAACCGTGTTGCCGCCGGGCTATTTGTGTTGCGGCTATCCGCAGCGCGGTTCGGGTCAGCAAGACAAGGCCGAGAAAATCATCACCGACAACCGTGTGTTGTTCCACCGTATGGCCAACACCTTGAATTACTTGGACATCAAAACCGTGGTGGTCAGTTGTGGCACTTGCTTTGACCAGTTGCAAGGCTACGAGTTCGACAAAATTTTCCCGGGTTGCAAAATCGTCGACATCCACGAATACCTGCTGAGCAAAGGTGTCACCTTGCCCGGCGGTCAAAGCTACCTGTACCACGACCCTTGCCACAGCCCCATGAAGCAACAAGCGCCGATGAAAACCGTCAAAGCCTTGTTGGGCGAGCAGGTGCTGGAAAGCAAACGCTGCTGCGGTGAAAGTGGCGGTTTGGCTTATGCGCGGCCCGATGTGTCCACCCAAATTCGCTTTCGCAAAGAAGAAGAAATCTTGGCTGGTGAAGCGGCGTTGCGCGACAAGGGATGGGCCGCGCCCGAAGACAACATCAAGGTGCTCACCTCGTGCCCAAGTTGCATGATTGGTTTGAACCGTTTTCAAGACGACTTGCAAAACGGTTTGCTCGAAGCCGATTACATCGTGGTGGAAATGGCCAAGCAACTGTTGGGTGACAACTGGATGGCCGAGTATGTGCAAGTGGCCAATGCCGGTGGTATTGAGCGCGTTTTGGTGTAACCCATGGCAGGCCTGCAACCCCACACCCCGAACCCTTTGGACATCGTGCTGCACAACGCCTCCAAGGTGTTGGAAATTGCTTTTGACAATGGCAACACCTACCTCATTCCTTTTGAATTGATGCGCGTCTACAGCCCGTCCGCTGAAGTGCAAGGCCACGGACCAGGGCAAGAAGTGTTGCAAACCGGCAAGCGCCATGTGGGCATCACGGCACTCGAGCCCGTGGGCCACTATGGTGTGCAACCCAGCTTCAGTGACGGTCACAACAGCGGTATTTTTTCCTGGGATTACCTCTACAACCTGGGCGCACAGCAGACGTCCTTGTGGGCACAGTATGAACAGCGTTTGCAAGCCGCAGGCGTTGATCGCGATGCCCCCATGGCCGAGCGCGGTGGCGCGGCCTGTCACTCTTAAGGCAACCCCATGGCAACCACCGACTTCGGTTTCAAAACAGTGGACGAGCACGAAAAAGCACGTCGGGTGCGCGGCGTGTTCGATTCAGTGGCCTCGAAGTACGACGTGATGAACGACCTCATGTCCATGGGTTTGCACCGCGCTTGGAAGGCCTACACCGTGATGGTGGCCAATCTGAAACCCGGTGACCAGGTGCTGGACATTGCAGGGGGCACCGGCGACATGGCTGGTGCTTTCGCCGACAAAGTGGGCAGCACTGGCACCGTGGTGCACACCGACATCAACTTGGCCATGCTGCGCGAAGGGCGCAACCGCTTGACGGACGAAGGCAAGTTGTTGCCCACCACGGTTTGTGATGCTGAGCAATTGCCATTCACCCATGAGCGCTTTGACCTCGTTTGCGTGGCCTTTGGTTTGCGCAACATGACCCACAAAGACCGTGCCTTGCGCGAGATGGCGCGGGTGCTCAAACCGGGCGGCAAGCTGCTGGTGTTGGAATTTTCCAAAGTAGCCCCACCTCTGACCAAGCTGTACGACTGGTATTCCTTTCAAGTTTTACCCCGACTGGGCAAAATGGTGGCGGGTGACGACGCCAGTTACCGTTATCTGGCCGAGTCGATTCGCATGCACCCCGACCAAAGCACGCTCAAAGCCCTCATGCAAGAAAATGGCTTTGCGCATGTGGACATTCACAACATGTCCTTGGGTGTGGTGGCATTGCATGTTGGAATCAAGTGTTGAGCAACACCTTCGAAATCACTGGAGTCAGCATTTCATGAGAATCACAAGTTTTGTTTTGGCCTGTTTATTGGTTGTGGCGAGTCTGCAAGCAGAGGCCAAGCGACTGGGCGGGGGCCGCTCATTCGGTCAGCAATCCGGTAATGTGACGCACCGTGAAGCCACGCGTCCGGCTGCCCCCAACACACCCAATGCGGCCCCCAATGCCGCGCCCAACGCAGCACCCGCTCCTGCACCTGCAGCACCCCAACCCGCAGCACCGCGTCGCCCATGGGGCGCCATGTTGGGTGGTCTGGCCGCTGGTTTGGGCTTGGCTTGGCTGGCCCACTCCATGGGCTTTGGCGCCGAGTTTGGTCAATTCATGATGTTCGGCTTGATCGCCTTGGTGCTCATGATGGTGGTGGGCATGTTCATGCGTCGCCGCGCCATGCAAAACCCCTATGCCTATGGTGGGGCAGGTTCGGCGGCACATCCCGATCAAATGCGCCAATACAACCCCGCCAAAATTGGCAATGACGCATCGGCGCGTCCCTGGGAGCAACAAGCCACGGGCTTTGATGCCAGTGCAGCACCTGTTCGCGCCACGACCCGCATTGGTTCTGCTTTGATGGGTCATGGCCCCAATTGGTCCATTCCTGAAGGCTTTGATGTCGCAGGTTTTGTGGCCGCAGCCAAACAAAACTTCATTGGATTGCAAGCTGCGTGGGACCGTGCGGATATTCCAGCGCTGCGTGCCATGATGACCGACACCATGTTGGCTGAAATTCAAACGCAATTGGCCGAGCGAACCCAGTTGGTTCAAGGCCCCAACACCACCGAAGTGGTCATGCTTGAAGCGCAATTGCTGGGCATCGAAGATTTGGGTGAGGGCTATATGGCCAGCATCGAGTTCTCCGGCATGATCCGCGAGGAGCCCGCATCTGGTCCCAACCCATTCCGCGAGGTCTGGAACATGAGCAAACCGAAAGCGGGCAACAGTGGGTGGTTGGTGGCTGGCGTTCAGGCCTTGCAATAATCACCAGCATCCATCCTCTATTGGGCAATATATTCATGGCCAGTGCACTTCCACTTGCAGAGATCTCTGCCCAACTCAGTCAATTTGTATTGCAACTCCAGCCCCCTGTTTGGTTGATTCAAGAGTTGCAAGACAAGCTGGTTATTTTGCTCAACCATGTCTTGTCGCAAGAACCCCCTGCCATCGAGCGTTTGCGGCGTCAACAAGGCCGTCGTGTCGAAATCAGCTGGCGCAATCACCGTCTGCAATGGTTGGTCACACCGGCGGGTTTGCTCGAACGTGCCGATGCCCAGCACGACGCAGATTTGCGGGTGCATGTGAACGAAGCCTCGCCGTTGGCCTTGTTGCAAGGTTTGCGACAAGGCCACAAGCCCGCGATGCGGATTGAAGGCGATGTGATGCTGGCTGCAGAACTCAATTGGTTGGTGGACCATGTGCGCTGGGATGCCGAAGAAGACCTGTCCCGTTTGGTGGGTGACGCCATGGCGCACAAATTGGTGGCCATGGCCAAGCGCGTGTTCACGGCCTTGAGCGAGTTCAGCCGCACATGACACGTATTTACCGTGGTGTTTTCATTCTGTGGATCGTGCTTCGCTTCGGTCTGGACGAGTTGTTGCTGTCTGGTTTCAAGCAAGCATGGCTGCGGCCTGCCACCCGGGTGCTCACCTTGGGCCGCAACTTATCGGCACCGCGTGGCCAACGTTTGCGTCAAGCCTTGGAACACTTGGGCCCTATCTTCGTCAAGCTTGGCCAAGTCTTGTCCACACGTCGCGACTTGCTCCCAAGCGACATTGCTGATGAACTGGCCAAACTGCAAGACCAAGTGCCACCATTCCCTTCCGATGTTGCAGTGGCTTCCATCGAACGCGCCTTTGGACGCCCCGTCGATCAGATCTTCAGCCAGTTCGACCGCACACCTGTTGCCAGTGCCTCTATTGCACAAGTTCACTTTGGCAAGCTGAAAAACGCGCAAGGTGTTGAGCGCGAAGTGGCGGTGAAAGTGTTGCGCCCCGGCATGCTCAAGGTCATCAACAAAGACTTGGAGTTGATGCACACGATGGCGCGTTGGCTAGACCGTCTGTCGTCTGATGGCAAGCGCCTCAAACCGCGTGAAGTGGTGGCCGAGTTTGACAAGTACTTGCATGACGAACTCGATTTGGTGCGCGAAGCTTCCAATGCCACGCAACTGCGTCGCAACATGGAAGGTCTGAATTTGGTGTTGATTCCCGAGATGATTTGGGAATATTGCAGTCAAGAAGTGATCGTGATGGAACGCATGCACGGCCTGCCCATCAGCCAAGTCGATGCCTTGCGCCAAGCCGGCGTGGATATTCCCAAGTTGGCACGCGATGGCGTCACCATCTTTTTCACACAGGTGTTTCGCGATGGTTTTTTCCATGCCGACATGCACCCCGGCAACATCCAAGTCAGTGTGGCACCGGCCACGTTTGGCCAATACGTGTCGCTTGATTTCGGCATTGTGGGCACGCTTACCGAGTTCGACAAAGAATACTTGGCCCAAAACTTCACCGCGTTTTTCAGACGCGACTACAAACGCGTGGCCGAATTGCACATCGAATCTGGTTGGGTGCCAGCACAGACCCGCGTGGACGAATTGGAGTCGGCCATTCGCGCCGTCTGCGAACCTTATTTCGACCGGCCCTTGAAAGAAATTTCGCTGGGCATGGTGCTCATGCGGCTGTTCCAAACCTCACGCCGTTTCCAAGTGGAAATTCAGCCGCAGTTGGTGTTGCTGCAAAAAACGCTGCTGAATATTGAGGGTTTGGGTCGGCAACTCGACCCCGACTTGGACTTGTGGAGTACCGCCAAACCATTCTTGGAAAAGTGGATGCTCGAGCAAGTTGGGCCGCAGCGCTTGTGGCATCAACTCAAAACCGAGGCGCCACGGTTTGCCAAGATGTTGCCGCAGTTGCCGCGCTTGGTTTATGCGTATTTGCAGCGCGATTCAGACGCCGAGCGCAAGCAATTGTTGGCGTTGTTGCAAGCACAGCGCAAATCCAATCAAACACTTCACACCATCTTGCTGCTGATTTTGGGTTTCTTGGGTGGCATCATCATCATGGCCGTGCTGTTTGGCACGGTCAGCCTCAACCTCTAATCACTGATGCGTGTTTGCGCTTGTCGCATTTGCCGGGCCGTGTGCACACCATAAACAACCACGGCCAAACTCACCACCAGCATCAACAGCGTGGCTGCCGCATAGATGGAGGGGTTCACACCGCGGCGTGCATAGCTGAAGATGACTTGAGGCAAAGTGGTCACGCCGGGGCCAGATAAAAACTCAGACACCACCACGTCGTCAAATGACAAGGTGAAGGTGAGCAACCAAGCCGCCACCAAAGCTTGCGAAATATTAGGCAAGGTGACCAAGAAAAAGACTTGGTAGGGACGACAACCCAAGTCCAGAGCCGCTTCCTCAATGGATCGGTCCATTTCTTTCAAGCGCGATTGCACCACCACACTGGCATAGGCCATGCCTAAGAGTGCATGCCCCAAGATGATGGTGAAGGCCCCGCGCTCAGGCCAGCCAAGCAAGCGTTCCATGCCCACAAACAGCAACAGCAAGGACAAACCGATGATGACTTCAGGCATCACCAGGGGCGAGCTGAGCATGGCGTTGAACAGCGTGCGGCCAGTGAAGCGACCAAACCGAATGAGGGCAAAGGCTGCCAAGGTGGCCAAGATGGTGGCCAAAGTGGCGCTCATCAAGGCGACGTTGAGCGACAACATGAAGCCTTCAACCAGACGAGTATCGTTCCACAGCGCTTGGTACCAGCGCAACGAAAACCCAGTGAACACACTGTCCTGACGTGTGCTGTTGAATGAAAAAACGATCAGGAAAAACAGGGGCAAATAGAAAAAAGCAAATACGCCTGTCAACCACCAGGTGCCAAAGTATCGACGCCAGCCTAGTGCACGCATCAGAGCTGCTCCTGTTCAACTTGGCGAGCCGCGCGTTGGTTGTACCAAGCCAATGGAAACACCACGCCCACAATCATCACCACCGATAAAGCACTAGCACGCGGCCAGTTGTTGCTGCTGAACATCTCATCCCACACCACGCGTCCGATCATCAGGTTTTCAGCGCCACCCAGCAGGGAAGGAATCACGAATTCACCAAGACAAGGGATGAACACCAAGATAGACCCAGCCACGATGCCCGATCGGCTCAGCGGCACGGTGATCAGCCAAAAACTTTGCCAAGGTGTCGAACCCAGGTCTTGCGCCGCTTCCAGCAATCGGTCGTCCATCTTCACCAAGTTGGCATACAGCGGCAACACCATGAACGGCAGATAAACATAAGTCATGCCCACCAACATGGACACGTCGTTGTAGAGCAATTGGATGGGCTCTGGCGTCAAGCCAACAAACACCAGCAAGTTGTTGATCAGACCTTGGTCAGCCAGCAAGCCTTTCCAAGCATAAACACGCAATAAAAAAGAAGTCCAAAAAGGGAGCATCACCATCAGCAACAGCAATGGTCGAACGCGTGCATCGCTGCGGGCTAAAAAATAGGCGAAGGGATAGCCAAAAAACAAACACAGCAGCGTTGTCCACAAAGCGTATTTGAGGGACAAGGCATAGGATTCGATGTAGAGGGTTTGCCCCCAACCCGACTCAGCATCGAGCAGCAAGGAGACATAGTTGGCCAACTTCAAATGCAAAGACACGTGTCCTGCATCGGTTTGCACCAAGGGGGCAAAGGGGTCCAGACCTTCTCCCATGTCTGTCACGCTCATGCGCAACAGAATGAAAAAAGGAACTGCAAAAAACAGCAGCAACCAAAACCAAGGGATGCCCAGCACGAGCGCGCGCCCGCGCTGGTGCAACCATTGGCTCAGGAGGTGTTTCACTTACCTTTTTTGAAGCTGGTGTAAACAGATGTCATGGATTCGCGCTCGGCATTGCCCAGGGCCGCAGGGGGCACCATGGTGGCCAAGGTGGCCTGGTCAGGGAAGACCGATTTGTTTTGCGCCATGTCTGGATTGACATTGGCCAAACTGGCTTTGTTGGCTGTGGGATAGCTCAACTCGTTGGTCAAAGCGGCAGACACTTCAGGCTTCAAAAAGTAATTGATGAAGGCCATCGCGTTGTTGGGGTGTTTGGCATCCGCAGGAACGGCCAAGGTGTCAAAGAAAATCAGGCCGCCTGTTTTGGGCAACAAGGCTTGGAGTTCGTGGCCGCTTTTGTTTTCTTGCGCGCGGGTCATGGCAATGTTGATGTCGCCAGCCCAGCCCAAGGCGACACAGGCTTTGCCACCTGCCAAATCGTCAATCATGGTGCTCGAGAACAATCGAATGTCTTTGCGAACCTTGGCCAGCATCTCGCCCGCGGCTTTGTGGTCGGCGGCATCCTCTGAGTAGGCATTTTTGCCGATGTAATGCAGGGCAGGGGGCAAGACTTCGGTTGGGGAATCTAAATAGGCGATGCCACAAGATTTCAATTTAGAGGTGTAGGTGGGGTTGAACACCAGATCCCATGCGTTGTCAGGCATCGGGGTGCTGCCCAAAGCTTTGGCCACTTTGGCTTTGTTGATGCCCACGGTGGTGAAACTCCAAGCCCATGGCAACACATGTTCATTGCCAGCATCCACGCCCACCAACTTGCTCATCAAGTCAGGGTCCAGATTTTTATAGTTTGGAATTTGCGACTTGTCCAGTTTCTTTAACAAGCCCGCCTCGATTTGCGCTTTGACAAAGGTAGAGCCTGGAACCACGATGTCGTAGCCTGAATTGCCGGCCACCAATTTGGCTTGCAGTGCTTCGTTGTTTTCAAAGGTTTGGTAATTGACCTTGATGCCCGTCTCTTTTTCAAAGTTTGCAATCATGTCTTGCGCGACATAATCAGGCCAGTTGTAAATATTTAGTATCTTTTCTTCAGCATTGACAGCAGCAACTGGCGCTGCGGCTTTGGGTTCTTCTTTTTTGCCGCAAGCCACAACGGCCAGCGACGCCATGACTACCCACAAAAGACGTTTATTCATGATGGCAAAAGCTCCATAAGAGAGGTGTGAGGGAGGAGGGTCAAAAAGGCGCGCACGCGTGCCAGCCGCGTAGTATATGAACAGAAGGCTTGCACGCTCTTTGTAGCCTGTTCAGAGAGATAAAAAGCTTACAATCCTAGGCTTTGAGCCGTCACAGCGTTAGAGCGACTAAACCATGCCAATTTATGCCTATAAATGCGGGTCTTGCGGCTTCGCAAAAGATATTTTGCAAAAGATGTCCGACCCCGCGCTTGAAGTTTGCCCTCAATGCAGCAAACCCAGCTTTGCCAAGCAATTGACCGCTGCTGGATTTCAATTGAAGGGTTCGGGTTGGTACGCCACCGATTTCAAAGGTGGCGGCACAACCACCACCGCCCCTTCAACCGACAGCACCCCCGCAGCACCAGCCGGCGGCACCGATACGCCAACTGCGGCCAGCGCCAGCGGATGCGCCGCCGGATGCGCCTGCCACTGACCAACTCATGAACTTGAAAAAATACATTTTTGCAGGGCTGCTGGTTTGGCTGCCTCTGGCCATCACCCTGTGGGTGCTCAGTTGGCTGATTGGCGTGCTCGATGGCATTTTTGCCAATGTGCTTCATGGCTTGGGTAATTTATTGCCACAAGCTTTCAACGATTCTTTTGCCCACCTTCAAGACATTCGTGGGCTGGGCGTGGTCTTGGTTTTTTTGGTGTTGGTACTTACCGGCGCCTTTGCATCCAATGTGTTTGGCAACTGGTTGGTTAAACAGTGGGACAAACTGTTTACCCACATCCCTATCGTCAAATCCATCTACACCAGCGTCAAAAAGGTTTCAGACACTTTGTTCTCTAGCAATGGCAATGCATTTCGCAAAGCTTTGCTGGTTCAATACCCGCGTCAAGGCGCTTGGACCATCGCTTTCCAAACCGGCACACCTTCAGGTGAAGTGTCTCAACATGTGGGTGAAGGCTTTATCAGTATTTATGTGCCCACCACCCCCAACCCCACCAGCGGTTTCTTTTTGCTGGTGCCCAGCAAAGATGTCGTTGAACTCGACATGAGCGTGGATGAAGCACTCACCTATGTGATTTCCATGGGCGCTGTGTCGCCCAGCGGACCCATGACGCATCCATCACCCCTTCAATAAGCTGACATGCCGCCTAGGCAGCAGCTTGATCTTCCCCATTCACGAGCAATACAGAAAGAAGAAAACACCATGGCGATGCGAACTCATTACTGCGGCTTGGTAACCGATACCTTGCAAGGCGAAACCGTGACCTTGTGCGGCTGGGTCAACCGTCGCCGTGACCATGGTGGCGTGATCTTCATCGACCTGCGTGACCGAGAAGGTTATGTCCAAGTCGTCTGCGACCCTGATCGCCCTGAGATGTTCAAAGTGGCTGAAGACGTTCGCAATGAGTTCTGCATTCAGGTCAAAGGTCTGGTGCGTGCACGCCCCGACGGCACCACCAACGACAACTTGAAAAGCGGCAAGATTGAAGTCCTCTGCCATGAGTTGATCGTGCTCAACCCATCGGTCACCCCACCGTTCCAACTCGATGACGACAACTTGTCGGAAACCACGCGTTTGACGCACCGTGTGCTGGACTTGCGCCGCCCCTACATGCAGAAAAACCTGATGCTGCGTTACAAAGTGTCCATGGCGGTCCGTCGTTTCCTGGATGACAACGGCTTTGTGGACATTGAAACGCCCATGCTGACCAAAAGCACACCCGAAGGCGCGCGCGACTACCTGGTGCCAAGCCGTGTCCACGATGGCCATTTCTTTGCGTTGCCTCAGTCGCCTCAGTTGTTCAAGCAATTGCTCATGGTCGCCGGTTTTGACCGCTATTACCAAATCACCAAATGTTTCCGTGACGAAGACTTGCGCGCGGACCGTCAACCTGAATTCACCCAGATTGATATTGAAACCTCGTTCCTTGGTGAAGAAGAAATTCGCGCCATGTTCCAAGACATGATCAAAGGCGTCTTTAAAACCGCCTTGAACGTGGAGTTGGGCGAGTTCCCCATCATGGCTTACAGCGAAGCCATGCACCGCTTTGGCTCGGACAAGCCTGATCTGCGCATCAAACTTGAATTCGCTGAACTCACCGATGTGATGGCAGATGTTGATTTCAAAGTCTTCTCAGGCGCTGCCAACATGAAAGGCGGTCGCGTGGTGGCTTTGCGCGTGCCCAACGGTTCGAAAGAAGTGGGTGGCATCAGCCGCGGTGACATCGACGCCTACACCGAGTTCGTCAAGATATACGGTGCCAAAGGCTTGGCCTACATCCGCGTCAACGAATTGGCCAAAGGCCGTGATGGTCTGCAGTCACCCATCGTGAAAAACATCCACGACAAAGCACTGGATGAAGTGCTGAAACGCACAGGCGCTCAAGACGGCGATTTGATTTTCTTCGGCGCAGACAAGGCCAAGATCGTCAACGATGCCATCGGTGCATTGCGTTTGAAAATAGGCCACAGCGAGTTCGGTAAAAAGAATGGGTTGTTTGAGGATCGTTGGGCACCGATGTGGGTGGTGGACTTCCCGATGTTCGAATACGACGAAGAAGCACAGCGCTACAACGCTGTGCACCACCCGTTCACTGCGCCCAAAGACGGCCATGAAGACTGGATGGTCACCGCCCCCGAGAAATGCATTGCCAAGGGCTATGACATGGTGCTCAACGGCTGGGAAATTGGTGGTGGCTCAGTGCGTATCCACCGTGCCGATGTCCAGCAAAAGGTGTTCGATGCTTTGAAAATCACACCCGAAGAAGCCCAAGTGAAATTCGGTTTCTTGCTGGATGCTTTGCAATACGGTGCACCCCCTCACGGCGGCTTGGCCTTTGGCCTGGACCGCATCGTCACGTTGATGACCGGCGCCGACTCCATTCGGGATGTGATCGCGTTCCCCAAGACCCAACGGGCGCAATGCCTTTTGACCCAAGCCCCTTCATTGGTGGATGAAAAACAGTTGCGCGAATTGCATATTCGCCTGAGAAATTTAGAGGCCAATCAGAACGCCGCATGATTCGTAAAAAGTAATAAATAGTATTCATTTATTAAGATAAATAGCCATTTAAATAATACTTAAATGGCTATTTATCAAGCCAGAATCAATAAATTCAACAATTTCAAGTCGATTATCGAATAAAAAGAGTACTTTTGAAGCGGTTAATATCCGCATATGAATATCTTTCTAGATAATTTTGTCAAGTTGATGGCGCTGAATTCCGAACGTTGGCGCTCGGTCAATCGGCTTGGGGTCCACGGCTTGCTGATCCTGGGAACCCTGGCGGCGTGCTTCATGGTTTGGTGGGGTGGCGGTATTTATTCGCCAAGCTTGCTGTGGTTGGCCATCATGCCCAATGCAGCCCTCTTCTTTTTATCGCAAACCGCCACCATGGCCTGGTTGGCGGTGGTGATGATGGTTTTATTGGCGATCAGCGCCTCAGCGCAGGAAAGCATGCTTCAAATGCAGGAAGTCATGTTGAACATGTCGGGACTCGGCGTGGCCATGCACCTGGTGCTTGCCCAACTGTGCTTGATGGTGATTCACTTGATCTATGACTGGCAATACCGTCAAAAAAGCAGTCGTATTTCGGCCAGTATCCAAAAAATGAAAGCAGTGCAAAAAAAGCTGCAAGTCACAGAAATATACAAAGACCGATTTATCGCCACCGTCAGTGAAGATTTGCGTTCTCCCATGAATGCCATCTTGGGCTATAGCGAAGTGCTGGCCGACATGGCAGAGCACAAACCAGACTTGAGCGACACGGTGCAGCACATCCGAACATCTATTCAGCAGCTGCTCGACATGACCAACAACATCTTGGATCACGCCCAATTGAATGCAGGTCAATTGCAACTGAATTTTCGACCCATGTCATTGCAGCGTGTCATTCAAAACGAATGGGCGCAGTGGTCAGTGAACACGGCGGTGGAATTCAACATCGTGGTGCAAAAAAACATGCCCGAATGGCTGTGGTGTGATGAAGATCGATTCAAGCAAATCGTCAGTATTTTGTTAGGCAATGCCAAGAAATTCACCAGCCAAGGACAAGTGTTGTTGCAGTTCAGTCACCAAGCGGGCGTGCTGCAAATTGATATTCGAGACACGGGCGTGGGCATCACGGATGAAGTTAAAGCCTACATCTTCAAACGTTTTGACAAAGGCGACGAGGCCTTGCAGCACAAGTTCGTTGGGATTGGTTTGGGATTGGCCAATGCTTTGGAGTTGACCCATTTGTTTGGCGGCAACATTGGTTTTGAAAGCCAAAACAGCCAAGGATCGCATTTTTGGGTGCGTTTGCCCATCCGCAAGTGTGATTGGACGCAAGCCACACCCAACCCATCAATTGAAAACACTGAGGTGGGCCATCGTCGAATTTTGATCATTGATGATGAACCGGTGGGCTTGTTGGTGTTGGACCATGCCTTGCACAAAATGTGGCCCCATGCGCAAGTCACCCAAACTTGCAGTGGCGAACAAGCTTTGAAGCATTTACAAGAATCTGATTTCGATGTGGTGCTGATGAATGGCTGGATGACACATCTTGAAGCAGGTCAATGGGGCATAAAGATCAAGCAAGAAATGACAGCCAGGCAGCGCGATATTGCATTGATAGGTGTCACTGCCAGCACCCACGGTGAAGCCAAAGATCAGTTGCTGAAAGCGGGTATGGACGCAGTGGTCGTCAAACCATTAGATCCTCAACAATTCAGTCAAACCATGCACAAAGCTTTGAAGTACGGTCAAAAAACCGAACTTGGCTTGCGCGCTTAAGGGAAGACAGACGTGGTTCAAATCAACATTGCGGATGTGGACAGCTTTCAAAAAGTGTCTATATGGAAGTCCGATGAAAAACTGAAAACCTTGTCGCGCATGGAGCGGAACTTGATTTCTGCATTTCCATGGATGGTTGGATTGGTTTTGTTTGGCATTGCGGCCTATTCACCGACGCCAGAGGTGTGGTGGGCCAGCATCACCGCCAGCGGCATGTTGGTGTTGGCCCCGTTTCTTTACCTCATAGGGGTCTCCATCCACTTGATCATTCATCTCACACTGCTCGTCTGCTGCGTATGTGCTGTATTCATTGCCAGTCAAACAGGTGGTGTGATGTCGGTGCAATTGGCGTGGTTGTTATTTGCGCCCATGATGCCATTGCGACTGATATCCATCAAAGCAGGCATGGGCTGGATGATGGTTTGTTTGATGATATTTTTGGCCATGGGTTTGGTCGATGTGGGGTATTGGGTCGCAGCCATGCCTGCAGTTTCAAGTGACTTCTTGACCTGGACGGTCATGCAAAGACTGATGCTGTGCATGGGCATGCTGACCTTACCTTGGTTTTATGCCAAATCCTATCGACACTCCATCGCTGTCATGCGCCAGCACAACAAAGTGATTCACCATAAAAAAGCCGAGTTGGTTCGCGCCCAAGCAAACAAAAAGAAATTCATTTCACGATTGAGCCATGAAATGCGCACGCCGATGAATGCCGTGGTCGGCTTTTCGCATTTACTGCGCATGGGCTCGGACAAGCATCCTGAAGCAGCCGCTGTGATTGAACAAATCGAAAAAACGGCCCAACAGTTGCTGGGCATCATCAACGGCATCATGGATTACACGCAGTTGGTGGACGGCAAGCTCAGAGTCAACCGCGAGCGGGTGAAATCCACCCCCTTGATTCACCAAACATTCGACATGTTTGCGCAGCGGGCCAAAGACATGCGACTGTCCTATGTGTGTGACATCGACCCACATTTTCCAGAGTGGATCGAAGTGGATGAAGCCCGAACACGCCAAGTGTTGATGAACTTGTTGGAACATGCACTGCAACGCACCCCTTCGGGTCTCGTGCGTCTGAGCGCCAAAAGCGTCAACCATGAGTTGCACTTCACCATAGAAGATTCTGGCGCTGATTTATCGTCCGAGGCCCTACAGCAATTGACCCAAGCTGGTCCCATCAATCAACATGCGGATTTGAAAGCTGTGGGCCGTGCCAACTTGATCCTGTTCATGGCCAATGCTTTGACCCATTTGATGGGTGGCGCGTTGCAAATTCAGAACTTATCAGGAAATGGTGTGGCCATCTGCATGCACCTGCCGCATACGGCCACAGAAGTTGTCGCAGAACCCCAGGTGTCTCAAGCAGAAGGCCAGCCTTTGAATCTGGTGATCAAAGAACTGCCTTTGGAGGTGCTGGTGGTTGATGACAATCCGGTGAATCGATTGTTGGTGGCGCAGGTGATTTGTTCGCATTGGCCCAAGGCGCATGTGGTGCAAGCGCACAACGGCAAGCAAGCCTTAACAGTTTTGGGTCAGCAACTCTTCGACTTGGTCTTGATGGACATGTTGATGCCTGAAATGGATGGCATCGTGGCCACCAGCATGTTGCGCCAAACCGTGACTTCGCAAAATCAGAAAATACCCGTGCTGGGTTTGACCGCCAATATCAGCACAGATGACCATTTGCGCTGTCTGAAAGCGGGGATGAATGACATTGTGCTCAAACCATTTGATCGGGACAAACTGACTCAACGCATGGAGCAGTTGTTGCTGGCGAGCACCGGCTTTCACGCCAAGTATGCCGAGCGATTGCAAGCTTCTGAATGATGCCGCAGGGCGATAAACCCTGATGACACGGGGCCAAAGTCACTTGCCAAGGTGTCTCTGCGATGGGGCTGTTAGCATGCCTTTTTTAAATAGAAGCTGCTCACATCATGTCCAAACTCAAGGCTGATCAAGGTGTTCCCATCTCCGTCAAGATTAGAGAGCGTGTACTGGCCTCGGGACAACGTTTCCACGCCAATGACAACATCTCAGAATTTCTCGAGCCAGGCGAATTAGAAGCTTTGTTGGACGAGGTGGAAAGCAAGATGCATGGTGTCTTGGAAAGCTTGGTCATTGACACCGAGCATGACCACAACACCACTGACACAGCAAGGCGTGTGGCCAAACTCTACGTGCAAGAGGTGTTTCGCGGTCGCTATGTCAAAGCCCCTGAAATCACTGAATTTCCAAATGCCGAACAGCTGAACGAATTGATGATCGTCGGCCCCATCACCGTGCGCAGCGCTTGCAGCCATCATTTTTGCCCTGTCATTGGCAAGATTTGGATTGGCGTGTTGCCCAACAAAAATACCAACGTCATCGGCCTGTCCAAATACGCCCGATTGGCGGAATGGGTCATGGGTCGTCCGCAAATTCAAGAAGAAGCCGTGGTGCAACTGGCCGATTTGATTCAAGCCAAAACCCGCCCCGACGGCCTGGCGCTGGTGATGGAAGCCACCCACTACTGCATGGCCTGGCGCGGCGTGAAAGACATGGACAGCCGCATGATCAATTCCGTGATGCGTGGTGCATTCTTGAAAGATCCCAATCTGCGGCGCGAATTCCTCTCGCTGATTCCGCAAAAAAACTAAGCCTGCATGAGCCGTTTGCTTGGCTGTGATTTCAGCAGCAGCCCGTCCAAGCGCAAGACCATCGTGATGGCCTGGGGCCAATGGCGCTCAGACCGTGTGCTCTTGAATGAGCTGGTGCATTGCGACTCTTTCGATGGTTTCAGCCACACATTGAAGACGCCAGGCCCCTGGGTGGGCGGTTTTGATTTGCCCTTTGGCCTACCCCGAGAACTTGTCACCCAACTGGCATGGCCCACCGAGTGGTTGGCCTGCATGCAGCATTACGCAAGCCTCAGCCGAGAACACATTCGCGATGCGTTCGCAGGTTTTTGCAATGACCGCCCGGTGGGCGGCAAATTCGCGCACCGCGCCACCGACATCCCAGCCGGCTCCAGCCCCTCGATGAAATGGGTGAATCCACCCGTGGCCTTCATGCTGCACGCTGGTGTGCCCTTGATGCTGCAAGCAGGCTTGCATTTCCCGGGCTTGCACCAGGGCGACACCACTCGTGTTGCGCTCGAGGCCTATCCTGGCTTGTGGGCGAAACGTGTGTTGGGCAACCGCAGTTATAAAAACGATGCAACTGCCAAGCAAACCCCCGAGCGACTGATTGCCCGCAAAGACTTGTTGCATGCGCTGGTGTGGGGCCACACGGATGTGCCCGTGCGCCTCAAGCTCACAGACGCGCAGCAAGACAAGCTGGTGGCCGATGCCACGGGCGACAGTTTGGACGCCGTGCTGTGCATGTTGCAAGCGGCTTGGGCGGATCAGCAGCACCGCCAGGGCGATGCTTTGTATGGTTTGCCAGCAGACATGGACCCGCTGGAAGGCTGGATCGTCAACGCATGAGCGATTTCAGTTTTGCAGACAAGCTTGAAACACCGCGCATGTGGCTGCGCTGTCCCTATCCAGGTGACGGTGCATCGGTTTACCAAGGCGTGGCAGAGACACTGCCGCAATTGCGTGCTTGGCCCGACTCCTTGCCTTGGGCGCAAAAACCGCAGTCCGCGCAAGCCTCCGAGGACTATTGCCAAACCAGTTATGCAGCATGGGCCATGCGCATCAGTTGGCCGATGTTGATGATCGACAAAGCCAGCGAGGCTTTTGTGGGCAGCATTGGCTTTCACCAAATGGACGCCGAGACGCAGCAGTGGGAGTTGGGCTATTGGTGCCGTTTGCGTTTTCAAGGACAAGGCCGCATGACCGAAGCGGTGCGTGCCTTGACGCAAGCCGCCATAAAGGTGGCACCGAAGGCGCAATTGGTTTGTCGCATTGACAGCCGCAATCAAGCCAGTGCCAAGGTGGTGATGAACGCAGGCTATGAGTTGGTGAAAGAAGAGGCCGTGGTTTCAGACACCGGTGTGCCTCAACAGGTGCGGCATTACGCTTGGCCGCGCGACTTGCAAACCGGGCAATCGGGCTGACGCTGCAAACGCATTTCAGTCCAACTCAAATCGCGCCCGTCCATCATTTGCAAGCGGCCCGCCAAGGACGTGCCCAAACCGGCCAGCAGCTTGATAGCTTCAGCCGCTTGCAAGCTGCCAATCACCCCCACCAACGGTGCCAACACGCCCATGGTGGCGCAACTCACTTCTTCGGGTGCTTCATCGGCGGGAAACACGCAGGCATAACAAGGTGAATGGGCATCACGCACGTCGTAGGTGGTGAGTTGCCCATCCAGACGAATGACGGCGCCGCTGACCAAAGGCACGCTGTGCTTCACACAAGCGGCATTCAACACTTGGCGGGTTTGAAAGTTATCGCTGCAATCCAAAACCACATTCGCTTGGTGCACCAGCGTGTCCAGCAATGCCGCGTCGGCACGCAGGGCCACGGTGTTGACGTGGCAACCGGGGTTCAGGGCCAACATGGCCGTGCGGGCGGAGTCCACCTTGGGTTGACCAATGCGCTCGGTGGTGTGGGCGATTTGACGTTGCAAGTTGGTCAGGTCCACCGTGTCGTGGTCCACCAAGGTGATGGTGCCTACCCCTGACGCCGCCAAATACATAGCCGCTGCACTGCCCAAGCCGCCAGCGCCCAACACCAGGGCGTGGCTGTTCAAGAGTTGGGTTTGTCCTTCGTCGCCCAGTTCATTCAACAGAATGTGGCGCGAATAGCGCAGCAGCTGGGCGTCATCCACGCCTTAGTCTTCCTTGACAGCAGCAGGGCGCTCTGAAAGTGTTTTGCTGACCTTGACCGGCTGGTTTTTCAAGTGGTTCAAGGCTTGTTGCAACTGGAAATCGTCGGTGCTGCCAAACTCGGGCGACTTGCGATCGGCCACCGGTTTTTTGGATTCTTCTTCCAAACGTTTCAAAGCTTCTTCGCGTGCTTTTTCACGGGCCGTGTCTTTCACCTCCGCACCTTGGCCACTGTTGAGGTGTTTTTCCAGATCGGCTTCGCGGGTACGCAAGGCGGCGTAAGGGCTGCCTTCGGCGGTGTCATCGACCAGCAACTCGGGCACGATGCCTTTGGCTTGGATGGAGCGGCCGCTGGGGGTGTAGTAGCGGGCCGTGGTGATTTTCAAAGCGGTGTCTGAACCCAGCTGACGCACGGTTTGCACCGAGCCTTTGCCGAATGTTTGGCTGCCCATGAGCAAAGCGCGTTTGTGGTCTTGCAAAGCGCCTGCGACGATTTCGCTGGCAGAAGCAGAGCCTTCATTCACCAGCACCACCAAAGGCACTTTCTTGAAGAAGCCTTTGGTGGCTTTGTCCAAAGCGGCAACGGTGTCAGCGCCACCGCGACGTTGGTAATACTCGGGCGCGGCTTTGAAGGTGAACTTGCTTTCGTCCAACTGGCCATTGGTCGACACCACGGTCACGTTGTCAGGCAAAAACACGGCCGAGATGGCCACAGCGGCATCGAGCAAACCACCCGGGTCGTTGCGCAAATCCAGCACCAAGCCCTTCATTTTGGGGTCTTGTTTGTACAGCTCTTCCAACTTGCGCGTCAGGTCGTCGACCGTGCGTTCTTGGAATTGGCTGACGCGAATCCAGCCGTAGCCGTTTTCAATCATCTTGCTTTTCACGCTGACGGTTTTGATTTCTTCGCGCACGATGGTGACCGGGAAGGTGCGGTTTTCATCCTTGCGGAAGATGGTCAAGACCACCTTGGTTTTGGGTTCGCCGCGCATGCGTTTGACGGCTTCGTTCAGGGACAAACCTTTGACCGAGGTGTCGTCCACCTTGGTGATCAGGTCGCCGGGTTTCAAGCCTGCGCGGTCGGCTGGTGAGCCTTCGATGGGCGAGACCACCTTGACCAAGCCTTCTTCTTGAGAAATTTCAATGCCGACACCGACAAACTTGCCGGTGGTGCCTTCACGAAATTCTTTGTAGGATTTTTTATCGAAGTACTGCGAATGCGGGTCGAGGCTGGCGACCATGCCAGCGATGGCGTCGTTGATGAGTTTTTTCTCATCCACGGGTTCCACGTAATCGCTTTTGACCATGCTGAACACCGCTGCCAACTGTTGCAGTTCTTCCAAGGGCAAGGGCGCGATGTTGGCACGTGCCACGGTTTGCAACGAGAACGTGGTGAGCGCGCCCGTGATAGCGCCAATGGTCAACCAACCTGCGATTTTGAGTTTCTGGCTCATGGGTACCTTGTTCGATAACTGCTTCGCCAACACCTGCGGGCGATTTAGGAAGATAGTCTACTGTGGAAGCGCCCTAGACGCGGGGCGCTTTTTGCAAAGTCTGCAACCCGCAGGGTCAAGTGTTTGGGGCCTTCTCGTGTAGGTAGTAATGGCGAATCGGCTTCAAGTAGGTGTCCAATTCATAAATCAAAGGTTGACCATTGGGGATGTTCAAGCCAACGATGTCCTGGTCGGAGATGCCGTCGAGGTACTTGACCATGGCGCGAATCGAGTTGCCGTGGGCGCTGATGATCACCCGTTTGCCACTGCGCAGCGCTGGGGCCAGGGCGTCGTTCCAAAACGGCATGACCCGCTCCACCGTGTCTTTCAAGCACTCGGTGAGGGGAATTTGATCGGACAACAACTTGGCGTAACGCGGGTCGCTGCGTTCGCTGCGGGGGTCGTCAGCCGTCAATGAAGGCGGCGGCACGTCATAGCTGCGTCGCCATGCCAGCACTTGGGCATCGCCGTATTTCTGTGCAGTTTCAGCTTTGTCCAAGCCTTGCAAAGCGCCGTAATGGCGCTCGTTCAAGCGCCAATGGTGGGCCACGGGCAGCCAAGAGCGATCGAGTCCGTCCAACATGTGCCACATGGTGTGGATGGCGCGTTTCAACACGCTGGTGTAGCCCAGGTCGAATTCAAAGCCGTGGGCCTTGAGCAATTCACCGGCTTCTCGGGCTTGTGCCACGCCGGTGGGGGTCAGGTCGACATCGGTCCACCCCGTGAAGCGGTTTTCCAAATTCCAGGTGGATTCGCCGTGGCGAATCAAGACAAGCGTGTACATGACCAAAAACCTTGTAGAAATTCAATGTAGAAAAGGATTCTAGAATGACAGCCTTGCGCGAAACTGGATGACTTTGTGAATTTCCTACTTGAAAACTGGCTGCTGGTCTTGGTGGCTTTCTCCTCGGGCGTGGCGTTGTTGCTGCCCAATTTGGGTTCTCTGGGGGGCCCCAGTCTGTCTCCCACGCAAGCCGTCTTGCTGATCAACCGCGAAAAAGCCCACATTGTGGACGTGCGCAGTCCCGACGAATTTGCCACCGGCCATCTGCTGGGCGCCAAAAACATTCCCCTCGACCGTTTGCAAGACGAACTCGGCAAAACCATTTCAGAAAAAAAACGCCCGCTCATTCTGGTGTGTGCCAGTGGCATGCGCTCGCAAAAAGCCTTGGGCGTGGCCAAGGCCCAAGGCTTTGAACAAGCCCACAGCTTGGGCGGGGGATTGAGAATTTGGCAAGATGCCAACCTGCCGCTTGAAAAAGCCTGATTCATTCCACATCACCAACGCGCCAACACCATGTCCCCAGTCAAGATGTTCACCACCGCAGTGTGCCCTTATTGCGTTCGGGCCAAACAGCTGTTGAAGGCGCGGGGCGTGGAGCACATTGAAGAGGTGCGCATCGACCAACTGCCCGAAGAGCGCGACCGCATGATGGCGCTCACTGGACGACGCACCGTGCCGCAAATTTTCATTGGTGACAAACATGTGGGCGGCTGCGACGATTTGATGGCCCTGGACAGTCAAGGCGGCCTGCTGCCTTTGCTGCAAGCAACCTGACATAATTCCCCTCATTCTCAACCTCACCCGCTAACGGCACTCAGGCTTGGCGGGTTTTTTCTTGCAGGAAGCCCCATGGCCGACAACCTCGAACCCGTGTTCCAAATTCAACGCGTTTACCTCAAAGACTTGTCCTTGGAGCAGCCCAATTCGCCGGCCATTTTGTTGTCGCAAGAAACGCCCAGCGTGGACATCCAAATCGGCATTGGCTCTGAGCAAATTGGTGAGCATGTGTATGAAGTGGTGGTCACCGCCACCGTCACCACCAAAATCAAAGAACAAACCATGTTCTTGGTGGAAGCCAAGCAAGCCGGTATTTTTGAAATCCGCAACATGCCCGATGGCCAGCTCGAGCCCATCCAAGGCATTGCCTGCCCCCAAATCGTCTACCCCTATTTGCGCGGCAACGTCGCCGATGTGATTCAACGTGCAGGCTTCCCGCCTGTGCACATGGCTGAAATCAACTTCCAAGCCATGTACGACCAACAGCAGCAAATGAAAGCCGAGCAGCAACTCCAGTGAAGCTGCTCGTCCTTGGTGCTGGCGCTTGGGGAACGGCGCTGGCCGCACAAGCCAGTGCCCGCCATGAAGTCACTTTGTGGGCACGCAACCCCGCCATCATTGAAGACATGCAAACGCGGGGTGTGAACCAACGCTATTTGCCCGGTCAAACGCTGCCTGCCGCTTTGCACTTGAGCCACGCGCCTTTGTCAGACTTGTTGCCGCATGCCGACTTGGTGGTGCTGGCCTCACCGATGGCAGCTTTGCGCGACATGTTGCTGGCCACCTCGCCCCTGTTGGGCGAGCGACCGCTGGCCTGGTTGTGCAAAGGCTTTGAAGCCGTCTTGCCCTCGATTGCCAACCCCAAGGCCAAACATGGTTTGTTGGCGCACGAGGTGCAAATGCAAGTGGCACCCACGATGCAAGCCGGCATCCTGAGCGGCCCCAGTTTTGCGCAAGAAGTGGTTGCAGGTCAGCCTGCGGCGTTGGTCGCTGCCAGTGCCCACCCCGCTGTGCGCGACGCTTTGGTGCAGGCCTTTCACGGCGACAACCTGCGGGTCTATGCCAATGAAGACATCGTCGGCGTGGAGGTGGGTGGTGCTGTGAAAAACGTCATGGCCATCGCCACCGGTTTGTGCGATGGCTTGCAACTGGGTTTGAATGCCCGCGCTGCGCTCATCACACGCGGCTTGGCCGAGATGACACGCTTGGGTGTGGCCATGGGCGCACGTGCCGACACCTTCATGGGCCTGAGCGGTCTGGGCGATTTGGTGCTCACCGCCACCGGCGACCTGAGCCGCAACCGGCAAGTCGGTTTGGCGCTGGCGCAAGGCAAATCACTGGACCAGGTGTTGCTGTCTTTGGGCCATGTGGCCGAGGGTGTTTACAGCGCCCACACCGTGGTGCAACGCGCCCAGCATGTGGGTGTGGACATGCCGATTGCACAAGCCGTGGTGTCGGTGTTGCAAGGCCAAACCTCGCCGCAACAAGCGGTGGCCGCCCTCATGGGGCGTGGTGCCAAAGGCGAACAGGGCGCTTAAGCCAATCGTTGGATTTGCAACTTGGCGGCGTCCAAATGCCCTGCCAAAACGGCGATGCATTCTGCAAAGTCCGGGCTGAATTCTGGGCTGGACTGCAGGCTTTCCAAATATGGCTTGGCCATGGCCAAAGCCTGTCGCCAAACGTCGTTGCGCACGCAGGCGTGCAGGTTCAAGTGGGGTGCGGCGTTGTTCAATTTGCCGCTGCTGCTGGGGGCAAACGCCATCGGACACATGTCGTAGGCTGGTGCCAACTGGAAGGGGCGGCCGGTATCGGAGACAAACGACAGGTTGCCCGCGTGCATGTCGGCGTTGCCCATCAGCATGCCAAACGCCCACAGCAACTCGGTGCGTTTTGCTGCTTCTCGCGTCACCACGCCAAGCGAAGCCAGTGTTTGGACGATCACCGGCCAGGGCTGGTGGGCATCGCCCACGAACTCGGCATCCAAAGCGCGCAAGGACACCACGGCATGCCGCCCCATCGCACCCGTGCGGTCAAAGCGGGCCAGCTCTAAAAACCGCTGACCATGGTGGTTCAACACCGCCGAGGACGCTGCCGCCACACCCGCATCTCTCAGCGTCGTCAAGGCCAAGTGCTCGGCCAGCAACAGATCGCGCCAGCGCTGACTCACGGGGCTTTCGAGTGGCTCGGTGAATTTCACCAGCACATGGGACGCGCCGCCAGGCGTTTGCGCATAGGCGGTGAACTTGGGCTGCTCGCCACCCGCGGACGAACCGGGCGTGTCGCCTTGCGACGCCGCCAAGGCCAGGGCGGCATAGGCGGCGGGTTTGTTGTCGTTGGCAACCGCGCTGGGTTCAGGCAAGGCGATGAAGGTGTCGCGGGCAAGGTTGCCCAACAAGAGATGGCCCACCATGTCGTGCCCATGCGCCAACAAAGCCCGGATGGCGTGGCTGTCGCTCCAAGTGTTGAGCGCGTCCGGCAGCCCCAGGCTGGTCGCATGACGAGCGGCATAAGCGCGGCCCAAATAGCCTTGCGGCAGCATGTCTAACAGCCACCAAGGCACGCCAGCCGAGTGCACTTGCGGCCCGTTGGTTGGGGTGAAAACAAAGCCATCGGTGCGCACCGGGGTGAGGGTTCCCAAGGGCTGCAATTGGCCTTGGCCGTCCACCTGAAACACCGGCACATCGGCAAAGCCCCGGCTGCGGTCGCGCAAGACGTAGCGCGAGTTTTTCTTGGCGCCGATTTGCATGACCTCTTGTCCCATGGCTGCGAGCGCACGCGACACCGTGGGCTGGCTCAAGCCCAGTTCTCTGGCCATTTGCGTGCCAGACTTGGGACCCATGGTCAGCCGCAAACGCAGGAGCTCAAGCGGTGTTGTCATCAATGAAAATTATAAAATGAATGACAAATGCATGAATAATTAATTTATTTAAGGTCTGAAAACCCAATAAATACAACAACTTGAATGTCGTAAATCTTTAATTCCGTGTGTTATTTGAATCATATTCAAAAAAACAGAATGATCAAAATTCCAAAGGCTCAAACTTCCACGTTGTCGATCAAGCGGGTGGGGCCCAGCTTGGCTGCGCCCAAGACCACCAGCGGCTCGGCGGTCACGTGGGTGATGGGCGACAAATCCGACTGGCGGCGCACCGTCAGGTAGTCGGGCTGCCAGCCTTGGGCACGCAGGTCTTGCATGGCGGCGGCTTCTGCCGCAGCCACATTGAACGCGGCAGCGCCTGACGCTGCTGTGGCCTTGCCCTGCATCGCCCCAGCAGCACGCACCTGCGCCGCCAAGGCTTGCAGCGCGGCAGACAGTTGCACCGCTTGCGCCCGTTCTGGCGCGGACAAATACATGTTGCGCGAACTCAGCGCCAAGCCATCGGCGGCACGGGTGGTGGGCAGGGTGAGGATCTGGATGGGCAGGGCGAACTGGCGCACCATCTCGCGCAAGATGAGCTGCTGTTGGTAGTCTTTCTGGCCAAACACGGCCACGCCAGCACCACCGGCAAACACGCAACTGAACAGCTTCATCACCACGGTGCACACGCCGGTGAAAAAGCCGGGGCGGAATTCGCCTTCCAAGATGTTGGCCAAGGCCGGGTCGGGCAGCACTTTGAAGGTTTGCGGCTGCGGGTACAGCTCGGCTTCGGTGGGGGCGAACAACACATCACAGCCCACGGCTTGCAGCCGGGCACAGTCGTCCTCGAAGGTGCGCGGGTAGCTGTCGAAGTCTTCGTGCGGCAAAAACTGCAAGCGGTTGACGAAGATGCTGGAGACCAGCACATCGCCCATGGGCTTGGCGTGGCGCAACAAAGACAAATGACCCTCGTGCAAATTGCCCATGGTGGGCACAAAAGCAGGCTTGGCATGCGGGGCCACATGTTGGCGCAACTCGGCCACGGTGCGGGCGATGAACATGGATTACCAGGCGTGAAGGGCGTTGTCGGGGAAGCTGCCGTCTTTGACCGCCGCCACATAGCGGCTCAAGGCGTCCAACACGCTGTCGGTGCCGCTCATGAAATTGCGCACGAACTTGGGGTTCTTGCCCAAATTGATGCCCAACATGTCGTGCAGCACCAGCACTTGACCGGCCGTGCCATTGCCCGCGCCAATGCCGATGGTGTGGCATGTGCTCAGGGCTTGGGTCAGTTCGCTGGACAAGGTGGCGGGCACCATTTCCAGCACCACCATGCTGGCGCCTGCTTGTTGCAAAGCCAGCGCATCTTTGTGCAATTGGGCGGCGGCGGCGGGCTCGCGGCCTTGCACCCGGTAGCCGCCCAAGGCGTGCACGGTTTGCGGCGTGAGGCCCAAATGCGCACACACCGGGATGCCGCGTTGCACCAAGAAATGCACGGTGTCGGGCGTCCAATCGCCGCCTTCAAGCTTGACCATGTGGGCGCCGGCTTGCATCAGCACCATGGCGCTGCGCAGCGCTTGTTCGGGGGACTCGTGGTAGGTGCCAAAGGGCAGGTCGCCAATCACCCAAGCCGTGCCTTGGACGCGGCGCAAACCGCGCACCACGCTTTCGGTGTGGTAGCGCATGGTTTCCAAGCTGACACCCGCGGTGCTGTGCAAGCCTTGGCAGACCATGCCCAGCGAGTCGCCGACCAAGATGCATTCCACGCCAGCAGCATCGGCCACGGCGGCGAAGGTGGCGTCGTAGGCGGTGATCATGGCAATTTTGTCGCCGCGCGCTCGCATGTCGTTCAACCGCGGCAGGCTGATGGGTTTGCGCGACGCCATGTCGGACGCGGGCGGCAAAGTGCCGTAGGGACTGGCAGCGTTGGTCATGCGGGTTCTCCCGTCAACATCAATTGGTGGGTGCATAAGCCAAGCGCACATAGATGGGTGCGTAGGCTTCGGCCTGGGTGATGTCCACCAGGGTTTCTTTGGCCAGTTCGAGCAAGGCGATGAAGGTCACCAACATGACCGGCACGCCCAAAGAAGCGTCGAACAGGTCTTGGAATTCGACAAAGCGTTGGTTTTGCAGTTTCTTCAGCACGATGCTCATGTGCTCGCGCACCGACAGTTCTTGGCGGCTGATTTTGTGGTGTTCCACCAGCTTGGCGCGGCGCAAGATGTCGGCCCAAGCTTGCTGCAAATCGGGCACGTCCACATGCGGGAAACGCGGCTGGATGGACTGCTCGATGTAGACCTGCGCCCGCAAAAAATCGCGGCCTTGCTGGGGCGCTTCGTTCAAGCGGGCTGCGGCCAACTTGAGCTGTTCGTATTCCAACAAACGGCGCACCAGCTCGGCACGCGGGTCTTCGGCTTCCACACCTTCGGCCACCTTCTTGGGTGGCAACAACATGCGCGATTTGATTTCAATCAGCATCGCGGCCATGAGCAAATATTCGGCGGCCAACTCGAGATTGGTTTTCCTGATTTCCTCGACATAGCTCAGGTACTGGCGGGTCAGGCCCGCCATGGGGATGTCGAGGATGTTGAAGTTTTGCTTGCGGATCAGGTAGAGCAGCAGGTCGAGCGGGCCTTCAAAGGCTTCTAGAAAAATTTGCAGGGCATCGGGCGGGATGTACAAATCTTGCGGCATGGCGAACAGCGGTTCGCCATACAGACGCGCCACCGCCACATGGTCGATGACCGAGGGCATGTGGGGCAAATCGGCGCTTGGGCCTTGCCAATTCGCCTCGGGGGTGGTGCTCACTTGCTGCCCGTGCTGAGGTAAACGTAGGGCTTTTGCGGCACCCGGGCGGCTTGGAATTCGGCCTGGTTTTGGCGGTCGATGGTTTTGTCCCACAGCAGGCCGCGGCCTGCCCGTTGCTCGGCTTCCAGCGAGGGCTTGTCCGCCTTGAGCTGCTGGATGAATGCTTGGGTTTCAGAGACGTATTCGGGGCGGGCAAACAGTGACATGAAGTGCGTCCTTCAAAGGGAGCCGCATTCTACCCAGTCAGGCTTTTCAGGCTGTCGGCCCAATCGGTTTGGACATTCTCAGCGCCCAGTTGCTCCAGCAAGTTGGTGCGGCGCAGCAAATCGGTGGCTTGTTGGTTCAAGCCGGTCAACACCAAGCGCACCTGAGCTCTTTGGCATGTTCGCCACAGGTTGTGCAGACCGTCCGCACCACTGGAGTCCATGTAAATCAGGCCGCTGCAGTCCAACACCAAGGCGTGGGTGGGGAGTTGCTGGCTGAGGTTTTCCAGCAAATCCACCGCGCCAAAAAACAAAGCACCTTGCATGCCCCACACCTGCACGCTGGCGCTTTGGTGCAGCGGCATGCAGCGGGTCAGGTTGGAGATGCGGTACACAAAAATCAAACAAGCCGCCAGCAAACCCACTTCAAACGCCACCGTCAAATTGACCAGCACGGTGAGCAAAAACACCGCCACCAAGGTGAGGCGGTAAGACCAGCGAAATTGTTTCAACTGTGCAAAGGCCCGCCAGTTGCCCATGTTCCAAGCGACCGAAATCAAGATGGCGCTCAAGGCGCCCAGCGGAATGTGCGACACCCAAGGCGCGGCCAACAACAACATCAGCAGCAAGCCCAGCGCGTGGACCATGCCAGCCACCGGGCTGCTGGCGCCGTTTTTCACATTCGCCATGGTGCGTGCAATGGCCCCGGTGACGGGCATGCCACCGACCAAGGGCATGGCCATGTTGGCAATGCCTTGCGCCATCAACTCTTGATTGGGGTCGTGCCGGTCCTCCACCATGCCGTCTGCCACGCGGGCGCACAGCAGCGAGGTGATGGCCCCCAAGATGGCCAAGGTGACGCTGGGTGCCCACAAGCTGCGCACCTGCGCCCACGTGAAACCAGGCCAGGCCAAGCTCGGCAAACCGGCCGGAATATCGCCAAAGCGGCTGCCCAAAGTTTCTACCGGCCAATGGGCAAGGGACGTGAACGCGGTCGCCACCACCATGACCAACATGGGGCTGGGCAACAGGGCCAAGCGCTGGGCTTGGCGCGGCGACAACAGCTTGGGCAGCGCGAATTGCCAAACAGCCATCAGCATCAAACTGCCCAAGGTCAGCATCAAGGTGGCTGGGTTGGTTTGATCCAGGTGGGTCAGGATGACGCCCATTAACGAGATCACATCGGCAGGCATGTGGGCGATGGGCAAACCCAAAAAATCTTTCAATTGCAGCAAGGCAATCAAGACGGCGATGCCGTTGGTGAAGCCAATCACCACCGCGACGGGAATGAAGCGAATCAACACCCCCAAACGCAGCACACCCATGAGCAGCAGCCACAAGCCCGACATCAAGGTGGCCAGCAGCAAACCCGCTGCGCCATGCTGCAACACGATGCCGTAAACGATGACGATGAAGGCACCGGCAGGCCCGCCGATTTGCACCCGGCTGCCGCCCAGCGCCGAGATCAGCAAGCCGCCGACGATGGCCGTGACCAAGCCGGCTTCGGGCTTCAAACCCGATGCGATGGCAAAGGCCATCGACAAAGGCAGGGCAACCACGCTCACCGTCAATCCCGCCCCCAGGTCTTTGAAAAAACGCCCCCGGTTGTAGCCGCGCAAGGCCTCGAACAACTTTGGTTTGAAGCGCCTGGTCATGGGGGCGCCCATTCAGGAGGCCAAGTCAGGCTGCGCCCTGTGCGGGCGGTGAAAGCCGCCAAATCTGCCAAGTGGTCCAAGTCGGTGGTGTAGTGCAGGTTGCTCGATGCAAAGGGCAGCACCTGCGCCTTGTGCGCTTGACGCCATTCTTTGCAACCAAACGAGGGGCCTTGCAACAAGATGGCACGTCGGGCGGCGGCACTCAGCATCACCGGGTTGCCAGGCGCACCCTCCACTGTCGGAAACACCATGTCGATGCCTGCGGGTCGTGATTGAAATTCGAGCGTGAGCGCGCTGATGTCGGCGGCTTCAATCAGGGGTTGATCGGCCAGTGCCATGACCACACCATCGAGGCCGTCGGGCAAGGCTTGCAACCCCAAGCGCTGCGACGACACCAAGCCGTCTTCGGGTTGTGGGTTGTGAATCACTTGAATCTTCAAGCCGTGTAGTTGTGCGCCAATGTCGGCGGCGTAATGCCCCAGCACCACCACCAACTGTGCAGCACCGGCGGTTTGCAAAGCATGGACAAGGCGGCGAATGAGCGGCTCACCATCGAGCAGCAGCAAGGACTTGGGCCGATGACCCATGCGGGAACCCGCACCGGCTGCGAGCAAGACCGCAGCCCAGTTCATCAATGGATCCGCATGCCGGGCGTGGCGCCTGGCCATGGGTGGAGCACGTGGATGCCGGGATGGGCTTTTTCATCCGCGTGGCTGGCGGCCAGCACCATGCCTTCGGAGACGCCAAATTTCATTTTGCGCGGGGCCAAATTGGCCACCATGACCGTGAGCTTGCCCACCAGGTCTTCGGGTTTGTACATGCTGGCAATGCCGCTGAACACATTGCGCATGCGGCCTTCGCCCACATCCAGCGTCAAGCGCAACAGTTTGGTGCTGCCTTCCACGGTTTCGCAGTTGACGATGAGCGCGATGCGCAAATCGATCTTGGCGAAGTCGTCGATGCTGATGGTGTCGGCGATAGCTTCGCCGCCGGGGATCACGGCTTCAACCACCTCTGGCGGTGGTTCAAACAAGGCTCCCAACATCTTGGGGTCGACGCGTTGCATCAGGTGTTGATAGACACCGATGCCGTGGCCCGCACCCATGCGTTGCTGGCCCTGCGCAAACTGCAAAGCGGGGATGTTCAAAAAAGTTTCCACGTTGGCCACCAAGGCGGGCAACACCGGTTTCAAGGCCAGACTCAGCAAGCGGAAGGCTTCCATGCAGGTGCTGCACACGTCTTGCAAGCGGGCGTCTTGCCCTTCTTGCTTGGCCAATTCCCAGGGCTTGTTGGCGTCCACATACTCATTCACGCGGTCGGCCAAGGCCATGGTGTCGCGCAAAGCTTTGGCATAGTCGCGGTGCTCGTACAACGCTTCAATGGCGGGCAAACCGGCGTGCAATTGCGAGAGCAGGGCTTCGCCATCGGCGCTGACAGCGCCCAGCTTGCCGCCAAAGCGCTTGGCAATGAAACCCGCCGCCCGCGACGCGATGTTGATGTACTTGCCTACCAAGTCCGAGTTGACCCGCGCCATGAAATCCTCGGCGTTGAAGTCGATGTCCTCATTGCGGCCGTTCAACTTGGCGGCCAAGTAATAGCGCAGCCACTCGGGGTTCATGCCCAGTTCCAGGTACTTCAAGGGGTTCAAACCGGTGCCACGGCTCTTGCTCATTTTTTCGCCGTTGTTCACGGTCAAGAAGCCGTGCACAAACACCTTGTTTGGCACTTTGCGGCCACTGAACTTCAGGATGGCGGGCCAAAACAAGGTGTGGAAGGTGACGATGTCTTTGCCGATGAAATGGTATTGCTCCACATCAGGCGCGGTGATGTAGTCGTTGTAGTTTTCGCCGCGCTTTGCCAACAGGTTTTGCAATGACGCCAAATAGCCAATGGGCGCATCCAGCCAGACATAAAAATACTTGCCCGGCGCATCGGGAATCTCGATGCCAAAGTAGGGGGCGTCGCGCGAAATGTCCCAGTCGCCCAAGCCCTCGCTGGTGCTGCCGTCCGGGTTGGTGCGCACGCTGAACCACTCTTTGACTTTGTTGGCCACCTCGGGTTGCAGGTGTTGGCCGTTTTGCGTCCAGTCTTGCAAAAATTCAACGCAGCGGGGGTCGGACAATTTGAAGAAGAAATGCTCGGCGTGTTTCAACACCGGCGTGGCCCCCGACAACGCCGAGAACGGGTTTTTCAAATCGGTGGGCGCATAGACCGCGCCACAGTTTTCGCAGTTGTCGCCGTACTGGTCTTTGGCGCCGCACTTGGGGCATTCGCCTTTGATGAAGCGGTCGGGCAAAAACATGTTTTTCTCGGGGTCGAAAAACTGCTCGATGGTTTTGCGCTCAATCAAGGTGCCGCCTTGCTCGGCGGACAGGTCGCGCAGATCGCGGTAAATCTGTTGCGCCAAGGCATGGTTTTCAGGCGCGTCGGTGCTGTGCCAGTTGTCAAAGCCAATGTGGAAACCATCGAGGTATTGCTTGCGCCCCGCAGCGATGTTGGCCACAAACTGCTGCGGTGTGAGGCCGGCTTTTTCGGCGGCAATCATGATCGGTGCGCCATGCGTGTCGTCGGCACACACGAAGTTCACGGCGTGGCCCTGCATGCGTTGGTAGCGCACCCAAATATCGGCCTGGATGTACTCCATCATGTGCCCGATGTGGAAGTTGCCATTGGCATAGGGCAGGGCGGTGGTGACAAATAAGCGGCGCTGGGTCATGAGGGGGTCAGTACAGAGAGGGAGGCTGATTTTAGGTGGCGGCAATGGCGATGATGGCGTTGAGCTCTTCGCAGGCCGATTCGAACACCGCAGGCGGGACTTGTTTCCAAGCATGGGGCCGCGCCCCACGTTCACGCCAAGCGAAAGATTTGGGCTGGTGCGACAGCACATAACAAACCTCACCCTTGGCGGCGGTGAATTTCACGGCAAAGGGGTTGGTTTCATTGCTGGGCGCATGGGTCATGGGCAAACCAATGACCAAGCCGGTGCGTTCGTTGAAGGCTTTGGGCGACAACACCATCATCGGGTGCTCGTCCTTCATCTCCGCGCCTCTTTGCGGGTTGAAATTGACCCAAATCATGTCGCGTCGATCGGGCACCCAGTGTTTGGCAGGCGTCGCCATCAGAAGACTTCGGGGCCCACGCGGGGGGTGGCCATGACTTCGCCGCCATGCACAGCCGGGTCAAAGGCTTTGAGCTTTTGCGCCAAACTCAATTTGGGCTTGCCTGCGGTACGCAAAAAAACGCCGCCTTCCACCACCTCGACTTTGATCGGCTGGCCGCGTGTGAAGCGGGCGGCTTTGGCGACTTTGGCGGTGATGCGAACGGCCAAGCCGTTGCCCCATTCTTGAACTGTTTGATCGACAGAGACGATGGTCGTCATGCGAACTCCTTGGATTGGCCGCCAAGTTTAATCGTGTTTCAGGCTTGTATCAACGTGTATCAACACCATGTCATCTGGCTTGTGAGGTGTATTCAACCTTGCCTGGCGTGGGGCCGCACTTGCTTGGCTAGACTAGCCCCCTTTTCCCCGACAGACACACTGGAGTAGACATGGCCCTGAGCGAACAAGACGTCACCAACGCGTTGCAAACCGTGGTGGACCCTCTCACTGGCCAAGACTTCGTCAGCAGCAAATCTTTGAAAAACCTGCGCATCGACGGTGGTGCCGTGTCTTTTGAGGTGGTGTTGGGCTACCCGGCCAAGAGCTTGTGGGCGGCCTTTGAGCAACAACTTCAACAGGTGGTGTCGGCCGTGCCGGGTGTCACTTCGGTGAAGGCCTCTGTCAGCAGCCAGGTCATTGCCCACACCGCGCAACCGGGCGTGGCCTTGTTGCCCCAAGTGAAAAACATCATTGCGGTGGCCTCGGGCAAAGGCGGCGTTGGCAAAAGCACGACCGCTGCCAATTTGGCGCTGGCCTTGGCCGCTGAAGGCGCCAGTGTGGGTTTGCTGGACGCCGACATTTATGGCCCCAGCCAACCGATGATGATGGGCTTGTCGGGTCGGCCCGAGAGCGCCGACGGCAAAACCATGGAGCCGCTGGAAAACCACGGCGTGCAGGTCATGTCGATTGGTTTTTTGGTGGCGCAAGACCAGGCCATGGTGTGGCGCGGTCCGATGGCCACGCAGGCCCTGGAGCAGTTGCTGCGCCAAACCAATTGGCGCAACCTCGATTACCTGATCATCGACATGCCCCCCGGCACCGGCGACATCCAACTCACCCTGAGCCAACGGGTGCCGCTGACCGGTGCGGTGATCGTCACCACGCCACAAGACATTGCCTTGCTGGACGCGATGAAGGGCATCCGCATGTTCCAAAAAGTGGGCGTGCCCATTTTGGGCATCGTGGAAAACATGGCGGTGCATGTGTGCAGCCAATGCGGCCACGCCGAGCACATCTTTGGCGTCGAAGGCGGCAAAAAAATGGCGCAAGCCGAGGGCATGGCCTACCTGGGCGCTTTGCCCCTGAGCATGGCGATTCGGGTGCAAGCCGACAGCGGTCTGCCCAGTGTGGTGGCCGACCCAGACGGCGAGGTCACCGCCATCTACAAAGCCGTGGCCCGGCAACTGGCCGTGAAAGTAGCGGCCAAGGCGAAAGATTTTTCGTCCAAATTCCCCAGCATCAAGGTGTCAAAAGACACTTGAATGACATTTGGCAGGCAAGGGCCAATGGAATGCATTAAAGTGCATCCATGCGTCAAGATGTGGATTCCGACAAACACCCCTATTTGGTGACCCTGGGCGAGCGGGTGCGCAGCCTGCGGGCACGCCGTGGCTTGTCGCGCAAAGCCGCTGCTGCCAGGGCGCGGGTGTCCGAGCGTCATTGGGCGAATTTGGAAACCGGGGTGGGCAACGCGTCCATCTTGGTGTTGCTGCAAGTGGCCAAGGCGCTGCAATGCAGTTTGGTCACTTTGCTGGAAGAAGCGCCGGAAGCCGGCATTTTGCGTCGGCAGCATATTGCCCTCATAGGCTTGCGCGGGGCCGGCAAGTCCACGCTGGGCCAGCGTTTGGCGCAGGAGCTGGGCTATGTGTTTGTCGAGCTCAGCCGTGTGATTGAAAACCTGGCCGGATGCAGCATCAGCGAAATCCATGGTTTGTATGGCCCCGAGGCTTATCGGCGCTATGAACGCCGCGCCTTGGAAGACTGTTTGGCGCAGTATCCGCATGTGGTGATGGCCACGCCCGGCGGCTTGGTGTCGGAGGAATCCACCTTCAACATGATGCTGGCGCAGTGCTTCACCATTTGGTTGCAAGCCACGCCGGAAGACCACATGGCGCGGGTGCTGGCGCAAGGCGACACCCGTCCGATGTCGGCCAGCACGGAAGCCATGCAGGACTTGCGCCGCATCCTGAGTAGCCGTTCGCCCTTCTACGCCAAGGCCGACCTGCATTTCGACACCAGCTTGCAGCCCTTGGAAGAAAGCTTTCAGGCGCTGAAAAAGGCTTGGGCTGCTCAGAATTAACCTCTTGAAATATATTGCATACACCTGAGTAATTTCGGCACGATGATGCACGTCTTCGGCCAACCCTGACTTTGGCCACTTGCCCCAAGGAAGCCCGCATGACTGATTTCACGGTTGATTACCAAACACATCCCTCCAAGTACCGCCACTGGACCCTGAGCGTGGACGGCGAAATGGCCACTCTGTCCTTGGACATCCAAGAAGACGGCGGCATCCTCCCCGGCTACAAGCTGAAACTCAACTCCTACGATCTGGGCGTGGACATCGAATTGCACGACGCCTTGCAGCGTGTGCGGTTCGAGCACCCCGAGGTCAAGTCGGTGGTGGTCACCAGTTTGAAGGACCGCATCTTTTGCTCGGGCGCCAACATCTTCATGCTGGGTTTGTCCACCCACGCTTGGAAGGTCAACTTTTGCAAGTTCACCAATGAAACCCGCAACGGCATTGAAGACAGCAGCCGCCACAGTGGTTTGAAATTTGTCGCCGCCGTCAACGGCGCTTGTGCAGGCGGCGGCTACGAGCTGGCGCTGGCCTGTGACGACATCGTGCTGGTGGACGACCGCTCCAGCAGCGTGTCCTTGCCCGAAGTGCCTTTGTTGGGCGTGTTACCCGGCACCGGCGGCTTGACCCGCGTGACCGACAAGCGCCATGTGCGCCACGACCACGCCGATATTTTTTGCACCAGCGTCGAAGGTGTGCGCGGCCAACGTGCCGTGGACTGGCGTTTGGTGGACGCGATTGCCAAGCCCGCGCAGTTTGCCGAGGTGGTGGCCAAACATGCCAAAGACTTGCCTGCCAACGCCAAGCGTGCAGGCGCATCGGCCAAAGGCCAGGGCGTGGCACTCCAGCCTTTGCACAAACAAGCCAGCGCCGACAGCCTGCACTATGACTACGTGACGGTGGCCATCGACCGCGCCAAACGCACCGCCACCCTCACCGTGTCGGCCCCCAAAGCGGCAGTGCCCAGCAGCATCGACGCGATTCAACAAGCCGGTGACAGCTGGTACCCGCTGCAAATGGCGCGTGAATTGGATGACGCGATTTTGTGTTTGCGCAGCAATGAACTCGACATTGGCACTTGGCTGCTCAAAACCACCGGCGACGCCGCCCTGGCCCTGCAATCAGACGCCGTGTTGGTGCAACACCAAGCGCATTGGCTGGTGAATGAAACCATCGGCATGCTGCGCCGCACTTTGGCCCGCTTGGACGTGTCTTCGCGCTCTTTGTTTGCCTTGATGGATGAAGGTTCTTGCTTTGCCGGCACCTTGGCCGAGTTGGCGTTTTGTGCCGACCGCGCCTACATGCTGGCCTTGCCCGGCGACGACAAAGCACCGCACCTGACTTTGAGCGAACTCAACATGGGTTACTTCCCCATGGTGAACCACCAATCGCGTTTGCAACGCCGCTTCTACGAGGAAACCGCGCCCCTTGAGGCCGTGCGTGCCGCCATCGGCAAGCCGTTGGACGCTGACCAAGCCCTGAGCTTGGGCCTGGTGACCGCCGCCCCTGATGACATTGATTGGGCCGACGAATTGCGCATCGCGATTGAAGAACGTGCCGCCATGTCGCCCGATTCGCTCACCGGCTTGGAAGCGAATTTGCGCTTCAGCCAAAAAGAGTCGATGGAGACCCGTATTTTTGGTCGCTTGTCCGCTTGGCAAAACTGGATTTTCAACCGCCCGAACGCCGTGGGTGAAAAAGGTGCATTGAAGGTCTACGGCAAAGGCGAAAAAGCCGCTTTCGATATGAACCGCGTCTAACCCTTATTGGAATCTGATCCCCATTAATTAATTGGGGTCAGATTCCAATTAATTCATTCTTTACTTCAGGAAAACATCATGTCAGCCATCAACTACAGCGAAAAAATTCCCAACAACGTCAACCTGAGTGACGACCGCACCTTGCAACGCGCCTTGGAGCAGTGGCAACCCAACTTCATCAACTGGTGGGACGACATGGGCCCCGAAGGCACCACCGACAACGAGGTGTATTTGCGCACCGCCGTGAGCGTGGACCCGCAAGGCTGGGCGCAGTTTGGCCACGTCAAGATGCGCGACTACCGTTGGGGCATCTTCTTGAACCAAGGTGAAACCGATCGCAAGATCCATTTCGGCGACCACAAAGGCGAAGCCGCCTGGCAAGACGTCCCTGGCGAACACCGCGCCAACCTGCGCCGCATCATCGTCACGCAAGGCGACACCGAGCCCGCCTCTGTCGAGCAACAACGCCATTTGGGCCTGACCGCCCCCAGCATGTACGACCTGCGCAACCTGTTCCAAATCAATGTGGAAGAAGGCCGCCATTTGTGGGCCATGGTGTATTTGTTGCACAAACACTTTGGCCGCGATGGCCGCGAAGAAGCCGAGGCTTTGCTTGAGCGCCGCAGCGGCAACGACGACAACCCCCGCATCCTGCAAGCCTTCAACGAGCAAACGCCTGATTGGCTGAGCTTCTTCATGTTCACCTACTTCACCGACCGCGACGGCAAGTTTCAGCTCTGCGCATTGGCCGAGAGCAGCTTCGACCCACTGGCTCGCACCACCAAGTTCATGCTGACCGAAGAAGCGCACCACATGTTTGTTGGCGAGTCGGGCATTTCACGCGTGATTCAACGCACCTGCCAGGCCATGAACGAGCTCAAAACCGACGACGTCGCCAAGCTGCGTGCTGCTGGTGTGATCGACCTGCCCACCATCCAACGCTATTTGAATTTCCACTTCAGCGTGACCATTGATTTGTTCGGCGCTGACGAGTCCAGCAACGCCGCCACCTTCTACAGCTCGGGCCTGAAAGGCCGCTACGAAGAAGGCAAGCGCGACGACGACCATGTGTTGCGTGGTCAAACCTACAAAGTGCTGCACGTGCAAAACGGTCAACTTGTGGAAAAAGAAGTGCCGATGTTGAACGCCTTGAACGAAGTGCTGCGCGACGACTACATCACCGACTCCAAAGCCGGTGTGGACCGTTGGAACCGCGTCATTGACAAAGCTGGTATTCCTTTCAAATTGCAAGTGCCGCACAAAGCCTTCCACCGCAACATCGGATCGCTGTCCGGCTCCAAGGTGTCGCCCGATGGCCGCGTGGTGTCGGACGCCGAATGGAACGCCAAGGTCAATGAATGGCTGCCTTCTGCTGAAGACCGTGCGTTTGTCGCCAGCCTCATGGGCCGCGTGGCCGAGCCAGGCAAGTTTGCCAACTGGATTGCACCCCCCGCCATGGGCATCAACCGCCAACCCGTAGACTTCGAGTACGTTCGTTTCAACTGACCTTCCATGAGTGACACCGCCGAGCTGTTGCAACAGCACCTGATCGACCCCGAAGTTTGCATCCGTTGCAACACCTGCGAAGCCACCTGCCCGGTGGGCGCGGTGACGCATGACAGCCGCAACTATGTGGTGGACGCCGACAAGTGCAACCACTGCATGGCTTGCGTGCCGCCGTGCCCCACGGGGTCGATTGACCATTGGTTGCCGGTCTTGCGCAGCAAGGCCTACAGCTTGGCCGAGCAACTCAGCTGGGATGAACTGCCCGCGCCGCAAAGCGAGGCCGAGTTGCAAAGCTTGGCCGCGGGCTTGCCCACCTCGGGCAACACCGCCTTTGAAAACGCCGCCACCTCGGTCGCCACCGTCAGCAGCGCCCCACCGGTGGTGCACACCGCTGCGATGGGGGCCAGCGTGCCGCCTTGGTCTGCCGCGCACCCCTACACCAACCTGCACGGGCCGAAGAACCCGATCAGCGCCAAAGTGGTGGGCAATATGCAGGTGAACGAGCCCGGCACCGACAACGAAACCCACCACATCGTGTTGGACTTTGGCAGCCTGCCGTTTCCGGTGTTGGAAGGCCAATCGGTGGGCATCATCGCGCCCGGCGTGGACGCCCACGGCAAGCCGCACCATGCGCGTCAATATTCCGTGGCCAGCCCGCGCAATGGCGAGCGCCCCGGTTACAACAACCTCTCACTCACAGTGAAGCGCGTGGTGCAAGACCACCAAGGGCAGGCCGTCAAAGGCGTCGCCTCCAATTATTTGTGCGACCTGAAGCTGGGCGACACGGTGCAAGTGATTGGCCCGTTTGGCAGCAGCTTCCTCATGCCCAACCACCCCGGCAGCCACCTGGTGATGATTTGCACCGGCACCGGCAGCGCCCCCATGCGCGGCATGACCGAGTGGCGCAGACGCTTGAAAGCCAGTGGCAAATTTGAAGGCGGCAAGCTGATGCTGTTTTTTGGCGCACGCACCCAGCAAGAGCTGCCGTACTTTGGCCCGCTGCAAAAGCTGCCCAGTGATTTCATCGACATCCACTTTGCGTTTTCACGCACCCCCGGCCAGCCTAAGCGCTATGTGCAAGACGCGATGCGCGAAGCCGCTGCGCCTTTGGCGGCCATGCTGAGCGACCCGCAAACCCACTTTTACGTGTGCGGCTTGAAGAGCATGGAAGAGGGCGTGTTGCAAGCCCTGCAAGACATTGCCGTGGGCGCGGGCTTGGACTGGACCACGGTGGCCGCGACCTTGAAGCAAGAGGGTCGGTTGCAGTTGGAGACGTATTAAGCGGTGGGCAGGTGTGCATGGCGCACACCTCATTTGGGGAATGGTATCCAAAAGTACTTTATAAGGTACATTTCAATGGCTTGAAAAATCAGGAAGCAAGCAATTTGAGATTGGAAGCATGAGCACAAAACCCAAAACCAATAAACACATGGGCAGTAACTTTGATGATTTCTTGATTCAAGAAGGCATCTATGAGGAAGTGCAAGCACGTGCGTTGAAACGCGTTTTGGTTGAGCAATTGAACGACGCCATGCAAAGAGGCAATTTGAGCAAGGTGGTGATGGCGCAACGCATGGTCACCAGCCGATCTCAACTTGACCGGGTGCTGGACCCAGACAATTTATCAATTCAACTGGATACATTGTTCAAGGCGGCAAGGGCTGTGGGGAAAACGGTTGAAATCCGTTTAAAGTAATCGTGTTGACCAACGATCACATTCGCAAATGCCACAAAAAAACGCGCCAATTTTCAATGCCACTTTGGGGCTTTTCAAGTCGCAGGCTGATGGACTTCAACATATCGCGTAGTTTTGGCTTGAAGAGCATGCCGAATTTGTGGGGGCTTACAACGAAACTTTGGCCGCTGAAGGCTTGCCCTTGGAAGAATGGAAGACCTTCTGAAGGTTCTCACCCGCACACATCCACCCATTGCCCCTGAGTGACTTGCGCCAACAAATCCACTGAAATACGCACCGCGCTGTTGACCGAACCCGCTGCGGGCAACACCTCCTCGAAAGCTTTCAAGGACACATCCAAATAAATCGGCAGGGGTCGCGCCAATCCGAAAGGACACACGCCACCCACGGGATGCCCTGTGATCTCGGCCACCACGTCGGTGGACAGCATCTTGCCTTTGCCCAAAGCGGCTTTGAATTTGCTGTTGTCAATGCGGGCGTCACCACGCGCCACCAGCAGCACCTCGCGGCCATCGGCCAGTTTGAAGGCCAAGGTTTTGGCAATCCGACCCGGCTCCACGCCATGCGCCAATGCCGCCAACGCCACCGTGGCGGTGTTGGCTTCAGTTTCCAAAATCGGCACATTCAATTGCAGTGCCGCGAAAAATGATTTCACAGAAGTCAGACTCACGCGTCGATGTCTCCAGGTGGGTGTCTGGTTGATGCTATCGGTTCTTGAGTGGCGTCGGCCGCGCCTGAAACCCGCCGTACCATTCCCAGCCTGAACCGCTATCTGTTTGTGGCCACGCTTTAAGCGTTGTTGAATTGCAGCGCCGCCAAGCTGGCGTACAAGCCGCCCTTGGCGATCAACGCTGCATGGTTGCCTTGCTCCACCAAGTGGCCGTGGTCCAACACCCAAATCACATCAGCTTGCTGCACCGTGGCCAAGCGGTGCGCAATCACCAGGGTGGTGCGGCCTTGCATGGCGGTCTCTAAAGCAGCTTGCACCATGCGTTCACTGTGCGCGTCCAAGGCGCTGGTGGCCTCATCCAGCAACAGCAGCGGCGGGTTTTTCAACATGGCGCGGGCAATTGCAATCCGTTGCCGTTGGCCACCCGACAAACGCACACCGCGTTCGCCCAAAAAGGTGTCATAGCCCTGCGGCAATTCGACGATGAACTCATCTGCAAACGCGGCTTTGGCAGCGGCCAACACCTCGGCATCCGAGGCCTGGGGGCGGCCATAGCGGATGTTGTCCATCGCCGTGCCCGAAAAAATCACGGGCTCTTGCGGCACGATGCCAATGCGCGAACGCAGGTCGTGCAAAGCCATGTCGTTGATGTTGACGCCGTCCAACAAAATCTGACCGGCTTGCGGGTCGTGAAAGCGCAGCAGCAAACCAAACAAGGTGGTTTTGCCCGCGCCACTGGGGCCGACCACGGCCACGGTTTGGCCGGGTTGAATGACGCCACTCAAGCCAGACAAGGCCAGGGTTTGCGGCCGCGAGGGGTAATGAAAATCCAAGCCCTGCATGGCGACCGATGAACCTTGCGCTGGCCACGGTGCTTGCAAGGGCGCAGCAGGTGAACGGATGTCCGAGCGGGTGTGCAAGAGTTCCATCAGGCGCTCGGTGGCACCAGCGGCACGCAGCAAATCGCCATAGACCTCGCCCAGCACGGCAAAGGCACTGGCCAACAAAATCACATACACCACGGTTTGGCCCAATTCACCCGCACTCATGGTGCCGTCGCGCACAGCCAACGTGCCTTGGTACAAGCCCCACAGCAGCGCAGCACTGCTAGCCAAAATGATGAAACCCACCAAGGCCGAGCGGGCCCGGGCGCGGCGCAAAGAGGTGCTGACCGCTTGCTGGGTCGAGTCGGTGAAGCGCTGGGCTTCGCGAGTTTCAGCGGTGTAACTTTGCACCACGGGGATGGCGTTCAACACCTCGGCGGCCATGGCACTGGCATCGGCCACACGGTCTTGGCTGGCGCGTGACAACTTGCGCACACGCCGCCCCAAGGTCATGCTGGGCCAGACCACCAGCACCAACAAGGCAATCACTTGCAGCATCAGCATCGGGTGGCTGTAGACCAGCATCAACAAAGCGCCCACGCCCATCACCAGATTGCGCAAACCCATGGACAGCGACGAGCCCACCACGGTTTGCACCAGCGTGGTGTCATTCGACAGGCGGGACAGCACTTCGCCGGTTTGCGTGGTTTCAAAAAACGCTGGGCTTTGCTGCAGCACATGGCCGTACACCGCGTTGCGCACATCGGCCGTGATGCGCTCACCCAGCCAGGTGACGGTGTAAAAACGCAGCGACGAAAACACCGCCAGCGCCGCGGCCACCAAAAACAACTGGCCAAACTGCCCCGCCAAACGAGCGCCGCTGTCCGGGCCGCTCAGGCCTTGGTCAATCAGCAAGCGCAGTGCCCACGGAAACGCCAGCGTGGTGCCGGCGGCCAGCAGCAAAAACAAGCCCGCCAAGGCGATGCGGCCTTTGTAGGGTTTGACGAAGGGCAGCAAGCCAGACAGGGATTGCGGCGAAGTGGAGGGTGCAGGGGAGGGGGTGGTCATGGGTTTCACAAGTGGGCTCATTGACTGAGCAAATCAATATAGGCCGCATAACTGTAAGTGCGGTTCTTTTTCAGGCCAGACAGTTCTTTCACCATGCCCAACTCTTCCAACAACTTGATGGCAGCGCTGGCGGTTGGGAAAGTTGTTTCCAAGATTTTGCAAACCCGATCGACGGTAAAGCGGGGCATGGTGGGGAGCATCTCAAACAAGCGGTAACTGATGGCATTGGCCTTGGGATGGGCCAACAACCGCTTTCTGTCGTTGGTCACCAAACTGGCCACCGCGACAACCGCGGCCTCGGATTGGTGCGCCGCACTTTGCACAGCTTCCAAGAAAAATTGAACCCAAGATTCCCAGTCGCCTTCGGTCCGAATGCACGACAAGCGCCGGTAGTACTCCGACTGGTGTTGTTTCAAAAAACCACTGAGGTACATCAAGGGCTCAGGCAAGAGTTGCCAATGCTCCAGCAAGATGGCAATGAGCAATCGCCCAATTCGGCCATTGCCATCCAAGTAGGGATGGATGGTTTCAAATTGGGCATGCACCAAGGCAATCCGAACCAGCACGGGCAGGTCTGCTTGGTCTGCATGGATGTAACGTTCCAGATCGGCCAACAAGCCCGGCACCAGATCCGCAGGAGGCGGCACAAAAACGGCTGTGCCTGGACGCGACCCACCAATCCAGTTTTGAGATCGGCGCAACTCGCCGGGTTGTTTGCCTGTACCACGCACCCCATTGAGCAGCAAGCGATGGGCTTCACTCAGCAAACGCACACTGATGGGCAAGCCGGTATCGCTGCGCAGTTGTTCTTGGGCCCAGTTGAAAGCCTGCAGGTAGTTGGTCACTTCCTCCACATCATCCGTGTTGGAAATGGCCAAACCAGCTTCCTCATCAAACAAGTCGATCAACGTCGCTTGAGTCCCTTCAATCTGGGATGTCAACAAGGCTTCTTTGCGAATGGCGCTGTAGAGCAACCATTCAACAGAGGGAACCAAACCTGCCACCGCTGACAAGCGCTGCAAGGCCGTCAAGGCTTCTTCATTCAAACGTGCCCAGATGGCAGCATCGAGCGCAGGCTCGGCAGGTGGCAAGCCATGTGGAATAAACGCTTTGACAGGCTCACCTTGGGTGGTGGAGATGGCATAAATGCCAGTGATACGAGACATATGAAAGCAGGCTTTGATTCGATGTCGTCATATTAAAGATTTTTTTAATATGAGTCAATCTTTTTAAAGAATTCTTTAATTTAAAAAACTGCCAGACTTGTTGATTTCAAGGTGAACTGGCTGCTACCTGTATCAAAGGGCGTTCATCCCACCCGCTAAGATGCCCCATCCATGAACGGCGACGCATTAAAAGTAACACCACAAACCGGTGCACACCCCAGTGGTGAGCTGGATCAGACCGTCTATCAGGCTGCCCAGCAAAAACAGCGGCAGCAACACATACATGCCAATCCAAAAACC
>CANFOQ010000020.1 GCA_947448745.1 Comamonadaceae bacterium
CTGACCGATGCCCGCACCGAAGTGGCCGCCGCTGAAGCCTCAGGCGACGGCGACCGCATGGGGCACGCTTACATGGCGCTTTATGACGCGGGCGAACACGATGCTTCATCGCGCGCCCAAGCCCTGATCTTGGGTCTGGGCTTCAAAACCACCGAACTGGACAACCCGGTGAACAGTTTCTCGGGCGGTTGGCGCATGCGTTTGCAACTGGCCCGTGCCCTGATGTGCCCCTCAGACTTGCTGCTGTTGGACGAGCCCACCAACCACTTGGACTTGGACGCCTTGGTGTGGCTGGAAGCTTGGCTCAAACGCTATGAAGGCACGATGGTGGTCATCAGCCATGACCGAGAATTTTTAGATGCGGTTACCAACGTCACGCTGCACATCGATGCAGGCAAGTTGGTGCGTTATGGCGGCAACTACAGCAAGTTTGAAGACATGCGTGCAGAGCAGATGGAGTTGCAACAAAACGCTTTCTCCAAGCAACAAGACAAGATCGCGCATTTGCAAAAGTTCATTGCCCGCTTCAAGGCCAAGGCCAGCAAAGCCAAGCAAGCTCAAAGCCGGGTCAAGGCCTTGGACCGCATGGAAAAAATCGCGCCCCTGCTGGCCGACGCAGATTTCAGTTTCGAATTCAAAGAACCCGCCAACCTGCCCAACCCCATGCTGAGCATGCAAGGGGTGAGCGTGGGTTACCCGGCTCCCGACGATGCGCCTGCGGGCACGCCACCCACGGTGATCGTGCAAAACATCAGCCGCTCGGTGTTGGCCGGTCAACGCATTGGCATCTTGGGAGCCAACGGGCAAGGCAAATCAACCTTGGTGAAAACCATCGCCCGCGATTTGAAAGCCTTGGGCGGCGACATGACCGAAGGCAAGGGCTTGAACATCGGCTACTTCGCACAACAAGAACTCGATGTGCTGCGCCCGGCGGACAACCCGCTGCAACACATGATTGACTTGTGCAAAAAACTCACCGTTGAAGGCAAGCTGGCTGGTCAAGCAACGCGCGAGCAAGACTTGCGCAGTTTCTTGGGCCAGTTCAACTTTGGCGGCGACATGGTCAAGCAAGCTGTGGGCAGCATGAGCGGTGGCGAAAAAGCGCGGTTGGTGTTGTGCATGTTGGTTTGGCAGCGCCCCAACCTGCTGTTGATGGACGAACCTACCAACCACTTGGACTTGGCCACCCGCGAAGCCCTGAGCATGGCCTTGAATGAGTTTGAAGGCACGGTGATGTTGGTCAGCCACGACCGCGCCTTGCTGCGTGCAGTGTGCGACGAGTTTTGGATGGTCTCGCGCGGTGGCGTGTCACCCTTCGATGGCGACTTGGACGACTATCAACGCTACCTGCTGGATGAGGCCAAGCGATTGCGCGCAGAGGCCACCGCAGCGGCCAATGCGGCCTTGAAAGCCCCTGCCCCTGCCCCGATGGTGGCAGCAGCCCCTGTCATTGCCGTAGCTGCCAAGCCGGTCATCGCATCGCGTGAGCAGCGCAAGGACGACGCGCAACAACGCAAAGAAGCCAACGAGAAAAAACGCCCCTTGAAAAAAGAACAAGACGGCATTGAAAAAAACATGGCCACGTTGGAAGCAGAGAAACAAAATTTGCACAACAAACTCGCCAGCAGCTTGGCACCAGCAGTCATTGCCGAAGCGGGCAAGCGGCTCAAGCTGGTGGAAGATGAATTGGAAGAACTGGAGCTGCGATGGTTGGAATTGACCACCCAGCTAGAGACGTTGGCTTGAGTTTGATGCGACGAAAAAAAACCAGTTCTGTTTGAACTGGTTTTTTTGAATCAGGGTGGTAGGACGTACAAGATTCGAACTTGTGACCAACGGATTAAAAGTCCGCTGCTCTACCAACTGAGCTAACGTCCCCCTTTGCATTGCAGTTTTGCTGCTCTGCGAAGCCGCAAAGTATAACTGTTTTTTTGCGCTTTTTGACGGTTTTGAAAAAACCCTTCATGCAGCCAATTGATTCAACACCCAGCCCGCCGCGCAGTTGCCAAAAGTTGCAGTCACTGTGACCACTGATCCATAGCCATGGCAGTTCAATGAACTGTCGCGAGATGCTTGACTTGACTTCTCAGGCATCAAAACACGTTCTTTGCTGAACACCGATTGAATGCCAAAAGAAGCGCCACCAGCAGGAGCGCCATGGTGCTTCCTCAATCGTTGACGCACTTGCGCGAGCAATGGATCGTGCGTTGCTTGCGCCAAATCCGCCATGTCAACAAGGTGCGCTTGCATCTTGCCGCCAGCAGCGCCAACAGTGACCAAGCGCACGCGATGGGCCATGGCCCAAGCAGCCATCGCCACCTTGGCACTGACTTGATCACAGGCGTCAATCACGGCATCGAAGCTGTCAGACAAAAGATCTTGACAGTTTTCTGCTGTGATGAATTCATCCACGGTGTGAACAAGGCATTCTGGGTTGATGTCCGCTATGCGGGCTTGCATGGCCAACACCTTGGATTGACCCAAGGTATCCGTGACGGCATGCAACTGTCGGTTGATGTTGGACTCTGAAACGTGGTCCATATCGATCAAGGTGAGTTGCCCCACGCCGCTGCGTGCCAAACACTCCACAGCCCAAGAACCCACACCACCCACACCCACCACCGCCACATGGGCTTGTCGAATAGCTTGGGCACCTTGATCGCCGTACAAACGAGAAAGACCGCCAAAGCGGCGGTCTGTGTCCGAACTCAAACTGTTGATAGTGGCGTTCAAGTTATTTCAATTTAGCCAAACGTTCTTTGGCAGCTGATGCAGCTTCGGTGTTGGGGAATTGCTTGATCAATTCCTCCCAAGTTTTTTTGGCGTCTTTGGGTTGTTTGATTTCAACTTGAGCATTGCCCAAGGTCAACAGGGCTTCGGCTACACGTTGGTGATTGGGGCTCAAGGCCATGAAGGCTTTGAGTTGATTCACGGTGTCTGCGTAGTCGCGATTGATGTATTTGGCACTGCCAAGCCAATAGAGTGCACTGGGTCGAAAGCCGCTGTTGGGGTACTTGCGCAAGAAGTTTGAAAAGGAGGTGGCTGCAGCTGCGAACTCACCTTTTCTAAAAATACCCAAGCTGGCGTCAAAGTCCTTTTTCTCAGACTGCTCTGCTTCGAATTCCAAACCGTCAATTTGCACCGTGGTCGGTTCAAACTTGTCGAAACGTTGATCGACATTTTTCAGACGGTCTTCAACGGTGGCCAGCGTTTCTTTTTGACTGCGTTGCAACAAAGAAATTTCACGCAGCAATTCTTCGCGCTCGCCACGCAAAGCAGAGAGGTCTTGTTTCAAACCATCAATTTGAGACTGCAGTTGCAACAAGGACTGCTTGTACTGCGTCACTTCCTGCTCGGCTGCACGTTGTGCCTGAGCGGCTTGCTCGATGGACTTTTGCAGGTTTTGGTCACCTGTTTGCTGTGCTTGCTTGAGGGATTCGACCCTTTGACGCAAATCCAGAATAGCCCTTCGGGCTTCTTCGTCTTCAAAAATCGCCGCATGCATGGATGTGCTGACCAAGGCCGCGCACACCACTGCCCATTTCAAGCCAGGCTTCATTTGTAGAAGAATTCAGTGCGGCGGTTTTTAGCGAAAGCAGATTCGTCGCTGCCTTGCACAGCAGGCTTTTCTTCACCAAAGCTGACGGACTCCACTTGGGCAGCAGACACACCCAGCAAGCTCAGGCTTTGACGAACGGCATCAGCACGTTTTTGACCCAGTGCCAAGTTGTATTCACGGCCACCACGCTCATCGGTATGACCTTCCAATGACACCTTGGCGCGTGGGTTGTTTTTCAAAAACTGGGCATGGCCTTCAATGGCATTTTGAAATTCTGCTTTCACCACAAAACTGTCGTAATCGAAGTAAATGATTTTGGCAACACCATTGGGACCAGCAGCCAAGTTGTCAGAGGCCACAGTGCTGACAGGGGCCACAGCCGATTTGGCCTCTGGCGCGGGTGCTGGCTTGGTCTCGGGCGCGGTGCTGCTGACACTGGCGCCAGACTTGTCTTCCACGGGGACGTCATTGAGTTTGACACCAGAGGCACAAGCAGACAACAACAAGGCCAAACTGAAAGACAAGAAAAATTTATTCACGACAGTGCTCCAGAGCTTCAAGGTTTCAAGAAAGGGCCCCAATGGGGTTCCCGGATGTTGGCAGCTTGCCCAGCCAATTTTGCGCTTATTTTGCCATCAAGGGTTGTGGTCATGAGAACCTCTTTGCCTTGAGACAGGCTGGCATACAAGATGAGTTTGCTGTTGGCGGCAAAACTGGGACGCTCGTCCAGGTTTGAATCGGTCAGCGGGTAAACCTTGTCAGTCGCCAATTCCATCAAATGCAATTTGTACTGGCTACCGTTGCGGGCAATGTAGGCCAACCATCGACCATCCGGGCTCAAGGCAGGAGAGATGTTGTAGTTTCCAGAGAAGGTGACGCGTTGCACCGGCCCGCCCGAGGCGGGTGTTCGGTAAATTTGGGGCGAACCACCTCGGTCGCTCACGAAGTAAATGGCGCTCCCGTCAGGGGTGTAAACAGGCTCGGTGTCAATGCCATTGGATTGGGTGATGCGCTTGGGTTCACCGCCCTTGGCATCGATGCTGAAAATTTGAGAGCTGCCATCCCGACTGAGGGTCACGGCCACGGATTTGCCGTCTGGGGCCCAAGCAGGGGCGCTGTTGGAGCCTTTGAAATTGGCCAAGATTCGGCGCTTGCCGGTGCCCACATCATGCACATACACCACTGGTTTGCGGGACTCGAAAGACACATAAGCCAGGTCGGTGCCGTTGGGTGCCCAACGCGGTGAAATGATGGGCTCAGGACTGGTCAAAGCAGCTTGTGCATTGTCACCATCGGCATCCGCCACCCACAAAACATGGCGCTCTGGTTGTTTGGTGACATAAGCAATGCGGGTGGAAAACACGCCTTTGTCGCCAGTTAATTTCTCATAGACCTGATCAGCGATGCGGTGCGACACAAGCCGCAAATCGGAAGCCACCACGGTGAAGCTTTGCCCGCCCAAATCTTGTCCTTTGATGGCGTCCCACAAGCGGTACTTCACATCAAATCGACCGTCTGCCGTTTTCTGAATACTGCCTGTGACCAAGGCGTCTGCATTTTTTTGGCGAATGGCGGTGAAGTCGGGGCGACTGTTTTCGTCCATCACCAAGCCAGGGTCGATGCTTTTGAATTGACCACTGCGGTCAAAGTCGGCAGCCACAATGGTGGCCGGTTTTTGGGGTGACGCGTCTTGTCCTTTGAAGGGTGCGATGGCAATGGGAATTTGCGTGATGCCCACACCAGAGACCTCGACACGAACCTCAGACCAAGCAGTATTGACGAGCCCCAAAAAAAGGGTCAAAGATGTGAAAAGTGGGAGGAAATAATGGATCATCGCTTCACTTGTTCAAAAGATTCCATTCTAACCTTGCAGTGCAACATCGAGGCGATAATCGACCAACTTCGCTGCTGATCACCACATGTCTGACCAACCACATTTTATTAAGCGACTGCAAAGATCAGGCAAATACTTTGTAAATCCTCCAATGGCGTGGGTGGCCGCAGTGACGGCCATGTTGATCGTGTCGATCAGCGAACCAATGGTGCCCGCCTTGCTACAGCCTTTGCTTGACAAAGGTTTCAAACAAAACAGTTTCCCTGTTTGGATGGTTCCTTTGGCTTTGATCGGTTTGTACAGCTTGCGCGGTGCCAGTCTGTTTATTGGTCAGGTCGCTATCGCCAAAGCAACCAACCAGGGTTTATTGAAATTACGCGTTGCCATGTTCAATCGTTTGCAGGATGCTGAACTTCAATTGTTTCGTCAGCAAAATGCCAGTTCCCTGGGCAATACCTTGGTGTACGAAGTGCAAAGCGGTGCACAAATGCTGGTTGGCTCGTGCATGAGCATGTTTCGAGACAGCCTTACTTTGCTTGCTCTGGTAGGTTATTTGCTCTATTTGAACTGGCAATTGAGTCTGATCGTGGCTTTGTTGATACCTTCCGTGGGGTTTTTGATGAAAGCCATGAGCAAACGTCTTTATGGGCTGACGAGAAGCAACCAATCCGCAACAGATGAACTGGCCTATGTGGTTGAAGAAACCGCCCTCGCTTACAGAGAAATTCGCTTGCATGCAGCTCAACCCATGCAAGCCAGCAGATTTGAACGTTTAGGGCGCACCTTGGAACGTTTGACCATGAAAATGGCCGTTGCCAGTTCAGGCATCACGCCACTCACCCAATTGTTCTCTGCCATCGCCTTGTCTGCAGTCATCAGTGTTGCATTGCTTCAAAGCCAAGACAGCGGGATGACCGTTGGCGGCTTCGCATCCTTCGTCACCGCCATGCTGATGTTGGTCAATCCCATCAAACATTTGTCAGAAGTGGCTGGCCCTATCACCAGGGGTCTTGCAGCGATGGAACGCGCACTTGAACTGATTGAATCCACGCCAAAAGAATCAGGTGGGGCACACAGATGCCAACATTCCACTGGCCATATTCAATGCCAGCAAATTGGGGTTCGCTATAAAGAAGACCACCCTTGGGCCTTGCGTGCTGTGGATTTAGAAATCCGCCCAGGCGAAACAGTCGCTTTGGTAGGGAGTTCGGGCTCTGGCAAAACCACCTTGGCCAATTTACTGCCCCGTTTTGTCGAATGGAACGAGGGGGATTTGAAACTGGATGGGGTCTCGGTTCGCGATTGGAACTTGCAAGATTTACGCAATCAATTTGCCATGGTCAGTCAAAACGTGGTGGTTCTGAACGACAGCTTGGCCATGAATGTGGCCTTGGGTCAAACACCTGACCCAGAAAAAGTTTTGCGTTGTTTGCATGCAGCCAATTTAAGCGACTACTTGGGCACCCTGCCTCAGGGCATTGACACCTTAGTAGGACACAACGCTTCCAGCATGTCAGGTGGACAGCGGCAACGTTTGGCCATCGCACGTGCTTTGTACAAAGAAGCCCCAATCTTGATTTTGGATGAGGCAACTTCAGCGTTAGACAATGAATCAGAACGGGCTGTCCAAGAAGCACTGTCTCGGCTTCGGCAAGGTAAAACCACTTTGATCATTGCCCATCGCTTATCAACTATCGAATCCGCTGATCGTATCGTTGTGATGGAGTCTGGTCAGGTGATTGAGACGGGCAATCATGCCAGCTTGTTGGCCGCGAATGGGGCTTATGCCGCAATGTTCAAACTCAAACAATTGGACACTCAGCATTGATCCAAGTTGTTCCTCTCATAACAACACAATATTGAATTGCTCCGGCCCCATGCCGAATTCGGCCTGCAAGGAAATGGGTTTGCCAATGAAATCACTCAAGCCCGCCAGGTGCAGGCTTTCTTCCTCTTGCAGCAAATCAACCACGGCGGGCGGTGCCAACACCCGAAATTCCTTGGGACTGAACTGCCGGGCTTCACGCAAAATTTCGCGCAGGATGTTGTAGGCCACACTGCGGGCGGTGTTGACGATCCCTTTGCCTTGGCAATGGGGGCAAGGCTCACACAGTATTTGCGCCAAGGACTCACGGGTGCGTTTGCGCGTCATTTCCACCAAGCCCAATGAAGAGTACCCACTGACGGTGGTTTTGACCCGGTCTTTGGCCAATTGCTTGCGCAGTTCGTTCAGCACAGCTTCGCGGTGGTCTTCGCGCTGCATGTCGATGAAGTCGGTGACGATCACGCCGCCCAGGTTGCGCAGTCGCAGTTGGCGTGCAATCGCGCCCGCCGCTTCCAAATTGGTTTTGAAGATGGTGTCGTCAAAATTTCGCGCACCCACAAAACCGCCGGTGTTCACATCCACCGTGGTCAGGGCTTCGGTCTGGTCGATGATCAGGTAGCCCCCCGACTTCAGCATGACTTTGCGGCCCAAGGCCAACTGAATTTCATCGTCAATGTTGAACAGGTCGAAGATGGGCCGCTCGCCTTTGTAATGCGCCAATTTGGCCACCGAAGAGGGCATGAACTCTTTGCCAAACTGCTGCAACATGCTGTGCTGTTCAACCGAATCCAAGCGGATGGTTTGGGTGGTCTCCAACACCATGTCACGCAGCACCCGTTGCAACAAATTCAGGTCTTGGTGCAGCAAGGACTTGGGCGGCAATTGCACACTGGCCGCTTTGATCTTGGCCCAGGTTTTACGCAGATAGGCAATGTCTTCTTCCAACTCGGCATCGCTGGCCTCTTCGCCATTGGTGCGCAGAATAAAGCCCCCTTTGTCCTCGCCCTTGTGCGCCAAGCCGATCAAACGCTTGCGCAGTTCATCGCGTTGCTCTTGCGGTATTTTTTGGGACACACCAATGTGGTTGTCTTGCGGCAAGAAGACCAACAAGCGTCCTGCGATGCTGATTTGGGTGGACAGCCTGGCGCCTTTGCTGCCAATCGGGTCTTTGATGACCTGCACCAACAAAGACTGTCCTTCAAACACTTGCTTTTCAATCGGCACAGCCGCCACCGCTTGCTCCTGCGCATCGGTTTGACGGGGTGCGGCGCTGCTGAAGACATCGGCCACATGCAAAAAAGCGGAACGGTCCATACCAATGTCAATGAACGCCGATTGCATGCCCGGCAAAACGCGAGCCACCTTGCCCAAATACACGTTACCGACCAAGCCGCGTTCCAGCGATCGTTCCACGTGGATTTCTTGCACGGCGCCGTTTTCCACCACGGCCACGCGGGTTTCTTGGGGCGACCAATTGATCAGAATGTCATGCTGCATCTTCAATCTTCTGCCAGTTGTCGAAGCAAACGGGAGGTTTCAAACAAGGGAAGCCCCATGATGCCAGAGTAACTGCCTTGAATGCTTCGAATAAACCCGCTGGCCAAGCCTTGGATGCCATAAGCACCGGCCTTGCCCATGGGTTCGCCACTGGCCACGTAAGCCTCGATGTCTTGCGGGCTCAAGTCATCAAAGCGCACTTTGGAACGACTGAGCGCACGCAATGTCTTTCGACCATGCGAGATGGCCATGGCGGTGAACACCTGATGGGTTTGTCCGCTCAAGCGTAGCAGCATGTCTTTGGCCTCTGCCAAATCTTGGGGCTTGCCCAAAATCTCGTCACCCAAGGCCACCGTGGTGTCCGCGCACAAGATCGGGTGCGCAGGCCAGCCCAATCGAACGCGTTCAAGCTTGGCCTGTTGCAATTTCAAACGCGTGACGCGCTGCACATAGGCCAAGGGTTTTTCGCCAGGCAGCACGGCTTCCAAGTCTTCAGCCGCTGCCCTGTCTGACGGCAACAGGACTTCGAATGGGACAGCGATTTGCGTCAGCAGTTGCTGGCGTCTGGGGCTTTGCGAAGCCAAATAAACCAAGGGCAAGGTGTTCATTCGCGGTGGTAAGGATGGTTGGCCAAAATCGACCACGCGCGGTAGAGCTGTTCCACCAACAAAACGCGCACCATGGCGTGTGGCAAGGTGAGGTCTGACAAGCTGATCAAGTCCTCGCCAGACTGCCGAATGGCCGGGTCAAAGCCATCAGGCCCGCCAATGATGAGGGCCACATCTTGGGCGTTGGCTTGCCATCCTAGCCAACGCTGAGACAAGGCCACGGTGGTCAGGCGTTGGCCCTTTTCATCCAACCAAACCCTGTGGCAGTCTTTGGGAATCGTCGCGTCAATGCGGGCGCGTTCAGCCGCCCAAATTTGAGCGGTGGTGCGTGAGCCGCGCGGCTCGGTCTTGACGGTTTTCAGGGTGAGTTTGATGTCGGGTGGAAAGCGCTTGGCGTAATCGTCCCAGGCGGTTTGCGCCCAATTCGGCACCCGCAGTCCTACTGCAACCACCCACAGCCTCATGCTTTGGAGGGTTTGCGAGGGGTTTTCTTCGCGGCAGGCTTGTTGATCGTGACTTTTTTCACGGTGGGTTTTGCCGAGGGCTTGACCGCTGATTTTGCGTGAGGCTTGGGTGATGCCGCAGCTGTTTTGCTGGCGGGTTTGGCCGCACGCGGGCTGCTCCGAGGCGCAGATTTGGTGGCTGCTGTTTTGGCGCTGGTCTTTTTGGCGGCTTTTTTGGGCGGCTCGGGTTCAGGTTCTTTTTTCACCACGGCTTTGGGTTTGTCGGCACCGAGTTTGATGCGCACAGGTTTCTCGCCCCAAATTTCTTCCAAGTGGTAGTACTGCCGAATGGAGGGCTGCATGATGTGCACCACCACCGAACCGCAATCGACAATGATCCACTCGCCGTTTTCTTCGCCTTCGATGCGGGGTTTGCCAAATCCGGCTTCGCGCACTTCATCGCGCACACTGGCTGCCAAGGCTTTGGTTTGGCGGTTCGAGGTGCCGCAAGCAATGATGACCCGCTCGAACAAGGCCGACAAATGCTCGGTGTTGAAGGCTTGTATGTCTTGCGCCTTGATGTCTTCCAAACTGTCAACGATCACGCGTTGCAATTTTTGGACGTCTTTTTTTTCAGAAGCTTCGGTCATGGTTGTCCAGGTAAAGATGGTTGTTTTGAATGTATTGAATGACAGACGGGCTGAGCCATGGGGTTAAGTCGCCACCCGTGCGGCAACGCTGTCGAATATCGGTGGCACTCAGCGGCATCAAAGGCATGTTCAAGTGCAGATGCTGTGGATTGTGCCATTCAGGCGAGGTGGCCTCCTCTGCGGCGTCCAAGGGCCGATCGGCAATGGCCAATTGAGCCCACGCCAAAATTTGCTGGCTTTGATGCCATTGCGCAAACCGCGTGGCTTGGTCCAAGCCCAACACCACGAAAAATTCTGCACCCGCATAGCGTTCACGCAAAGCGGCCAAGGTGTCCACGGTGTAACTCGGCCCTTGGCGCTGCAACTCCATGTCATCCACCACCACGTTCGGCACGGACTCAAACACCTTTTGACACATCGCCAACCGGTGATGGGCAGGTGTCAATGTGCGGGGCTTGTGCCAAGCATCGCCCGTGGGCACCACATGCAAGACATTCAAGGCCAGTTGTGACAAGGCCGCTTGGGCCAAGGCCACATGGGCGTTGTGCGGTGGGTCAAAGGCACCACCGAACAAGCCGATGCGCAAGGGCTTTGAATTGGTGCTCAGACCCAGTCTCTCGCTTGCAAGAAATAAGAGGTGAGCCGCTCTTCGGGTGTGCCAGGCGCAGGTTGGTGTTGGTAAGACCAGCTGACCAAAGAAGGCATGGACAACAAAATGGATTCGGTGCGGCCACCAGACTGCAAGCCAAAGTGCGTGCCCCGGTCCCAGACCAAGTTGAACTCGACATAGCGACCGCGCCGGTAGAGCTGATGCTCGCGCTCGCGCTCGCCATAGGCCATGTCTTGACGCTTCTTGACGATGGGCAAATAGGCTTCCAAGAAATGGTCGCCCACGCTTTGCATCATGCCAAAGCTTTTCTCGAAACCCAGCTCTGAAAAATCATCGTAAAAAATGCCACCAATACCGCGTGGTTCGTTGCGGTGTTTCAAATAGAAATACTCGTCGCACCATTTTTTGAAACGGGGATACAGCTGGTGATCGAAACCATCCAATGATTGCTTGCAGACACTGTGAAAGTGGACAGCGTCTTCATCAAAGCCGTAATAAGGCGTCAAGTCCATGCCGCCGCCAAACCAGGCCACCGGTTCACCTTGGGCCGGTTTGGCCAACAAAGCACGCACGTTCATGTGCACTGTGGGCACATAAGGATTGCGGGGATGGAACACCAAGGACACGCCCATGGCTTCGAAGGCCGAACCACTGAGTTCGGGCCGGTGCTGCGTGGCAGAAGGCGGCAATTGGGGTCCGGTGACATGCGAGAAACCGCAGCCAGCACGCTCGAACACCGCGCCCTGCTCCATGATTTTGGTGATGCCGTTGCCTTGCAGCATCTCGCCGGGTGGTTTTTCCCAGGCATCCGAAATGAAGCTGCCTTGCCCATCAAGCTCAGCCAAGGCCGTGGTGATGCGGTGCTGCAAATCGATCAAATACGTGCGAACAGGTTCAAAGGCTGGCGTCATTCAAGCTCCCTTGTTTATTTGCGCACCGCGCGGTGGCCAATGTCGCGACGGTATTGCATGCCGTCAAAGTGAATCGCATCCACCACTTCATAAGCATGAACCTGGGCTTGGCGCACCGTGTCGCCCAAGGCGGTCACACACAACACACGGCCGCCGTTGCTCACAATTTGTTTGTCCACCACTTGCGTGGCCGCGTGAAACACCATCACCGCGTCTTGATCAGCAGACAAGCCTTGGATGGCGTCGCCCTTGCGCGGCGTGCTGGGGTAGTTGGCTGCGGCCAGCACCACGCCCAGAGCAAACCGGCGGTCCCAATGCAGCTCCACCTTGGTCAGCGCAGCTGGATCGGTGTCGGTGGCGCTCAACAAGGCTTCCAGCAAATCGCTTTTCAAGCGCATCAAGATGGGCTGGGTTTCCGGGTCGCCCATGCGGCAGTTGAACTCGAGCACCTTGAGTTGGCCTTGCGGGCCAATCATCAAGCCGGCGTACAAAAAGCCGGTGTAGGGAATGCCATCGGCTTGCATGCCCTTGAGGGTGGGTTGAATCACCTCGCGCATCACCCGCGCATGGATTTCAGGCGTGACCACGGGTGCCGGCGAGTAAGCACCCATGCCACCCGTGTTGGGACCTTGGTCGTTGTCCAGCAAACGCTTGTGGTCCTGCGAAGTGGCCAAAGGCACTGCCACCAAGCCATGGGCGATCACCATGAAACTGGCTTCTTCGCCGTCTAAAAATTCTTCAATCACCACCCGGGCTCGGCCCGCGTTGTGTTGCACACCCAAGCTGTTGTCAAGCAACATGTTGTCGATGGCGGCATGGGCTTCTTCAAGCGTGGTGGCCACGACCACGCCCTTGCCCGCGGCCAAGCCATCGGCTTTGACCACGATGGGTGCACCGTGCTGATTCACGTAGGCATGGGCCAAGGCCGCATCTTCAAAGGCTTGGTATTGGGCGGTGGGAATGCCATGGCGCTCCATGAAGGCCTTGGAAAATGCTTTGGAACTCTCCAGTTGAGCGGCAGCTTGGGTGGGGCCAAAGATGCGCAAGCCGTGGGCGCGGAACTCATCAACCACGCCTGCTGCCAAGGGCGCTTCAGGGCCGACCACGGTGAGGCCAATGTCGTTGTGTTGCGCCCATTCACGCAAAGCCACCACGTCGGTGAGGTTCACCACCTGGAGGTTTTTGTCGCGCCCTACACCTGCATTGCCTGGGGCCACATAAACCATTTGCACATGTGGCGATTGGGTGAGTTTCCAAGCCAGTGCGTGTTCGCGTCCGCCCGCGCCAATGACCAACACTTTCATAGCGCGGCGTTGTGATAGACCTCTTGCACATCGTCGAGTTCTTCAAGTGCATCCAAGATTTTTTGCATCTTCACCTGATCTTCTTCACTCAACTCGATGGTGTTTTCTGCACGGTAAGTCACTTCAGCCATGCCAGCCGCCAGCCCAGCCTGATCCAGCGCTGCTTTCACAGCTTCGAAGTCGGTGGGTTGTGTCAGCACCTCGATGGCACCTTCGTCATCTGTCAGCACGTCTTCAGCGCCGGCTTCCAAGGCCACTTCCATGACCTTGTCTTCGGAGGTGCCGGGCGCCAAAATGATTTGACCGCAGTGCTTGAATTGAAAAGCCACCGAGCCTTCGGTGCCCATGTTGCCGCCGTGTTTGCTCAGAGCGTGTCGCACCTCGGCCACGGTGCGCACTTTGTTGTCGGTCATGGTGTCGACCATGAGGGCCACACCACCAATGCCATAGCCTTCGTAACGAATTTCTTCGTACTGAACGCCTTCCAAATTGCCTGTGGCTTTGTCGATGTTGCGTTTGATGGTGTCGGCCGGCATGTTGGCCGCTTTGGCTTTTTCCACCGCCATGCGCAAGCGCGGATTGGTGTCTAAATCACCGCCGCCCAAGCGGGCCGCGACCATGATTTCACGGATGACCCGCGTCCACACCTTGCCTCTTTTTTCGTCCTGGCGCCCTTTGCGGTGCTGGATGTTCGCCCATTTGCTGTGTCCTGCCACGATCAACTGGCCTCTGCTTCTTCGGGTTCTGCGGGCTCGGACTTGGAAGAGCGAGATTCTTTCTTAGGCAACGGTTGGATGTCGAGTTGAACCTCTTCTTTGTCGTCCAAACTGACCGTCAAGCGACCGCCTTCGGTCAGGCGACCAAACAAGAGTTCGTCGGCCAAGGCCTTGCGAATCGTGTCTTGAATCAGGCGTTGCATGGGGCGAGCGCCCATGAGCGGATCGAAGCCTTTTTTCGCCAAATGTTTGCGCAAGTCGTCGGTGAAGGTGACCTCGACTTTTTTCTCGGCCAACTGGGTTTCGAGTTGCAACAAGAACTTGTCAACGACGCGCATGATGACGATTTCGTCCAGCGGCTTGAAGCTGACAGTGGCATCCAAGCGGTTGCGGAACTCGGGCGTGAACAGGCGTTTGATGTCGGCCAGTTCGTCGCCGGGTTCACGGGCATTGGTGAAGCCGATGGTGGACTTGTTCATGGTTTCGGCACCCGCATTGGTGGTCATGATGATGATCACGTTGCGGAAGTCGGCTTTGCGGCCATTGTTGTCGGTCAGCGTACCGTGGTCCATCACCTGCAACAAGACGTTGAAGATGTCGGGATGGGCTTTTTCAATCTCATCAAGCAAGAGCACCGAATGCGGTTTTTTGGTGATGGCTTCGGTGAGCAAACCACCTTGGTCAAAGCCCACATAGCCGGGAGGCGCACCAATCAGGCGACTGACGGCATGACGCTCCATGTACTCGGACATGTCAAACCTCAACAGGTCAATGCCCAAGATGTAAGCGAGTTGTTTGGCGGCTTCGGTTTTGCCAACACCGGTGGGGCCGCTGAACAAGAACGCGCCAATCGGCTTGTCGGATTTGCCCAAGCCTGAACGGGCCATCTTCACCGCCGAGGCCAACACTTCCAAGGCCTTGTCTTGACCGAACACCACGCTCTTCAAATCGCGTTCCAGGGTTTGCAATTTGCCGCGATCGTCATTCGAGACACTGGCGGGCGGAATGCGGGCAATCTTGGCCACGATGTCTTCAATTTCAGTCTTGCTGATGGTTTTCTTGCGTTTGGAGGCCGGCAAGATCCGTTGCGCAGCACCTGCCTCGTCAATCACATCGATGGCTTTGTCGGGCAAGTGCCGGTCATTGATGTATTTGGCGCTCAACTCGGCGGCCGCTTGCAAGGCAGCCACGGCGTATTTCACGCTGTGGTGTTCTTCGAAGCGCGACTTCAAACCTTTCAAAATATCAACGGTTTGTTCGATGGTGGGTTCAACCACATCGACTTTTTGGAAGCGACGGCTGAGGGCCGCGTCTTTCTCAAAAATGCCCCGGTACTCGGTGAAGGTGGTGGCACCAATGCACTTGAGTTGCCCGCTGGACAACGCAGGCTTGAGCAAATTGGAGGCGTCCAAGGTGCCACCAGAGGCCGCACCAGCGCCGATGAGGGTGTGGATTTCATCGATGAACAAAACCGCATTGGGTTTGTCTTTCAAGGACTTCAAAACGCCCTTCAAGCGCTGCTCGAAGTCGCCTCGGTATTTCGTGCCGGCCAGCAAAGCGCCCATGTCCAGCGAATACACCACGGCCTCAGCCAAAATTTCAGGCACGTCTTTTTGGGTGATGCGCCAGGCCAAGCCCTCTGCAATCGCGGTCTTGCCCACGCCGGCCTCACCCACCAACAGCGGATTGTTTTTGCGGCGACGGCACAGAATTTGGATGGTGCGCTCGACTTCGTATTCACGGCCAATCAGGGGGTCGATCTTGCCGTCTTTGGCCAGTTGGTTCAGGTTTTGGGTGAACTGCTCCAGCGGCGAAGCTTTTTCAGATTTCTCTGTGGCTTCTTCGCTTTCGGGTGCAGAAGATTCATTGCTTTTGGCGGGCTCTTGCGGATCGCTTTTCTTGATGCCGTGGGCGATGTAATTCACCACGTCCAAGCGGGTCACGCCTTGTTGGTGCAAGTAGTAAACAGCGTGGGAGTCTTTCTCGCCAAAGATGGCCACCAACACATTGGCACCCGTGACTTCTTTTTTGCCATTGCCGGTGGACTGCACATGCATGATGGCGCGCTGAATGACCCGCTGGAAACCCAATGTGGGCTGGGTGTCGACTTCGTCACTACCGGCCACTTGAGGTGTGTTGTCTTTGATGAAATTTGACAAAGATTTGCGTAAATCATCAATATTGGCAGAACAGGCACGCAAAACTTCGGCGGCGCTGGGGTTGTCGAGCAAAGCCAACAACAGGTGTTCGACGGTGATGAATTCATGACGCTGCTGTCTGGCTTCGACAAAGGCCATGTGCAAGCTGACTTCAAGTTCTTGGGCAATCATGATTTCTTCCTTGGGGCGTGCTTGGGGTCAACTGTATATGGAAACAATGGGCGTTTATTCAACGGGTTCACTCAAACATTGCAGGGGATGACCGGCTTCATGGGCCGCGTCTTGCACCTGATCGACTTTGGTGGCCGCAACGTCTTTGGAGTAAACGCCGCAAACACCTTTGCCATCCAGGTGGATCTTCAACATGATTTGGGTGGCCGCTTCGCGGTCTTTGCTGAAAAACTCCTGCAACACCCGCACCACAAACTCCATGGGCGTGAAGTCGTCGTTGAGCATCACCACTTGGTACATCTGCGGTGGTTGGGTCCGCTGGGTGCGGCGCTCTAAAACAACTGAATCACCATCTGAAATCTGGGTTGACGGAACAACGGGCTTGGGTGATTTGGTTGGCATGGATTCATTCTATCGACCTGAACATGTACACGGTTTCAGGTCTTGAATTGTCAGAAAAAGTTAAAAAATAAGTAAGTAAATAGTACTTTACAAAATCTTGTTTCTGGTTTTTAATTTAAAAACATACATTTTTAAAAGAAAAGTATGCATTATTAATCAATGGAGAACTCGACATGGCTTTCGGTATTGTGAAATGGTTTAACAACCACAAGGGCTTTGGTTTTATCGAATCATCTGAAATTGGCAAAGATGTGTTCGCGCATTTCAGTGAGGTCGACATGATGGGCTTCAAAACCCTTCAACAAGGGGCCAGTGTGGTCTATGAACCCTTGGAAGGGCCGCGAGGATGGATGGCCAAGAACATCAGGGTGATCGCCGCACCGGCCATGGAACCCTTGGATGCTGAGATCCAAACACAACGGGGTTCTCGTTTGAGAACCCCGCAATTTCGCGCCAACTTGATGGCTCAAAGCGCCTGACAACAGGCGATTGGCTTACATGTGCTCGATCATCACCTGACCAAAGCCTGAACAGCTCACCTGGGTGGCACCATCCATCAGTCGTGCAAAGTCATAGGTGACTTTGCGGCTGAGGATGGATTTCTCCATGGACGAAATGATCAGGTCGGCAGCTTCTTTCCAGCCCATGTGGCGCAGCATCATTTCTGCCGACAAGATTTCAGAACCGGGGTTCACATAGTCTTTGCCAGCATATTTGGGGGCTGTGCCGTGGGTCGCCTCAAAACAAGCCACGGAATCGGACAAATTGGCACCAGGGGCGATGCCAATGCCACCGACTTGAGCAGCCAAGGCGTCTGACACGTAGTCACCGTTCAAGTTCAAGGTGGCAATCACGCTGTACTCGGCGGGGCGCAACAAAATTTGCTGCAAGAAGGCATCCGCAATGCTGTCCTTGACGATGATTTCTCTGCCCGTGCGCGGGTTGTTGAATTTGCACCAAGGGCCGCCGTCAATGAGTTGGGCACCAAATTCTTTTTGGGCCAAGGCGTAGGACCAATCACGGAAACCACCTTCGGTGTATTTCATGATGTTGCCCTTGTGCACGATGGTCACATTGGGCTTGTCATTGTCGATGGCGTACTGAATGGCTTTGCGCACCAAACGCTCGGTGCCTTCACGCGACACGGGCTTGATGCCAATGCCAGAGGTGTTGGGGAAGCGAATTTTCGTCACACCCATTTCTTCGATCAAGAATTTGATGAGCTTTTTGGCTTTGTCGCTTTCAGCTTCATATTCGATGCCCGCGTAGATGTCTTCCGAGTTCTCGCGGAAGATCACCATGTTGGTTTTTTCAGGCTCTTTCAAGGGTGAAGGCACGCCCTTGAAATACTGAACTGGGCGCAAGCAGACGTAAAGATCAAGCTCTTGACGCAAGGCCACGTTCAAGGAGCGGATGCCACCGCCCACTGGGGTGGTGAGCGGGCCTTTGATGGAGACCACATACTCTTTCAGGGCCGCCAAAGTTTCTTCGGGCAACCACACATCGGGGCCGTAAATTTGGGTGGATTTTTCACCGGCATACACCTCCATCCAGTGGATTTGGCGCTTGCCGCCATAGGCTTTGGCCACGGCGGCGTCCACCACTTTGAGCATCACAGGAGTGATGTCCAAACCTGTGCCGTCACCTTCAATATAAGGAATGATGGGCTGGTCGGGGACGGTCAACGACATGTCTTTGTTGACGACGATTTTTTCGCCCTGGGCGGGCACCTTGATATGCTGGTACAAGTGAGAATCTCCAGAAAAATAAACAGAGGGCTTTGAACAACCCCTTTGTTTTCATTCTAACCATCGACCCTGACCCGACCATGACTCGAATTGCCCTCAGCCTCTGGCTTGTTTGCTTCTCTTTATCCGCTTGGCCGCAACAAGCCCAAACCCAGTTGCCGCGCGTCACCTTGCAGGCGGGCCTGTTTCAGATCGATGCCCAAGTGGCTGCCACACCAGCCCAGCGCGAAATTGGACTCATGTTTCGCCAGGACATGGCCCCACACGAAGGCATGGTCTTCGTTTTCGAACAAGCCTCCAAGCAGTGCTTCTGGATGAAAAACACCTTGTTGCCGCTCACCGCTGCTTTTGTGGACGAGGACGGCACGATCGTGAATTTGGCCGACATGAAGCCCCAAACCACCGATTCCCATTGTTCCGACAAGCCCGTGCGTTTCGTGCTGGAGATGAATCAGGGTTGGTTTGCCAAGAAGAACATCAAAAAGGGCTTCAAGCTGAAGGGGCCCTTGTTCAAGGGCTAAGCTCAACGGCTTCAAGGCCCATCTTTCAGCTTCGGCAACACCTCAAGGCTTGGATTCGGTTTGCACCTGCAGCCACACCTCGCCGTCGGCCAACTTGGCTTGCACCGATTGCCCGGGCGACAAATCCTGAACCGAACTGAGCGCCCGTCCCTCTTCGTTTTGCAGCCAAGCGTAGCCGCGCTTCAACACCAGCGCCGGATCGAGTGAACCCAGCAGCCCTTGGAATTTGTCCAAGCGGTGTTGCAGATTTTTGGGCACATCGGCCACTGCCCGCTCAAAACTGGGCCCCAAGGGCTGCAATTTGAGGCGTTTGCGATGCAGGCTTTGCGTGACGCCTCGCCCCAACCGACTGGCCAGGCTGTTGCACTCGGTTTGCTGTTGGTGCAGCCAACCCGAAGGCCTGCCCAAATGCCGCTCTGCGCGGTCCAGCGCTTGGGCGGCCTGGTCCAAACGCCAATGCACGGTTTGCGCGAGGGGTTCTTGCAGGTTTTGCAAATGTCTTAAGTCAGTCGCCCTGTCGATGGCGCAGAGCTCGGCTGCAGCGGTGGGCGTAGGCGCCCGCAAATCAGCACAAAAATCGGCGATGGTGAAGTCGGTTTCGTGGCCTACACCGGCGATGACCGGCACCTTGCAGGCCACGACAGCACGCGCCAAGGCTTCATCGTTGAAGGCCCACAGGTCTTCCAGCGAGCCGCCGCCACGCACCAACAAAATCACATCCACCTCGGGCAGGGTTTGCAAAGCCTGCAACGCCGCCACCAATTGCACTGGGGCGTCCGCCCCTTGCACCAAGCTCGGCGCAATCCGAACCGGGATGTGTGGCACGCGGCGCTGTAAGGCCGTGGCCACGTCGTGCAAAGCCGCTGCACCCAAAGAGGTGACCACGCCAATGGCACGCGGGCGCTCCGGGATGGCACGCTTGCGTGAGGTTTCAAACAAGCCTTCGGCTTCAAGCTTGGCTTTGAGCCGCAAAAACGCTTCGTGCAGCTGCCCCGCCCCGGCTGGGCGCATGGCCTCAACCACCAATTGCAATTCGCCACGCGGCTCGTACAAACCGACGCGACCTTGCACCTCCACCAAATCGCCATCGCGGGGGGCAAAGTTCAGGTAGTCGGCAGAACGGCGAAACATGGCACAGCGCATCTGCCCCGCATCGTCCTTCAAGGAGAAATAGCAATGCCCGCTGGCCGCTCGGGTGAAGCCAGAGATTTCGCCTTGCACCGACACCGGATTGAAGCGCGACTTCAAGGTGTCACTGATGGCATGGCAAAGGCCGCTGACGGTCCAAACTCGGCTGGTCAAGGGGCTGGTGTTGGAGAGGTTCATGGCCGTTGGAATTGTTCAATTTCAAAAATCGCGCTGGGCCATAATGCCCGTCAATGAACACAGGAGAACGACTTTGCTAGGCATCATACAAGCGGCTGGATGGCCGATTTGGCCGCTTCTGGCCTGTTCCATCATCGCCATGGCGCTCATTTTTGAGCGCTTTTACAGCCTGCGACAACACTTGGTGATCCCTGACAAATTGCTGGATGAAGTGCTGCATCTGTCACAGCGCAACATCCCCAGTCTTGAATCGATTGAAAAACTGAAAACGCACTCTGCGTTGGGTGAAATCATTGGAGCCGGCTTGGCTGAATTGCAGCAGTATCCGCAAACCACCGAAGTTGAATTTCGCGCCCATGTCGAGGCGGCTGGGCGGCGCGTGGCAGCCAAACTGGAACGCTACCTGAGCGCCTTGGGCTCCATCGCCTCTGTCGCTCCTCTGCTTGGTTTGTTTGGCACGGTGGTGGGCATGATTGAAATTTTTGGCTCGCAAACGCCAGGTGCAGGCAACCCCGCCCAATTGGCACACGGCATTTCTGTCGCCCTTTACAACACCGCCTTTGGTTTGGTGATTGCCATTCCCAGCTTGGTCGCTTGGCGCTATTTCCGCGCCCGCGTGGACCATTACGTGGTGGAGTTGGAGATCGACAGCGAACGCCTGGTGCGGCATTTCTTCAACCCCAAAAAGGGCACTTGAGCATGCGTTTTGGTCGCCCCAAATCAAACGAACCCGAGATCAACCTGATCCCTTTCATTGATGTGCTGTTGGTGGTGCTGATCTTCCTGATGCTGACCACCACCTATGGTCGCCTGACCCAGCTTGATCTGCGCTTGCCCCAAGCTGATGCGGCGCCTCAACAAGAACGCCCCCGCGAAATCCGCATCAACGTCAGCAGCGACGGTCAATTTGTGGTGCAGCAAACAGCAGTGTCAGGCAGTGTGGCCGCCTTGGCCCAAGCACTGACGCTCGCAGCCAAAGACATCAACAACCCTTTGGTGGTCATCAGCGCCGATGCCCGAGCCAGCCACCAGTCGGTCATGCTGGTGTTGGAAGCCGCGCAAAACACTGGGTTGCAGCAAATCACCTTCTCGGCCCAAGCGCGCAGCCAGACCAGCACGCTGCCCTGAACACGCCGTGCGGGAATCCAAGTTCATCCCAGCCCGCTTGATCGCCAGCGCCTGAGCCCGATGTCCAACACCGCTCATTTGCTGCGTCAATCTTGGCAAACCAAAGGGTGGTTGGCCTGCTTGCTGTGGCCTCTCACCCTCGTCAGCCGCTGCTGGTTGCTTCTCAATGCCCAGGCCTACCGTTGGGGATGGCGCAGAACCATACATCTGCCCGTGCCGGTCTTGGTGGTGGGCAATGTGACGGTGGGTGGCACTGGCAAAACCCCCATCGTCATGCACTTGGCCAAGCATTTTCAAAGCCTGGGATGGCAGGTGGGTGTGATCGCCCGAGGCCATGGCGTGGACAACCGCCAGGTGAAAGAAGTTCGGCGAAACAGCTCGGCCACTGAAGTGGGCGATGAGGCCCTCTTGATGAAGCATCATTGCAAACTGCCAGTGTTTGTGGGCCGCCAACGCGCTTTGGCCGCCCAAGCTTTGCTCAAAGCTTACCCCGGCACCCAACTCATCATCAGCGACGACGGCTTGCAACACCGCGCCTTGCACCATGACATCGCCTTGTGCGTGTTCGACGATCGGGGCTTGGGCAATGGTTGGTTGCTGCCCGCTGGTCCTTTGCGCGAGCCTTGGCCGCGGCGCGTTGTGCGGGCCAGCAGTCCTGCAAAAAGCTACTTGGTGCACACCGGTCAAGTGCCATTTGAGGACAGCTATCAGGCAGCGCGCCAATTGGCGGCGCAAGCAGTGAACGGCAAGGGCCAAACCAGAACACTGGAGAGTTTTCAAGGTCAAGCGGTGCAAGCCTTGGCAGCCATTGCCCAGCCCGCGTTGTTCTTTCAAGCCTTGCAAGCACAAGGCCTGACATTGGCGGCCACCCATGCCCTGCCCGACCATGCGCCTTTGCAACACTGGACCCCTTCGCGCCCCGAAGAATTGCTGTGCACCGAGAAAGATGCAGTGAAGCTTTGGCCGCATGTCCCGCAAGCCTGGGCCGTGCCGCTGGACTGCCAATTGCCCGAGGCTTTGCTGGCGCAACTGCTGCACGATGTGCAAGGACTATCATCCCGGTATGGACAAAAAACTGCTTGAATTGCTGGTCTGCCCCGTCACCAAAGGGCCACTGATTTACCACCCTGAAAAGGAAGAATTGGTCTCGCGCAGCGCCCGCTTGGCTTACCCCATTCGGGACGGCATTCCGGTGCTGCTGGAAGTGGAAGCCCGCACCTTGACGGACGAAGAACTGGAACGCTGAATGCCGCACTCGCCTTTTGTGGTGCTGATTCCAGCGCGGCTGTCTTCCAGCCGACTGCCCAACAAACCCTTGGCCGATTTGGCCGGACTGCCGATGGTGGTTCGGGTGGCGCAGCGTGCTTTGCTGTCCAAAGCATCGCAAGTGGTGGTTGCGGCTGATGACGCCAGCATCGTGCAAGCCTGTGAAGCGCATGGCATTCAAGCCTTGCTGACGCGAACTGATCATGTCAGCGGCAGCGACCGCCTGGCCGAGGCTGCCAAGCTGCTGGGCCTGCCTGACGACACCATCGTGGTGAATGTGCAAGGCGACGAACCGCTGATTGAGCCTGCCCTGATGGACGCCGTGGCCGATGTGCTGGCCGCATCCCCTGATTGCAGCATGAGCACCTTGGCGCACGCCATCGACAACGTCGCCGATTGGCGCAGCCCGCATGTGGTGAAAGTGGTCTTGAATGCTGCCAACCGCGCCAGTTATTTCAGCCGGGCCAGTATTCCCGTGTGGCGTGATGACCCCGCCGACCAGCTGCCGCCCTACCCGGTGCTGCGCCATGTCGGCCTCTACGCCTATCGGGTGGGATTTTTAAAAACCTTTCCCACACTCAAGGCCGCGCCTACCGAGCTGGCCGAGTCCTTGGAGCAACTGCGGGCGCTGTGGCATGGTCACCAGATTGCTGTGCATGTGTCAAACCATGCGAGTGCGGCTGGGGTCGATACACCCGAAGATTTGGCCCGCGTGCGGGTGTTGCTTGAAGCCGAAGTTCGCAAGTAAGCCGTCAAGACCGCATGCTATTCTCGGCACCATTGACAAAAAACACCCCGCCAAGACGGGGCTGAACCACCAAGGACGACAATGAGATTGATTCTGTTGGGCGCACCCGGCGCCGGCAAAGGCACCCAAGCCACTTTCATTTGCCAAGAATATGGCATCCCCCAAATTTCCACCGGCGACATGCTGCGCGCCGCCGTGAAAGCGGGCACCGAAATGGGTCTGGCAGCCAAAAAAGTCATGGACGCCGGCGGTTTGGTCGGTGACGACATCATCATCGGTTTGGTGAAAGAACGCATCACCCACGCCGATTGCGCCAAAGGCTTTTTGTTCGACGGCTTCCCCCGCACCATCCCCCAAGCCGACGCGTTGAAAGAAGCTGGCGTCAAACTCGACTGCGTGCTTGAAATTGACGTGCCCTTTGACGCCATCATCGAACGCATGAGCGGCCGTCGCGCCCATGTGGCCAGTGGCCGCACCTACCATGTGAAGTTCAATCCTCCCAAAGTGGAAGGCCTTGACGACGTGACTGGCGAGCCGTTGATTCAGCGCGACGACGACAAAGAAGACACCGTGAAAAAACGCCTGGAGGTGTACAGCGCGCAAACCCGCCCGCTGGTGGATTACTACGCGCAGTGGGCCAAATCAGATGCCGCTTCTGCCCCGAAATACCGCGCCATCAGCGGCCAAGGCAGCGTGGAAGAAATCAAGATGCGCGCTTTGCAAGCCCTGGCTTCTTGATATTCAGCCCAGCTGTTGGGCACACACCTAGCCCTGCAGGGGCGTCGCTCAAAAGGCCCTTTGGGGCCTTTTTTCATGCAGGGTGTTCGCCAGCCAACAACGCCAAACTCAGCGCCACCATGGCTTTGGCCGGGTTCAAAGCGGTGGCCACGCCATAAGGCTTGTCCTCATAAAACCGTGCCTCGCCCCAAACGCAACGGCTGCTGACCCACACCTGCACGCCAGCCGCTCTCGCTTGCTGCAAAGATGCCTCAAGTTCAATACTGACAGTGCCTGCACCGGTAGCGGCTACTATTATTCCGCGCAAAGGTCGGCGTGCAATTGAAGCATTCGACAACAGCGACAACACCAATTCGCCATCTGCATTCGCGTGGTTGCTGATCCATTCCACGCGCGGCCAATCCGAGGTGTTCAGCAGGGTTTGCAAATCTGGGATGCGCCATGGGGCAGGGGCTTGCAGACCATTCGGCTTAGGTTGGTTGGACGGTGCCGAGACTGTATGCGGCGTCTCTTGTCCAGCTTTTGAAGTCGACAAGGCGTCAAGTTGCCATTGACCGTTGCGCACATTCGCAAGCGGGCGGCTCAAACCGCTGGAAAACGCATCATCTTGGTCGGTTCTGATTTTTTGCAGATGCAAAGGGTGATGCGCCTTGCCAGCACAGACCACGGCCACACCTTGAAAGTCAGGATGCTGCGCCAAAAGCAGCGCGTCGCGCAGGTTGCCCGGGCCATCGGCGGTGGGCGAATCAGCAGGTTGCATGGCGCAGGTCAGCACCACTGGTTTGGGCCAAGGCCCCATGACTTCCAGCAAAAACGCGGTTTCTTCGATCGTGTCGGTGCCGTGCGTGATGACCACGGCTTGCACGTCATCACGATGAAGGGCGTCGTTCACCGCCTTCAAAAGCGGCCGCCAGACCGCTGGCCCCATGTCTTTGCTGTCGATTTGGGCCACATCGTGCATGTCCAGGCTGTCGGTGGCGATCCCGGCCTGACGCAAAATGTCAGTCAATCCTAACTGGGAAGGCCTGTAATGACTTGGGTTTGAAGCATCCAGCGCCAATCCGGCAATGGTGCCACCGGTGCCCAAAACCACGGTTTTTAAATTTATTTGCGGGTGCATGCTTGCCAAAGCTTAAAAACTGGTTAAAAATACAGTTACTGGATATCCAAACAGCTTGTTTGAATATTTTTCTGAACCCCAAGCATAGTGCAGGAGCCCCCATGGACCACATCAAGCTCACAGCCCGTCAGCAGCAAATTTTGGAACTCATCCAAACCGCCATCCACAACACCGGTGCGCCGCCCACCCGCGCCGAAATCGCCACCGAGTTGGGCTTCAAGTCCCCCAACGCCGCCGAGGAGCATCTGCAAGCCTTAGCACGCAAAGGCGTCATCCAGTTGGTCAGCGGCACATCGCGCGGCATTCGCCTCAAAGCCGCCCCCGAGCCCGTCTTGGGTGGCAGTGGTTTCAAGCAATTCACCCTGCCCGGTTTGGGCCAGCTCATGCTGCCTTTGGTGGGTCGTGTGGCCGCCGGCTCGCCCATCTTGGCGCAAGAACACATCGAGCAAACCTACCAAGTTGAAGCTGCTCTGTTTCAACAACAACCCGACTACCTGCTCAAAGTCAAAGGCCTCTCCATGCGCGACATCGGCATCATGGACGGCGACTTGCTGGCGGTCAAAACCACCCAAGAAGCGCGCAACGGCCAAATCGTGGTGGCCCGTTTGGGCGAAGAAGTCACCGTCAAGCGCTTCCAAAAATCCCCCCAAGGCATTGCCCTGCACCCAGAAAACCCCGATTTCGACACCATCCATGTCCGCGCTGGCGAGCCCTTCCAAATTGAAGGCTTGGCCGTCGGCCTCATCCGCAACCAGTTTTAAGTCCAGGAGAACACCATGAACGCAGCCGTTTGGAGCAAGCAACCTGTTTTTCAACGCGTGGACGCCGCCTACCGCGCCCTCATGTCCAACATCATGGCCAAAACACCCGTGGCCGCCCTGCCCAGCATGGCTTGTCAGCGTCCCTTGCGCGTGGTGCGAATCGCTGAAGACCAGCGCCCGCCCAAGCACACCGCAGGTCGCATGGTCATTTCAGGCCGCATGGCCGATGTTTGCGCCGAACTCGACCGCCTGATCGCGCTGGAAAACCAACGCGCCTCGTTTACCAACTGAGCTCCCTCATGGTTTGGTTCGTCCACCAAGCCTTGGGGTGCCGGTCAAACCATCAAGCCGGTTTTTTCTTGCTCAGCAAACTCACCATCAGCTCATTGTTGGCCTTGCGGTCCGCCAACACTTGGGCCATGTGCGGGTTTTGCGCCATCTGCTGGCTGTAGGCTTTCACAGGCAACTCGGCCAGCAAATCTTCGCCCAAGACCTGCTTGCAAGCAGACACGGCAATCGGCAAATGAAAGGCCGCTGCACAGTCGGCCAATGTGAACTGCTCGCCAGCAATATAGGGTGAAAACTTGGCCAGTGCTGCAAATGCCGGCACGTTGCGCGCCAACTGCTGACGCACTTTTTCTTTCGTGCCGTCGCTCACTTGGCCACCAAAAAATGCCTGTGGGTACAGCGCCCGCACCACCAACTCGATGTGCAATTCCAAATACACGATCAATTCCCGCACCTTGGCCGCTTGGAACGGATCGGCTGGCACCAGCGGGTGTTCTGGGTAAGCCGCTTCAATGTAGTCCGCACACACCAAAGATTCCGAGATGTAGCCGTCGGGTGTTTCAATGAACGGCACTTTGCCCATGGGGGAGCGCGACACCAATTTGGGATGGTTGTTGCCAACCCAAACCAACTCTTCTTCGAAGGGCACGCCTTTTTCAAGCAATTGCAACTTGATTTTGTTGTAGTAATTGCTGGCGGCAAAACCGCAGAGCTTGAGTGTCATGGCGTCCCCTTGGAATAGTTGTTTGATCTCGATCAATTCTGTCACAGGCCCACAGGCCATCCTTGGAGCCACTGGGACATAATCATTTGCTATGAATCACAAAACTCAACAAATTGGCGTGGTCGGTGCGGGTGCCATGGGGCAAGGCATCGCGCAAATAGCCACCCAAGCGCAGGCCCAGGTATTGGTGTTTGATGTCATCGCAGGCGCGGCCGACAAAGCCTGTGCTGCCGTGCGCCTGCAATGGCAAAAGCTGCAAGAAAAAGGCCGACTCAGCCCCGAGCAAGTGGCGGACTACGGGCAGCGCCTCAAAGCCGCCGAGCACCTGCACGACCTGGATCAATGCCATGTGGTGATTGAAGCCGTGGTGGAAAACCTCACTGTTAAAAAAGCCTTGATCGCCCAACTTGAAAACCTGTTGAGTGAACAGGCCATCATTGCCAGCAACACATCGTCTTTGTCTGTCACGGCGCTGGCTGCCGACATGAAACACCCAGAACGTTTTGCGGGTTTCCATTTCTTCAACCCCGTGCCACTGATGAAAGTGGTGGAAGTCGTGGCCGGTTTGGCCACCAGCGAAGCCGCCTGCCAAAGCCTGATGGACTTGGCCCAAGCCATGGGGCACCAAGGGGTGCGTGCCAAAGACACCCCCGGCTTCATCGTCAACCATGCGGGACGCGGCTACATCACCGAAGCACTTCGCACCGCGTCTGAGGGCATTGCCGACTACGCCACCATCGACCGGATTTTGAAAGACCAAGTGGGCTTCAAACTCGGCCCTTTTGAGCTGATGGACTTGACCGCTTTGGATGTGTCCCACCCGGTGATGGAATCCATCTACCACCAATACTTCGAAGAGCCGCGCTACCGCCCCAATGTCATCACCAGCCAACGTTTGGCCGGTGGCTGGCTCGGCCGCAAAACCGGCCAAGGCTTTTACACCTACTCCGATGGCAAAGCCCAAGTGACGCCAGAACCACCAGCGCCACGCGTGGCCGACTTGCCGCCTGTGTGGGTGTCATCGCGTGCCGCCCGCCGCGCGGAACTCTTGCAACTGTTGAAAGACCTGGGTGCCAAGATTGAAACCGGCTCGGCGCCCTCGCCCCAAGCCTTGTGTTTGGTGGCTCCTTTGGGCTTTGACGTCACCACCTGCGCCATTGTTGAACGATTGGACCCCGCCCGCACCTTGGGGCTGGACATGCTGATGCCCGACGCTGCCACCAAGCGCCGCGTCTTGGCCACCAACCCCGCCACCCGCAGTGACATGCGAGATGCCGCCCACGCCTTGTTCGCAAAAGATGGCAAAGCCGTCAGCGTCATCGAAGACAGCGGCGGCTTTGTCACCCAGCGTGTACTGGCCCAAATCGTCAACATCGCCAGCGACATTTGCCAACAAGGTATTTGCAGCCCGCAAGACCTCGACACCGCCGTCACCTTGGGCTTGGGCTACCCCAAAGGCCCATTGGCTTTGGGCGACAGCCTGGGGGCCGACAACCTGTTGGAAGTTTTGTTCAACCTGCAAACCGTTTATGGCGATCCCCGTTACCGCCCCAGCCCTTGGCTGCGCCGCCGTGGCGCCTTGGGTTTGAGCCTGTTGCACACCAGCCATTGACACCATGACCGCCCAACTCAAAAGCCACAGCCAAGGTCAAACCTTGGTGTTGACCATTTCCAACCCCGAGCACCGCAACGCCTTGGGGCCCGAGATGTACAGCGCTGGCGTTGAAACCTTGAATGTGGCCGAGAGCAACCCGGATGTGCGCACGGTCGTCATCACCGGCGACGGCGCACATTTCAGCGCCGGCGGCAACTTGAACCGCTTGTTGTCCAACCGTGAATTGCCGCCAGAACACCAAGCGCAAAGCATCGAAGGCTTGCACAACTGGATAGAAGCCATTCGCACCTTTCCCAAGCCCGTCATCGCGGCGGTGGAAGGGGCTGCTGCAGGCGCGGGGTTTTCGTTGGCACTGGCCTGCGATTTCTTGGTGGCCGCGCAAGACAGCGTGTTTGTCATGGCCTACAGCTCGGTGGGTCTGTCGCCCGATGGCGGCGGCAGTTGGCACTTGGCACGTGCCATGCCACGCGCTTTGGTCAGCCAGTGGTTGATGCTGGGCGACAAAATCAGCGCCGCCGATTTGCACCGCTGGGGCTTGGTGAACCACCTCAGCCCGAAAGGCGACGCATTGAGCGAAGCCTTGGCCTTGGCTGAACGATTGAACGCACGGGCACCGAACGCCTTGGCCAGCATCAAAGAGTTGTTATCTTCGGCCCAGCAACAAGACCTCTATGCCCAGCTGCCCATGGAGAAAAAGCACTTCGTGAATAATCTGCACCATCCCAACGCGGGGATTGGTATCCAGGCTTTTTTGAACAAAGAAACGCCGCATTACAAACCCTGATATTTCAACAACCAGCTCCTAGCGGTCCCGCCGGTGACAGCTTGGGGCCTTTTGGTCACCCACAAGACAGACGATGGACGATCCAATCCTTACCATTGAAGAGCGCGAGGCAGTCAATGCCGGACGTTGGTTTTCTTCCCTTTCACCTTCCCTCAGACACGACATCCTCCGATGCGCTTATGTCAAACGACTCAAAGACGGCGACCTGATTGCCGCGCGTGGCGACTCGCCCGAAGAGTGGATGGCCTGCGCCAAGGGCGCGGTCCGCGTCAGCAGCACGGCCTTGTCGGGCAAACAAATCACCTTCACTTACGTGGAGCCGGGCATTTGGTTTGGCGATGTCGCCATTCTGGACGGCGACAGCCGCACCCACGATGTCTACGCCCATGGCGAGACCACCATCTTGTGCGTGGCGAAAGCGGATTTCCACAAAATTCTGGCCTCTCATGTCGAGTTCTACGACGCCATGTTGCGCTTGCAAGCCCGTCGCATTCGGCAGTTGTTTGGCTTGGTGGAAGACCTCAACACCCTGCCTCTGCGCTCGCGCTTGGCCAAGCAGTTGTTGCACTTGGCCCGCAGTTACGGCGTGCCCTCGCTCAACCATCCCGACGAGATCCGCATTGGCTTGCATTTGGCACAGGAAGAATTGGCGCAATTGCTGGGCGCGTCACGCCAGCGGGTCAACCAGGAACTCAAAGCGATGGAGCGCGAAGAGGCGCTGCGCATCGAGCCAGGTGGTCTGGTGATACGCAACCAGCAGGCTCTGATGCAGATCAGCGCCACGGAGTAATGCATGAGCAACTTTGATAATTTCGTCGGCACCCGCGAGGTGAGCGACGCGCACCGCTTCGACACGGGCGCCTTGGAACATTGGCTGGGCCAGCACATGGCGGGCTTTGAAGGCCCTTTGCAAGTGGAGATGTTCAAGGGCGGCCAATCCAACCCCACCTACAAACTCAACACGCCCAATGCCAGCTATGTGATGCGGGCCAAGCCTGGTCCTGTGGCCAAGTTGCTGCCCTCGGCCCATGCCATCGAGCGCGAGTTCAAAGTCATGAGCGGACTGCACGGCACCGGCGTACCCGTCGCCAAAATGCATGTCTTGTGCGAAGACGAATCCATCATCGGTCGCGCGTTTTACGTCATGGAGTTCGTGCAAGGCCGCGTCCTGTGGGACCAAGCCTTGCCTGGCATGACCCCCGCAGAACGCCGCGACATCTATTTGGAAATGAACCGTGTCATCGCCGCTTTGCATGCGGTGGATTACAAGGCCCAAGGTCTTGAAAGCTACGGCAAACCCGGCAATTACTTTGACCGCCAAATTGGCCGCTGGAGCAAGCAGTACGTGGCCTCCGTCACTCAGCCCATTCCTGAAATGGACAAGCTGATGGCCTGGTTGCCGGCCAACATGCCCGAGAGCGCCCGCGCCGACCTGACCTGCATCGTGCACGGCGACTTCCGCTTGGACAACCTGATCTTCCATCCCACCGAACCACGCGTCTTGGCCGTGCTCGATTGGGAACTCTCCACGCTGGGTCACCCGTTGGCCGACTTCAGCTACCACTGCATGTCTTGGCATATTCCGCCCGGCAGTTTCCGTGGCATTGGCGGCCTCGACCATGCCGCTTTGGGCATTCCCTTGGAAGACGAGTACATCGATTTGTATTGCCAACGCTCGGGCATCACCACGCTGGCGGCACTGAAAAAAGACTGGAATTTCTACCTGGCCTACAACATGTTCCGCATCGCGGCCATCTTGCAAGGCATCGCCAAACGCGTGGAAGACGGCACAGCGTCTAGCGCCGAGGCCAAAGCATCAGGCGCAGGGGCACGTCCCATGGCCGAACTGGCCTGGCTGTTCGCCCAACGCAGTTCTCACTGACAACCATACCAACTGGAGCACACCATGAACTTCGATTACACCGACAAGGTCAAAACCCTGCAAGCGCGCTTGATCGCGTTCATGGACGAGCACATCTACCCGAACGAAAAACGCTTCTTCCAAGAAATTGCAGACAACCGTGCCAAGGGCAACGCCTGGGTGCCCACCAAATTGATTGAAGAACTCAAACCCTTGGCCCGCAAAGCCGGTTTGTGGAATTTGTTTTTGCCGCACAGCAAACGCGCACCCGAGGGTTTGAGCAATTTGGAATACGCACCCCTGTGCGAAATCATGGGCCGTGTGCCATTTGCCGCCGAGGTGTTCAACTGTTCGGCACCCGACACCGGCAACATGGAAACCTTCGAGCGTTACGCCAGCGAAGAACTGAAAGACCAGTGGTTGGAGCCCCTGCTGCGCGGTGAGATCCGCTCGGCCTTCTTGATGACCGAGCCCGAGGTGGCCTCATCGGACGCCACCAACATCCAAACCCGCATCGAGCGCGATGGCGACCATTACGTCATCAATGGCCGCAAGTGGTGGTCGTCAGGTGCTGGCGACCCCCGCTGCGCGGTTTACATCGTCATGGGCAAAACCGACCCCGATGCGCCTCGCCATTCTCAACAAAGCATGATCATCGTGCCCGCCAATTCACCTGGCGTGACCGTCATGCGTCCACTCTCGGTGTTTGGCTACGACGACGCGCCCCACGGCCACATGGAAGTGGACCTGAAAAACGTGCGTGTGCCTGTGGGCAACCTGCTGCTGGGCGAAGGCCGTGGTTTTGAGATCGCCCAAGGCCGCTTGGGCCCAGGACGCATTCACCACTGCATGCGCACCATCGGTGCCGCCGAACGCGCCATGGAGCTGATGGTCAAACGCCTCAACAGCCGCGTGGCTTTTGGCAAACCTGTGTCCTCCCAAGGCGTGTGGCACGAGCGCTTGGCCGATGGCCGCATCATGATCGAGCAAGCCCGCTTGCTGACCCTGAAAGCCGCCTACATGATGGACACCGTGGGCAACAAAATCGCCCGCACTGAGATTGCCATGATCAAGGTGATCGCCCCCAACATGGCCTGCCAAATCATCGACTGGGCCATCCAAGCGCACGGCGGTGGCGGTGTCAGCGACGATTTCCCCTTGGCATATGCCTACGCCAACCAACGCACGCTGCGCTTGGCTGATGGCCCGGATGAGGTGCACCGCGCGGCGATTGCCAAGCTGGAATTGGCACGACACATCAGCACCGCGCCGCAAGACGTGGAAATGCCCGTCACACGAGGCTGCTGACCATGATCGACGTCTACAGCTGGCCCACGCCGAACGGCCACAAAGTCCACATCATGTTGGAGGAATGTGGTTTGAGGCTGGGCCGTGACTGGCTGGCGCATCCCATCCACATTGGGCAAGGCGAACAGTTCACGCCCGAGTTTTTAACCATCAGCCCGAACAACAAAATTCCGGCCTTGGTGGACCCGAACGGGCCTGATGGCCAGCCCATCAGCCTGTTCGAGTCGGGCGCGATTCTGATTTACCTGGCCGCCAAGTTTGGCAAATTCATGCCCAAAAGCGACCGCGCCAAATATGACGTGCTGCAGTGGTTGATGTTTCAAATGGGTGGCGTCGGGCCCATGCTGGGTCAAGCGCATCATTTCAGGATTTATGCGCCTGAAAAAATTCAATACGGCATTGACCGCTACACCAACGAAGCCCGGCGTTTGTATGGCGTGATGGACAAACAATTGGCTTTGCACCCGTATATCGCCGGTAAAACCTACAGCATTGCTGACATGGCCATTTATCCTTGGATTCGCAGTTGGAAAAACCAAGGCATTGATTGGGCCGATTACCCGCGCTTGAAGGAATGGTTTGACATGATCAGCGAACGACCAGCGGTGATTCGCGGCTGTGAGGTTTTGGCTGATTTACGCAAGCCCTTGCAAAACGACAAGAAGGCGATGGAAACCTTGTTTGGGAAAGCGCAATATCAGAAGCGGTGATGGATTCTTCAGTGGAAGAATTTGACGATGGTGTTTTGAACACTGGTACTGGTGCCTGGAATCGTTCCACAGGCACCAGTTGTTGTGCCGTTGCTTACATATATGTAGTTGTCGCGAACAGCTATGCCGGCGCTGCCGCAAAGCCAGTTTGAATCCTTTTTGAAAACTTCAACATGAGATTCATTGGTGATTTTTGCAATCCAACTGCCAGATCCATCAGCATTTCCTTTATTCACAACGTAGATTATGTTTCCATCGAATGCAATTCCATTGGGTAGATTGAGGGCTGAATCCAAGATAAGTGGAGTTGGAGTGATCGTGTCTGGCGTTAATTTATATATAGAACCCTCATCAGTTGTGAAATAAATCAGATTAGATTTGAAGGCAAATGCCTTAGGTGATTGACCGACAGAAAATTGTTTATTCCATGATGTATATCCAGAATAACTGATACCAACCGATGGAGTTGCTCCTGCCACAAAAGCAGCGTATAAATTATTGTTTGCATCAAAGGCTAAACCATAATGGCTTCCGACATTTAAAGCCAAAGGTATGCCGGTAATTGACAAAAAAGTGCTGAGACCAGATGAAGGAATTCCTGTAGCGTAAATTGACCCTGAGTTATTAGAAGTAATGCCAATCACATCAGTTAATCCCGCAAAACCAGAAGGAATCAAGCTATCTAACGAGTTGATTTTCAAAATCCCATTTACACCTGAGCTAAGTTGATTAGCAACGTAAATATCTGTACCAGAAACAGTCATCAACTTTGGCGACATGATTCTTGAATCAGCAGAAACCAAATGAGGATTGCCCGTTGGCTCGACAATGGTTTGGCTGTTATTCCCTCCCCCGCACCCCACCAGTGCCAGCGACATGGCAGCCGCCAAAGTAGGCAGAAAGGATTGAATTGAAATTCTCATGGTCACTACATCATCGGTTTCTAAAGCTGGGCCTTGAGTTGATAATACAGCCCATGTCTTTTTCACCCTTGACCATGCTCAAACTTTCTTCTAAATGGACCATGGCGTTGCTGCTGGTGTTGGCTGTCGTTGCGTGCTCAGACGACAAGCCAACATCAGACGCCAAATTCAAGCCCTTGCCTGAAAAACGCGATCCTTCAAAACAAGAAGCTGAACAATACTCACGACGCTTGGAATCTGTCATGAATGAGGGCTCGCAGAGCACCGAGGGCATGGAAGAAGCCCCTAAAGCTTCCAAGGCCCGACCGCCCAATTCAGGCAAAGACCCCATGATTCGCATCACCAAGGATGGTCATCCCATGGGCGAGGTGGTGCACCACAGCGACAAACTCGACTATTTCGAATGCAAAGGCATCGTGGCGCCTTGGTTTTTGGAATTGGTGGTGGCTGAAATGAATTATTTCAATGAAATATTGGAATTACCCTTCGTGGACCCCAAAACTTGCATCGTCACCTACGGCACGGAGAAAAGCTTGACGCCTGGCCGCATCGGCATTCAGCTTTATGAAAACAACCGTCAGTTTGAGCGCTGTATCAAAAATGAAGAATGCCCAGTATTCAGGACGGTCAACTTCGTCCCCAACAAGAACGCCATCATGCGTTCGTATTTTTTCTCGGATTTCAGCCGGCGTCTGATCCAACACCAATGTGTTACCGACACTGGCAAATGGCACCGCGATAAAACATGCTACGACGTAGAGGATCTCTGAAACCCTGCGGCTCAAGATCGCTTGTTTCGTGCCGATCATTTGACACGATCACTGTTCATGTCATGAAAAACCTTCTTTTTTCCGTTCGCTTTATCTGTTTGCTCCTAGCATTGAGTAGCTTGCGCATGGCCTATGCCAATGACCCTGCTCCAGCAAAAGAAGCCCCAGCTGCGCCGGAGAAAAAAGCTGATGATCATGGCAAAAAAGACGAAAAAGCTGCCCCTGCCAAAGATGATCACGGAAAAAAACCGGATGATCATGGCAAAAAGGACGACCACGGTGCACCTGCCAAAGATGCCCACGGTGCGCCCCCAGCCGCTGAGCGGCCCAAGCGCACCTTTGAAGGCCAAGAGCCGCTGTTTTATTTCGATTCCAAACGCCGCCCCTATATCGAACCCTTCCACAAAACAGATGAAGAGGAATTCTTCATTTGCCGGGGCGTGATTGGAGAATGGTATCGGCAGTTGTTGGCGCAAGAAGCCAATATGTTGGCCGAGAAAGATGGCATGGACAAAGTCTCTGGCTCCACCTGTGCTGTTCGCTTGGTGGCAACCCATCATGGCAAAAAATTACCCATCGTTTCGATTGAGCTCTACACCAGCTCAAACGTGATGCGCTCATGCATCTTGGGTGAAAGTTGTCCGCAATCTCGTTCGGCCATCATGTATGTGCTTAACAAAACGCTCTACCGCAGCTGGTTTGTCACCGATCGAGAGAAAAAAACTCGCCGCTTCTATTGCTTGGACAACAAGAGCAACATCCTGGCCAAGGAAGAATGCTGGTACCACTTCTTTGACAAAGCCGCCAAGGAGAAGCCCAGCGGCGACGGTGGTCACGGTCATTGAACTCATGAATTGGCCTGCCCGGAGGGGATCGAACCCCCGACCCACAGCTTAGAAGGCTGTTGCTCTATCCAACTGAGCTACGGGCAGATAAATGAAAAAAGGCCCCGTCAAGGGGCCTTTTCTGCTTGTTGGTCGGGGCGATAGGATTCGAACCTACGACCCTCTGGTCCCAAACCAGATGCGCTACCAGACTGCGCTACGCCCCGAATGATGGGATTCTACCCGCACAAACCCGTAGGCCTTCGGTTTTCGTGCAAATATGCACTTTCTTGCATCTATGAGTAGGCAATAATCTGCACCCATCGCGCACCACCCTGCTGCTATTCACCATGCATCTCAGTCAATCAGACCACAGCGTCAGCCCACCGAATGTGACCATTCCCAGGGTTTACAACGCCGCCGCCGATCTGTTGGGTCGTCACTCTTCACGCCAAAACAAAGCGGCCTACATTGATGCGTTGACCGGTGAGACTTTGAGCTACGCGCAACTTTCAGACCAAGCACATCGCTTTGCCCAAGGTCTGCAAGACCAAGGCTTTGTGCAAGAGCAACGGGTGTTGCTGTGCATGCATGACTCCCTTCAATGGCCCGTGGCCTTTTTGGGTTGCATCTTGGCCGGCGTCGTGCCCATCGCCGTCAACACCTTGCTGACGGCGCAGGATTACCACTACATGCTGCGCGACTCGCGCGCCCAGGGCTTGATCGTCTCCAAGGCCCTGTGGCCCGTGTTTGAATCCCTCCTGCCTGAATTGATGGGTTTGAAACAAATCATCATTGACGGTGGTGACAGCGACACACCGGGGATCAGCTTTGCAGACATGATCAGCCAATCCAGTGCTTTGCCTGGCCCGGCGCACACCCTCGCGGATGATGTTTGTTTTTGGTTGTATTCCAGCGGCTCGACGGGCTCGCCCAAAGGCACCTTGCATTTGCACAGCCATGTGGTGCAAACCGCCGAGTTGTATGGCCGCGCCGTGTTGGGCTTGCAAGAAAACGATGTGGTGTTTTCTGCCGCCAAACTGTTCTTCGCTTACGGCTTGGGCAATGCCCTGAGCTTTCCCTTGGCCGTTGGTGCCAGCACAGTGTTGCTGAGCGCCCGGCCCACGCCCACCGACGTGTTTGGTGTCCTTGAGAAACACCAACCCAGCGTTTTTTATGGCGTCCCGACACTGTTTGCCAGTTTGTTGGCCGATGCGGCTCGCCCAACATCCAAAGCATTGAGCCTGCGTGTTTGCACCAGCGCTGGTGAAGCTTTGCCAGCCGAGATCGGCAAGAAATGGCAGCAAGCCTATGGCGTGGACATCCTGGATGGCATTGGCTCGACTGAAATGCTGCACATCTTTTTGTCCAACCGCCCTGGTCGGGTGCGCTACGGCACCACCGGTGAGGTTGTGCCAGGCTACACGCTTCGTTTGGTGAATGATGACGGCCAAGAATGCGCCGAGGGCGAGTTGGGCGAATTGCAAATCAGTGGGCCCTCGTCAGCCATCATGTATTGGAACAACCGCGAGAAAACCAAGCACACTTTTGCGGGTGAATGGACCCGCAGTGGTGACAAGTACAGCCGGGATGAGGATGGTTACTACACCTACGGTGGTCGCTCTGACGACATGCTGAAAGTTGGTGGCATCTATGTCTCGCCCTTTGAAGTTGAAGCCTCGCTCATGACCCACCCCAGCGTGTTGGAAGCTGCAGTGATTGGCGTGCCCGATGACGAAGGCCTGGTCAAACCCAAAGCCTATGTGGTGACCAAGCCGGGTATGAATTTGGATGAAGCCACGCTGAAAGCCCACGTCAAATCGCAACTGGCCCCCTACAAATACCCACGCTGGGTGGAATTTGTTCCTGAACTGCCCAAAACCGCCACCGGCAAAATTCAGCGGTTTAAACTGCGCGCTGCACAATAAAAATAACCTGCTTCTTTTTTGGAGAACCACATGACCACTCGCCGCCTTGTTCTCACCCGTTCCGCTGCTCTTTTGGGTGCTGCCTCCTCTGGTTTGCTCATTCCCGCTCACGCGCAGAGCAACAAAATCCGCATCGGTTTGATGTTGCCCTACACCGGCACCTTTGCCCAACTGGGTCAAGCTTGCGACAACGGTTTTCGCATGGCGCTGGAAGAAAAAGGCAACAAACTCGGTGGTCGCGAGATCGAGTTCTTCAAGGTGGACGATGAGTCCGAACCTTCCAAGGGCGTGGAAAACGCCAACAAACTCGTGCAACGTGACAAAGTCGATGTGTTGATTGGCACAGTGCACTCCGGTGTGCAAATGGGCATCCACAAAGTCGCGCGTGAAACCGGTGTGCTCAACATCATCCCCAATGCCGGCATGCACGCCGCCACCCGCGCTTTGTGCGCTCCCAATGTATTCCGCACTTCTTTCACGAACAGCCAACCGACCTTGGCGCTCGGTAAAGCCATGATGGCCAAAGGCCACAAAAAGGCTGTTTGGATCACTTGGAAATACGCAGCGGGCGACGAAGCTGGCGAAGGCTTCAAAGAAGGTTACTTGGCTGCTGGTGGCACCATCGTGAAAGAACTGGGCCTGCCCTTCCCGAATGTGGAATTCCAAGCCTTGCTGACAGAAATCGCATCCATCAAACCTGATGCCGTGGCTTGTTTCTTCTCTGGCGGTGGTGCTTCCAAGTTCATCCGTGACTACGCTGCGGCTGGCTTGAAGGGCAAGATCCCGCTGTATGGCTCGGGCTTCTTGACCGAAGGCTTGCTCGATGACGAACTCGCACCATCAGCGCAAGGCATCATGACCACCCTGCACTACAGCACCTCACTGGCCACCAAGCGCAACGATGCTTTCCGCTTGGCCTACGCCAAAACCTTCAAGATGCAACCCGATGTGTATGCCGTTCAAGGCTATGACGCAGGCCAGTTGTTGCTGCAAGGCGCGGCCGCCGTCAACGGCGACTTGTCCAACAAAAAGGCCTTGTATGCCGCCATGGAAGCCGCGGTCATTGACAGCCCTCGTGGCAAATGGACCATGAGCAAAGCGCACAACCCGGTGCAAGACATCTACCTGCGTGAAGTCAAAGGCAAAGAGAACGTGGTCTTGAGCGTGGCCGCCAAGGCCTTGTCAGACTCAGGTGCTGGTTGCAAGCTGGGTTGATGGATCTCGCTAATTTTCTAATTCAGCTGCTCAACAGCGTTCAATACGGCCTGCTGCTTTTTTTACTGGCAGCGGGATTGACGCTGATCTTCGGCATCATGGGCGTGGTGAATTTGGCCCACGGCAGCTTCTACATGCTGGGCGCTTATTTGGCCTATGCCCTCACTGCAGCATGGGGCAACTTGGCGCTGGCCGTGGTGGTGGGCACCTTCATCAGCATTGGCATTGGTTGGTTGCTTGAAAAAATACTCTTCAAGCATTTCTATCATCGCAGCCACCTCGACCAGGTGTTGCTCACCTTTGGCCTCATCTACATCTTTGAAGAATTGCGTTCCATGTTGTGGGGCGACGATGTGCACAGCGTGGCCATTCCCGAGGTGCTGGATTGGTCGATCAACCTCACGGAAACACTGTCTTACCCTGCCTACAGGTTGTTCATGCTGGCCATTTGCTCGGGCCTGGCACTGGGCCTGTGGTTGCTGATCAGCAAAACCAAAATTGGCATGAAGATCCGCGCTGGTGCCTTCAACAGTGACATGGCGCAAGCCTTGGGTGTCAACATTGTGCGACTGCACGCCTTGGTGTTCGCCATGGGCGTCGCCTTGGCCGCCTTGGGTGGCATGTTGATCGCGCCCTTGTCCAGTGTCTACCCGTACATGGGTTCGCAAGTGCTCATCATGTGCTTCGTGGTGGTGGTCATTGGCGGTATCGGCTCGGTGCGCGGTGCCCTGACCGCTGCTTTGCTGGTGGGGTTGGTGGACACCTTTGGCAAGGTGCTGTTGCCGCAATTTGCCAGCATGTTGGTCTATGTGTTGATGGCCCTTGTGTTGCTCTACAAACCAGAAGGCTTGTTCAAACAATGAGCGCCCCTCAAGCCCATCTTGAAACCTTGCCGCGCAGCGTGCAAGTCTTGTTGGCCTTGGGGCTGTTGGCCCTGGTGGCCTTCCCATTTGCGGGCCAAGACTTCTACACCCAGATGGTCACCCGCATGATGATCTTGGCCATCTTCGCCATGAGCCTGGATTTATTGCAAGGCATCACCGGCTTGGTATCGCTCGGTCATGCGGCCTACTTTGGTTTGGCTGGTTATGTATTGGCTTTCATGTCACCTGCAGATGCAGGTGCCAATATCCTCACCAGCCTGCCCCTGGCCATCTTGGCTTCGGCCTTGGTGGCCTTGGTGATTGGTTTTTTTGTGGTGCGCACACAAGGCATTTACTTCATCATGGTCACCATGGCGTTTGCCCAAATGCTTTACTACCTGTTCTTTGACAACAAAGGCTTGGGTGGATCGGACGGCGTCTACATCAATGTGCGCCCTGCTGCTTTCGGCTTAGACCTGGAAAACAAGCTGGTGCTGTACTACTTCACCTTGGTCTGCATGCTCTTGGTTTACAAGTTTTTGCGCCGTTTGTTGTGGAGCCCGTTTGGTCGCACCTTGAATGGCATTCGTTTGAATGAGCACCGCACGCAAGCGCTGGGCTATGCCAGCTTCAGCTACAAACTCACCGCTTTCACTTTGGCTGGTGCGCTGGCTGGCTTGGCTGGCTATTTGTGGGGCGCACAGTCTGGCTATGTGAATCCCGAGCTGATGGGTTTTCACATGAGCGCCCACGCCATCATGATGGTCATCTTGGGCGGCATGGGCAATGTAGCGGGTGCGCTCTTGGGGGCATTTGGTTTCGAATTGTTCATGCATGTCTTCAAAGATTTGCCCACAGTAGCTGGGTTTGACTTGGGCAAGCACTGGCAGCTGTGGATGGGCTCACTCATTGTGTTGGTGGTCGTGATTGCCCCGCAAGGCCTGATGGGTTTGCTGCGTTCAAGGAAACAAGATGACTGATGCCTTGTTGCAAGCCAAGGGACTGAGCAAACGCTTTGGCGGTTTGCTGGCCGTGAACGATGTGTCGCTGTCACTGTACATAGACCAGTTGCATGCGGTCATTGGTCCCAATGGTGCTGGCAAAACCACGCTCACCCATTTGCTCAGCGGCGATGTGAAAGCCACCAGTGGCGAGTTGTGGCTCAAAGGCCAAGCCGTCACCGGTTGGCCGCACCATCGTTTGTCTTTGCAAGGTCTGGGCCGCAGCTATCAAAAAACGAATGTGTTTTTGCCCCTCAGTGTTTGGGAAAACCTCATGCTGGCTGCGCAAGCACGTGATGCGCACGCCCCCTTCAATCCGCTGGCCTGGTTCACACGCGCAGACCACAATCCCCGTGTGGTGGCTCGCGCAGAACGCGCCTTGGATTTGGCCGGCTTGACTTCTGTGCGCGATAAAACCGCAGCCATTCTGAGCCACGGTATTCAACGTCAATTGGAAATCGCCATGGTCTTGGCCACCGAACCCGATGTGCTGCTGCTGGATGAACCGCTTGCAGGCATGGGTGCGGCGGAAGCCGAAACCATGGTTGAGCTCTTGCATGCCTTGAAACAAGACCATGCCATGCTGCTGGTGGAACACGACATGGACGCTGTGTTTGCTTTGGCCGATGTGCTGACCGTGATGGTGAATGGCACCGTGATTGCCACAGGCACACCAGAAACCATCCGTGGTGACGCCAAGGTGCAAGCCGCTTATTTGGGTGAGGCCACAGCATGAGCACATTGCTCCAGGTTCAAGGTCTGAACACTTACTATGGTGCCAGCCACATCCTGCGCGACTTGGCATTCCAAGTTGAACGCGGTCAAACTGTTGGCCTCATGGGTCGCAATGGCATGGGCAAATCCACCTTGCTGAAAAGCATTGTGGGTTTGGTCAAGCCCCGCAGTGGACAGATTGAATTTCAAGGCCAAGCCATTCAAGGTCAAACGCCTTACGCCATTGCCACCCAAGGCATGGCCTATGTGCCCGAAGGACGCGGCATTTTTGGCAACCTGAGCGTGCATGAAAACCTGGTGATGGCTGCCCGCCCTGGTGTGCGTGGCCAACAAGACTGGACCTACCAACGTGTGCTGGACACCTTTCCCCGCTTGGGTGAAAGGCTGAGCCATGGTGGGCAACAACTGAGCGGTGGCGAACAACAAATGCTCAGCATCGGACGTGCCCTCATGACCAATCCCGACTTGCTGTTGCTGGATGAAGCCACCGAAGGCTTGGCGCCGCTCATCGCTTTGGAAATTTGGCGCATCTGTGCGCTGGTGGCGAAATCGGGCATCAGCACTGTGATTGTTGACAAGAATTGGCAGCATGTGACGCAAATCACCCAGCACAACGTCATCTTGGTCAAAGGTGAAGTGGTGTTTCAAGGTTCCAGTGCTGAACTGCTGAGCCAACCAGAAGTCTTGAATCAACATCTCGGAGTTTGAGCATGTCCAACAGCCGTACCCAAGTCGCCATCATTGGCGCAGGCCCCTCTGGGCTGTTGTTGGGTGCATTGCTGCACAAGGCAGGCATCGAGCACGTCATCATCGAACGCCAATCACCTGACTATGTGTTGAGTCGCATACGCGCGGGTATCTTGGAGCAAGTCTCGGTCGATTTGCTGCACGAAGCCGGTGTGGGTGATGGCGTGTCGCAAGGCGGCACCATCCACCACAGCATCGAGTTGGTCTTCAAAAACACCCGGCATCCGATTGAAGTTACGAAGCTCACTGACGGCAAGGTGGTGACCGCCTATGGACAAACCGAAGTCACCCACGACCTGATGAAGCAACGTCAACGACTGGGCTTGGACACTGTTTACAGCGCGGCAGATGTGAGCCTGCACGACTTTGACAGCGCGTCCCCGCAAGTGCGTTACGTGAAGGATGGCGTGTCTCATGTGCTGCACTGCGACTTCATCGCAGGCTGCGATGGTTTTCATGGTGTGGCCCGCGCCAGTGTGCCCAAAGAGGCCATCACCGAGTATGAAAAGGTGTATCCCTTTGGTTGGTTGGGGGTGTTGGCCGATGTGCCGCCTGTGTCCAGCCATGCGATTGTGTATGCCAACAGCGACCGCGGCTTTGCGCTGTGCTCGATGCGCAGCATGACCCGCAGCCGCTATTACGTGCAGTGCCCACTCAGCGACAAAGTGGAAGACTGGAGCGACCAACGGTTTTGGGATGAATTGCGCAAGCGACTGGACCCTGACATGGCCGAGCGCATGATCACCGGTGCGTCGATTGAAAAAAGCATCGCACCGCTGCGCAGTTTCGTGGCGGAACCCATGCGCTTTGGTCGTTTGTTTTTAGCGGGGGATGCCGCCCACATCGTGCCGCCCACCGGAGCCAAGGGCTTGAACCTGGCCGCCAGCGATGTGAAATACCTCAGCAGTGCGCTCATCGAGTATTTCAATGAGCGCAGCCCGGTTGGGATTGACCATTACTCACAACGTGCACTCGCTCGTGTTTGGCGAGCCGAGCGTTTTTCTTGGTGGCTCACCACCTTGATGCACCGCTTTCCCGACAGCGCAGGCTTTGGTCAAAAAATGCAAGAAGCCGAGTTGGACTATTTGGTGCACAGCCAAGCACTGTCCACATCACTGGCGGAAAACTATGTCGGCTTGCCACTGAACTTTGCGTCTTAAAACGGTATCCTGACTTGCAACCAATAGCGGTTGCGATCGGTTGGATGATCGGTATTTGTATCTGCAGACCTTGGATCATTGCCATCCCGTCTTGCCCACGTGGCTTGCACAGATGTCCCATTGTTGAAGTTGTAAGCGGCGCTTAAACCGTAGCCCTTGAGCTCATAGCTATTGGGCCAATTAGAAGGGCTTGCAGGATCTTGATTGATCATCTCGGCGACATGGCCCCAATCATAGAAACCAGTCAACAGCAGACCATTTTCTAAACGTCGACGCAGCTCCAAATTCAGCATTTGGCCGTTTGTTGCCGAACCGGTTCCGGCAGGATATGCCCGAATACCAAGCGCTCCTCCCATTTGTAATTTTTCTGCGTACGTCAGATTTCGGTCTGCCCATTGACCTGTCAGACCAACATACAAATCTGTGGTGGGTGACCACGGCTCCATGAAGCTCACATGGGTGCGTATCTTGTTGAACTGCCCAGCGGTGGTGGAGCCACCTTGATCGGCATCTGCACTGACGGTTGTATTGGCGAGATTCAACTGACCCATGTGCCATTGAATCGCGTAGTTCAAAGTGCCATTTGCAGGGGTGAAGGCACGATCAACACCAGAAAACTCAGCCACCAGCACCTCTGTGTCGTACTCTGACAGTGAATAACCAACAGCAGTGACATGGGTGTATTGCGCAGCCTGCGCAGACAAACGCAACTCGCTCTTTGTATTGAAGCTTGTGGACAATGGGTAACTGAATTCCACAGCTTCAGCAAAGACCTTGCCAAGTTCGCCCAAATCACCAGGCAACCCACTGATGACTTTGTAGTCCATGGCCGATGCCGTCAAACCCAGGTTCCAGCCTGATGTGCCAATGGGCAGCTTGTAGTTGCTTTTGAAAAACTCTGACCCTTTGGATATCAAAGCAGAGAGATGCAGTTGGTCATTGGGTAGCCAAGTATTGAACCAAGTGAATTGGCCTTCGACTCTTTCGGCACCATACCTGGTTTCTCCCAAATTATCAAAGATCAATTCTGATTGCCGACTGTGATTTTTGTACATTTTCAAAATCAAATCAGCTTCGTTTGAATGATTTTGCGTGTGTAATTGTTGAGCTGCTTCGGATTTCAAGACCGGTTCTTTGGGCGTTGCATTTGATGCTGTGATTGCAACCTGCTGGTCGGTTTCCATTTCTCGCTGATTTGAAAGCTCACTCAACTGGGTCTCTACTTTGTCTTTCGACAAAGCGGACTCCATCACATCCAAAGTCAAAATCCCGTTGGTCAATTCTTGCTGCGTCAGAATGACCCGTGCCAGATGATTATTTTGCTTATAGAAATTTTCGACAGCAACTGCAATTTCAGGGAGGTCTTCAATGGCCAACGGAATACCAACAAACTTGGAGACCAAGGCTTGCACGGATTCACTTGAAAAAGCTTTGACACCTTTGAATCGAATTTCCTTCAATACCAGGGGATCAACTTTGAACGCCTGATCTTCTGTTGAGGGCACATTGGCCTGATTTTCGACAGGGGGCATTTGTTTCATATCACGCCGCTTGGATTTTGAAACCAGCTGCTTGGGCGGTGCAACAGCTGTTTCAGAATGGCTTGAAGGCATGGGATTGATCCTTGATGGTCGAGAGTCATCAGGGGTTTGTTTTGTCTCTGCAGGCGCCATTGAAATGGCAGTCTCAACAGCTTGCTCTTTGGTTCTGGGAACAACCCTGTAGAGTGCCAGGCTCACAATGCCAGTTGCAGCAACAGCCAGAATCCATGTCAGGGTTTTATGCACAACTCACGCCCTAGTCCAATACTTGAATTATCTTTGGCGACTTTAACGATCAGACACCCAAAGCAAGGAAGACCAGGCTGAAAAAGCGAACCAAATTGCCGCCAATAACATGAAGGTGAACTTTTAAATTATGGTTTTGTGTCTGATTCTTTGATCACCATGGTGGTTTCTTGCCCAACCTCACCCACTTTGAGCTGCAGCGGGAAGGCCCCTGCCGGAATATCTTTGGCCGTGAAGGTTTTCGTGTCTGGTTCATAACGCAACCAATCAGGCAAAGGTTTGCCGTCCAGTTGTGAAATCTTCAAGCTGGTGTCTGCAGCTTGATTGGCCAACATTTTTGGATCAATCTCAAAGCTGAAACTGCGGCCAGGTGCAGCTGTTTCAGAGGACAAGGCCACGGTGATCAAGCCGTTGCCGTTGCTTGCCGAGGGTTGATCAACCTTCACAGAAACCGCTGGCCCCGAGCGGGGTGTGGCCGCCATGGGTTGCAGCATGCTTGTTTTGCCACCACCGATTTGCACAACCGCTGAGGGTGTGGGCATGCTGGTTTCGGCTCGCACCATCAAAGTACCTGCATTCACTGCATTCATCAAGACCGGGTGGTTGATCAAGATGATGCCGCCCTTGAACAAGATGGCACCGCGCCATTGGTTGTAGGGGTTGAACAAATCAATTTTGGCGCTGCCTGCATCGAAATCGGTGTCGCCAAAGAAGTTGAGCTTGCCTGTTTGAGTGATTTCAAAACCACCACTGTTGGCCTTGAGTTTGCCGTTGAATGCACCAGTGCCCAAATCAAGCTTGCCTTGGCTTTGCAACAAACTGTCACCAGTCACATCCACCGTCCCCAAGTTCAAGCTGTCTGCGCTGGTCAGGCTCAGTTGGCCTGATGTTTTCACATCCACCTTGTCGCCAAACAGATTGTCGGTATCGGTCAAGACAATGTTGCCTGCGGGGGTGTTCAGCTTGCTGGTGCCGCTCACTTTCAGTGCGCCTGTTTGCGTCAGGTCACCTTGCGCGACATTGGCCGTGAACTGGCCTGTCAAGGTCGATTCACCCAATTGCAAACCAGTGGCTGATTGGACTGTGGCGTTGATAGCGTTCAACGAAAGCGATTGCGCAAACTGATTGGCTTGGTCCAAGATCACATCCCCTTGCAACGCACTGATTTGACTGACGCCTGCCACGGTCAATGGCCCCGACTGGGTGACACTGCCGGTAACCGCCGTCAAGGCCAAAGAGCCCGACACATTGCTGGCGGTCAAGTTCAAACCACCGGTCGCTGTCAACACCACATCCTTGGCATCAAGCGTCACGGCACCTGCAAACCGGTTGGGTACATTTGGCAAAACGATGTTGCCCGTCCCTGCACTCAAACGGCTTGTACCTGCTACAGCCAAGGTCGCGCCAGGTGAAGTGCTTTGTACGATGTTGCCCCCTTGGGTTTGAACATCCAAGTTGCCGCCGACACGTGCTTTGCCCAAGTCAACCACGCCACCTTGGGTGGCTGCCGACAAACTTCCATCGACGTTGGCATCGCCAAAACTCACATTCCCAGCGGTGCTGCGCATGTTCAAGTTACCCGTGATATTGGCGCCACCCAGATTCATGTCGCCAAAGCTCTCCAAGGTCAAGTCGCCACCCACAATGAAGGCCGTTCCCAAATCGATCGATCCATTGGGCGCCCGCAAACTCATGGGCCCGGTGTTTTGAACACTGCCCAAGCGCAAGTTGGTGCTGGTTGCCACTGCTGTGGTGTGACCTTGAACGGACAAATCACCACCAAACACATTGTTCGAATTGTCCAAGAAGACATTCCCAGCGCCTGCGGCCACCGAGGTCGTGCCACTCACGGTCAACTGACCCGCACGCACTTCTCCACCGATGGTTTGCACATCCAAGAAGCCGCTCAATACGGTCGCACCCAAAGTCACTGCCGATCCGTGGCTGTTGACCTGCAAGTTGCCCGAAGCTGTGATGCTGTCAGTGACGAGCGCCCCCAGGGTGTTCAAGCTCACGTTGCCGCCACTTTGCAAGTTGGCCAAGCGCAAGGCAGATGCACTGGACACCGAGATGTCATTCCACGACCCAAGGTTGGCTTCATCAATCTTCAAAACTCCTGTGAACACGTTGCCTGCGTTGCTCAAGTTCGCCACTTGAGACCGGCCGCTGTCTGCGGTGAAGGTGGTGGTGCCACCGATCTTTATCGTGGCGTTGGGTTTTTGGGTGATGGCGGTTTTCGCGCTGTTGTCCGCTGCGTTGCGGCTGATGATGGTGGTGGCGTGGAAGTCACCGCCGATGTCCACCTCCCCCAAGACCAATGCATTGAAAATGTTCAGATCAAGATCATGGTTAGCCCCAGCATCTGAGATGCGCAGGAAGTTCACGGTGTTTTGAGACGACGTGAATGAAACGTCCCGGCCAAGGGTCACCAGACCGCTGTAGGTTTGAAGCCCGGTGGTTGACACGGAAGCGCCATTCACAAGCAAATCACCCGTCACATCAATGCTGCTCAAGGCTACGTTTGCACCAACCGCGCCACCAAAGAGGGTGTCGCTCGAGGTACGGATGGCCAAGTTGTAAGCACCATTCAAGGTGTTGGCAAAGCGGATGTTGCCAGCAGATGTACTGGTGAGTATGGTGTCGGCACCCAAAGTGACGGCTTCACCATAGGTTTGTGCACCTGTGGTTGTGATGCTATCTCCTTGGATCGTCACGGTGCCGCCAGCATTGGTACTCAAGCTGACCAATGCTGCGCTGTTACCCACGGCACCACCAAAGTTGGTTGCACCTGCTGTGTTCACATCCAAGGTGTATGCACCATTCAGTGTGTCTGCAATGCTGATGTTGCCGCCACCAGTGCTGCTGAGCGTGGTGTTGGCACCCAAGCTGGCTGCATCACCATAGTTCTGTGCACCGGTGGTCGTGATCAAACCGCCCTGAAGAAGCAAACTGCCTGGTGCATCGGTTGTGATGCTGGCAACACTCAACGCTTGAACAATGCTCGTGAGACCAGCGCTGTTGAGGATCAAATCATGCGCCCCGGAAACAGCTCCGTCCAAAATCAGTGCAGCATTTCCGGTTGTCAAGGTCAAACGATTATTCAGCACCAGCTCCGTGTCGTTGTCGCCCAAGACCATGGCGGTGTTGGTGGTGCCCACTGTGCCGCCCAAGCTCAGACCACTTGGTGCGGTTGCCACCAAACCACCATCAAACGCCAAGCTGTCGTTGGCCGCATCGCCCAAGGTCAAGCTGCCCATGTTCAAGAAGCTGGTGGCCCCACTGACGTGCGTGTTGCCGCCCACCAATGCCAGGTGGTAAGGATTGGCTGTGGTGGTCAGTGCAGCGGTGCTCAAGTCATCGGCAAAGCGGATGGTTTGACCTGCCGTGGTGTTGCTCAGCACCACGGCAGTGTCTGCTTTCACTGGTGCATGGAAGGTGGCGCCGTTGCTGTTCGCCAGTGTCAAGGTCTTGAGTGATGTGGTTTGACCGATGGCAGCTGTCACATCCACCAGACCTGATGCACCAGCATTCAAAGTCAGTGACTGGGTGTTGGCGGTGCTGCCGATGACAGCGCCGTTGATGGTCAACGCACCATGGGCTGTGCTGAGCGTCAGGTGGTCATTCAGCACCAGCGCCGTGTCGTTGTCGCCCAAGACCATGGCGGTGTTGGTGGTGCCCACTGTGCCGCCCAAGCTCAGACCACTCGGTGCGGTTGCCACCAAACCACCATCAAACGCCAAGCTGTCGTTGGCCGCATCGCCCAGGGTCAA
>CANFOQ010000021.1 GCA_947448745.1 Comamonadaceae bacterium
CAATGCGGCCTGGCCGGGTCGGCGCTTTGCACTCATCACCGGCTTCATGGAAGCGGGCGAATCGCCTGAAGAAGGCATAACTCGCGAGGTGGCGGAAGAAACCAACTTGAAGGTCACTGCTTTGCGATTGGTGGGGGTCTATGACTTTAAGCGCATGAACCAAGTCATCATTGCTTACCATGCGGTGGCCGAAGGTGACATTCGCTTGTCCCCAGAGTTGGCCGAGTACAAGTTGTACAACTACCAAGACATCATCTGCTGGCCTGCCGGTACGGGGTATGCCATGGCTGATTGGTTGCGCACACAGGGCATTGAGCCGCGTTTCATGAGTTGGGAAGAGCGCGACGCGCAAAATTTAGAATGACCGCTATGCAGATCGATCAAGAATTAGACACGCGGGGCTTGAACTGCCCCTTGCCCATTTTGAAAGCCAAGAAAGCATTGACCGCCATGCAAAGCGGTCAATTGCTGAAAGTGGTGTCCACGGACAAAGGCTCGTTGCGCGACTTCGCTGCTTTTTCAAAACAAACCGGCAATGAATTGATGTCGCAAGAGACGGTGGGCGAAGACTTTATCCACGTGCTCAAAAGACGTTAAGCGATCTCAACCCCTCCATTTACGAAAAGATGGGCATGGCGGGTCGGATCGACTCGAACGTTGCCGCTTGCGGCGGTGAGAGGCGACCGAGCCCGCCGTGGCCAGCTTGTAGCAGAAGCTTGAAAAGTACTAGCCGAGCCTCTGCAACTGATCAGCCACTTTGAGCAACGTGGCTTCGAAGTCAGCGACCCGCTGACGCTCTTGTGCAATCACTGTTGGCGGCGCTTTGGCCACAAAGGCTTCATTGCTGAGCTTGCCGTGGGCCTTGGCGATTTCGTTTTGCAAACGCGCAATTTCTTTGCCCAAGCGGATTTTCTCGGCGGCGACATCGACTTCGATGAACAAGCACAAACGGGTTTCGCCCACCACTGCCACGGGCGCGGCTTGCGCGGCAGCTTGCCATGACGCTTCATCGTCAAAAACTTTTACCTCACTGAGTTTGGCCAGGGCTTGCAGCACGGCTGCATTGCTGCGCATGAACTCGGCGTTGCCCAACACAAACATCGGCATGCGGGTGGAAGGGGAGACGTTCATTTCGCCACGCAAATTGCGACAGGCATCCACCAAGGCTTTGAGTTGCTGCACATTGGCGATGGCTTGCGGGTCTATTTTGTTCAGCTGTGCTTCGGGGTAGCGTGCAATGCTGACCGACTCGCCGGGCATGCCCGCCACGGGTGCCACCTTTTGCCACAGTTCTTCGGTGATGAAGGGAATGATGGGGTGCGCTAAACGAAGGATGGCTTCCAAGGTGCGGATGAGGGTACGGCGTGTCGCGCGTTGTTCGGCTGGGCCGCCTGTTTGGATTTGCACCTTGGCGATTTCCAAATACCAATCGCAGTACTCGTTCCACACAAATTCATAGAGGGCCGTTGCGACGTTGTCCAGGCGGTATTCCTCAAAGCCTTTGGCCACATCTGCCTCGACTTGTTGCAACACCGATGAAATCCAACGATCGGCTTGGCTGAAGTGCATGTAGCCATGTGCTTTGCCGCCCGGCGCACAGTCTGCTTTGGTGTGGTCCATCAGGCCGCAATCTTGACCTTCACAGTTCATCAAAACAAAGCGCGTGGCGTTCCACAATTTGTTGCAAAAATTGCGATAGCCCTCGCAGCGTTTGCTGTCGAAATTAATGCTGCGTCCCAAACTGGCCAAGGCTGCAAAGGTGAAACGCAAAGCGTCAGCGCCATAGGCCGGAATGCCTTCAGGAAATTCTTTTTGGGTGTTTTTGCGCACCTGCGGGGCGGTCTCGGGCTTGCGCAAACCTTGGCTGCGTTTGTCCAGCAAAGGTTCCAGTGCAATGCCGTCAATCAGGTCCACGGGGTCCAGCACATTGCCCTCGGACTTGCTCATCTTCTTGCCTTGGGCATCACGCACCAAACCGTGGATGTAGACATGCTTGAAGGGTACTTGGCCGGTGAAATGCGTGGTCATCATGATCATGCGGGCGACCCAGAAGAAGATGATGTCGTAGCCGGTAACCAAGACACTGGAGGGCAGGTACAAGTCGGTGTCTGAGAGTTTGTTGGCAGAAGCGTTGCCGAGCGTCGCACCAGACTTGGCCTGCAATGTACTGAAGGGCACCAATGCACTTGAATACCAAGTATCAAGCACGTCTTCATCTCGGCGCAGTGTTTTGCCTGGCGCTTGGGCTTGGGCCTCGGCTTCGTTGTGCGCCACATAAACCTTGCCGTCTTCGTCATACCAAGCGGGGATTTGATGGCCCCACCAGAGTTGACGGCTGATGCACCAATCCGTGATGTTGTTCATCCACTGGTTGTAGGTGTTCACCCAGTTTTCAGGCACGAACTTCACTTCACCTGACTGCACGGCATCAATGGCCTTTTGCGCGATGCTTTTGCCAGTGGCGTCTTGCGGGCTGACCTTGTTCATGGCGACAAACCATTGGTCGGTCAGCATGGGTTCAATGATTTGACCTGTACGCGCACAACGCGGAACCATGAGCTTGTGCTTTTTGATTTCAATAAGCAAGCCTTGTGCTTCCAAGTCGGCCACCACAGCTTTACGGGCCACAAACCGATCCATGCCGCGGTATTTTTCAGGGGCCTGGTCATTGACCGTGACATCTAAATTCAGCACTGAAATGATGGGCAGGTGGTGCCGTTGTCCGACGGCGTAGTCGTTCGTATCGTGAGCGGGCGTCACTTTCACCACGCCAGTGCCGAAGGCGCGATCTACATAGTCGTCAGCAATCACGGGGATGGTGCGGCCGCACAGAGGCAACTCAACTTGTTGACCAATCAAGTGGGCGTAACGCTCATCCTCCGGATGCACCATGACCGCCACGTCACCCATCAGCGTTTCAGGGCGCGTGGTGGCCACCACCAAACCTTTCACGGTTTCACCTGCTACTTTTTGTGGACCGTTGCTAAAGGGATAACAGATATGCCAAAGAGAGCCGTCTTCTTCTTCGCTTTCCACTTCCAAATCAGACACTGCACTTTGCAACACCGGGTCCCAACTGACCAAACGCTTGCCTCGGTAAATCAAGCCTTGTTGGTAAAGCTTCACGAAGGTGTCGGTCACCACCGGCGTCAACTTCTCATCCATGGTGAAGTATTCGCGCGTCCAGTCCACGCTGTCGCCCATGCGGCGCATTTGCTGGGTGATGGTGTTACCAGATTGCTCTTTCCATTCCCAGACTTTGCTGATGAAGTTTTTGCGTGCTTGCGCGGGCGTGGGCCCCATGTCATGGCGGTTGATGCCCTGGGCTTGCAACTGACGCTCCACCACGATTTGCGTGGCGATACCTGCATGGTCGGTGCCGGGAATCCACACGGTGTTGAAGCCGCGCATCCGGTGGTAGCGCGTCAGGCTGTCCATGATGGTTTGGTTGAACGCATGACCCATGTGCAAAGTGCCGGTCACGTTCGGTGGCGGCAACTGAATGGCAAACGCTGGTTGATCTGCAAGCGGTTGACCGGTGCCACGAAAACCCGCCTCACCGTAGCCTCGCTTTTCCCACTCAGGGCCCCAATGGGCTTCCAAAGCGGCTGGTTCAAAGGATTTGGACAGGCTGTCTAAGCCGGGTTGAGCTGAAGTTGTGGACATGCGAGGCAGACGTTGAAAGAAGACGAGAGAAGTAGGCGCTGTAAGCCCTGATTCTAGGGTTCTGCGTCCAGCTATACTTTTGGCTGATGTCACCGGGAGAGTGTGTCCCATAACACCGCCGAAGGAGCAACCGCCCCGGAATCTCTCAGGCCCCAGGACCGGTGACAAAGTAGAACTCTGAAGAGTTGCAGAAGATGGTCAATCTGCACACCGAAGGAGCAAGCCATCGCCTTGGCGCGATGCGTGAATCTCTCAGGTCCAGCACAGAGGGGGTGATGCTCAGCAGGGTGCTGTGCGTCTCCCTTCCATGGACTCATTGAGGATTCGTCATGAAACACATCGCCGTCATTGGTGGTGGCATCACCGGTGTCACCACAGCTTATGCCTTGGCTCAACAAGGTTTTGCCGTCACGCTTTTGGAACGTCACCGCTACGCAGGCATGGAAACCTCGTATGCCAATGGCGGACAACTCTCCGCTTCAAATGCCGAAGTTTGGAACCACTGGTCTACGTTGGTCAAGGGCATGAAGTGGTTAGCCCGACGCGATGCACCTTTGCTGTTTCACCCCAAAGCCAGTTGGCACCAATGGTCATGGCTCACCGAGTTCGTAGCGCAATTGCCCCACTACGAAGCCAACACCATTTACACCGCCCAATTGGCCATTGCAGCGCGGGACTACTTGTTTGCTTGGGCGCAACAAGAAAACATCGACTTTGATTTGAAGCGCGAGGGGATTTTGCACATCTACCGTGACCCAGCAAGTTACAAGCATGCGGCCAAAGTCAGCACCTTGCTGCAAAAAGGCGGCTTAGAGCGCAGAGCAGTGACACCTGAAGAAATGCAGCGGATTGAACCGACTTTGCACGGCTCTTTTTATGGCGGCTTTTTCACCGAGAGTGACAGCACCGGTGATATTCACAAATTCACGTATGGTCTATCTCAGGCACTAGAGCGCTTGGGCGTGCAAACCATTTACGACTGTGACGTGACCAGCGTCAACACCACGGGCGAGCGGGTTCAACTTGTTTATGAAAAAGAATCCCAATTCTGTTCTCAAACCGCTGACGCCGTGGTGGTTTGTTGTGGCACCAGCAGCCGTGAACTGGCCGTGCAACTGGGCGACCGCGTGAATGTGTACCCTGTCAAAGGGTATTCCATCACGGTGAATTTGGACGATGCCCAAAGCCAAGCCAGTGCGCCACAGGTGAGCTTGCTGGATGACGCCACCAAATTGGTCAGCAGTCGTTTGGGTGTGAACCGATTCAGGGTGGCAGGCACCGCCGAGTTCAACGGCTTCAACAAAGACATCCGAGCCGACCGGATTCAACCCTTGGTCGATTGGGTGGCACAGTGCTTTCCAGGCATCAGCACGCGGCAATTCACGCCCTGGGCTGGGTTGCGCCCGATGATGCCCAACATGCTGCCCAAGGTGGGTCCGGGCAAGGCACCAAATGTGTTTTACAACACAGGGCATGGGCATTTGGGCTGGACCTTGTCAGCGGCCACGGCGGTGTCGGTGGCCAAGGACGTGGTGGCCGCCAGAAACGCCCGTGTCAAACACCAGGCAAGCCAAGCGACCACGCAAGTTGCTTGACGCTGTCAGGTTTGGGCCGCGATGTCACGCAAGGCCTGCGCAAACACATGCGCAGGCTGACCACCTGAAATCAGGTGGCGGTCATTGATGATGACAGCTGGCACGGCACTGATGCCTGCATTGGTATAGAAGTGCTCGCGCTCTTTCACTTCTTGGGCATAGGCATCGCTTTCCAACACCGATTGCGCGGCCGCCCCATCCAGCCCCAAGCTGTTCACCACAGCCAGCAGCACCGCGTGTGATTCGATGTTTTCACCGCGCCCTTGGTAGGCTTCAAAGAATGCTTTTTTCAAGCGATGCTGTGTGCTGGCGTCAGCTGTGACTTCGGCCCAATACAGCAAGCGGTGAGCATCAAAGGTGTTGAAGATGCGGCCACGGCCCGTCGGGTGAAAAGCAAAACCCACTTCGGCACCACGGGCCTTGATGTTTTGGTACATCTGCGCTTGCTGTTCTGCACTTGATCCGTATTTTTGATTCAGGTGTTCAAACAAGTCTTGACCACCTTCAGCCAAGTTTGGGTTGAGTTCAAAGGGTTGGAAATGAATATCTGCTTTGACTTCCCCTTGCAATGTGTCCAAGGCTTGTTCCAGGGCACCCAAACCCACGGCACACCAGGGGCAGGCAATGTCAGAGACGAAATCAATTTTCAAGGTGGTGGTCATGGTGAGATCCATTTGTTCAATGCAGGGCCAAAGATTGGGCGATGGCGTTGATGAGTTTGCCGTCAATGTGTTGGCCGCGGGCCGCCAAATACGCATCGGGGCGCAACAAAGCCCAGCCATGCCCATCCGCACCACAGGCTTTGCGCAACTGTTTGTTTTTGTCCAGCACGTGCTCCCTGGCATCGCCTCGTGTTTTGTGTACCACTTGCACAATGCGAACAGGGGTACCCATGCTGAGCAAAGCCAGTTTTTGAATGTCGCTGCGCTTCAACGCACCAAACACCAGCAGCAACATCCTGCCATCGGCCCATTGCAGCAAATCACTCAAACTGCCTGCGTGTCCTTTGGCCAATAGCAAGCCCACGTTTTGCACCATCCAGCCACCCTCGGGCTTGCAAATATCGGACACCGCATAGCGATTCGCCTCGGCCATGCGGCCAGTGTTGATCAGTGGTCGGGCAAAAGCATGTTGTTTGGCCAAGCCAATACTGGCATCGCGGAACAAGCGTTCAACACCTTCTGGCGCACGCAAATAACGCGCGGTGCGGTTGGTGACTTGCACATTGCGCTTGGCGGCTTGCAAACGTTCTTGGCCATAGCTGTTGAGCAGCGCTGGGGGTGCCTGACCACGCATGACAGCCGCTAATTTCCAAGCCAGGTTGTCGGCGTCGGCAATGCCGGTGTTGCCACCACGTGCTCCAAATGGGCTCACCACTTTGGCTGTGTCGCCAATGAAAAAAACCCGCTGGTGTTGCAATTGATGCAGGCATTGGGATTTGTAGGCATAGGGACCCACCCACACAATGTCGCATTTCACGCCCTTGCCAAATTGTTTGGCCAAGCGCTCGCGCACCACGTCTTCGCGGCTCACATACGCCGGGTCCGCGTCGGGGGGCATTTGGTAATCAATGCGCCAAACATCGTCGCCCATCAGGTGCTGCCAAACAGCGCGGTTGTCGTTGAACGGCGCTTCAATCCAGGTGTGGCGTTCGGGCGGCGGCGTGTCTTTGAAACGCACATCGGCAATGCACCAACGGTCGTCGCCGCGTTTGCTGTCCATCGTCACATTGCACCAAGCATGGAAGGGTGTGTGCGAGCCTGTAGCGTCAATCACATGCGAGGCTTCGATGGTGTAACTGCCTTTCGGGGTGTTCACCACCAACGACGCACACCGTTTATCTTGCTTGAACTTCACCACTTTGGAAGACCAGCGCAGGTCAATGTGGGCGCCTGCTTGGTTCAAGGCTTGAATGCGTTCTACCAAGTAAAGCTCGATGTAGAACTGCTGGATATTGATGAAGGGTGGTTGTTGGCTGACCGAGAACTGCGCACGGTCACGCAAGTCAAATGAAAAGACTTCATCATGACCCGCAAAGGTGCGGCCCACATGCCAAGCCACACCTTTGGCTGCCACCTGTTGGTAGATGCCCAAGCGTTCAAAGATTTCGAGTGATTGTTGGGTGTAACAAATGCCCCGAGATGAGGCGCCTTTGACGCCCACCGAGTTGTCTTCATCCAGCACAACCGCTGCAATGCCTAAGTGCGCCAACTTGCATGCCAGCGTGAGGCCACTCAAACCCGCCCCCACAATGACGATGGGGTGGTGTTTGACGCTACGGGTGCGCAATTCATCGGGCACCACAAAAGGGTATTGCGGCAAGGTGTAGCTGCTGGTGGAGGCCGATTGCGCTTGATGCACAGGCTTGGCGCGGGTGGTGGTTTTGCTCATGTCGGTTCAGTTTACTGGCCAACCATCCGTCATAGTGCCAAGGAGAAATACCTACCGTTGCAATAGAAATCATTAATAAAGAAGATTGAGACGCTCGATTGGACGCTTGTTTCAGACAAGGAGTAACCTCCGCCTTGACTTTGGCAATCAAGTCAAAGCTTATTCATCAACCAAGGAGATATTTCATGGCAGCACTCAAAGGCTCCAAGACGGAAGAAAACCTGAAAGCCGCATTTGCAGGCGAATCACAGGCGAACCGCCGTTATTTGTATTTCGCAAACAAAGCTGACATTGAAGGCCAAAACGACGTGGCCGCTTTGTTTCGCTCCACCGCTGAAGGCGAAACCGGTCATGCGCATGGTCACTTGGAATGGTTGGAGCAATGCGGCGACCCCGCGACTGGCTTGCCCATTGGTGCCACCCGTGACAACCTGAAAGCCGCAGTGGCTGGCGAAACCCACGAGTACACCGACATGTACCCTGGCATGGCCAAAACTGCACGCGAAGAAGGCCACGACGAAATCGCCGATTGGTTTGAAACCTTGGCCAAGGCTGAGCGTTCACACGCCAACCGTTATGCCAAAGCATTGGCTGAATTGGTCGATTGATCGTTGTTCAGCATTGAGGGTTGGGCGTTGCGCCTGTTGCAGCGCCCCTCTCTGAGTCTTGATAGACGCACAGCCGTTTCCCTTGCATCCCCCCTGAAGGAATAAAAACCATGGCACGCGAAGGCAGCTTGGAAGCACCCACACGCCATCCCTTGGATTGGCTGAACCCCGAGTTCTACAACGAGGAAGCCTGCCTCACCGAGATGGAGCGCATTTTTGACATCTGCCACGGTTGCCGCCGCTGTGTGAGTTTGTGCGGCTCCTTCCCCACGCTGTTTGACTTGGTGGATGAAAGCCCCACCTTGGAAATGGACGGCGTGGATAAAAAAGATTATTGGAAAGTGGTGGACCAGTGCTATTTGTGCGACCTGTGCTACCTGACCAAATGCCCTTATGTGCCGCCGCACGAATGGAACCTGGATTTCCCCCACACGATGTTGCGGGCCAAGGCCATCAAGTTTCAAAAAGGCGAAGTCACGACCGGCGATAAATTCTTGGCCTCCACCGATGTGCATGGTCAATTTGCCGGTATTCCCATCGTGGTGCAAGCGGTCAATGCTTTGAACAAAACCAGTGTGGCGCGTTCATTGATGGAAAGCGCTTTGGACGTGGACAAAGACGCGTGGTTGCCCGAATTGGCCACCCAAAAGTTCCGCAGCCAAGCGCCCAAGGCCCATACCCAAAAAGTGGTTGATGGCGAAAAGACGCCCGGCAAAGTGGTGATTTATTCAACCTGCTATGTGAATTACAACGAGCCCGGCATTGGCCTGGATTTGCTGAAGATCCTCGACCACAACGACATCCTTTACGAGTTGGTGTCCAAAGAAAAATGCTGCGGCATGCCCAAGCTGGAATTGGGCGACTTGCAATCCGTGGACGAGAACAAGCAAGTCAACATCCCCATCTTGGCCAAGTACGCGCGAGAGGGTTATGCCATCTTGAGTGCGGTGCCTTCTTGCACCTTGATGTTCAAACAAGAACTGCCGCTGATGTACCCCCACGATCCTGAAACGCAACTCGTCAAAGCGCACATGTGGAACCCGTTTGAATACCTGATGGCTCGCAAGCGCGATGGCTTGTTGAAAACCGAATTTCCGCAAAGCTTGGGCAACATCAGCTATCAAATTCCTTGCCATGGTCGGGTGCAAAACATCGGCAAGAAAACCGAAGAAATGCTCAAAATGATTCCCGACACCACCATCAACACGATTGAACGGTGTTCGGGTCATGCGGGCACCTATGGTGTGAAAAAAGCCACCCATGCCTTTGCCATGAAATTGGCCAAGCCGGTGGTCAAAGCCATGGCCACCATGAAAGACGGCAGCACCCCAGACTACATCAGCTCAGACTGCCCGCTGGGCGGTCACCACATCGCCCAAGGCTTTGAGGCCAGTGGCCAAGCCGTGCCCGAACTTCAACACCCCCTCAGTCTCGTGGCCAAAGCCTACGGCCTGAAGTAATCGGGGTCAGATTCCAATTCTTTGAAAGCAAGACATGCAACTCACCGGACACATCACCGCCGACAGCCTCATGACCTTGGAGGCTTACAGCAAATTTCGCAAGACCCACAAAGCCGAGGTGCTGGCACACCGCAAGCTGCGCTCGGTGCATTTGGGCGAGCACATCACTTTGCAGTTTGAAAGCGAAACCACCATCCGCTATCAAATTCAGGAGATGCTGCGGATCGAAAAAATCTTCGAGGAAGACGGCATTCAGCAAGAGATTGATGCGTATGCGCCGCTGGTGCCCGAAGGCAGCAACTGGAAAGCCACCATGCTGATCGAGTACCCCGATGTGAACGAACGCAAGCGCGAATTGGCGCGGCTCATTGGCGTGGAAGACCGCATGTTCATTGAAGTCGAAGGACATGCGCGGGTGTATGCCATTGCCGATGAAGACCTGGACCGCGAAAACGATGAAAAAACCTCAGCGGTTCACTTCGTGCGCTTTGAATTTGATGCGGCCACCAAAGCCGCCCTCAAGGCCGGTGCAGCCGCCAAACTCGGGTGTGACCACACCCACTATCCAGCCCATACAAACATCGCAGAAGACGCTTTGGCGTCCTTGGCTGGGGATTTGAAATAACTGTTACCAATGAAGTTGATCCAAGGATAGTCCAAGCGCTTTGCCAACTTTTTCCAAAGTTGATTTGCGTGGATTTTTGACTCGTTCCATTTGGGCATAAGCTGACTGAGAAATAGTCATGCGCGTTGCCACGTCTGCTTGAGTCAAGCCAAGGTGTTCTCTCCAAGCAGCCATGGGTGTTAAATCTTTGTCAAAGGATAAATTCACAACACGATTGGGGACAGTACTCAGGCTGCTGGCTGAGCCTATTTTTTTAAAATCTTCATAGGGCAAAACAACGAATGCAGGCTTCCCATCCTTGCCCAAAATGATTTGGAAATCAGTACGTGCGTTCATTTCGTTTCCTTACTTCTTCAATCATTACAACGTGAATGGATCCGTCGTATTCAAAGAATACGCGGAATGAACCCACCCGCAAGCGATAACTGTATTCATGGTCTTTCAACGCTTTCACGTTTCGCGATTGGTTCAAATCAGATAATTCGTCAGTCACTGCAGCTCGAATCTTGGCACCATCTTTGGGGTCGATTTTGCGCAACTGTCGAAGCGACCTTGGCAGCCAGTTGATTTGATTCAAGATTGATTATAAGTAATTTATAAGTGTTTATGTGCAAGATTGCTTCTTCAAAACTCGATCTTGTGAGGCTGGATATTTGGCTAATTTGCTCTCAGGGCGCACAGGGCGAGTTAAAAGTTCACCGCCACAATTGGGACACATTCCGTTTAGGTGTATCTCAGCACACGACTTGCAAAATGTGCATTCGAAGGAGCAGATGAGTGCTTCTCTTGACTGCGGAGGCAGATCTTTGTCGCAGCATTCGCAGTTTGGACGCAATTCAAGCATGTCTGTCCTTGATAGGGTGATGTCAGATGGCCCAATATTAAGATCATCAAAGTCGTTCTTGTGCCTGAATTTCCATAAATGAAAATGATTGCAATACCCTGTATGCACAGATAATGCTCTCCATGCTTTTCCTGCTGTCACCTGCCAAAACCCTCGATTACGAATCCCCCTTGCCACCGGTGCAAGCCAGCGCACCGCAGTTTGTGGCGCAGTCGGCAGACCTGATCAGCACCCTGAAAAAGAAAACGCCCAAGCAAATTGCGGACTTGATGGACTTGAGTGCGCCTTTGGCACAACTGAATGCCGATCGCTTTAAAGCCTGGTCGCCCACATTCACGACAGACAACGCCCGACCTGCGGTGTTGGCTTTCAATGGCGATGTTTACGCAGGCTTGGACGCCAAAAGTTTGAAACCCAAAGACTTGCAATGGGCGCAAAACCATTTGGCCATTCTGAGTGGTTTGTACGGGGTGTTGAAACCCCTGGATCTGATGCAGCCGTATCGCCTCGAGATGGGCACGGCGCTCAAACATGGCAAAGCCAAAAGCCTGTATCAATTCTGGGGGGCGCAAATAGCCCAGCATTTGAATGCCCAACTGGCCCTTGAAAAAGACCCGGTCATCGTCAATTTGGCGTCGCAAGAATATTTCAAAGCGGTGGACCGCCAAGTCTTGCAAGCGCGGGTGATCGAGTGTGTGTTTCAAGACCATAAAAATGGTCAGTACAAGATCATCAGCTTCTTTGCCAAACGTGCCCGTGGTTTGATGGCGCGTTACGCCATCCAACATCAACTGAAAAAACCTCAAGCCTTGCAAGCCTTCAACCTCGATGGCTATGCCTTCGCGCCCAGTGTGTCCAACGACGATACTTTGGTGTTTCGCCGTCACCTCAACGATTGAACAAAATGCAAATATTCGCCAATGGCTTGCGCCTGGAAGTGGAAGACACGGGAGAGCGGGATCGGCCTGCGGTGTTGTTGATCGCTGGGATGTCCATGCAACTCATCGTCTGGCCAGACGAGATGGTGCATCAACTGCATCAAGCAGGGTTTCGCGTGGTGCGGTTTGACAACCGCGACATGGGCCTGTCGCAGTCCATGGATGACTGTCTCGCGCCGAATTTGCTGTGGTTCATGTTTCAGCAAAAGCTGGGTTTGAACCCACAAGCCCCATACAGCGTTCAAGACTTGGCACAGGACGCACTGGCCGTTCTTGATCACTTGAAAATTCAGCAAGCCCATTTGGTCGGCGTCAGCATGGGCGGCATGATTGCCCAACGCGTGTGCCTGAATGCGCCTGAGCGTGTGCTGAGCATGACCAACATCATGAGCAGCAGTGGGGCGAAGGGCTTGCCTGGTCCCAAATCGGCCATGCGACGCATCCTCATGACGCCACCTGCCGCCGGGCCAGAAGCGGCGCGGCAACACGCGTTGCGGTTTGTCAAAGGCCTGGCTGGTCCGGGGTTTGAACACCCTGAAGGGTCGCAACAAAAATTGGTGGACGATTCCATCAGGCGCAGTTCAAGACCCTTGGGGGCGTATCGGCAAATGCTGGCCGTGATGGCCGACCGCGGCCGTGCTGCATTGCTGCACAACATCCAAGCTCCCACCTTGGTGATGCATGGCAAAGCCGACCCCTTGTTGCCTTACGCCTGTGGTGAAGACATTGCCAAACGCATCCCTCACGCCAAACTCTTGGGCATCGATGGCATGGGCCACGACTTCCCACCTGGTGCGGTCACCTTGCTGACCAATCGCTTGTTGCCCTTCTTGAACGCTCACTCTCCTGCATGAACTCCCCTGAACAATCCCAGCTGGGCAAGGCCGCCAGTTACGCCGATCACTACGACCCCCAATTGCTGTTTCCTTTGCCCAGGGCGACACAAAGAGAACAATTGGGTATCGCGGGTCAACCCGTGTTTGTCGGCGCTGATTTGTGGACAGCGTATGAACTGAGTTGGTTGAACATGCGTGGCAAACCCCAAGTGGCACTGGGCCGTTTGGTGGTGCCTTGTGAAAGCACCCATTTGGTGGAGAGCAAATCGCTCAAGCTGTACTTCAACAGTTTCAACAACAGCCGGTTCGAGTCATTGGCGCAAGTGCGCGACGTGATGCAACAAGACCTGAGTGAGGCGGTGTGGCGCGGTGGCCCGATGCAAGCGGGTGTGGGCGTGCAGTTGCTCACCCCAGAGCAGTTTGCGCGTGAAAAAGTGCAAGAGCTTGAAGGTGTGGACCTCGATCGCTTGGATTTGGAATGCACAGAATTTCAACCTGCACCACAGTTGCTGAAAGCCGCCCAGCATGAGAAGCCGGTGACCGAAACCCTGTGCAGCAATTTGCTCAAAAGCAATTGCCTGGTGACCGGGCAACCCGATTGGGGCAGTGTGGCCATCAGCTACAGCGGACCGCAAATTGAGCAAGCTGGTTTGTTGCAATACCTGGTGAGTTTTCGCAACCACAATGAATTCCACGAGCATTGCGTTGAGCGCATCTTCATGGACATCTGGACGCGCTGCCAACCCAGCAAGCTGACTGTGTATGCGCGTTACACCCGGCGTGGTGGTGTGGACATCAACCCTTGGCGCAGCAGCCACCCGCAAGCCATGCCGGCCAATGTGCGCAACGCACGGCAATGAACCTCAGTCTTTGAACGACTTGAGTTCCGCCAATTCAGGATAGTGGCCTGCACGTTTGGCTTGAAACGCGCCAATGGCTTCTTGCACATGGCGGTTGCTCCAAATGCCGCTTTGCAGCCAACCCATTTGTTTCAAAGCATCTTCGGTGCTGTGGTCCCGCGCATAGTGCAGGGCTTGCTTGGTGCCGGCAATCGCAATCGGTGGCTTGCTGGCAATCTCCTTCGCGGCTTTCATGGCCGCTTCCAGGGTGCTGGCCGCATCGGGCAACACCTGGTTCACCAAGCCGTGTTGCAAGGCTTGCTCAGCCCCCATGCGGCGACCGGTGTAGGCCAGTTCTTTGGCCACCGCCATCGGAATGAGCTTGGGCAAGCGCTGCAAGGTACCGACATCGGCCACCATGCCGATGTTGATTTCTTGGATGCAGAAAAACGCATCGGCACTGGCAAAGCGCAAACAACAGGCTGTCACCATGTCGACCGCGCCACCAATGCAACCCCCTTGAATAGCGACGATGACGGGGATGCGCAGGTTTTCCAAACGCGAGAAGGTCGACTGCAATTCCCACAACAAATCGGCGATGGCGGCCCGCCCTTCAGCGGTTTGATCGTCCATGCTGACCGACGCGCCAAAGGCGTCGAGGGACATGCCTGCACTGAAATGCTTGCCGGTGCTGCTGATCACCAAAACCCGTGCTTGCGGGTTGGCGTGGAGTGTGTGCAAGACGCTGTCTAACTCGCGCCAAAACACCATGTGCATGGTGTTGAGTTCATTGGGTCGGTTCAAGACCAAATGGGCGATGTGGTTGTCAATGTGCAGTTCAAAACAGGTCGGCTTGCTCATGGCGTGTCTCTTTCGGTGGGGCAGGTTCGCGGGCTGTCAGGGCAGAGGATAAGGGGTTCTTGGCTTCGTCCGAATCTGCTTTGACCAAGGCGCCCACGCGCACACCCAACAAGCGCAGTCGGCGTTTCATGTCGACGCGTTTCAAACACAAGCCACCGATTTGTCGAATCTCCAAGGGGTTGGCCGTGTAGTGGTCCAGGGTTTGGTCGCGGGTCACACTTTTGAAGTTGTCAAAGCGCAGTTTGATGCCAATGGTTTTGCCCACATAGCCCTTGCGTTGCAAGTCGGCGGCCACTTGTTGGCACAGGCGGGTGAAGATGTCCCCCAATGCAGCACGGTCGTGCACCACATGCAGGTCCTTTTCGAACGTGGTTTCGCGGCTCATGGACACCGGTTCGCTTTCGGTCACCACGGGTCTGTCGTCCAAACCGTGCGCCGCATCGTGCAACCATGCACCGTAACTTTTGCCAAAGTGCTGCATCAACCAGTCACGCTCTTTCAAGGCCAAGTCGCCGATGGTGTGGATGCCTTGGGCTTGTAATTTTTCATCGGCTTTGGGGCCGATGCCATTGATCTTGCGGCAAGCCAGTGGCCAGATTTTGCTTTCCACATCGTCGGTGTGGATGATGGAGATGCCATTGGGCTTGTTCAACTCGCTTGCCATCTTCGCCAACAACTTGTTGGGCGCCACACCAATCGAACAGGTGAGGCCGGTGGCATCGGTGATGGCCTTTTGCATCAACCGGGCCAGCACCCGACCGCCTTCGCGCTGGCCGCCGGGCACGTCCGTGAAGTCGATGTAAATCTCGTCCACGCCCCGGTCTTCCACCAGCGGCGCGATGTCGAGCACGATGTCTTTGAAGGTGCGTGAATAGTGGCGGTATTGCGCAAAATCCACCGGCAACAAAATCGCATCCGGACACAGCTTGGCGGCTTTCATCACGCCCATGGCCGAGCCCACACCAAAGGCCCTGGCGGCGTAGGTGGCGGTGGTGATGACGCCACGGCCCACGTAACCCGACAAGCGCGGAAACACGTCCACAGGAATCTCGCTCAGATGGTCGGCTGTCCACTCGCGATCAGGTTGCAACAAACGCATTCGACCCAGCACATCGTCTTCACGCCGACGCCCACCACCGATGACCACTGGCAAACCTTTGAGTTGCGGATAACGCAACAACTCCACGGACGCATAAAACGCGTCCATGTCCAGGTGAGCGATGCGTCTTGTTGGCATAGGGCTCAGAAGATGCCGAAATTGAAGGCGTAGCCAAACTCCGTTTGTGTCTGTCGGGTCCAAACAGGGCTGCCGATGAAATGAGCACGCCCTTGGCCTGTTTCCAAATACAAATGGCCCAAGTTGTAGTTGCCCCAGCGCACACCGGCTGATAATTTTTGTTTGCGCTGGTCGTAGCCATCGATGTCTTTGGACGATACCCACCGACCATAGACCTGCCAGTTCGGGTTGAACACCCAACCCAGCTCAGTGAACCCGCCGCCAAAGTTGCCCCTGATTTGCGGGTCGCCATGAAACAAGGTCAAACCGGCATGCACATTCAACCCGCCTTGAGGCGTGCGGTGCAACATCCAACCGTAGCCCAGGTCGGCGCCAAAACTCACATCACTTTCGGCATGCAGCAGTCGCGTGAACACGGTTTCAGGCGCAATGCGTCCCACCAAATAGAGTTTCTCGTAGTCGTCGATGTAGTCTTGATTGACAGCCGTTTTGCTGCTCAAGGGTTTTTCAGCGGGCGCAACTTTGCTGCTCAAAGCATAGATGTCTTGGATGTTGGCTTGCTGCTGTTGGACATCGGTTTCCCGGTCTTCCGACAGCGGGTGGGTGCGCAAATAGGTCCAGCGTGGAATCAACTGGAGGTAGCCCAAGGCGTCTCGGCTCATCTGTTCTTCTTGGTAGAACTTTTGAAAGGTGCTTTGAGCTGCCGCTGGATTGAAACCGGCCCGCGCCATCAACTCCAAGCCAATGCGATCGGCTTCGATTTCTTTGGTGCGAGAGAGGTTTTTATCGACACCGTAGTCGATGATCATGGCGCTGGCCCAGGGCGACAAGGCTTGTGTCAAACCCACACCCGCGGCATAGATGGGCACATAGTTGCTCAAGTACTCCCGCATGTGCTCGCGCAGGTTGTGCGCCATTTCATGCGCCACGATGAAGGCCAACTCCTCTTCGGTGAGTGCCAAGTGCTCAATCAATCCTCGGTAGACCATGATTTTGCCCGCACCCACCGTGTAGGCATTCACCCGGCCACGATCAACCACATGGATTTCCCAATCCCAGCGTGAGGCTTCAGGATGGATCACGTCCACGTGTGCGATCAAGCGCTTGAACAGGGCTTGCACACGTTCGTCTTGGTGTTGCACCGCAGGGGTGTTCAACAAGCCTTGTGCGCTGTAGAGCGTGCGGTCGGTGAAGTTGCTGAGCTTGCTCACCACCTCGGCGGCCACTGGCGGCACCGCCAAGTTTTGTTTGCGATCAACATCCACCTTGGTGGGCAAGGTGCTGCTGCAAGCGCTCAGCAGCGCAGCCAGCAACGACACCAGCAAGCAGCGCATGTTTGAAGAGTGTGTCATCAAAAACGCTGAAGAGGGCTATCAGCTGGGGAAGGTGCCGGGCAACAAGATGTTGTTGTCCACCGTGTTGATGTTGGTGTGACCACAAAACGCCATGCTCAGTTCCAACTCGCGGTGGATGATTTGCAAAGCTTTGGCGACACCTTCTTCGCCCATGGCCCCCAAGCCATACAGCATGGCGCGGCCAATGTAGGTGCCTTGGGCGCCCAAGGCTTTGGCCTTCAACACGTCTTGGCCGCTGCGGATGCCGCTGTCCATGTGCACTTCAATTTGACGTCCCACCGCGTCCACGATGCGGGGCAGGGCGTTGATGCTGGACTCGGCACCGTCGAGTTGGCGACCACCATGGTTGGAGACGATCAAGGCGTCAGCGCCGCTGCGCACCGCCAAGTGCGCGTCTTCCACGTCTTGGATGCCTTTCAAAATCAGCTTGCCGCCCCAGCGCTTTTTCACCCATTCCACGTCTTCCCAGCTGAGCGTGGGGTCGAATTGGTTGGCGGTCCATTCGCCCAAAGAACTCATGTCGTTCACGCCTTGCACATGGCCGACGATGTTGCCGAATTGGCGACGCGGTGTGCCCAGCATGCCCAAGCACCAACGCGGTTTGGTCATCAGGTTGAGGATGTTGGCGAGGGTGGGTTTGGGGGGCGCGGACAAACCGTTTTTCAAATCCTTGTGGCGTTGACCCAGTATTTGCAAATCCAGCGTCAGCACCAATGCGCTGCAATTGGCTGCTTTGGCGCGGTCGATCAAGCGTTCAATGAAGGCGCGGTCGCGCATCACATACAGCTGAAACCAAAAACCTTCGCCCACGTGCTTGGCAATGTCTTCAATCGAGCAAATGCTCATGGTCGAGAGCGTGAAAGGGATGCCGAATTTTTTGGCAGCGCGAGCCGCCAAAATTTCACCGTCAGCGTGTTGCATGCCGGTCATGCCGGTGGGCGCAATGGCGACAGGCATGGCCACTTGTTGACCAATCATGGTGGAGGCGGTGTCCCGGTTTTCCATGTTGACGGCGACACGTTGGCGGAATTTGATCTTCTGAAAATCACCTTCATTGGCGCGGTAGGTGCTTTCGGTCCAGCTGCCTGAATCAGCGTAGTCGTAAAACATGCGCGGCACGCGTTTTTCGGCCAACACTCTCAAATCTTCAATGGTTGTGATCACAGACATCCGGGTACTCCTGTTCAATCCCATCATGTTAGCCTCTGCGCCATGAGATTTTTCAAAGACGTGGCGCTGTCCACGGTGTTTGCGGGCGGTGTCACTGTCTTGGTGGGCTTCACCAGCTCGTTGGCCTTGGTGTTTCAAGCCGCGCAAGCCACGGGGGCTGATGCAGCGCAGATGGCCTCGTGGGTGTGGGCCCTGGGCATGGGCATGGCCGCCACCTGCATTGGTTTGTCTTGGCGCTACCGCACGCCCATCGTCACCGCTTGGTCCACCTCGGGTGCGGCCATGCTCATCATCGCTGCGCCGGGTTGGCCCATGGGCGAAGTCATTGGCGCGTTTGTGATGTCGGCCGTGATGGTCACCTTGGTGGGTTTCAGTGCTTGGTTTGAGCGCTTCATGGACCGGGTGCCGCTGCCATTGGCCGCTGGCATGTTGGCCGGTGTGTTGCTGCGGCTGGGCTTGGATGTGTTCGTGGTCATGTCCACGCAACTCTGGTTGCCTTTGGGCATGGTGTTGGTGTATTTGCTGACCATGCGCTGGTCACCGCGCTACGCCGTGGTGCTGACCATGTTGCTGGGCGGCACAGTCGCAACCTGGCAAGGCCAGTTGCACTTGCAAGACATTGATTGGCAATGGGCGCATCCGGTGTGGACCACGCCCACGTTCACGCTGTCGGGTTTCATCAGCCTGGCCTTGCCGTTTTTCATCGTCAACATGGCCTCGCAAAACATTCCGGGGGTGGCCTCACTGCGTGCCCATGATTACCACCCACCCTTGTCGCCGGTCATTGGGTGGATTGGTGTGGCCAATGTGTTGATGGCGCCGTTTGGTGCTTTCTCGGTGAACTTGGCGGCCATCACCGCGTCGATTTGTTCCAGTCCGCAGGCGCATCCCGATCGCTCTAAGCGCTACACCGCCGCCATCAGTGCTGGTGTGTTTTATTTCATCGCAGGCTTGGCGGGTGCTTCCATGGTGAGTGTGTTCGCCGCCTTCCCCAAAGCCCTGGTGACCGTGATTGCAGGCATTGCCTTGTTTGGCACCATCTCGAACGCGCTGGCCTCGGCCTTGCACGATGTGGGTCACCGACAGGCGGCTTTCCTGACGTTTGCCGTGACAGCTTCAGGCTTCAGTCTGTGGGGCATCAGCTCGGCGTTTTGGGGCTTGGTGGCGGGCTTGGTGGCTTGGGGCTTGGCCTACCAACGACAGGCCTGAACCCCCTGTTTCAAGCCCAGATGATGGTCTTCGATTGTGCGTACCAGTTGTCAAGTTGGTGCTGCACATTGAACTCGATGCGACTGCGTTTGATCTTCATGGTGGGTGTGAGGCAACCGTTTTCAATCGTCCAAGGCTCGGTGCTGATGACCAACATTTTGAGTTGTTCGTACTCGGCAGAATGAGCGTTCACATGCGCCAACAAATCGGCCATCTCGTGCTCAACCTCGGCACGCACACTGGCTTGCGAGATGTTGGGGCGCAACTCTTCGGCCAGCACCACCAGGGCGTAGGCCTTTTCAAAGCCCGAGCCCGACACCATGCACAACTCGACCATGGGGTTGGCGTTCAAACGGTTTTCAATGGGCGCGGGGGCCACGTACTTGCCCTTGCTGGTTTTGAATTGCTCTTTCAAGCGGCCAGTGATTTTCAATTGACCATCTGGGCGGCGTGAACCCAAATCGCCGGTTTTGAAGAAGCCATCCGAGGTGAAACTTTGGGCGTCGAGGTCGGGGCGTTTGTAATAGCCCAGCATTTGCCCAGGCGACTTGATGAGCACCTCGCCTTCTTCGCTGATGCGCACTTGCACCCCGGGGTAGGGCGGGCCGACATAGCCAGGTTCGTTGAACTGGGCATGCTGGGTGTGTGAATAGGCGAAGTCCTCGGTCATGGCATAGCCCTCCACCAAGTTCAAGCCCAAGCGGCGGTACCAACGAATGAGTTCGGGCGGCAAGGGCGCCGAGCCACTACCGGCCAACTCCACTTGGTCCAGCCCCAAACCAATCAGAATTTTCCGCGCCACCACGTTTTTCAAGATGGGAATGCGCAGCAGCACTTTGAGTTTGTTGGAAGGCATCTTGGCAAACACACCATGCTGGAACTTCATCCACAAACGCGGCACCGAAATGAAGATGGTGGGGCGAGCGCGTTGCAAGTCTTGCACGAAGGTGTCCAAGGACTCGGCAAAAAAGATGTGCAGTCGGCCATGCATGAACGCGGTGGATTCAACAAACGCGCGTTCAAACACGTGGGCCAGTGGCAGGTAAGACAGCATGCGGTGATCGCGGTCGCCGCCCATGGTCTCCACCAATCGGTCGAGGATGCCTTGCGTGGCCGCGCTGATGCGCTCAAAGGAATGCATCGCGCCCTTGGGTTGTCCGGTGGAGCCCGAGGTGTAGATGATCATGGCCAGGTCGGTGGGTTCGCGCCAGGGCTCGCCACCCAATGGTTCGGTGCGGCCGGTGATGGCGTCCCAGGTGTCGTAGGACGTGCTGGGGGCCAAGGGCAATGCAATGCGCGGCAGCTGCTCGGGCACACCGGGGGCTTGTTTGTGCCATTCGTCCAGCTTGCCCACGAACAACAGGCTGGACTCGGAGTGCTCCAACACAAACTTCACGGTGTCGGCATTTTCGGTGGGGAAGATGGCGACGGTGGTGAAACCGGCCATCCAAATGGCCAATTCTGTGAGGAAGAAATGCGCACAGTTTTTGGACAGGATGGCGACTTTGGCACCATGCGGCAAGCCCAAAGACTTCAAATGCGCCGCCATGCGCCTTGATTGATCGACGGCCTGCGCCCAGGTGAGGTTTTGAACTTGTCCTTGACCGGTGGGCTGGGTCAGGAAGATGTTGTTGGCGTGCTGGCGTTCGTTCTCATAGATGCGCTGAAGCACCATGGGGGGAGTGGCGGTCATGGTTTGTCTCTGGTTGATGTTCCAGCGTCTGCGCGCTGGTGAGACAAATGATACGCAGATTACCCTTGTAAAACTGAAGAACACCCGCGCCTAGGGGTTTTCCCAAGGACGCGACAGGTTGGTTCAGGCCAGGCGTTTGGCATGCCGCGCAATTTGCGCTTGCACCTGCGCCGGTGCCGTGCCGCCCAAGGTGTTGCGGGCGTTCAATGAACCTTGCAGGCTCAACACCTCGTACACATCTTTCTCGATGGACGCGTGAAAGCCTTGCAGCACATTCAATGGCAACTCGGACAAGTCGCAACGGTGGCTGGCCGCAGCCTTCACGGCGTGTGCCACGGTTTCGTGGGCATCGCGAAACGGCAGGCCTTTTTTCACCAAATAGTCGGCGAGGTCGGTGGCGGTGGCAAAGCCTTTTTTGACCGCGTCTTCCATGGCCTGCGCATTCACCTGGATGCCACCTTCTTTCACGCCGGTGGCAGCGTTCACTTGGCCGCCCACCATCTCGGCAAAGATGCGCAGCGTGTCTTTCAGCGTGTCCACCGTGTCAAACAGCGGTTCTTTGTCTTCTTGGTTGTCCTTGTTGTAGGCCAGCGGTTGGCCCTTCATCAGGGTGATCAAGCCCATCAGGTGGCCCACGACCCGGCCGGTTTTGCCGCGAGCCAACTCGGGCACATCCGGGTTTTTCTTCTGCGGCATGATGGACGAGCCGGTGGTGAAGCGGTCGGCGATTTGGATGAAACCAAAGTTTTGGCTCATCCAGACAATCAGCTCTTCGCTCAAGCGGCTGATGTGCACCATGCACAGCGCAGCGGCGGCGGTGAATTCAATGGCGAAGTCGCGGTCGCTCACGCCGTCCAAGCTGTTTTGACAGACCTGCGGCTCGCCTTGCGCATTGACCATGCCCAAACTGCGGGCCACACGTTCGCGGTCTAAGGGGTAGGTGGTGCCCGCCAAGGCGGCCGATCCCAAAGGCAAACGGTTGGTGCGGTTTCGAATCTCGCCCATGCGTTCGTCGTCGCGCGACAGCATTTCCACATAGGCCAGCAAATGGTGCGCAAAGCTGATGGGCTGCGCCACTTGCAAATGCGTGAAGCCGGGCATGACGGTGTGGGTGTGCTGCGACGCCACATCGACCAAAGCGCGTTGCAGGTTCTTCAGCAGTTCGCGGATCGCGTCAATTTCATCGCGCAGCCACAAACGCACATCGGTCGCCACTTGGTCATTGCGGCTGCGCCCGGTGTGCAGCCGTTTGCCAGCGTCGCCCACCAGTTGGGTCAGTCGCGCTTCGATGTTCAAGTGCACGTCTTCAAGTTCGAGCTTCCAAGCAAACTGGCCGCTTTCAATGTCTTGCGTGATCTGCGTCAGGCCGCGCTGGATGTCGGCCCCGTCTTGGGCGCTGATGATGCCTTGGGCTTGCAGCATCTCGGCATGCGCCAAGCTGCCTTGGATGTCGGCACGCCACAGGCGCTGGTCGAAAAACACGCTGGCGGTGTAGCGCTGCACCAACTCGCTCATCGGTTCGGAGAACAGGGCGGACCAAGCCTGGGATTTGCGGTCGAGCGAATTGGAAGAAGTCATCGGGGCATTTTAGGTGTGGGCTGACAGGGCTAGGGCGGGGGTCAGCACCTGCAGACCCGGTGGCAAGGGCGCTTCAAGCAGGTCCTTGTCGCCGCTGACCAACAAGGACAAGCCGGCTTTGACGGCGGTGGCGATGAACACATCGTCGCTGGGGTCGTGGCTGTAGGGCAGCACGATGTCCGGCTCGACCCATCGGGCGCTGGCGCTGAAATCGTGCAACAAGCCCTCGCGCATGTCCAACGAGAGGTACACATCGAACTTGGGTCGGTAAAGGCGACTGCGCAATTCTTCAAAGGTGGCGCTTGAAAAAACCAAGCAACCGTTGTTCAGGATGAGCTGCACCAAAGCGTGCGGTGCCCCCTTGCTGGAAAGCGCCGCACTGATCAGGACGTTGGTGTCCAGCAGCCAATCAGTCACGTTCTTTCAGCCATTCATCGAGTTGATGGGCTGTGAGTCCAGCGGCTTCAGCCAATTGAGCTGACTGCGCTAAGCGGTGCTGCAAACGATCGGCATAAAAAAGGCGCATCGCCTCGTAGTCTTTGGCCGACACCATGACGCCGACCACCCGGTCGTGCTTCATGACTTGCACCGGCTCGCGCTGTGCCGTGTCCAGGAATTGGCCGAATTGGGTTTTGGCTTGGTTGGCGGTGAAGGTTTGCATGTGCGAAGTTTAGCGCGAATCGTTCGATTTGAACGAATGGCCGGAAATTTCTTTAGCGCAGCACGGTCAAATTGAAGCGGTTTTGGCGTCGGTCCAAAACCCCTTGTTTTGAGGGGTGGGTCAGCAGGGACGGAAATGGGGTCAGATTCCAATTAATTCACGCGGCTTGCCGACCACGGTGGGCTCGTCCGCCGCTCACCGCAGCGGAGCTGCGACGTTCGCTACGCGCCCGACCCACCATGTTCGCAAGCTGAGACATCACTTCAAAGCCGCTCGGCCTGGGGGCCATTTTTTGAGCGAAAGACCAGAAAAATGCGCCAGCACGTCGGTCAAGCTGAAGCGGTCTTTCGCAGTCCCGAATCTTGCACCGAAACATCACCTTGCAGACTCGCCAGAAAGTGCCGTGGCGACAGCAGGAAAGGCCTTCAACAACTGCTTGTCTGCCGTGACCAGGGGCACATTGAGGTGCTGCGCCAGCGCGACATATTCGCAGTCATAAGCCGAGCAGCCCGTTTCATGCGCCAAGCGCAAGACCGGCAAGGCGGAAACCTCGAACTCATTGTCAGCCAGAAGGTCTTGCGCGCTCTTGAAGATGTCGATGGCTTGTTCGAGGCTCAACAAATCTTGTCGCAAGTACGTGGCCAAGATGTTGCGGAATTCACTTCGCCACAAGCGCGGCACCGCCCAATCCGCGTCGCGCAACAGCAGGCTTTCCACTGCTTGGGTGAATGGTCCTGGCAAATAAAGATAGGCCACCACATTGACGTCCACAACGATCATGCGCGTCCAGAACGTTTGAATTCATCAATGTCTTGCGGGCTGAAGGCCTGGGTTTGCAAGCGCTCGCGAATCGCTTGGGCTTTGCTGGCGTGGCCGAGGGCCGAGGTTTTGCGTGGTACCAAAACCGTTTCCAGGCAAGCAATGGCTTCGCTGTTGAGGCTGCGCCGGTTGGCTTCGGCAGATGATTTCAGCTGTGTGTAGACATTCTCAGGAATGCCTTTCAAAGTGATGGTGGTGGACATGGTGTCTCCCTTCGAGTGGTTCCATTTTGGTTTCTCTTTGGTTTCAAGTCAATCGCATTTCCAGGAAATCGGGGTCAGATTCCAATTAATTCACGCGGCTTGCCGAGCACGGTGGGCTCGTCCGCCGCTCACCGCAGCGGAGCTGCGACGTTCGCTACGCGGGCCGACCCACCTTGTTCGGCCAGCTGAATCATTACTTAAAGCCGCACGGCCTGGGGGCCATTTTTTGAGCGAAAGACCAGAAAAATGCGCCCCCATGGCGGGCGGCGCAGGCGTGACTCCAAAACAGCGTGCCTTCAGCGCCGCCACTTGCAACCCCACCATTTGTAAGCCTGCCAACGGCCTGCCAGTGTTAAATTCTTCGCACACCTCACACAGGGGACAACTCATCGGAGACATTGGTCATGTGGAAACTAGCATTGGGATTCGTGGCATTCGCAGCTTTGGCACTTTTTGTAATTTTCAAAGCCGGCGGCAACATCGACATGGGTGGCGAAAAACACGGCAGCGAAGTCAGCCATGAAGCCGAGCCCGCCAAAGCCGCACCTGCCGCCGAAGCCCCCGCAGCGGCACCAGCTACTTCCCCAGCTAAGTAAGCGCAGGCTTAGCCTGTATTCCTCAGGCCTGCGGCAATCCCATTGATGGACAAATGAATGCCGCGCTGCGCCCGCTCGTCGGTGATGCCGGCGCGGTGACGTCGAATCAATTCCACTTGCAAGTGGTGCAGCGGATCGATGTAGGGAAAGCGGTGCTTGATGGAGCGTGCCAGCGCCGCGTTGTTGGCCAAGCGTTGCTTGGCCCCGGTGATGAGCTGCAGCGCCTGTGCCGTCAGCTGCCACTCGGTTTCAATCGCCTTGAAAATGCGTCGGCGCAGTTTGACGTCGGTCACCAACTCGGCGTAGCGCGAGGCCAGCGCCAAATCGCTTTTGGCCATCACCATGTCGATGTTGGAGAGCAAGGTGCGGAAAAACGGCCACTGTTTTTCCATGCGGCGCAGCAGCGCCAAAGCTTGGGCACGACTCAGTGTGGGGTGCTGGTCTAAAAACTGGTGCACCGCCGAGCCAAAGCCCAGCCACCCGGGCAGGGTCAGGCGGCATTGGCCCCAGCTGAAGCCCCAGGGGATGGCCCGCAAGTCTTCAATTTTTTGAGTTGCTTTGCGCGATGCTGGGCGCGAGCCAATGTTCAAAGCGGCAATTTCACGCAGTGGCGTGGCTTCAAAAAAGTAGTCTGTGAAACCAGGGGTCTCGTAGACCAAATGGCGGTAGGCCTTGAAGCTGTGCGCCGACAAGCTTTCGGCCGCCTCGATGAAAGCGCGTGGCGCAGCTTTTTGGGTTTGCAACAAACTGGCTTCCATGGTGGCCGCCACCAAGGTTTCCAAATTGCGCCGCCCCAAGGCCGGGTTGGCGTATTTGGAATTGATCACCTCACCTTGCTCGGTGAGCCGGATTTGCCCGCGCACCGTGCCGGGGGGTTGCGCAAGAATAGCGTCAAAACTCGGGCCGCCGCCGCGCCCCACGGTGCCGCCACGCCCATGGAACAAGCGCAGCGTGATGCCATGTGCTTCTTCCAAATGTTGGAACACATTCACCAAAGCCAACTCGGCTTGGTAGAGCGACCAGTTGCTGGTGAAGATGCCGCCGTCTTTGTTGCTGTCCGAATAGCCCAGCATGATGTCTTGCTCGCCACTGCTGCGTTTCACCATGGCCGCGATGCCGGGCAAGGCGTAATAAGCCCGCATGATATGCGGCGCTTGTTGCAGGTCTTCAATGGTTTCAAACAGCGGCGACACGATCAACGCCGCCAAGGCCGCATCGTCCAAGCGGCCTTGCAGCAAACCGGTTTCTTTTTGCAGCACCAACACTTCCAGCAAATCACTGACGCTTTCGGTGTGGCTGATGATGGCGTGGCGAATGGCGTGTGCGCCGAAGTCATGGCGCACTTGCCGAGCGGTTTCAAAAATACGCAACTCCGACACGCTGTGGGCGCTGTATCTGTGGTGCGGCAGGCGCAAAGGGCGCGGGTCGTTCAAAGTTTGCAACAGCAGGGCTTGCTTGTCTGCTTCGCTCAATTTGGCGTAGTGCGCGTGAATGCCGGCGACTTTGAGCAACTCGGCCACGACCAACTCGTGCTGGTCCGAGCTTTGCCGCAAATCGATGGTGGCCAATTGAAAGCCAAACACCTGCACGGCCCGCATCAGCGGGCGCAGACGTGGCACCGCCAAAGCTTGGGCGTGCTGGGCGGTCAAGGCCTCGTCCAGGGTGTGCAAATCGGCCAACAAACTGTCGGCGTCGGGGTAAGGGTGTTGTGGTGGCAGCGCGTGGCGGGCTGCTTCTTTGCCGGTCAGGTGGTGCAGCGTGGCAGCCAGCCGGGCGTACATGAAGGTGAGGCTGCGGCGGTAAGGCTCGTCTTGGCGGTGTGCGTTCGTGTCGGGCGAAGAATCGGCCAAGGTTTGCAAAGCCGGTGGCACACCCACCAACATGGCCGAGGTGGACAACTCGCTGCCCAGCCAATGCAGCTCGGTCAGGTAGTGGCGCAGCGCCACTTCGCATTGACGCTGAACCGCGTACTGCAAGGTGTCGGCGTTCACATTCGGGTTGCCGTCGCGGTCGCCGCCCATCCATTGGCCCATGCGAAAAAACGGCGCGATGGCTTGGCCGCCCAAGGCCGCTTCCAAGTCGGCATACAGCTTGGGAATTTCAGACAAAAACGTCGACTCGTAATAGCCCATGGCGTTTTCAATTTCATCCGCCACGGTGAGTTTGGTGAAGCGCAGCAAACGGGTTTGCCACAGTTGCAGCACCCGGGCCCGCACTTGGGCGTCGATCTGCGCCAAGGCCTTGGCGGTGGTGGCGTCGGTGGCACGCGAGGTGATGGCATCGCGCTCTTGCAAGCTGTGGGCGATGCCGCGCTCGGCGTCCAAAATACTTTTGCGCTGCACCTCGGTGGGGTGCGCCGTCAACACCGGCGAAATGTGCGCCTGAGACAAGGCTTGTCGAATCGCTTTGGCGGTCCAGCCCGCGGTTTTGAGTTTGCCCAAGGCTTGCTCGACACTGCCGCTGCGAATGTCGCCAGCCCGTTCGTGCACTTGTTGACGCCGAATATGGTGCTGGTCTTCGGCCAAATTGGCCAAATGGCTGAAGTAGGTGAACGCGCGGATCACGCTCACCGCTTGTTCGCTGGAGAGCGAGGCCAGTTGTTTTTTCAGGGCCTTGCCGGCCAGGGCATCGGCATCGCGGCGAAACGCCACCGACAAACGGCGGATTTGTTCCACCAGCGCAAATGCCGCATCGCCTTCTTGTTCACGAATGACGTCGCCCAAAATGCGTCCCAGCCAGCGGATGTCATCCACCAGGGGGCGCTCAGCCGCGCTCAGGGTACCGGTGGCTGGGCGAGGACGGCTTGATGCGGCAGGTTTGGGCATGGGATTTTCAGCGTTGACAAGGGGAAACCATGAGAAGTGCCATGCTAGCATTTAGCGTCAATTCGACCACCTCTAGAGCCCCATTTTGAGCCCTGTTCACCTCACCATCGCCACCCGTGAAAGCCGTTTGGCTTTGTGGCAAGCCCACCATATGCAAGACCTGTTGCGTGCACAGGGTTGCGAGGTGGACATCTTGGGCATGACCACCCAAGGCGATCAAATCCTCGACCGTTCGCTCAGCAAAGTCGGTGGCAAAGGTTTGTTTGTCAAAGAACTCGAAGTGGCTTTGGAAGAAGGCCGCGCCGATTTGGCCGTGCATTCTTTGAAAGACGTGCCCATGGACATGCCCGAGGGCTTTGCCTTGGCCTGTGTCATGGCCCGCGAAGACCCGCGCGACGCTTGGGTGTCGACGCATTTCGCCACGCTGCAAGATTTGCCCCAAGGGGCGGTGGTGGGCACCTCGAGTTTGCGCCGCACCGTGTTGTTGCGTGCGTTGCGCCCCGATTTGCAAATCGAGCCTTTGCGCGGCAATTTGGACACCCGCTTGCGCAAGCTCGACGAAGGCCAATACGCGGGCATCGTGCTGGCCGCTGCTGGCTTGAAGCGCTTGGGTTTGGCCGATCGCATCCGCCATATTTTTGCCGTCACCGAGATGCTGCCCGCCGCTGGACAAGGGGCCTTGGGCATCGAAATCCGCAGCCAGCGCGATGATGTGAAAAACATCTTGGCACCCCTGGCCGATCAAACCACCTGGTTGGCCGTGGCCGCCGAACGCGCCGTCAGCCGGGCCATGGGCGGCAGCTGTTCCATGCCCTTGGCAGCGCATGCGGTCTTGCATGGCCAAGTGCTTGATTTGCACGCTGCTTGGGGCAACCCGGATGACTTGACTGCGCCCCTCATTCGCGCACACTGCCAAGGCGACGTCAGCACTTTGACCGACGCCGAAGACCTGGGCCTGGCGGCTGCCAAACAACTGCGCAGCCAAGGGGCCACTTGAGTGGCCAAGCGCCGCACCGTTGTACTCACCCGACCTGTTGCAGAAAGCCTCTTGTGGGCCCAAACCATCGAGCGTGCCGGTTTCAAGGTCTTGTCTTGGCCGCTGATTGAAGTGCATGCCCATGCCGACCTGATGCGCACCAACGCCGTGTTGGCCGCATGGCATGGCTACCAAGCCGTCATGTTTGTCAGCCGGGCCGCTGTTCAACACACCTTCCAACACCAACAACCCAAAGCCGGTTGGGGCCTGACCCGTTGCTGGGCCACGGGCCCTGGCACCCGACAAGCCTTGTTAGAGGCGGGCGTGCCGGACGCCTTGATCGATTCGCCACCCATGCAGGCCGCGCAATTCGACACCGAAGCCTTGTGGCAGGTGGTGCACGCCAAACTCTTGCCCGGTCGTGCCGTGCTGGTGTTGCGCGGCAGTGACTCTGACAAACCGGACAGTGCAGACGAAGGTGTGGGACGCGATTGGTTGATCAAACAACTCGAAGGCGCTGGCATCAAGGTGGAGAGCTTGGCGGTCTACCAGCGGCATGTGCCGGTATGGGACGCGCCCCAAAAAGCGCGGGCGCGGGCAGCGGCCCGTGACGGCAGCATCTGGTTGTTCAGCAGTTCGCAGTCCCTGAGCCATTTGGCGCAACTGTTGCCCGATCAAAACTGGTCTGAGGCCAAGGCCTTGGCCACCCATGTGCGCATTGGTGAAGCCGCCACCCGATTGGGCGTGGGCCGCGTGCAGGTTTGCAAGCCCAGCTTGTTGGAGGTTCTTGCGTCATTAGAATCCTTTGAATGAGCAGTGCCACACCCCCAGCGAATTCTTCCCCCCACGGTGTGACCGAACACGCCCCCCGAGCCAGTCGCTGGCGCAAGTGGTTGCCCTCTGTCAGCGTGGCGTTGTCTGTGGTGGCGCTGTTGTTGGGTGGGCAACTCTGGCAAAAATTAAGCAGCATGCAAGAGCTGCTGGCGCGGCAAAGCGCGGATGCAGGGCAGCTCTCCATGCAAGCCAACAGCCTGGCCAAAAACGCCCAAGACCTGACCCAAGAAACCGCGGCCAAAGTGGCCTTGCTGGATGCCCGTTTGAGTGAGGTGGCCTTGCAGCGCACACAACTTGAAGACCTGATGCAAAGCCTGTCGCGCTCGCGCGATGAAAACCTGGTGGTCGACATCGAGTCTGCCTTGGGCTTGGCACAACAACAAGCCGACCTGACAGGCAGTGTGCAACCCATGTTGGCGGCTTTGCAATCCGCCCAAAAACGCTTGTCGAAAATGCCCCAGCCCCGCTTGGCACCGGTGCTGCGTGCCATTCAACACGACATCGACCGCTTGCAGTCGGCCAGCTTGACCGACGTGCCGGGGGTGTTGATCCGTTTGGACGAGTTGGTGGTGTTGGTGGAAACCTTGCCGGCGGTGAATGCGGTGGGGCCCAACAGCCGCGCCGCCCATGCCCCTGACAAACCACCGGTGCGCACCTGGTCGCAAATTTGGGCTGACAAAGACTGGGCCGCTGTCGGTCAACGCATGTGGGCAGAGATGACCGGCTTGGTGCGGGTCAGCCGAATCGAGCAGCCCGAATCGGTGCTGTTGTCCCCAGAGCAAAGCTATTTCGCTCGCGAAAACTTGAAGTTGCGCCTGCTCAATGCCCGCCTGGGGTTGTTGGCGCGGCAAACCATCACGGCCCGCAACGACCTGGCTTTGGCCGAACGTGACATGGGCCAGTTTTTTGATTTGTCCAACCGCCAAGGACAAACCGCCAAAGCTTTGTTGAAACAAGTGCAAGGCCAAATTCGATTGGCCGAGTTGCCGCGCTTGGACGGCACCATGGCCGCCTTGGCCACAGCATCGGCGGGGCGCTGAGATGCGCTTGGCCCTGTGGTTGTTGGCCCTCTTTGGTGTGGCGGTGTCGGTGGCGCTGGGCCTGAGCCAGCAGTACGGCACGGTCACTTTGTTTGTGCCGCCTTACCGCGTCGATTTGTCCTTGAACCTGGTGGTCATTGGCTTGGTGCTGGGTTTTGTGCTGTTGTATTTGGCGTTGCGTGGCGTTTTTTCGGTCTTCGACTTGCCGGCCCAAGCGCGGCGTTGGCGGGCCCAGCAACGCGAGCGGGTGGCGCAAACCGCCTTGCTCAGTGCCATGGTCTTGTGGATGACCGGGCGTTACACCCGCTCGCGCAAAGCCGCCTTGCAGGCGCTTGGCCAAGTCGAAAGCTTGTTGACCGTGGCTGCCCCTGAGAACCTGCCAAGTTTGGGGTTGATGCGCAGCCTGTTGCATTTGTTGGCCGCTGAAAGTGCCCATGCCTTGCGCGACCACCCGGCACGGGAACAGCATTTCCAACAGGTGCTGGCGCACCACGACAGTGGCCGGGTCGATCAAAAACTAGAGCTGCGCGATGCGGCTTATTTGAACGCGGTGCGTTGGGCCTTGCACGACCGCGACAACGCCACGGCACAGCAATACCTGGGCTTGTTGCCGCATGGCACAGCGCGTCGCACGCTGGCGTTGCGCTTGCGGTTGAAAGCCGACCGCTTGGGTCAAAACCATTTGCCCGCCTTGGACACCGCCCGCTTGTTGGCCAAGCACGGCGCGTTTTCAGCAGCACCAGCATTGAGCTTGGTGCGTGGCTTGGCCATCGCTTGTTTGGACGACTGTCACGACAGCGGTCAGTTGCAAGCGTCGTGGCAACTCTTGTTGCCCGAAGAACGCCAGCAAGTGGACGTGGCCATGCACGCGGCGCAACGCTTGTTGACACTGGAAGGCGAACCCACCTTGGCCTTGAAATGGTTGCTGCCGGTTTGGCAAGAACTCACGCGCATGCCCGAGACCGGCAGCGCCTTGCAGCGGCAACGCTTGGTGAAAGTTTTGGCCCGGGCCATGGACGCCATGGCACCCGAGAGCGAATGGCTGGCGCGGGTCGAGCAAGCCCGCTTGGCCAATCCGCGCAGCATGGAATTGCAGTACCTGAGTGGCATGGTGTGTTTGCGCCACGGCTTGTGGGGCAAGGCCCAGCAAATGCTGGAGCAAGTGGCCCCGCGCATCACCGACAAAGAGCTACAGCGTCAAGCGTGGCGGGCCTTGGCCGAACTGGCCGAGCAAAAAGGCGACAACGCCCAGGCTTTGGCGTGCTGGAAGCTGTCCGCCAAAGTCTAGGCCCAGGGCTTCAATGTGAAGCGCTGTTGTCAAACGGCATGGGCATCTGACCCAAATCCCGCTTGGTTTCCACCAAGACCAAAGGACCTTCGTCCATCACCACGGCAGGTGGACGCTCGCGCGGCACATGAATGGGACGGGGCTCGGCGGCAATCGCGGCTTGCACCTGGGCGATGCGCTCGGGGTTGGAATTGACCCACTCCAAACCAGAGGACTGCGCCACACCTTGCAAGCTGCTGATGGGCAACTCGTAACTGCCCACGGTGGGCATGCGGGTTGCAGCAGGCGCAGCCACAGGCGCATGAGCGGTTGCTTGCACAGGAGCATGAGACTGTGCATGCTCAGAAGTTGATGCACTGTCGGCTTGGTTGTCACGCGGTTGACGGTCCCGGCCATAGCGGTCCCGGCTGCGGCGTTCACGGCGTTCGCTCAAGGCTTCACCGTCTTGGCTGGGCGGCGTCGCTTCGCTGTGTTGGGCCACATCGCTGGATGCGTCCGATGGTGCTGCCAGTTGTTGCAAGCCGTCTTCGTTGGTCTGGTGGTCACCTGTTGGCGTGGATCTTTCGCCACGGCGGCCACGGCCACGGCGGCCTTCACCACGCGCTGGGCGGGCGGTTTTCTCACCGTTGGCATCCAAGGTTTCGGGTGTGGGCGCATCGGCGTTGCGAACCTCATCGGTGCGGGCTTCGCTGCGACCTTCAGGGCGGTTGCGGGCTTCGCCACTGCGTTCGCCACGGCCATTGCGGCCACCACGTTCGGCACGGCCTTCTGTGTTGCGGCCTTCACCGCGTTCACCACGCTCGGCACGGCCTTCGGCGTTTCTGCCTTCGGGGCGCTCGGTGCGCTCACCACGGCCTTCGCCACGTTCTGCGCGTTCACCGCCACGGCCTTCGGCTCGTCCTTCGCCGCGACCTTCTCCACGGCGGCCACCACGGCGACCATCGCCACGGCCTTCGCCGCGAGCGCCATCGCGTCCACCTTCACGGCGTTCGCCGGGTTTGCCGGCGGTGCCACGACCTGTGGGTGCGGCGGCAGGAGCCGCAGCAGGTTCGCTGCTGAACAAGCCTTTGAGCCAGCCAAAGAAACCTTTTTCTGCGGGTGCCACGGTGGCTTCACGACGCGCTGCCGGGGCAGGGCGCTCAGCGCGGGGTGGGCGTGCCTCGGCGGGGGGTGCTGGCAAATCGGGCAGCACACCTTTGATGACGGGCGTTTGTTTGTTGGTCGGTTCTTGCGAGCGACGGGTGACGGCGGTCGGGTCTTCGATCTCCTCGGCCATTTTGTAACTGGCTTGGATGTTGTCCAAACGCGGGTCGTCGTGCTTCAAGCGTTCCAACTTGTAGTTCGGGGTTTCCAAACCTTTGTTGGGAATCAACAGCACGTTGGTGCGTTGTTGGATTTCAATCTTGGCAATCTCAGAGCGTTTCTCGTTCAACAAGAACGAAGCCACTTCCACCGGCACTTGGGCGTGCACCGCGGCCGTGTTGTCCTTCATCGACTCTTCTTGAATGATCCGCAAAATTTGCAGCGCCGAGCTTTCGGTGTCGCGCACATGGCCGGAGCCGCCGCAACGTGGGCAAGGAATGGAAGCGCCTTCGCTCAAAGCGGGGCGCAGCCGTTGGCGGCTCATTTCCATCAAACCGAATTTGCTGATGGTGCCGAATTGCACGCGGGCGCGGTCTTGGCGCAGCGCGTCGCGCAAGCGGTTTTCCACTTCGCGGCGGTTTTTCGATTCGTCCATGTCGATGAAGTCGATGACGATCAAGCCACCCAAATCGCGCAACCGCATTTGGCGTGCCACTTCGTCGGCGGCTTCCAAGTTGGTGCGGGTGGCGGTTTCTTCGATGTCACCGCCTTTGATGGCACGCGCCGAGTTGACGTCCACCGAGACCAAGGCTTCGGTGTGGTCAATGACGATGGCGCCGCCAGACGGCAGGTTGACCGTGCGGGCGTAGGCCGATTCGATTTGGTGTTCGATTTGGAAGCGGCTGAACAACGGGGTTTCATCCCGGTAGCGCTTGACGCGGGCGGCATGCTCGGGCATGACGTGGGCCATGAACTGCTGCGCTTGGTCGTAGATGTCATCGGTGTCGATCAGGATGTCGCCGATGTCGTTGTTGAAATAGTCGCGGATGGCGCGGATCACCAAGCTGGATTCCTGGTAAATCAGGAAAGCGCCTTTGGAGGTGCTGGCGCCGTCAATCGCAGACCAGAGCTTGAGCAGGTAGTTCAAGTCCCATTGCAACTCGGGGGCGCTGCGGCCGATGCCGGCGGTGCGGGCAATGATGGACATGCCGTTGGGGTATTCCAACTGGTCCATGACTTCTTTGAGTTCAGCCCGGTCATCGCCCTCGATGCGGCGGCTGACGCCACCGCCACGGGGGTTGTTGGGCATCAGCACCACATAGCGGCCGGCCAAACTGATGAAGGTGGTGAGGGCTGCGCCTTTGTTGCCGCGCTCCTCTTTTTCCACCTGGATCAGCAGGTCTTGGCCTTCTTTGATGACGTCTTGGATGCGGGCCTGTGAGGCCGACACATTGCCCGAGAAATACTGTTTGGAGATTTCTTTGAACGGCAGAAAACCGTGGCGTTCTTCGCCGTAATCGACAAAACAAGCTTCCAACGAGGGTTCAACGCGGGTCACCACCGCTTTGTAGATGTTGCCCTTGCGCTGTTCGCGCCCTTCAATTTCGATTTCGTAGTCGAGGAGTTTTTGTCCGTCGACGATGGCCAGGCGGCGCTCTTCAGCTTGCGTGGCGTTGATCAGCATCCGTTTCATGATGCGTTCCTTTTCTTGCTAACAACACAGGTCCATGGCGGACCAACGATGCCGTGGGCCAATGCAAGAAAAAACGAAAGGGAATGCCGCGTGGAACGCGCACGAGCACCGGGTTAGCGGTGTCTGCGGGTCGAAGGCGGGGGGTGGATGCGGGCGAGTTGAAGGCGAACGGGCATGACCAACAGGGCCATGGGGTTCATTGGCGAACGGGTTTGGGGCTGGAAAACGCGAACCGTTTCAACTGGCGCAAGCCAGGAAAAGCAGAGTTTCAGCAGAACCAACACGACGTTCATGTATCGACAATCTCACTTTGAATCCGCTGCAGGTGTGAATTCAAACCTGCAACTGGGGTATTCCGTTTCTGGGTTTTTCCAAGGCATCGGCTTGCGTGGTCGCAGGGCAGACCGCAATTGGGCGGTAAGGCTTGCGGCGGCCACGATGGGCATCGACCTCGCAGTGTTGGTGGGACGTGCTCTAATCTCTTATTCAAATCAAGCACTTAGAACCTGACACTGGTGAAGATCATTATAGACACAGACACCACCCCTGCCGCCGCCGCGGTCAAAACCTTGACGGTGGACGAGGAATCCGCCGGTCAGCGCTTGGACAATTTTTTGTTGCGCCACTTGAAGGGCGTGCCCAAAACCCATGTGTACCGCATCATCCGTACCGGTGAAGTGCGGATCAACAAAGGCCGCGCCAGCGCCGACACCCGGGTGCAAACCGGCGATTTGGTGCGCATGCCGCCGGTGCGGGTGTCCACCCCGTCGCCCGATGCGCCAGTGGCCCCAGGCCGCGAATTTCCTGTTTTGTTTGAAGACGAACAGATGCTGGCCATCGACAAACCAGCCGGTGTGGCGGTGCATGGCGGCAGCGGCGTGAGCTTTGGCGTCATCGAGCAACTGCGCCAAGCCCGGCCCGGCGCCCGCATGCTCGAGTTGGTGCACCGCTTGGACCGCGACACTTCGGGCGTGCTGTTGGTGGCCAAAAAACGCAGCGCCTTGACGCGCCTGCAAGACCAGTTCCGCGACCGTGAAACCGGCAAAACCTATTTGGCGCTGGTCAAAGGCCAATGGCCGACCAATAAAAAAGTGATTGATTTGCCCTTGCAGCGCTATTTGTTGCCCAGCGGTGTGGGCGAGGGCGAGCGCCGGGTGCGCATCGCCCACAAGGACGACGCCAATGCCCAACGCGCCATCACCTTGGTGCGGGTGGCCCGCTTGGTCGGCGACTTCAGCCTGCTGGAAGTGACCATCAAAACCGGGCGCACCCACCAAATTCGGGTGCATTTGGCCAGCCAGGGCTACCCGATCGTCGGCGACGACAAATACGGCGACTTTGAGTTGAACAAGCGCTTGGCCGCGCAGGGCTGTAAGCGCATGTTCTTGCATGCCTGGCGGTTACAGTTTGTCCATCCGCAGTTGGGCAAGCCGCAAACCTTGCAAGCCGATTTGCCCCCCGAACTCCAACAATTCATCGACCATGTCCAACCCCCGCCCACGCCAGTTTGACCTCATCGCTTTCGATTGGGACGGCACGCTGTACGACTCGACGCAAATCATCGTGCGCTGCATTCAAGCGGCCGTCACCGATGCGGGCGGTGTCCAACCCAGCGACGAACAAGCGGCGTATGTGATTGGCATGGCCCTCATTCCCGCTTTGGCCCATGCCGCGCCGGATGTGCCGAAAGAAAAATACCCGCTGTTGGGCGAGCGCTACCGCCACCATTACGCCTTGCACCACAACGATTTGTCTTTGTTTGTCGGCATCTTGCCGCTGCTGCAAGCCCTGCGAGAACGCCAGCACTTGTTGACGGTGGCCACCGGCAAAAGCCGCAAAGGCTTGGACGATGCCTTGCACCAAGTGGCTTTGCGCGGCATGTTTGACGGCTCGCGCACCGCCGATGAAACCGCTGGCAAACCCGATCCGCGCATGCTGCACGAACTGATGGCCGAGTTTGGCGTCTCGCCTGAACGCACCTTGATGATTGGGGACACCAGCCACGATTTGCAAATGGCGCAAAACGCCGGTTGCGCCAGTTTGGCGGTCAGCTATGGGGCCCATGGGGCTGATGGGTTGGAGCGTTTTGGCCCGCGTGCCGTGGTGCATTCCGTGCCCGAATTGCACGACTGGTTGATCGGACATGGCTGAAGATTTGGTGCCACTTTGCCAAAGCAGTGAACTGTTGGACAGCGGTTTGGCGGTCCCGTTCGACGTGGTTTATGCCGGGCAAACCTGCCGCGCCTTTGCAGTGCGCTTTGAAGGCCAGGTGCAGGCTTATCTGAACCGCTGCAGCCATGTGGCCATGGAAATGGACTACCAACCCGATCGTTTTTTCGACACCGAAGGCCGCTGGTTGCTGTGTGCGACACACGGCGCCACCTATGCGCCCGACACCGGCGAATGCGTGGGCGGCCCCTGCCGTGGTGGCCTGATCAAAATCACCCTTTCAGAAAGCCAGGGCGTGGTCCACTGGCATACTGCTTACAACCTCAAGCCTTTGGACTTTTAAAAAAATGAACGACGACACGTCTGCCCATTCCCCCGCCCCAGACAAAACCGATGTCACCCATTGGGAGCGTGAAACCCTCGAGCGCTTGGTCATGGCGCAACTGGACGAGCAACGCGCGGCACGCCGCTGGCGCATTGGTTTTCGCTTGTTTTGGATGGCGGTTTTTTTAGCGGCTGTTTGGTATTCGTTTCACCAAAACAAAGCCGCCACCTCCAACAACCCGGCTTCGCACACGGCCTTGATTGAAATCAAAGGCGATATCGACGCCGATGCCAATGCCAACGCCGAATGGGTGATGGACTCTTTGCGCCAAGCCTTTGAAGATGAAGGGGCGCAAGCCATTGTGTTGCTCATCAATTCCCCCGGTGGTAGCCCCGTCCAAGCCGGCATGATCAACGATGAAATCCGTCGTCTGAAGGCGCTGCATAAAAAGCCGGTGTACGTGGTGGTGGAAGAAACCTGTGCCTCGGCGGCCTACTACATTGCCGTGGCCGCAGACCAAATTTTTGTCGACAAGGCCAGCATCGTGGGCAGCATTGGGGTGCTGATGGACGGTTTTGGCTTCACCGGTTTGATGGACAAAGTGGGTGTGGAACGCCGCCTGATGACCGCAGGTGAAAACAAAGGATTTTTAGACCCCTTCAGCAGTCCCACCAAACCACAACGCGCCCATGCACAACATTTGCTGGATCAAATCCACCAACAGTTCATCAAGGTGGTGCGCGATGGACGTGGTGAGCGTTTGAAAGAAACCCCAGACATTTTCAGCGGCTTGTTTTGGAGTGGCGAGCAAGCCATTGAACTGGGCTTGGCCGATGGCTATGGCACCTTGGACAGCGTGGCACGTGATGTAGTGAAGGCCGAAGACATCGTGGACTACACGCGCCAAGACAATGTGGCCGAACGCTTGGCCAAGCGCTTTGGTGCGGCCATGGGTGAAGCCATGGTGAAAACCTCGCTCAGCCTGATGCCCAAAATCCGCTGACCACCGCAGCAGGCATTGGGGCTTGCAAAAGATCAAGGCCCAAAGGCAAACACCGCCGGGGTGTTTTTATCGGGCGCTTCGGGGTGGCGCTTCCAATCGGCCACGCTGTGGCTTTGAATCCGCATCTCAGGCAGCGTCAAATGGCTGCACACCGCTAAACGTGTGCTGCTTTGCAAACTGCCCAGCAAGGCCGACAACATGGCTGCATTGCGGTAGGGCGTTTCAATGAAGACCTGGGTTTCACCAGTCTTCAAAGCGTGTTTTTCCAAGGCTTTGAGGCGGGTGTCGCGCTCAGCCGCGTCCTGCGGCAAATAACCCAGGAATGCGAACTGTTGGCCGTTCAAGCCACTCGCCGCCAGTGCCAACAACAAGGCGCTGGGCCCTACCAAAGGCAGCACTTGCAAACCCAAATCATGGGCGGCGCGAACCACCGACGAACCCGGGTCGGCCACCGCTGGCATGCCCGCTTCGCTTAGCAAACCGATGTCGTGGCCTTGCAAGGCGGCTTGCAGCAAGGGGCGCATGTCGCCACCCGCTTTGAGGTCGCCTTTCTTGTGTACCTGGCGAGGCAGCTCGCTGATGGTTTGGGCTTGCAGGGGTGTTTTCAGTGCACGTTCCAGGTCGATGCGTTTCAAAAAAGCCCGGGTGGATTTGGCGTTTTCGCCAATCCAATGGTCAATTTGCGAGGCCGTTTGCACCGTGCCCGAGGGCAGCACGTGGTTCAGCGGCACTTGCGTGGCGCATAAAAAATCCAATGGGGTGGGCACCAAATACAACTTGCCCAAGGGCGCTTGGCTCATGGCTCAGTTCAGTAAAGGCACGCCAGCGGCACGCAGCAGCCGGCAGGTGTGGATGAGCGGGAGGCCGACCAAGGCGCTGGGGTCTTGGTTGTCGATGCGCTCAAGCAAGGCAATGCCCAAACCCTCGCTTTTGGCGCTGCCTGCGCAGTCATAGGGCTCCTCAGCGCGCAAGTACGTTTCAATGGCCTCATCACTGAGTTGGCGAAACTGCACCTTCACCTGCGCCAAAGCTTGTTCGGCAAAGCCGATCTCAATGCACACCACGGCCACGGCGGTTTGAAACACCACGGTGTGTCCGCGCATGCGCTGCAACTGGGCAACGGCGCGTTCATGGTTGCCCGGTTTGCCCAGCGGCTCGCCATCCAAATCGGCCACCTGGTCCGAGCCGATCACCACAGCTTGGGGGTGCTGCCGCGCCACGGCCAGGGCTTTTTCCATGGCCAAGCGCTGGGCCAAGGCCATGGGCAATTCGCCTTTGTGCGGTGTTTCGTCCACGTTGGGTCGCACCACCTCAAAAGGCAGTCGCAAACGCAGGAGCAATTCACGCCGGTAGGGCGAGGTGGAGCCCAAAATCAAGGGTCGGGGCAGGGGTGTGTTTGACATGCGCACCATTCTCTTACACTGAGCTGCATGAAAACCGATTGGAATCCCAGCGTTTTAGACCTGCACCGCTTCACCCAGTTGGAAGGGGTTTGGCAAGACGCCACGCCACTTTCAAAATTGTCACGCGTGCTGGAGGCTTGTCTGGACCAGCCCGGCTTGGCCGAACGCAGCTGCCAGTGGACCTTGAGTGGCGAATTGCGCACCATGGCGGGCCAGTCCCAGGCTTGGTTGCACCTGACAGCCCAAGTGACCCTGAGCCAGCAATGCCAGCGCTGCCTGGAACCCATGGACATTCCCGTGCAGGTGGACCGCTGGTTCCGTTTGGTGGCCGATGAAGCCACGGCCTTGGCCGAGGATGACGCCGCCGAAGAGGATTTGCTGGCCATGGACCTCGAGTTCAACGCCTGGTCGCTGCTGGAAGACGATGTGCTGCTGGCCATGCCGCTGGTGCCGCGCCACGATGCCTGCCATGCGCCCTTGAGCGCCGCCTTGGAGGACGACTTGCCCCACCCATTTGCCGCCTTGGCGTCCCTCAAAGCGCCCAAACAGTGAAAAGTCGGGAAGCCGCTATAATCTTCGATTCTTTGCCCGGCCGAGCCAGGGCATCCCATTTGAACCACCGATCTTCAGGAGCCTGCCATGGCTGTCCAACAAAATAAAAAATCCCCCTCTAAACGGGGCATGCACCGTTCACACAATGCACTGAATGTGCCCGGTTTGGCTGTTGAGCCCACCACTGGCGAAGTGCATTTGCGTCATCACATCAGCCCCACCGGTTTCTACCGTGGCCGCAAGGTGCTGAAAACCAAAGCCGAAGCCTGATTGAGGCTTGCCATCAAGGCCCGTCGCAGCTTGTCTCGCGCGGGCCTTTTGCTTGATGGCGACTCCAAAGTGAGCAATCTTCAGGGGTGTTTCCAGTGGTGACCGTGGCTGTGGACTGCATGGGCGGTGACCATGGGCCCCGCGTCACTTTGGCGGCCTGTCGCCAATTTTTAGACCAGCACCCCCGCGCCCAACTGCTGTTGGTCGGCTTGCCCGAAGCGCTTTCTTCTTTTTCCCATCCCCGTGCCCGCATCGTGCCCGCCTCGGAAGTCGTCGAAATGGACGATCCGGTGGAGGTGGCTTTGCGCCGTAAAAAAGATTCGTCGATGCGCGTGGCGGTTGAGCAAGTGCGCGATGGCCATGCCCAAGCGGCGGTATCTGCTGGCAACACGGGCGCATTGATGGCTATCTCCCGCTATGTTCTGAAAACCATGGATGGCATCGATCGCCCCGCCATTGCGGGCGCCATGCCCAATGTCAAAGGCGGCGGCACCACCATGCTGGATTTGGGTGCCAATGTGGACTCCACGCCAGAGCATCTTTTGCAGTTTGCCTTGATGGGCTCGGCGCTGGTATCGGTGCTCAGTGGCATCGACAAGCCCTCGGTCGGCTTGCTGAATATTGGTGAAGAAGCCATCAAAGGTGGCGAAAACATCAAAAAAACCTCTGAATTGTTGCGATTTGCTGCCAATTCCGGCGATTTGAATTTTTACGGCAATGTCGAAGGCAACGATATTTTCAAAGGCACGACGGACATTGTGGTGTGCGACGGTTTTGTCGGCAATGTGGCGCTGAAAGCCAGTGAGGGCTTGGCGGCGATGGTCAGTCATTTCCTGAAAAGCAGCTTTTCACGCAATATCTTCACGAAAATAGCTGGCATCATCGCCTATCCTGCGCTAACTGGTTTTAAACACTTGGTGGACCACCGTCGTCACAACGGAGCGGCCTTGCTCGGCTTGCGCGGTTTGGTGTTCAAGAGCCACGGTTCGGCGGACGAGTTGGCGTTTTTGACCGCCTTGAGCCGGGCGTATGATGCAGCGGACCACGATTTATTGGCCCGTGTGCAGTCGCAACTCACCCATGCAGCGCCTTTGTTGGCGGCATCTGCGGCGGCACAGGCCTCTTCCTAAAACCCTTTATGACCGTTCATTCCCGTATTGTTGGCACTGGCAGTTACCTGCCCCCTCGTCGTTTGAGCAATGCCGACTTGGTGGCCGACCTGGCGGGCCAGGGGGTGGAATCCTCAGACGATTGGATCGTCGAGCGCACCGGCATCCGGGCCCGACACTTCGCGGATGAAGGGGTGTTCAGCAGCGATTTGGCCTTCGAGGCCTGCAAAAACGCCTTGCAAGCCGCCAAGCTCGGCCCGCAAGACATCGATTTGGTCATCGTCGCCACCTCCACACCCGACATGGTGTTTCCATCCACCGCCTGCATCTTGCAGCACAAACTGGCGCAACTCAGCCCCGAAGCAGTGGGCATTGCGGGTGCGCCGGCCTTCGATGTGCAAGCGGTTTGCGCAGGTTTCATTTACGCCCTGAGCGTGGCCGACGCGATGATTCGCGCTGGCAACGCCCGCCGAGCATTGGTGGTGGGAGCCGAGGTGTTCTCTCGTTTGTTGGACTTCAAAGACCGCACCACCTGCGTCTTGTTTGGCGATGGCGCTGGTGCCGTGGTGCTGGAAGCCTCCGAGCAGCCTGGTGTTTTGGCCACCGACATCCACGCCGATGGCAAGCATGTGAGCCTGTTGTGTGTGCCTGGCCATGTGCACGGCGGCCAGGTCTTGGGCGACCCGGTGCTGAAAATGGACGGCCAAGGCGTGTTCAAACTGGCGGTGGGCGTGTTGGAAGAAACCGCCCGCACCGTCTTGGCCAAAGCCGGTTTGCAAGACAGCGACCTGGATTGGTTGGTGCCCCACCAAGCCAATATCCGCATCATCCAAAGCACCGCCAAAAAACTCAAACTCTCCATGGACAAGGTCATCCTGACGGTGGCCGAGCATGGCAACACCTCGGCCGCTTCCATTCCATTGGCGCTTGACACCGGCGTACGCTCTGGTCGGGTTCAGCCCGGCCAATTGGTCATGCTCGAAGGCGTGGGCGGCGGTTTCGCCTGGGGCTCCATTTTGTTGCGCTATTGATATGACGACATTTGCATTTGTATTTCCAGGGCAAGGCTCACAGTCGGTGGGCATGCTCGACGCTTGGAACGACCACCCCGTGGTGGAAGCCACCTTGGAAGAGGCCAGCGAAGCGCTGGGTCAAGACCTGGGTAAGCTGATCCATGAAGGCCCCAAAGAAGAGCTGGCACTCACCACCAACACCCAGCCGGTGATGCTGGTGGCCGCCATTGCCGCCTACCGTGTTTGGCAAGCCGAGGGCGGCGCCACACCGCATGTCGTGGCTGGCCATTCCTTGGGCGAGTACTCCGCGCTGGTGGCCAGTGGCGCCCTGAGTTTGGCCGACGCCGTGCCCTTGGTGCGGTTTCGCGCCCAAGCCATGCAAGAAGCGGTGGCAGTGGGCACTGGTGCCATGGCCGCCGTATTGGGCTTGGACGCTGCCAAGGTGGTCGAGATTTGCACGCAAGTGCAAAGCAGCTTTGCCACTGACAGCGGCGAGGTGGTGCAAGCCGCCAATTTCAACGACCCCGGCCAAACCGTCATCTCTGGCAGCCAAGCCGCCGTGACCTTGGCCTGCGAACAGCTCAAAGCTGCTGGCGCCAAGCGCACCCTGCCATTGCCGGTTTCCGCGCCCTTTCACTGCGCCCTCATGAAGCCGGCCGCCGAGCGTTTGCGCGGCCAACTCAGCAGCATCAAGTTGCAAAGCCCAAGCATTTCTTTGGTCAACAACATCGATGTGGCCCAAGAGACCGACCCCAACCGCATCAAAGACGCGCTGTATCGCCAGGCCTTTGGGCCGGTGCGCTGGGTGGAAACCATGCAGCGCATGCAGCAACTCGGTGTGGGCCACGTGGTGGAATGCGGCCCTGGCAAGGTGTTGACCGGCATGGTCAAACGCATTGCCCCCGATTTGAACGCCAACGCCTTGTACGACCCCACCACGTTGGCCGAAGTCTTGGCCTTGTTCCCTGCCTCCAACTAAAACATGAGCTCAACAGACAACTCTCCTCAAGTCGCCCTCGTCACTGGCGCATCCCGCGGTATTGGTGCCGCCATTGCCCTGCAATTGGCCCAAGCCGGTTTCAAGGTGTTTGGCACAGCGACCAGCGCGGAAGGCGCGGAACGCATCAGCCACAACCTGTCTGCATTTGCAGGCTGCCAAGGCCTGGTGCTGCAAGTCAATGACGCCGAGCAGTTGCAAGCGGTGGTGGATGACGTGTTGGCGCAAGCCGGTGCCCTGCATGTGTTGGTCAACAACGCCGGTATCACCCGCGACATGCTGGCCATGCGCTTGAAAGACGATGATTGGGACGCCGTCATTGACACCAATTTGAAGGCCGTGTTTCGCATGAGCCGCGCCGTCATGAAGCCCATGATGAAGCAGCGTTATGGCCGCATCATCAACATCACCAGCGTGGTGGGTGCAGCAGGCAACCCCGGCCAAGCCAACTACGCGGCGGCCAAAGCCGGTGTTGCTGGCATGACCCGGGCCTTGGCCCGTGAACTCGGCAGCCGGCACATCACAGTCAATTGCGTGGCCCCTGGCTTCATCGACACCGACATGACCGCCACCTTGTCGCCCGAACAGCAACAAGGTTTGCTGTCACAAATTCCGCTGGGACACCTCGGCAAGCCTGAAGATGTGGCCCATGCGGTGGCGTTTTTGGCAGGTCCCCATGCCAGTTATGTGACTGGCCAAGAACTGCATGTGAATGGAGGCATGTACATGGCCTAAAGGCCTTGGTACAAGCCATGAGCAAGCCGACCCGTCCGCACGGCTAAAATTGCGGACTTCAAAACACAACCCTCTGAGGGAACCATGAGCGATATTGAATCACGAGTCAAAAAAATCATTGCCGAACAACTCGGCGTTGAAGAGTCCCAAGTCACTTCTGAAAAGGCTTTCGTGGCCGATTTGGGCGCCGACTCTTTGGACACCGTGGAACTGGTGATGGCTTTGGAAGACGAATTCGGCATCGAGATCCCCGATGAAGACGCCGAAAAAATCACCACTGTGCAAAACGCCATCGATTACGCGTTGAGCCACAAAAAAGCTTGATTCCCCGAGGTTTCGCATGAGTCGCCGTCGCGTCGTCGTGACCGGCTTGGGCTGTGTTTCTCCTGTGGGAAACACCGCCCAAGCGTCTTGGGCACAGATTCTGGCCGGGCAGTCCGGCATTGATGTCATCACCCACTTTGATGCGTCGGCTTTCGCCTGCCACTTCGCAGGTGAAGTGAAAAATTTCAACCTGGACGAGTACATCTCGCCCAAAGAAGCCCGCACCATGGACCGCTTCATCCACCTTGGCGTGGCAGCTGGGTTGCAGGCTGTGGCGGACGCCGGTTTGCCCACGGGCGACGCACTGGACGAAGAAACATCCTTTCGCATGGGCTGTCTGATTGGCTCTGGCATCGGCGGCTTGCCCCTCATCGAAAACATGCGCGACGAACTGATGGCCCGTGGTCCGCGCCGTATTTCTCCCTTTTTCGTGCCCGCCAGCATCATCAACATGATCTCTGGCCATGTGTCCATGCGCTGTGGCTTCAAAGGCCCCAACTTGGCCATCGCCACGGCTTGTTCCACCGGTTTGCACAGCATCGGCGAAGCAGGTCGCATCATCGAATACGGTGATGCTGATGTCATGGTGGCGGGCGGTTCTGAAGCCACCATTTCACCGTTGGGTTTGGGTGGTTTTGCCGCCATGCGAGCACTCTCCACCCGCAATGACGACCCGAAGACAGCTTCACGCCCCTGGGACAAAGACCGCGACGGTTTTGTGTTGGGCGAGGGCGCTGGCGTCATGGTTTTGGAAGAATATGAATTCGCCAAAAAGCGCGGTGCCCGTATTTACGCCGAACTGATTGGCTATGGCCGCAGTGCCGACGCCGGTCACATGACCGCACCCAACATGGACGGCCCCCGCCGCTCCATGCGCAGCGCCTTGGCCAATGCCGGTATATCGCCCGAGCAAGTGCAATACCTGAATGCCCATGGCACCTCCACACCGCTGGGGGACATCAACGAAACCCATGCCATCAAGGCTGCTTTTGGCGATCACGCCAAGTCCATGGTGGTCAGCTCCACCAAATCCATGACCGGCCATTTGCTGGGTGGTGCAGGCGGCATTGAAAGCGTGTTCACGGTCTTGGCCATCCACGATCAAAAAGCGCCCCCCACCATCAATTTGCACAACCCCGACCCCGAATGCGATTTGGACTTCTGTGCCAATGAGGCGCGCGACATGAAGATCGATATCGCCGTGAAGAACAATTTCGGCTTCGGCGGCACCAACGGCAGCTTGGTGTTCAAACGCATCTGAGCCGTGAAAGACCGCCAAAACGCCGTGGTCACTTGCCCCTTGTCTGCGGTTTGAGGTGGGTTGACGTTACAACTGCTCAATTCATTTTTCCTGGAGTGTGACAAGATGATTCAGTCTTTAAGTCGTCGCCTGCGCATGGCTTCCTTGCTGGTGGCTGTTTCCATGGGCCTGGGCTTGGTGATAACACCCCATGCCAGTTTGGCCGCCAACCCCGCACCTGTTCGGGCCTTGCCCGATTTCACCGATTTGGTCGAGCAAGTCGGGCCCTCGGTGGTGAACATTCGAACCTTGGAAAAACAAGTGGCCCAATCGCCCGTGGCCGGCAACCCGGCCAATCCCGGTGACGGTCAAGACGAGGAAATGCAAGAGCTGTTTCGACGCTTTTTTGGTGTGCCAGTGCCCGGTGCGCCGGGTCAAAAACGACCCAACCGTCCCCAACAACCCGAAGAACAACCGCGTGGCGTGGGCTCAGGTTTCATTCTCACCAGCGATGGTTTCATCATGACCAACGCCCATGTGGTTGATGGTGCCGAACAAGTGGTGGTCACGCTCACCGACAAACGCGAATTCACCGCCCGCATTGTGGGTGCGGACAAACGCACCGACGTGGCCGTGGTGAAAATCGAAGCCACGGGCCTGCCACCGGTGACCTTGGGCGACCCGAACAAACTCAAGGTGGGTGAATGGGTGATGGCCATTGGTTCGCCTTTTGGCTTGGAAAACACCGTCACGGCCGGCATCGTCAGCGCCAAAGGCCGAGACACTGGCGACTACCTGCCGTTCATTCAAACCGATGTCGCCATCAACCCTGGCAATTCGGGCGGGCCGCTCATCAACATGCGTGGCGAGGTGATTGGCATCAACAGCCAAATCTATTCCCGTTCTGGCGGTTTCATGGGCATCTCGTTCGCGATTCCCATCGATGAGGCAGACAACGTCAGCAAACAATTGCGGGCAACCGGGCGTGTTCAGCGGGGCCGTTTGGGCGTGGGCATTGGTGACGTCAGCAAAGAGATCGCCGAGTCTTTGGGCCTGAGCAAACCACAAGGTGCCTTGGTCAACAGTGTCGAAGCCGGCTCACCCGCTGACAAAGCGGGCCTGGAAGCGGGCGATGTGATTTTGAAATTCGATGGCAAAACCATTGAAAAATCATCCGATCTGCCGCGCACCGTGGGCGGCACCAAGCCCGGCACCAAAAGCCAAGTCACGGTGTTGCGTCGTGGTGTGACCAAAGACTATCCCATCACCGTGGGTGAATTCGAAGTTGAAAAAACCGCTGCGACCAAAGGCACAGACAAACCCGTCGCCAAAGAGGCCAGCCAGTTGCTGGGCTTGACGGTCAGTGACTTGACCGATGTGCTGAAAAAAGAATTGAAGTTGCGCGGCGGTGTGCGGGTGGATGCTGTGACTGAACCGGCCGTGCGTGCGGGCATTCGTGAAGGCGATGTGATCATGCAAATCGGCAACACCGAAGTGCCTGACAGCAAAGCCTTTGCCCAAGTGCTGGGGCGCTTGGACAAATCCAAACCCATCAACGTGTTGCTGCGCCGTGGTGAGTGGGCGCAGTATGTGTTGATCCGACCCCGTTGAAAACCAAGGAATTCCAAGGGTTAACCCTTGGAATTACCGCTTGATGGATTCTCCCAACGCCTTCTGAAAATATTTTTGATGTGTGCGCACGCTAACAATTGAATTAGAATCTGTTGTGATCCGATCTAAAGCCTGATGAAGATTTATCTAAAAAAGCATATAGATCGTCATTTTGGGCGCTCCTGAAGTCAGTTTCAGGTTTGTACATATCGATCCACAGCTCGCCCACAAGTTATCCTGAACAAACCAAACCAAAATTGTGAATAACCTGTGAATAAATTCGGTGACTTTGACCTTGAAAGCCCTGGCAACGCACCTCCCAGGGCTGTTCGCTTTGGGCTTTCTGCCTACAATGAAGTCCCAACTATCGCAGTTGCCATAGATTGTTGGTTCCGGGCGCGTCATCACCTGACGCGCCCTTTTTTATGGCTTTCTCCTCTATAAATTCAAACACTTAACTGCTTGCATTGATGAACCACATCAGA
>CANFOQ010000022.1 GCA_947448745.1 Comamonadaceae bacterium
CCCATGTGCGGTTTTTCGGGCCGCGCCATCCAGCTGCTCAAAGCCAGCGGCGTGGACACCAAAACCCTCACCACCATCAATGTGCTGGACGACGCCGAGATTCGCCAAGGCATCAAGGAATACAGCAACTGGCCCACCATCCCGCAGCTTTATGTCAAGGGTGAATTCATCGGCGGCTCGGACATCATGACCGAGATGTATGAAAGTGGCGAACTGCCCAAGGTGCTGGGCGCTTGATGCGTCTGGCCCAGCCAGGCGTTTGAAGTTCAGGGCTGCCAGCGGCGCTGGGCAGCCAACACCGCCCGCGGATAGGCCAACTGGCCCCGGCTGCCGTTGTAGCGGCCCAAGGCCATGTGCACATCGCCCTGCTCTATTGACAAATAGTGGCGCAAGATGACGCAACCAAATCGCATATTGGCCTGCCACTGAAACAACACCGAGGCGTCCCCCGTGCCCAACTGGCGGGTCCAAAACGGCATCACCTGCATCGCGCCCCGCGCCCCGGCGCTGCTGATGGCGAACTTCCTGAAGCCACTTTCCACCTCGATCAAACCCAGCACCAGCGCGGGTTCCAGCGCCGCGCGTTGGCTTTCATACCAAACGGTTTGCAAAAACGCCAACTGCAATTCGGGCGAGGCCAGCTCGGGCAAGCGCCATTGGCCTTGTTTGTTTTGCAGCCTTCTGGCCAGCTGGGATTGGGCGTGCGCCAGCCACTGCTGAAAGGCCTGTTCGTCTTGCGGCGTGGGCAAATACGGCGTGGGCGGCGGCAAATCGGCCACGGCAGAAGACATGGCGATGCGCACCGAATCTGCCAAGTGCTCTTCGCGCTGGGGGCCAGCAAATGCTGAAACCACGCTCAAACAAAGCAGCGAAATCATTAATCTTTTCAAATCGTCAAGCACCGCTGAACTTGAAAGGGTTGAAACAATCCACACCCAAGACTTCAAAGTCTGCGGTATTTCTTGTGACCATCTGTAAGCCATGAACCCGCGCTGTGGCTGCCAGCAAGGCGTCTTCACTCAAGGTATGGGAACGCTTTTGCATCATCCGAGCCCATTCGCGCATGACCACGGCGTCTAAGGTCAACACTTCCAAAGAATCTGCCAGCTGATCCAGCCAAAGTTCCATGCATTGCGCCTTGGCTGTATCTTGTCGGCGGGTGATTTCGATACCGCGCTGAATTTCACCCAAGCTAAAAGACGATAAAAACAAGGTTTGCTCATCGACGGATGCCAACCAAGCCAACACCGCGCCATGCGGTTTTGGTCTGCGCAGCTCGGAAACCACATTGGTGTCGAGCAAGTACAAGCTTTACGCCCAGGCCACGGCAGGTCGGTGCTGATCTGCCCCGCGCTCTGGCAAAACCAATTCGGCTCGTCCTTCGTCGGACATGAGCAAGGCTTTCAAGCTGGGGCGAACTGTTGATTGCATGCGACGCCACTGTGCCACCGGGACCAACACCGCTGTCGCTGCGCCACGCTTGGTCACCATTTGCGGCCCTTGGGCCAAACAGGTGTCCAGTAATTCGCTGAATCGGGCCTTGGCATCTTGCACGGGCCATGTGGGTAAGTTCATAGAAGCCTCCATCTGACTAACTAGCTGACTAGTTTAAACAAAGATCGGTTGAATCTATAAGCGTGGAAACACTCCATTGCTTGTGTTTTATTGACATAGACGCTTGCCTGGCCAAATATGAGCCAAGCGTTTTTCAAAATAATTGGAAACTGACCCCCATTTTTCGACCGATCGTGATACAAGTTTTCAGCAAAACGCTGAATTTATGTATCATAAAAACGGCTGCAAGCCCCGCCCATGCTGACCACCCCCTCAAAACAGGGCATTTTGAGGCCATCCAAAAAACAGCTTGAAATCCAGCGCCTGGGAGCCTGGCAGTTGATCGAATAATTGGAATCTGACCCCCATTACCCCAACTTGGCCTTCAACATCCCCGCCACCTCCGCCAACGCCCACTTGCTAGCCTCGGCATCGCGGCGGTGCTGGTATTCCACCAAGCCTTCTTTCAGGCCACGGTCGCCGATGGTGACGCGGTGCGGCACGCCAATCAGTTCCCAGTCGGCGAACATGGCACCGGGGCGCTCGCCACGGTCGTCCAAGATCACGTCCACGCCAGCGGCCAGCAGGTCGCCGTACAACTGCTCGGCGGCAGCTTTCACCTCGGGGCTGCGGTCGGCACCGATGGGGCAGACCACCACGGTGAACGGCGCCAAAGCGTCCGGCCAGATGATGCCCTTGGCGTCATGGTTTTGCTCGATGGCGGCCGCCGGCAAGCGGGTGATGCCGATGCCGTAGCAGCCCATCTCGAAGGGTTTGGGTTTGCCATCTTCGTCCAAAAACGTGGCGTTCATGGCCTGGCTGTACTTGGTGCCAAGGTAAAAAATGTGACCGACTTCAATGCCGCGCTCGATGGCCAACACGCCTTGGCCGTCGGGCGAGGCGTCGCCAGCCACGACGTTGCGGATGTCGGCCACGAGGTCGGGTTCGGGCAGGTCGCGGCCCCAATTCACGCCGGTCATGTGGAAGTCTTCGGCGTTGGCGCCGCAGACCCAGTCGGCCATCACGGCCACTTCCAAGTCGGCCACCACCTTCAGGGATTGCACCAAATTCAAGGGGCCCAAGTAGCCGGGTTTGCAGCCAAAGTGCGTGTCAATTTCGGCCAAGCTGGCAAAGCGAAAGCCTTTGTCAAAGCCGGGCAACTTGCCCACCTTCACCTCGTTCATGTCGTGGTCGCCGCGCACCAGCAGCAGCCACACCTGTGATTTGACGACAACATCCTCGCTATTGAGCTCATCTGTCGCCAAAACCAGCGATTTGACGGTTTGGGTGAGTGGCAAGCCCAGCAGCACGGCCACATCGGCGCAGGTGCTTTTGCCAGGCGTGGGCGTTTTGGCCAGGGCTTGGGCCGCAGCTGGGCGCGGCTGGCTTGGTGCCAGCGCCTGCGCTTTTTCCATGTTGGCGGCGTAGTCGCTGCTGGGGCAATAGACGATGGCGTCTTCGCCGGTGGCGGCCATCACCTGAAATTCTTCGGACAAGTCACCGCCAATGGCACCGCTGTCGGCGGCCACGGCGCGGTATTGCAAGCCAAAGCGGTCGAAGATGCGGCGGTAAGCCTGCGCCATGTTTTGGTAGCTGACCTGGGCGGCCGCGCTGGTGCGGTCAAAGCTGTAGGCGTCTTTCATGATGAACTCGCGGCCCCGCATCAGGCCAAAGCGGGGGCGGCGTTCGTCACGGAATTTGGTTTGAATTTGGTAGAAATTTTTCGGCAGCTGCTTGTAGCTGCGCAGTTCTTGGCGGGCGATGTCGGTCACCACTTCTTCGCTGGTGGGCTGGATCACGAAGTCGCGGCCGTGGCGGTCTTTGATGCGCAGCAGCTCGGGGCCCATTTTTTCAAAGCGTCCGGTTTCTTGCCAGAGCTCGGCGGGTTGCACCACCGGCATGGTCAGCTCAACCGCCATGGCGCGGTTCATTTCCTCGCGCACGATGGCCTCCACCTTGCGAATGACCCGCAAGCCCATGGGCATGTAGGTGTAGATGCCGGCACCCAGTTTTTTGATCATGCCCGCACGCATCATCAGCTGGTGGCTGGCGACTTCGGCGTCGGCGGGGGCTTCTTTGAGGGTGGAGATGAGGAACTGTGAGGCTTTCATGCGCTGGTGTTTGGTCGCTCAGGACCCGAGAAAAACGTGGGTTGCGCCTCTTGATGACAGCCGCTTGCTGTGCATAATGGCTTCAGTTGAAATTTTGAGGTTTGATTATGCTTGACCGGGACGGCTTTCGGCCCAACGTCGGCATCATTTTGCTCAACCAAAAAAACCAGGTTTTTTGGGGCAAGCGCATCCGAACCCACAGTTGGCAGTTCCCCCAGGGTGGCATCGATCGCGGTGAAACACCCGAGCAAGCGATGTTCAGGGAATTGCAAGAAGAAGTGGGGCTGTTGTCGGAGCATGTGCGCGTCGTCGCCCGAACCCGGGACTGGTTGCGCTATGAGGTGCCAGACCGTTACATCCGCAGGGATGCACGCGGCCATTACAAAGGGCAAAAGCAGATTTGGTTTTTGTTGCAGCTCGTGGTGCCCGACCACGCCTTGAATTTGCGTGCCAGCACCCACCCCGAGTTTGACGCCTGGCGCTGGAACAACTACTGGGTGCCCTTGGAATCGGTGGTGGAGTTCAAACGCGGCGTCTATGAAATGGCGCTCACAGAGCTGTCGCGGTTTTTGCCGCGCCAAGAACCTCGAACGCGTTTTTTGCGCCAAGGCACCCGGGGCAATCACCCTGAGCCATTGGAAGCAGACAAGCCGGCCGCTTCGGACGCCAACTGAGCGAGTGGGTTTGAAGTTTTGATGCTGATTCAAAGCACCTGCTTTCGCGGCAAACTTCAAGTGCCGCGCATCAACACCAGGTTGTCGCGGTGCACCATCTCGGCCTCGGCCACATAGCCCAGCAGGCTTTCAATATCCGCAGATGATTTTTTGCACAGCAAGCGGCATTCGGCGCTGGCGTAATTGGCCAAGCCGCGGGCAATTTCCACACCTTGTGCGTCGCAAATGGCGATCACATCGCCGCGTGAAAACTCACCCTTGACGCTTTCCATGCCGATGGGCAACAGGCTTTTGCCTTCTTGCACCACTTTGCGGGCCGCGCCTGCATCAATGCCGATGGCGCCGCGCAATTGCAAATGGTCGGCCATCCACTGTTTGCGGGCTTGCTGCTTTTGCGTGGGCGCGACCAACAAGGTGCCAATGCTTTCGCCAGCGGCCAAGCGCAAAAGTGCATTCGGCTCACGACCCCAAGCGATGACGGTGCTTGCACCCGAGCCCGCCGCCCTTTTGGCCGCCAAGATTTTGGTCAGCATGCCGCCGCGACCAATGCTGGAACCCGCACCACCGGCCATCAACTCGAGTTGCGGGTCACCCGCTTGGCCCGTGGGAATGAGGTGGGCGCTGGGGTCTTTGCGCGGGTCGGCGCTGAACAGGCCTTTTTGGTCGGTCAGGATGACCAGAGCGTCGGCCTCCACCAAATTGGCCACCAAGGCACCCAAGGTGTCGTTGTCGCCGAATTTGATTTCGTCGTTCACCACCGTGTCGTTTTCATTGATGACCGGCAACACGCGGTGCGCCAACAAGGTGTTCAAGGTGGAGCGGGCGTTCAAATAGCGTTCGCGGTCGGCCAAGTCGGCGTGGGTTAGAAGCACCTGGGCGCTGCCCAAACCGTGCTCGCGCAACTTGGTTTCATACATGTGCACCAGCCCCATTTGGCCCACCGCCGCAGCGGCTTGCAATTCGTGCACTTCGTGGGGACGGGTGGCCCAGCCCAGGCGTTTCATGCCTTCGGCGATGGCGCCGCTGGAGACCATGATGACTTCGCGTTGCGGCTCGGATTTCATCAGCACGGCGATTTGTCGGCACCATTCGCCAATGGCCACATCGTCCAAGCCGCGGCCTTCGTTGGTGACCAGGCTCGAGCCCACCTTCACCACGATGCGACGGGCGTCGCGCAATACAGGGTTGTGTTCAGGCATGGTCGGGCGCGGGCGTGTCGGTGGGGGCCACGGCAAAGCGCGGATCGGGCGCTTCCTCCACTTGGGTGGATTTGAATTGGGCTTGCAAATGGTCAAACACCGCCCGCACCAAGCCTTCGCAGCCTTCGCGGTTGAGCGCCGAAATTTCAAACACCGGGCCTTTGTACTTGAAGCGTTTCACGAAGTCTTTCACCCGGGCCGCGCGTTCTTCTGCGGGCACCATGTCGAGCTTGTTGAGCACCAACCAGCGCGGTTTGGCGTACAGCGCAGGGTCGTATTTTTTCAACTCCAGCACGATGGCTTTGGCCTGTGCCACCGGGTCGACAGCATCGTCAAACGGTGCCAAATCAACCATGTGCAACAACAAGCGGGTGCGCTGCAAATGGCGTAAAAACTGGTGCCCCAAACCCGCGCCTTCGGCTGCGCCTTCAATCAGACCTGGGACATCAGCCACCACAAAGCTTTGCTCGGCGGCCACCCGCACCACGCCCAAATTGGGGTGCAAGGTGGTGAAGGGGTAGTCGGCGATTTTGGGGCGGGCGTTGGAGATGGCGCTGATGAGCGTGGACTTGCCAGCGTTGGGCATGCCCAGCAGTCCCACATCGGCCAAGACCTTCAATTCCAACTTCAGATTTTTGCGGTCGCCTGGCCAACCAGGTGTTTTTTGACGGGGTGCGCGGTTGATGGCGCTTTTGAAACGCATGTTGCCAAAGCCGCCGTCGCCGCCCTTGGCGATCATGATGACTTCGCCGGGGGTCAACAGTTCGTACAACACATCGTTGGTTTCGGCGTCAATCAGCAAGGTGCCCACCGGCATCTTCAAAATGATGTCGTCACCGGCCGCACCAAACATGTCCGAGCCCATGCCGTGCTGGCCGCGTTTGGCTTCATAGCGTTTGGAGAAACGGTAATCGACCAAGGTGTTCAAGGCGGCGTCGGCCACCGCAAACACATGGCCACCACGGCCACCGTCGCCGCCATTGGGGCCACCAAATTCCTTGTACTTTTCGTGACGGAAGGACACACAGCCATTCCCGCCGTCTCCGGCGATGATGTCAATGTAGGCTTCGTCAACAAATTTCATAGGGGTATCTTAAAGAGAAAAGCCCCGACAGGCGGGGCTTTCCGTGGGGTCGGGTGAACCTCAGACAGGTGTCACATTGACCAGGTGCTTGTTCAAAGCGCCTTTGATAGAGAAGGACACATGGCCTTCAACCAAAGCGAACAAAGTGTGGTCTTTGCCGATGCCGACATTGGTGCCAGGGTGGAACTTGGTGCCACGTTGACGAACAATGATGGCGCCGGCCGTGATGTGCTCACCGCCAAAGGCTTTCACACCCAGCATTTTGGGGTTGGAGTCGCGGCCGTTTCGCGTGGAACCGCCGCCTTTTTTCTGTGCCATGGTGCTAGCTCCTTAGGCTTGAATGGAGGCGATCTGCAGTTCTGTGAACTGTTGGCGATGGCCTTGACGTTTTTGATAATGCTTGCGACGGCGCATTTTGAAAATGCGCACTTTGTCGTGCTTGCCGTGGGCCACGACCATGGCCTTGACAGATGCACCGGACACCAAGGGTGTGCCGACCTTGAGTTCAGCGCCGTTACCGACAGCCAAAACCTGGTCAATCACGATTTCTTGGCCAACGTCCGCAGCGATCTGTTCTACTTTGATTTTTTCGCCGGTTGACACGCGATACTGCTTGCCACCAGTTTTTATGACTGCGTACATACGAACCTCTGAAAGATAGACTCTTCATTGCTCTGCCAACGGATTTCAGCAGAGCCGAACATTTTAGCACGCCAAACCGGATTTGAGCCTTTTCGACCCAATTCAGTCATTTGGCTCCCTATAATTCGTGGCTCCAGAGAGAAAAATCACCTTGTCCACCCCAGATTCCTCATCCTCAAAGGCCTTTTCGGGCTTGATCGGCATGGACATGCTGTCGGTCGACGGTCTGATCAACAGCCGCCTGTCTTCGGGCGTGCCCCTGGTGGGCCAGGTGGCCGAGCACATCATCATGGCCGGTGGCAAGCGCTTGCGCCCGGTGTTGCTGCTGCTGATGGCCGGCGCTTTGGGCTACAAAGGCACGGACCACCACAAACTGGCCGCCGTCATCGAGTTCATCCATACCGCCACCTTGCTGCACGACGATGTGGTGGACGACTCCAATTTGCGCCGGGGCCGCCCCACCGCCAATGCCATGTTTGGCAACCCTGCCAGCGTCTTGGTGGGCGACTTTTTATATTCCCGCGCTTTCCAGATGATGGTCGAGTGCCAAAACCTGCGCATCCTGGACATCGTGGCCGAGGCCACCAATGTGATCGCCGAAGGCGAAGTGATGCAACTCATGAACATGCACGACGCCTCGCTCGATGTGGACGGCTATTTGCGCGTCATCCGCTCGAAAACCGCCAAATTGTTTGAAGCCAGCACCCGCTTGCCTGCTGTCCTGACCCACAGTTCAACGGCTGTGGAAACCGCCTGCGCCCAATACGGCCAAGCTTTGGGCACGGCCTTCCAAGTGATTGACGATGTGCTGGACTATGACGGTGACGCCGCCTTGATGGGCAAAAACCTGGGCGACGATTTGCGCGAAGGCAAGGCCACGCTGCCCCTGATTGTGGCCATGCAACGCGGCAACCCCGCCCAATGCGCGTTGGTGAAACACGCGATTGAGCAAGGTGAAGTGCAAGCCTTGGCGGATATTGTGCAAATCGTGCGGGAAACGGGTGCCATGCAAGCCACCCGGGAAGCGGCCTCTGCTGAGGCGCAATTGGCCTTGAACGCGCTGAGTGCCTTGCCTGAAAGTCTTTATAAGGACTCTTTGAGTGATTTGGCTGCGCAATTGTTAGAAAGACAAAACTAACAGATATTATTCTTCGACTGGTTTTGGCTTGGTAGGCCTGTAAGTTACTTCACGCTGGAGCTTGACAACCTTGAACATACAGTCACGTCGTACTTCACCGTTGTTTATTTTTTCACAATAAGTGCTGCTGCCTGCATAGCTTGCCAAGCAAAAATGCTTCTTGTCTTTGTCATCAATTTTGATGCACTCAGCCATATCACCTGCAAAAGCTGAACCTGAGATCATGCTCAAGGCACAAAAGGCCAAAGTAATAAATTTGTTGAGCATGTCGATATTCTTCTTAATCCAATAGGAATTTTTTGGTTTCTTGGAGTAATTTCAAGGCTTCGTCTTCTTTGCCAGCCTTGAATAGTTTTTCGCCTTCTTCGCGCATGACTTTGGCTTTTTCAACATCGTCACCGGTACGTTTGGTTTTTAAAAAAGCCACGTCCACATACTTCATTTCGCATGGAACTGGTCCTGCACAATGAGCAAAAGCTACAGAATTGGTAAAAATGGCGAACGCCAACAAAAAACGCTTCATGATTTGCTTGAAATGTCGATTAGTGTGTATTCAAAGATTTGATCTTACTACCCCTCTTCAATGAGATCAAGTGGGTAAACCTGAAAACATCACGGCGTTTTATAAAATTTTAGTATTAAATAGTAAGATGTATTTTGGCGTGACTTCAGCAGCATGTTCTTGGTGACTAAGCGCTACGTTCGGGACGTAGAGACCGGAGGTTCGAATCCTCTCACCCCGACCATTTTTTCATTACGTCAATACAAAATCAGGCTGATGGCATAGGCCACTGCAGCCACAAAGGCACTGGCCGGAATCGTCAACACCCAAGCCCACACAATCGTGCCGGCCACGCCCCAACGCACTGCACTGGCGTGACGCACCGAACCCACACCCACAATGGCACCGGTGATGGTGTGGGTGGTGGAGACAGGGATGCCCAAGAAGGTGGCCAAGAACAAGGTCATGGCCCCACCGGTTTCGGCGCAAAAACCACCCACAGGTTTGAGCTTGGTGATTTTTTGGCCCATGGTTTTGACGATGCGCCAGCCACCCATCAAGGTGCCCGCAGCGATGGCCACGTAGCAGGCCAGAATGGTCCAAAACGGCGGCATGCTGTCTTGCGCGGACGCATAGCCGGTGGCGATCAACAACATCCAAATGATGCCAATGGTTTTTTGCGCGTCATTGCCGCCGTGCCCCAAGCTGTAAGCGCCGGCAGACACCAATTGCAATCGCCGAAACCATTTATCCACGGATGAAGGTGGTGTGCGCAAGAACAACCAACTCACCAACACCATCATTAACGAGCCCAACAAGAAGCCCAAAAAGGGCGACACAAATATAAACAACACGGTCTTCATGATGCCGCTCGAGAGCAGCGCTGAGCTGCCTGATTTGGCCAGCACACTGCCGACAATGCCGCCAATCAGCGCATGAGAAGAACTGCTGGGAATGCCGTAATACCAAGTCACCAGATTCCACGTGATGGCTCCCACCAAGGCACCAAACACCACATGGATGTCCACGATCCCAGGCATCACAATGCCTTTGCCCACGGTGGCGGCCACGCTCAACTGAAACACAAACAGCGCGACAAAATTAAAGAAGGCAGCAAAGGCCACCGCTTGCGTGGGCTTTAAAACGCCGGTGGACACCACGGTGGCAATGGAATTGGCGGCATCGTGAAAACCATTGATGAAGTCAAACATCAAGGCCAAAAAGACCAGCATCACCACGATCCAGATTTCTGTTTGCATCAGCGCTCTCCGGGGGGCTCAAGAATTTTCAAGAATGATGCCTTCAATCAAGTTGGCAACGTCCTCACATTTGTCGGTGATGGTTTCCAACAACTCGTAAATGGCTTTGAGCTTGATGAGTTCACGCACATCGGCTTCTTCGCGGAACAACTTGCTCATGGCGCTGCGCATCACATGGTCTGCGTCAGATTCCAAGCGGTCAATTTCTTGGCAGGTTTTCAAAGCGTCTTCGGCAGCCTTGGGATCGGCCAACTTGGCAATGAGCTTGACGGCATCGTTGACACGTGCGCAGCATTTCACGCCCAAGTCGGTGAGCAAGAAAATCTCATCGGTCATTTTTTTCACGTCATACAAAGACATGGTTTCAGCTGAGTCTTGAATCAAATCGGCGACATCGTCCATGGTGGTGATCAACGAGTGGATTTGCTCACGGTCGATCGGCGTAATGAAGGTTTTATGCAGTAGCGTGCTGACATCGTGGGTGATGCGGTCTGCCGCACTCTCGGCTTTGTCCACCTCCAGGGTGTATTTGGTCCGCAAATTCAAGTCGTCGTAGTTTTGAACCAAATTCGAAAAAGCCAAGGAGGCTTCCACAATGCGATCGGCGTGGCGATTGAACATGTCGAAAAAATCGGCGTTGCGCGGTAAGAGTTTGGAAAAGAACATGGCTGTTTGTCGGTGGGTTGATAAAAATGACGTCTAACTTGAGGCCGCGCCATTCTCCCAAACTTTGAGCCAGCCCGAATCTCACACCAAATGAACAGCTGAACTCACAAATTTTGGAAGTCTTGCTTGCCCACTGAGCTACTTCAACGGCCTACATTGACAGGCATGAACAAGTCCTTGGTTTCAGAACAGCGCACCAACCCGCAAGACCAGCAAGCGGTTGACTGGCTCTCGCATTTGCTGCAGCAAAGCCTGCACCTGCAAGCCTCCGACATCCACCTCGAGCCTTATGAAAGCCTGTTGCGCATCCGCTTGCGCATCGATGGTTTGTTGCAAGAAATGCCCCCGCCACCTGCAGCACTTCGTGAACGCATCGTTTCACGCATCAAGGTGTTGTCGCGCATGGACATTGCCGAGAAGCGCCAACCCCAAGATGGCCGCATGCAGGTGGCGTTGCTTTCTCGCATGGTGGATTTGCGGGTCAGCACCTTGCCCACCTTGCACGGTGAAAAAGTGGTGATGAGGGTTTTAGATTTTCATGCGCAGGCTTGGGACATGCCGTCTTTGGGCATGTCTGAAACCTCGCAGCATCGCTTGCTTGCGGCCATCAAGCGGCCCCACGGCATGGTGCTCATCACCGGCCCAACGGGGTCGGGTAAAACCCGAACGCTTTACACCTGTTTGGCGCAACTCAACACGCCCGAGGTGAACATCGCCACGGTGGAGGACCCTTCTGAGATTGTTTTGCCCGGCATCAACCAAGTGAACGTGAATGAACGCGTTGGTTTGAGTTTTGCCTCTGCCTTGCGAGCCTTGTTGCGGCAAGACCCCGACATCTTGATGGTGGGCGAAATACGCGACAGTGAAACCGCTGACATCGCTATCAAGGCTTCGCAAACAGGGCATTTGGTGCTTTCCACGCTGCACACCAACGATGCCCCAAGCACCCTCACCCGCTTGAACCACATGGGCATTGCGGGATTCAACTTGGCCAGCAGCGTGGTCTTGATTTGTGCACAGCGTTTGGTGCGCCGTTTGTGCCCGCATTGCAAAGTCTTGGTGCCCGGACAGCAACGCTTCAAGGCCATCGGCTGTTCGCAATGCCAGCAAGGCTACAAAGGGCGCATTGGCATTCACCAAGTCATGCCCATCAGTGAGGCCCTGCAAAACCTGATCTTGGCGCAAGCGTCTGCCATGGCGATTGCTGCACAGGCCAGCCAAGAAGGCGTGCTCAGTTTGCATGAAGATGGTTTGCTGAAAGTCGCCTCGGGGGACACGTCCTTGGAAGAATTACTGGGGGCGGCGCATGCCTGAAATCCCAGTTCAACATTTGTGCAACTTCACACAACAATTGGCCACCTTGGTATGTGCCGGCGTGCCACTCCTGCAATCCTTGGACACCGTGGCAAAAGGCACCCATTTCAAACCCTTGCAAGACACAGCGCTGAAGTTGCGACAACAGATTGCCCAAGGCATGTCCTTGCAACAAGGTCTGCGGCAAGCGCAGGTCTTCGATCATTTTTACTGCCAGTTGGTTGCAGCAGGTGAAATGTCGGGCAACTTAGACGGCATGTTGCGCCGCTTGGCCACGCACTTGGAGCGTCAACACAAGTTGCGTCAAAAAGTGAAGATGGCCTTGGTTTATCCCATCGCGGTTTTGCTGATCGGCGCCTTGGTGACGGCCGTGATCCTGATCTGGGTGGTGCCGGTGTTTCAAACCATCTTTGCCTCCTTTGGTGCCGAGTTACCTGCTGCCACCCGTCTCGTGCTGCGCATGAGTGAAGCGTTGTTGCATGCGGGGCCACTGAGCTTGTTACTGATGCTGTTGGCGTTCGTTGGCCTGCGCCTTGTTTACCGCCGAAGCCAAGCTTGGCAACTGCGAGCTGCTGTCGCCGCGCTGCACATGCCGGTGGCGGGTGCGCTCATCCGAACCTCCAATGACGCTATCTGGACCCGTTGCATGGCCACTTTGTTGCAGTCAGGTGTGCCCTTGCTCGAGGCCTTGGAGGTCACGGCCGGCGCTTGTCCCAACCGGGTCTATGCCCTCTTCACGTTGGCGATCCGCCATGCGGTGTCGCAAGGCAGCAGCCTGTCAGCGGCCATGCAATCGGTGCATGTGCTGTTGCCGCAAACCCGCCAAAAGCAGTCCGTCTTCGATGCCTTGCTGATGCACATGGTGGCAGTGGGCGAGGAGTCTGGCGCCTTGGCGCCGTTGCTGACGCAAGCCGCTGATGAGCACGAGCAAAGTTTGGAGCGACACATCGACGGCATGACGCAATTGATTGAACCTTTGATGGTGGTGGTGTTGGGCGGCTTGGTCGGCGGCCTGGTGGTGGCCCTGTACTTGCCCGTGTTTCAACTCGGTCAGGTGCTTTGAAGGCTTTTGCTTCTTATAGACTGTGCCCATGGCAACCTCTTTCAAACGCATTGGCTTGACCGGCGGCATCGGCAGCGGCAAATCCACGCTGGGCCAAATGCTGCAAGAGCGGGGCTACCCGCTGATCAATGCCGATGGCATTTCACATGCACTGACAGCGCCTCAAGGTGCGGCCATCGACCCCATCCGAAAGAGCTTCGGTCCTGAATTCATAGCGGCCGACGGTGCCTTGGATCGGGCCCGGATGCGCCAGCTGGTGTTCAACGACGCAGCCGCCAAACAGCGCTTGCAAGCCTTGCTTCACCCGCTTATCTTGGCAGGCATCCAAGCCGCAGAAGCTTCTATCAAAGATAAAGGTAATTCCTTGGTAGTCATCGATATTCCTTTGTTGGTGGAATCGGCTCACTGGCTGGCTGTATTGCAGCAAGTCATCGTGGTCGATTGTGCGGAGGAAACCCAAGTCGCCCGGGTGATGCAACGCAACAATCTCTCTGCCAATGAGGTCCGGCAAATCATGGCCAACCAAGTCACCAGAGCGCGACGCTTGGCTGCAGCCGACATCGTGGTCTTCAACAACACCGATCAATTGGCCGATTTGCAGCGTCAGGCGCAGGCCATCCAACTGCAGAATTAGCCCCTCCCCCCGCTTTGAAACGGCATTTCAGCGGTTATCATTTCTGCTGTTTCCAACCCCAGCAGGCCAGTGCAGTCCGTGATTCTTTACGAACACCCCTTTAACGAGCGTATCCGCACTTATTTGCGCCTGGAATATTTGCTGGGTCGGTTCGAGCAATTGCTGCTGCGCACCTCCGAAATCGATCACCACTTTGCCCTGACCACTTTGTTTGAAATTGTCGAGGTAGGTGGCCGCTCCGATTTGAAATCCGATATTTTGAAAGAACTGGAGCGCCACAAGCAACAGTTCATGAGCTATCGGGGCAACCCTTCCGTGTCAGAAGCGGTGCTCGATGATTTGCTGTCCCGCATAGACCATTGCCTGCAAGGCTTCAACACCGTCGGTGGTCGCATCAGCAACTGCGTCACCGAAAGTGATTTCCTCAGCAGCTTGCGCAACCGGGTGGCCGTGCCCGGTGGCACTTGTGCTTTTGATTTGCCCGGCTACCACGCCTGGCAACAACGCGATGCCGACGAGCGTCGCATGGATATTTTGAAATGGTCCGAACCGCTGAAAGCCTTGAACGACAGCGTGGGATTGCTGATGCGCTTGCTGCGCGAAAGTGGTGCACCGCAACGCGTCATGGCCACGCAAGGACAATTTCAACAAGCCCTGCCGCAAGGCCGCTTTCAGATGATGCGTGTCTTCATTGATCCCGCGCTAGGCTTGGTGCCTGAAATCAGTGGCAACCGCATGATGGTGTGGGTGCGACTGATTCACCAGTCATGGAACAGCAAGCCTCAGGCGGCTGTAGGCAACGCCGAGTTTGAAATCGAACTCTGCGCCTGAGCCAGCCATTCCAGCACCGGCAAGGTGCCGGGCAGCACAGGTGACACACTGACCGGCAACTGCTGCCAAGAAAAATCCTGACCTTCCTTCATTTGCAACGCGCCTGTCCATTGGTGAACTTTGCAAAAATGCAATTCAACCAAGGCATGAGGGTAGTCGATGCGCTCGGTTTTCCAGGGTTGCGGATTCGCAATGGTGATGCCCAATTCTTCTTGCAATTCGCGTGTCAAGGCTTGCGCGACAGTTTCGCCGGCCTCTATTTTTCCGCCGGGAAATTCCCAATGCCCGGCATAGGCTTTGCCTGGAGGGCGGGTGGTCAATAAGAACTTTCCATCAGCTTGAAACAACACGCCCACCGCCACCAAGGTGATGGGGCGATCAGGGCCACCTTCACGCGGCAACTCACCATCGGCCACACGGGCACCAGCTTGGCCTTGCAAGCGCGACATGGCTTTAGCGGCGGCCTTGCCGTCCGGCAAAGTCACGGGCGAATTGGTAGGCCACGCGGCCACTGCGTGAGCCGCGCTCCAAGGCCCAGATCAACGCCTCGGGATGGGCTTTCTCGCTGGCGTCTTTGGTCACCCCCAACGACAGCAGCCATTGATCAACGATGTGCAAATACTCGTCTTGGCTGAAGGGATAGAAACTCACCCACAAACCAAAGCGTTCGGACAAGGAGATTTTTTCTTCGATCACTTCACCCGGGTGGACTTCACCGTCTTCGGTGTGGGTGTAGCTCAGGTTGTCCTTCATGTACTCGGGCAACAAATGGCGTCGATTGCTGGTGGCGTAAATCAGCACATTGGGTGTGGCTGCGGCCACGGTGCCATCCAAAATAGATTTCAAAGCTTTGTAGCCTGGCTCGCCTTCGTCAAAACTCAGGTCGTCGCAAAACACCATGAACTTTTCGGGTCGCGCTGCCACCACATCAATGATGTCGGGCAAGTCCACCATGTCTTGTTTGTCCACTTCAATCAAGCGCAAACCTTGGGAGGCATAGGTGTTCAAACAAGCCTTCACCAAGGACGATTTGCCGGTGCCGCGTGCGCCCGTCAGCAACACATTGTTGGCCGGCAAGCCTTGCAAGAACTGCAAAGTATTGCGCTGAATTTTTTCTTTCTGTTGGTCGATCTCTTTCAAATCATCCAACGACATGCTGCCCACATGACGCACAGGTTCGAGCACACCGTGACCGCTGCTGCGCTTGCGGTAGCGAAACGCCACACTGGCTTGCCAATCGGGGGCGTGAAGGGGTTGCGGCAACACCGCTTCAATGCGGGCCATCAGCACTTCAGCGCGGTGCAGCATGCGTTCCAAGGCGTCGTTCATGGCCATGATCAGCTGCGGTAGTCGGCGTTGATGGTGACGTACTCGTGGCTCAGGTCGCAAGTCCAGACCTGGTCATGGGCTTGCCCGCGCCCCAGCAGCACACGGATGGTGATCTCGTCTTGTTTCATCACGCGTTGGCCATCTTCTTCTTTGTAGTCGGGATGACGACCGCCTTGGGTGACCACATGCACATCGTCAAGATACAAGTCAATCAGGCTTTGGTCCAAATCGGCCACACCGGCATAACCAACCGCGGCCAAGATGCGGCCCAAGTTCGGGTCGCTGGCGAAAAACGCAGTTTTCACCAAAGGGGAATGGGCGATGGCATAGGCCACTTGTCGACATTCCGCCGCAGTTTGTCCGCCTTCAATGCGCACCGTGATGAACTTGGTCGCACCTTCACCATCGCGCACGATGGCTTGCGCCAACCATTGCGCCACTTCCAATAAGGTTTTCTTGAGCAACTGCGCTGCTGCGCTGTCCCATGAGGTGACCAAGCTGTTGCCCGCTTGGCCCGTGGCCATGACCACAAAGGAATCGTTGGTCGAAGTGTCGCCGTCAATGGTGATGCGGTTGAAAGAAGCTTCGGCCAATTCGCGGGCCAAGGCATTCATCAGCGTGGCATCAATGGCTGCATCGGTGGCCATGAAGCCCAGCATGGTCGCCATGTTGGGGCAAATCATGCCTGCGCCTTTCGAGATGCCCGTGACGGTGATGGTTTTTCCATCAATCTGCACCTGCCGACTGACGGCTTTGGGCAAGGTGTCGGTGGTCATGATGGCTTGTGATGCCAAGGCCCAATTGTCGGTTTGCGCCGCTGCGACCGCATTGGGCAGGCCATCAATGATGCGCTGAAAGGGCAGCGGCTCCATGATGACGCCGGTGGAAAACGGCAAGACTTGCGCGGGGTTGATGTTCAATTGCGCGGCCACGGCAGCACACACCGCATTGGCGTGTTGCAAGCCCGATTCACCCGTGCCTGCGTTGGCCACACCGGTGTTGATGACCAAAGCGCGAATGCCCTGGCCTGATACCAAATGCTGCCGGCAAATTTGCACAGGTGCTGCACAAAACCGGTTTTGCGTGAACACCGCACCCACTGCGGTGCCTTCAGCGAGTTCAAACACAGTCAGGTCTTTGCGGTTGGCTTTGCGCACACCAGCTTCGGTGACGCCAATGCGAACCCCAGCGACCGGGTGCAAATCTTGTGGCGGGGCCACGTGCAAATGAACGGCCATGGTCAGGCCAGCTTTCCGTGGCAGTGTTTGTATTTTTTGCCACTGCCACAGGGGCATGGGTCGTTGCGTCCGACCACCGGCACCTGGTCTTGCAATGACGTTTGACCAAGCACTTGGGGTTGGCCGGTTTCGTCGGGCGCGGTGTAAGTCAGATTGGTGACCGCATCAGCTCGCGCTTCGATGGCTTGGGCGGCTTGCTCCACCTGCGTAGTGGTTTCGATTTGCACCGTCATCAACACACGGGTGACTTCGTTTTTCACCATGTCCAGCAGTTGGCCAAACAACTCGAACGCCTCGCGTTTGTATTCTTGCTTGGGTTGTTTTTGCGCATAGCCGCGCAAATGAATGCCTTGGCGCAAGTAGTCGAGTGAGGACAAATGTTCGCGCCAATGGCTGTCGATGTTTTGCAGCAGCACGGCTCGCATGAACGGGGTGAATTGCTCAACACCCACCTGGTTGATCTTGGCGTCGAAATGCGTGTGGGCAGCCTCAACCACCGCGTGCACGATGTCTTCGTCGGTGATGGCTTGCGCGTCCGTCACCATCTTGTCGAGCGCGACATTCAGGTGCCATTCGTTGAGCAACACGGTTTGCAGTCCCGCCACATCCCATTGCTCTTCCACCGATTCTTCGGGCACAAACTGGCGCACCAGATCGGTGAAGCAGCCTTCGCGCAGGCTGGCAATTTGCGCTGTCAGATTTTGCGCATCCAGGATGTCATTGCGCTGTTGGTAAATGACTTTGCGCTGGTCGTTGGACACATCGTCGTATTCCAGCAATTGCTTGCGGATGTCGAAATTGCGTGACTCCACTTTGCGTTGGGCGCTCTCAATACTTCGCGTGACCATGCCCGCCTCAATGGCTTCACCTTCGGGCATCTTCAAGCGGTCCATGATGGCTTTGACGCGCTCGCCAGCAAAAATGCGCATCAGCGAATCATCCAAGCTCAAGTAAAAACGTGAAGAGCCAGGGTCGCCTTGACGGCCTGAACGGCCGCGCAGTTGGTTGTCAATGCGGCGCGACTCGTGGCGTTCGGTGGCAATGATGCGCAAGCCCCCTACCGACTTCACGAACTCGTGGTCTTGGGTCCATTGGCTGCGCAAGGCCTCGATTTGGCTGTGCTTGTCTGCGTCACTCAAAGATTCATCGGCTTCAACGGCCGCCACGCTTTTTTCCACATTGCCACCCAACACGATGTCGGTACCGCGACCAGCCATGTTGGTGGCGATGGTGATGGCTTTGGGACTGCCGGCTTGCGCCACGATGTCGGCTTCACGCGCATGCTGTTTGGCATTGAGCACCTGGTGCGGCAGACCCGCTTTCACCAGCATCTCGGCCAACAACTCCGACAACTCGATGGAGGTGGTGCCCACCAAGACGGGCTGGCCGCGCTCGTGGCATTCACGGATGTCATCGATGGCGGCTTTGTATTTCTCGTCGGCGGTTTTGTAAACGCGGTCCAGTTGGTCGTCGCGCTTGCTGGGCTTGTTGGGCGGAATCAGCACGGTTTCCAAGCCGTAAATTTCTTGGAACTCGTAGGCTTCGGTGTCAGCGGTTCCCGTCATGCCACCCAGCTTGTCGTACAAGCGGAAGTAGTTTTGGAACGTGATGGACGCCATGGTTTGGTTTTCAGCCTGGATGGCCACGCCTTCTTTGGCTTCCACGGCTTGGTGCAAGCCATCGCTCCAACGTCGACCCGTCATGAGTCGGCCGGTGAATTCATCCACGATCACGATCTCGCCTGCTTGGTTCACATAGTGCTGGTCCAAGTGGTAGAGATGGTGCGCCCGCAGGGCGGCATACAGGTGATGCACCAAGCCAATGTGGGACGGGTCGTACAGGGATGCACCGGCAGGCAACAGACCCAATTCGGCCAAGATTTTTTCGGCTTTTTCATGGCCCAACTCGGTGAGGTAGACCTGATGGGATTTTTCATCCAAGGTGAAGTCGCCGGGGGTGATGACGCCCTCACCCGTGCGCAAATCCATCTCGCCTTCTTGGCGGGTCAGGTGCGGCACCACCTTGTTCATCGCCAAATAAGTCTCGGTGTGGTCTTCGGCTTGACCGCTGATGATGAGCGGCGTACGCGCCTCGTCAATCAGGATCGAGTCAACCTCGTCAACGATGGCGTAGTTCAATACCCGCTGTACACGCTCGGCGGCTTCATAGACCATGTTGTCACGCAGGTAGTCAAAGCCGTATTCGTTGTTGGTGCCGTAGGTGATGTCGGACTGGTAGGCGGCTTGTTTTTCTTCGCGTGTGAGTTGGGACAAGTTGACGCCCACGCTCAAGCCCAGGTAGTTGTAAAGACGCCCCATCCATTGCGCATCGCGGTTGGCCAAATAGTCGTTGACCGTGACCACATGCACGCCACGGCCACTGAGGGCATTCAGGTAAACAGCCAATGTGGCAGTCAGGGTTTTGCCCTCGCCAGTGCGCATCTCGGCGATCTTGCCTTGGTGCAAGGCGATGCCGCCCATCATTTGCACATCAAAGTGGCGCATCTTCATGACGCGCTTGGAGCCTTCGCGCACCACGGCAAAGGCCTCGGGCAGCAGGTCGTCCAGGCTTTCACCGGCTTGAAAGCGTTGTTTGAACTCGTCGGTTTTGGCCCGCAATGCGTCTTCGCCCAAGGCAGACAAGCCGCTTTCTAATGCGTTGATGCGCTCGATGGTTTTGCGGTATTGCTTGAGAAGCCGGTCGTTGCGGCTGCCAAAGATGTGGGTCAGTAGATTGAAGGCCATGCAAGCGATGCGCCGATGCGCTGCCGGGGGGCAGGCCAAAGGGCGCAAGTTCCTTTGTCGAAGCCGAAGATTTTAACCGTCCACCAGGGCCATAATTCCCCATGTCCCGCCCTCTGTCTAAGCCCCCTTCAGGCACGCCCGTCATGACCGCCATTGAGCAATCCGGCTCGTTGACCGGTTTGCTGCAAGTGCATCGGCAGTCGGCCCTCTACCTGAGCACCATTCAAACGGTGTTGCCACCAGGATTGGGGGCGCAAATCAAGGCTGGTCCCATCGATGAGGATGGCTGGTGCTTGCTGGTGCAGCACAATGCCGCCGGAGCGAAATTGCGGCAATTATTGCCTGCCATCAGCGCTCATTTGCGGGCCAAAGGCCACCCGGTGAACACCATCCGTGTCAAGGTGATGAGCAACCGCTGACCGCCCTGCAAACGGGTGGTATGGTCTGGGCCATTATTTCTAAGCGCTGCTGTATGCGAATCACCATCTTCACCACCCCCGTGCTCAGTCCCTTGTTGCGTTGGCTGTCACGCCAGATCTTGCGCCTGCTGGGCTGGACCTTGACCGGCGAGATGCCTGCCAACACGCGCCAAAGCGTTGTCATTGCCGCGCCGCACACCAGCAACTGGGACTTCCCCTACACCTTGATGGTGGCCTTTGCCATGAACCTGAACATCCAATGGATGGGCAAGCGGCAGTTGTTTCGTTTTCCATTTCGCCACCTGATGCTGTGGTTGGGCGGGATCCCAGTAGACCGCTCGCAATCCACCAATTTGGTCGACGCATCCGTTCAAAGTTTGCAAAACGCTCAACATGATTTGCATTTGGTGGTGCCTCCTGAGGGCACGCGGAGCCAAACACACCATTGGAAAACTGGTTTTTATTACATCGCCTTGGGCGCACAAGTGCCCATCATCTTGGGCTACTTGGATTTCGGCCAAAAGAAAAGTGGCTTAGGTCCTGCCCTCATGCCGACTGGCGACTTGGAAGCCGACATGGCCATCATCAAAGCGTTTTACGCGCCCTTCAAAGGCAAAAACCCAGACCAATTCTTGCTTGAATAAGTTAGTTGTTGGCTTGCACCAAGCGCACTGCTTCGTCGACGAAGTTGTAAACCTCAAGAGGCAACTGACCATTGGGCCCCAAGGTTTTCTTGTCACGGTGTTGGCCGGTGCGTACCACCACCAAATCGTGTGAAGGCACAACGATCACGTACTGGCCCTCATGGCCTTGCAACAAGTAGAACGGGTGCTTGTAACTCCAATCCATCCACAGCGAATGCCCATAAAAAGGCTGTAAATCGGGCTTGCGCATGCGCTCAATGAAAGCTTTGTCCAACAACTGTTGGCCATTCCACAGACCGTCTTGCAACAACAGTTGTCCGATGCGGCCAAAGTCTTGGGCGGTGGCGAAGATACAGCAATAGGTGCGCTCCATACCACCGTCTTCACTTTTGCGGTCCAAGGTGTACAGGGCGTCGCTGCCCATGCCCAAGGGCGCCCACAAACTGCGTGACAAATACTGGCTGACTGTGAGCGTGGGTTCTTTGGCTTGCAAGGCTCGCTTGAGAAACACACCCAAAACCTGCGTCGTGCCACTGCTGTATTCATACTCGGTGCCGGGATCTCGCTCAAACCCATGCGACAACACCAAGGCTTGCGCATCCTTGCCGTAATACAACTCGGTGGTCATGTTCAAAGGCATGTAGTAGTTCTCGTCCCACGCGTGGCCTGACTTCATGCTTGAGAGCTGTGCCACCGTGGCTTTGCTGCCGCGACTATCGTTGACGTACTCTTTGAGTTGCTCGGTGATGGGCGCATCAAAACTGCTGATGAGCCCTTCTTGGATGGCCAAACCCACTTGCATGGTGGTGATGGTCTTGGCCATCGAAAACGAATTGGTCAGGCTTTGCGCGGTATAGGGTGCGAAATATTGCTCGTGCACCAATTGGCCATGCTGTGCCACCAGGAACGCGGCCGTGCCATATTGCAGGTGGTGTTTCAACACCGCTTCTGACAGAGTTTGCTGGTTGTAGTTGGCCGCTTTGGGCCAAGGTGACGACGTGCCTTTGGCAATGACACGCTGGTCGAAATTGTGGGCGTCGTCAATGTTGGCGGTGCGGTGTCCCTGCAAATACGTGCTGCTCAGCGCTCGCCAGATGTAGCCACTGCCTGACAGTTGAATGGCCAACACCATCAACACCAATAGACCGCCAAACCACTGCATCGTTTTTTTCATGTCAGTCCCCATGGTTGAAAAAAAAGCCCGTACTTTTGAAGGGTACAGGCTTTTTAAATGGTGCCGCTTGTCGGATTCGAACTGACGACCTACCGCTTACAAGGCGGTTGCTCTACCAACTGAGCTAAAGCGGCGTGGGGGAGATTCTAACGAAGCTTGAAGACCATCCCCAAACTATTTGACGCGTTTGAGTTGAGGGCGTGTGCCGCCGCTCGGTGGTGTTGGTGTGGGCTCAGCGTCGGTAGGGGGTTTCGTGTCTGTTGTTGCATCAGTTTCAACTGGGGCAGGAAACGCCATACCTTGGCCGTTCTCTTTGGCGTAGATGGCAATCACCCGGCCCATGGGCACGGAGATTTCTCTTGCCACGCCACCAAAGCGGGCCTTGAACACAATGAATTCATTGCTCAGGTGCAGGTTGCTGGTGGCGTCAAAACTGATGTTGAGGACGATCTCGCCATTGCTGACATATTCGCGAGGGACTTGCACCGAATCGTCCACTGACACAGCCACATAAGGGGTGAAGCCGTTGTCAGTGCACCATTCGTGCAAAGCGCGAACCAAATAAGGCCGCGTGGAAGAGGACTGCGCGATGTTGATCATGCAACGGCAATTACTTGCGCATGACCTTCTCTGAAGGTGTCAATGCTTCAATGTAGGCGGGGCGTGAAAAAATGCGTTCCGCGTATTTCAGCAAAGGCGCTGCATTTTTGGACAACTCGATGCCGTAATGGTCCAAGCGCCACAGCAAGGGAGCAATGGCGACATCCAGCATGGAGAAGTTGTCGCCCAGCATGAACTTGTTTTTCAAAAACACAGGGGCCAGTTGGGTCAAGCGGTCACGGATGTGTGAACGGGCTTTTTCTAAGGCCTTTTCGTTGGCTTTTTGAGCGCGCGATTCCAAAGTAACCACATGCGTGAACAGTTCTTTTTCGAAATTGAGCAAGAACAAGCGCACACGAGCGCGGTCTACAGGGTCGCCCGGCATCAGTTGGGGATGGGGGAAACGTTCGTCGATGTACTCGTTGATGATGTTGGATTCGTACAGAATCAAATCACGTTCAACAAGAATTGGCACCTGCCCATAGGGGTTCATCACATTGATGTCCTCGGGCTTGTTGTAGAGGTCGACATCGCGGATTTCAAAATCCATGCCTTTTTCAAACAACACAAAGCGGCAACGGTGCGAAAAAGGACAGACTGTCCCTGAATACAAGACCATCATGAGAGTGGCTCCTGAAAAACGAACGATTTAATGGGCAAGCCAAATGCCCATTGTAAGAACCCATGCAAGATGGGTTGCGGCAACGCCAATCAGCGGATGTCTTTCCAGTAGGCCGCGTTCAAGCGCCAAGCGATGACGAAGAACACCAACAAGTAGAGCATGACCCAGACGCCGACCCGAACACGGGTGGCTTGCGCGGGTTCAGACATCCATTGCATATAGTTCACCAAGTCGGCCACCGCAGAGTCGTATTCATTGGGGCTCAGTGTGCCAGGGGTGACTTGTTCCCAGCCTTTGAGGACATGGGTGGCGTGGCCATGGGATTCGATTTCTTCATAGACCGGCTTGCGCTGGCCTTGCAATTCCCACAACACATGGGGCATGCCCACGTTGGGGAAGGCCAAGTTGTTCCATCCTGTGGCTTTGCTGTCGTCGCGGTAGTAGGTGCGCAAGTAGGTGTAGAGGTAGTCGGCACCTGAACCGCCCGCGCCAGCCCGTGAACGGGCAATCACGGTCAAGTCAGGCGGGTTGCCGCCAAACCAATCTTTGGCCTGCTTGGGGTCCATCGCCACCTTCATGGTTTCGCCCACTTTGTCGGTGGTGAACAGCAAGTTGTCTTTGATTTGTTGCTCGGTCAGGCCGATGTCGGTCAGGCGGTTGAAGCGCATGTAGGACGCGGCGTGGCAGTTCAAACAGTAATTGACAAACAACTTGGCGCCGTTTTGCAAGGCGGCCAAATCGTTCAAGCGGTTGGGGGCTTTGTCCCACGCGATGCTGTCGCTGTTGGCGAAAGCAGGCATGACGGAGGCACATGCCAAGACCACACTGAGGATGAATTTTTTCATGGTTGTTTGCTCCAAGCGGATCAGTGTGCAGTGAAGTTCACGCGGTCAGGCACAGGCTTGGTTTCGCCCATTTGGCTCCACCAAGGCATCAGCAAGAAGAAGCCAAAGTAGAACAAGCTGCCCACTTGTGACACGCGTTCACCGATGGCAGAAGGCGGTTGCATGCCCAAGTAACCCAAGACAAAGAAGTCGATCACGAAGATGACGTACAGGTAGAGATGCCAATCGGGACGGTAGCGGATCGATTTGACCGCGCAGTTGTCCAGCCAAGGCAGGAAGAACAGGATGACAACCGCGCCACCCATGACGACCACGCCCCAGAATTTCGCATCAATCGCCAACATCAGCACCACCAAGACCACGGCCGCACCCACCACCACGCCTTTGAGGGTGCTGGAGATTTTGGCGCGGGTGGCACCCAGATAAGCGGCAGCCAAGACGCAAACGATGAGCGCATACATCATCTCGCTGGTGATGGCACGCAGCATCGAGTAGTAAGGCGTGAAGTACCAGACCGGCGCGATGTGCAACGGTGTTTTCAGCGGATCGGCTGGGATGAAGTTGTTGTACTCCAAAAAGTAGCCACCGAACTCAGGTGCGAAGAAGATGATGGCGCAAAACACCAGCAAGAAGCCGATGATGCCCATGATGTCGTGCACCGAGTAGTAGGGATGGAAAGGAATGCCGTCCAACGGAATGCCGTTGGCGTCTTTCTTTTCTTTGATTTCCACGCCGTCGGGGTTGTTGGAGCCGACTTCGTGCAAAGCGATGATGTGCGCCACCACCAAGCCCAACAGCACCAGCGGCACGGCGATGACGTGGAAGCTGAAGAAGCGGTTCAAGGTGGCGTCGCCCACCACGTAGTCACCACGGATGAGCAGGGCCAAATCGGGGCCAATGAAAGGAATGGCGGAGAACAAGTTGACGATCACTTGGGCGCCCCAGTAGGACATTTGGCCCCAAGGCAACAAATAGCCCATGAAGGCTTCGCCCATCAAGGCCAAGAAGATGGCGCAACCAAACAACCAGACCAATTCACGTGGCTTGCGGTAAGAACCGTAGATGAGGCCGCGGAACATGTGCATGTAGACCACGATGAAGAAGGCCGAGGCACCGGTGGAATGCATGTAGCGGATCAGCCAACCCCAGGGCACATCGCGCATGATGTATTCCACTGAAGCGAAAGCTTGCGCTGCGTCTGGTTTGTAGTGCATGACCAAGAACACGCCGGTGAGGATTTGAATCACCAGCACCACCATGGACAAGACGCCAAAGAAGTAGAGGAAATTGAAGTTTTTAGGCGCGTAGTACTCGCTCATGTGCTCTTTGAAGAGCTTGGAAAGCGGGAATCGGTTGTCGATCCAGTTCAGCGCCTTTTCGGCCGCCGGCGCATTGGGAGAAACGTCTTTGAATTCAGCCATGGTGTCCGCCTTTAAGCTTTTTTGTCTTCGCCAATCAGCAGGCGTGTCTCAGAGAGGTACATGTGCGGAGGCACTTCGAGGTTGTCAGGCGCGGGTTTGTTTTTGTAAACACGGCCGGCCATGTCGAAGGTGGAGCCATGGCAGGGGCACAAAAAGCCGCCTTGCCAGTCATCGGGCAGCGAAGCCTGTGGGCCTATTTGGAATTTGTCACTGGGCGAGCAGCCCAAGTGCGAGCAAATGCCCACGCCAACGAAGAACTCGGGTTTGATGGAGCGCGCCTGGTTGCGGGCGTATTCGGGGGTTAATTCCGAGGGTTTGCGCTTGGATTCGGGGTCGGCCAATTGCGACTCGACTTTTTTCAAGGCTTCCAGTTGCTCGGGGGTGCGGCGAATGATCCAAACCGGTTTGCCACGCCATTCAACGGTGAGTTTTTCACCGGGTTTGATGGCAGAAATATCGACTTCGACGGCTGCACCAGCGGCTTTGGCACGCTCGGAGGGGCTGAATGCGCTGATGAAAGGAACGGCGACGGCTGCGCCGCCTACTGCACCTGCGCAACTTGAGGCGATGAGCCATGTGCGCTTGTCGGTGTCCACAGTGGTGTCACTCATGAAAGACCTCTATGTTTCTATGCGAATTTGGGTTAGCCAAAGATTCTAACCGAGCGACTCAGGGGCAACCCGAACAATGGTTTCTACTTAATTGAATACGAGGTGAATCACAAAATCAAAATATAGAATTCTTTAGTTCAATTAATCGGAGAATTTGACCATGCTCAAAGAATTCAAGGAGTTCGCCCTCAAAGGCAATGTCATCGATTTGGCCATCGGCGTGATTGTGGGCGGCGCCTTCGGCAAGATCGTCGATGCCATGGTGGGCGACCTGATCATGCCCTTGGTGTCCATGCTGATCGGGCACCTCGATTTTTCCAACTACTTCATCCCCCTGGCCCACGTGCCCGAACAGGTTCCGCCAACCTTGGACGCCTTGAAAAAAGCCGGCATTCCGGTGTTCGCCTATGGCAGCTTCATCACGGTGGCTGTGAATTTCCTCATTTTGGCGTTTGTCATTTTCCTCATGGTCAAGCAAATCAACCGCTTGAAACGCAGCGAAACCAGCGAGCCCGTGGCGGCCGAGGTGGCGACACCTGAAGATATTTTGTTGCTGCGGGAAATCAGAGATCAGCTCAAACGCTGACCCACAAGGCCTCCCCAAAGCACATGTTTGTCAAACCGCTTGGCCACGCGCCACGCGAATGGCGGCCAGCAAGCTGCTGGGGTCGGCCAGGCCCTGCCCGACGATGTCAAAGGCGGTGCCGTGGTCGGGGCTGGTGCGCACGAACGGCAGGCCCAGGGTTTGGTTCACGCCATTTTCCAAGCCCAAATATTTCACAGGTATCAAACCTTGGTCGTGGTACATGGCCACCACCACATCGGTGCTGGCTTGGCCGGCCGCGCTGTGCGCGTTCATGAAGACGGTGTCGGGCGGATAGGGGCCGCTCACCTGCAAGCCCAGTTGTTGGGCTTGCGCAATGGCTGGGGCAATCACGGTCAACTCTTCCGTGCCAAACAAGCCGTCCTCACCGGCATGCGGGTTCAAGCCGGCCACCACCATGCGCGGTGCGCGGCCATGCAATTGCAACCAAGCTGCATGGGTGATGCGCAGGGTTTGCAACACATTGGCGGTGGTGACAGCCTCGATGGCTTGGCGCAAGGACACATGGATGCTGACCAAGACCGTGCTCAGACCGGGGCTGCGCAACATCATGCGCACCGGCCAATCGGCCACTGAAACGCCCTGGTGTGCCGCCGCCAAGGCTTGCAGCATTTCGGTGTGGCCGGGGTGGTCGATGCCCGCCAAAGACAAGGCTTTCTTGTGCAGGGGCGCGGTCACCACGGCGGCCACTTCGCCGCGCAAAGCGGCTGAAGCCGCCCAAGTGATGGCGTCTGCCGCCATGCGTCCCGCCTCGGCACTGACCTGCCCAAGTTGGAAGGGCAAGCTCGCACCGGCTTGCAACACGGGCACTTGCAGACTGCCCATGCTCCAAACCTTTGATAGGTCTTGCACAGCAACACATTGCAACTTCACTGGCAAAACAGCTGACAAGCGTTCTAGATGCTGTTGCATGGCAGCCAAGTCGCCCACCACACAGACACCGCGCATTTGCTCGGGGTGCAGCGCAAAGGCTTTCAAAATGATTTCAGGGCCAATGCCGGCCGGGTCGCCCATGGTCAGGGCCAAGGGCAGCGTGGGTGCAGCAGCCGTCATGTGGGCCGCCTCAAGCTGGGTTGCCAATGTCGATGAAGGCGTGCTCCAAACCCAACTGCGACGCCACATGCGCGGCCAAAGCCGGTGCGCCATACCGCTCGGTGGCATGGTGGCCGCAGGCCAAAAAGGCCACGCCAGTTTCTTGCGCCAAATGCGCTTGCGGCTCGGAAATTTCGCCGGTGATGAAGGCGTCTGCGCCAGCCGCAATGGCGGCTTCAAACCAAGACTGCGCCCCGCCCGTGCACCAAGCAATCCGTTTCAAAGGGCGTTTGGGGTCGGGCACCACAGCCACCGGCGCACGGCCCAAAGTGGTGTGCAGGCTGTGCACCAGCGCGTTCAAAGTCTCGCCACCTGAAGCGGGTCTGCCCAGGCAGGCCAAATCTTGCTCGCCAAAACGCGACAAGGTTTCCCAGCCCATCAACAGCCCCAATTGCGCGTTGTTGCCCAAAGCTGGGTGAGCGTCCAAGGGCAAGTGGTAGGCCAGCAGGTTGATGTCGTGCGCCAGCAGCAAGGCCAAGCGCTGCTTGAGCCAACCAGTGACCGCGCCATCGTGGCCACGCCAAAACAAACCGTGGTGCACCAGCAAGGTGTCGGCGCCAGCGTCAATGGCGGCTTCAATGAAGGCGCGGCTGGCGGTCACACCCGAAACAATTTTTTGCACCTCGGCCCGGCCTTCCACCTGCAAGCCGTTGGGGCAGTAATCTTTGAATTTGGCTGGCTGCAACAAGTCGTTGCAAAGCGTCAGCAGTTGGTCGCGGTGGGCCATGTCAGCGCGGTGCCGTTTTGGCTTTGGGGCGCTGAGCTGGGGTGACGGTCAGCACCAGTTCATCGCTGCGACGCAGCACCCGCAAGCTGGCTTGGGCTCCGGGCTTCAAAGCCGACACTTGCGCCAACAGTTCCGACACGGTTTGCACCGGATGGCCTTCCACCGCCAGCATCAGGTCGCCGGGGCGCACACCGGCTTTGAAGGCGGGGCCTGATTGCAACACGCCGGTGATGATGACGCCGTTGTCGCGTTGCACATTGAAGGTTTTGGCCAGATCCGCGGTCATGTCGGTGGGCTCGACGCCAATCCAACCGCGCACCACCTGGCCTTCTTTGACGATGCCTTCCAACACTTGACGCGCCGTGCTGACCGGGATGGCAAAGCCAATGCCCATGCTGCCGCCCGAGCGTGAATAAATGGCGGTGTTGATGCCCAGCAAATTGCCTTGCACATCCACCAAAGCACCACCGGAATTACCGGGGTTGATGGCCGCATCGGTTTGGATGAAATTCTCGAACGTGTTGATACCCAACTGGTTGCGCCCCAAGGCCGACACGATGCCACTGGTGACGGTTTGGCCCACGCCAAACGGGTTGCCAATGGCCAGCACGATGTCACCCACCTGGGTTTGGTCCGAGCTGTTCATGACCATCACAGGCAATTTGTCGAGCTTGATTTTCAGCACCGCCAAATCGGTTTCCGGGTCGGTGCCCACCAGTTTGGCGGTGGTCCGGCGGCCATCGTTCAGAACCACGTTGATTTCATCCGCCCCTTCAACCACATGGTTGTTGGTCAGGATGAAACCTTCAGGGCTGACGATGACGCCACTGCCCAAACCCATTTGCGCAGAGGACTCGTCTTGGTCGCCAAAGAAGTAGCGGAACCACGGGTCTTTGGCGCGGTCGGGCAAATCGGCTTTGCGGGTGGTGTTGATGCTGACCACCGAGGCCGAGGCTTTTTTGGCCGCGCCGCTGAGGCTGCCCACACTGGTGGAACTGGCCACCGAGGCCGGTGCTTCAAACACCTGCATACCGCCCCAGTGGTTACCGGATTGCAGCCACTCGGGTTTGAGGGTGATCACCACAAACCAAACCGCAAGCAAAACGGTGACTGTTTGGGAGAACAAAAGCCACAGGCGTCGCATGGTCAGGAGGCGTCTGGGCCCGCGTCATCAGGCGCACGGGTGTGTTTGATGAAGAGCTGCGCCGCCCAAATGCCCAACTCGTAGAGCAGCACCATGGGGATGGCCAAAGCCAACTGCGACACCACATCAGGCGGTGTGACCACCGCAGCGATGATGAAGGCCAGCACAATGAAATACGAGCGGAAGTCTTTGAGTTTTTGGATCGACACGAAGTTCATGCGGGCCAACACGATGACCACGATGGGCACCTCGAAGGCCAAACCAAAAGCCACAAACATGGTGAGCACAAAACTCAGGTACGCCTCGATGTCAGGCGCCGCGGTGATGCTTTTGGGCGCAAAACTTTGGATGAACTTGAACACCTGTCCAAACACAAAGAAATAACAAAACGCCACGCCAATGAAGAACAACAAGGTGCTGGACACCACCAAAGGCAGCACCAGTTTTTTCTCGTGCATATACAAACCAGGGGCCACGAAAGCCCAGCCTTGGTAAAGCACCACCGGCAAGGCCAGTAAAAAGCCTGTCATCAACATGATCTTCAAAGGCACCATGAATGGCGAGATGACCGAGGTGGCAATCAGCTTGGTGCCTTCGGGCAAATTGGCCACCAAGGGCGCGGCCAAATAGTCGTACAGCTCGGACGGGCCAGGAAAAACACTTAGCACCATGCAGGCCAAAGCCACAGCAATGAGGGACTTGACCAAGCGGTCACGCAGTTCTTTCAGGTGCTGGATGAAGGGCTGCTCAGAGCCCGCCAATTCGTCTTGTTCTGGGGTGCTGGAATCGGACATGGGGCCTTAAAAACCGTTGCGGCCGCCAACGGGCGGGCGATAACGCGCGACACGGGCGGCACCCGACAAAGCACGGGTGCGCACACCTTGACGCGCCTTGTACCAATGCGGCATGGCCGAGCGCTTCAGGCGCCAATTTTTCTGCGGGTGTTTGTATTCGGGTGGAGGCGGTTTCCACTCCTCGGGTTCGCTGCTGTCGAGACCCAAACCGGCCACGCCTTGGTTGAGTTTGGTGGTGGCATTCAACACGCTGGACTGGACATCGGTCATCGCGTTGTCCATGGTTTCCTTCATTTTCTTCAGGTCTTCCATTTCCATCGAGCGGTTGACCTCGGCTTTGACATCCGAGACATAGCGCTGCGCTTTGCCAAGCAAGGTGCCAATGGTGCGGGCCACGCGAGGCATCTTCTCTGGACCGATGACCACCAGCGCCACTGCGCCGATCATGGCCAGCTTCGAGACCTCTAAATCAAACATCGATCAAGACTTGGGTTTGGCTTCAACGTCGATCGGCGCTTTGTCTGCGTGGGGGGCGGCTGAGCCAGCCACTTGCTGCGCGGGGGCGCCAGCGTTGGCGTCGGGGCCTGCAGCGCCATCTTTCATGCCGTCTTTGAAGCCTTTGACCGCGCCACCCAGGTCACCGCCCAGGTTTTTCAGTTTCTTGGTACCGAACACCATCACGACGATCAATAAAACGATTAACCAATGCCAAATTGAAAATGATCCCATGGGATGCTCCTGAATAAACTGACGGAATTCTAGTCTTAGCCGCGCAACCAGGGGCGTGGGCCGCCCATGACATGCCAATGCATGTGGTGAACCTCTTGGCCGCCCTCTTCGCCGGTGTTGGTCACCAGCCTAAAGCCCCCGTTGGGATAGGGGTTGACGCCCTCTTGCAGCGCCAACTGTGGCACCAGCACCATCATGCGCCCCAGCAAAGCGGCGTGGTCCGGTGTGGCTTGCGCCAGCGAGGGGATGTGCATTTTCGGGATGATGAGGAAATGCACGGGCGCCCACGGGTTGATGTCGTGGAACGCAAACAACTCTTCGTCTTCATAAACTTTCTTGCTGGGAATTTTCCCCGCGACGATTTTGCAAAAGAGGCAATTCGGATCGGTGTGCATGTTGAACTCTGCTGAAAAAGCTGGTGGTTAATCTTCGCCTGACTCGCGAGCCTGTGCTTTGCGCAGGGCTTTTTCTTCCAAACCGCTCAAGCCCTCGCGGCGCGACAACTCTTGCAGCACATCTTCAGGGTGCAGGTTGTAGTGCGACAGCGCCACCAGGCAATGGAACCAGAGGTCGGCCATTTCGTTCACCAGGTGTTGCGGTTGACCGCCATGGTCCAGGTCTTTCGCGGCCATCACGGTTTCGGTGGCCTCTTCGCCGATTTTTTTCAAAAACGCGTCCGGGCCTTTGTGCAGCAAACGCGCCACGTAGCTGGTGTCGGGGTCCCCGCCGTTGGCCGCTTTGCGGCTTTCAATCACGGCGGCCAAGCGGCTCAGGGTGTCGTTGGAAGTCATGGGTGGGCTTTGTAAATGGTGGCGGGGTCTTGCAGCACCGGCTCGACGCTGAGCCATTGGCCGCCGTCAGGGCTGGTTTGCCAGCGTTGGTAAAAGCAGCTGTGGCGACCGGTGTGGCAAGCGATGCTGGGGTCGTGGCCGCCTTGGGTGACGCTCAGCAAAATGACGTCGTTGTCGCAATCGAGGCGGATGTCGTGCACGGTTTGCACATGGCCCGATTCCTCGCCCTTGAACCACAACTTGTTGCGCGAGCGGCTGAAATACACAGCGCGGCCCAGCAAGGCGGTTTGTTGCAGCGCCTCGCGGTTCATCCAGGCAAACATCAGCACGTCTTTGCTGCTGTGTTCTTGGGCGATGACCGGCACCAGGCCTTGGGCGTCCCATTTGATTGCGTCTAACCAATTCATAGGGAGAGATGTTAAGGGCATCGCCCTGAGTGGGCCGGGGCTCAGACCGAGGCGTCTTTGTAGGCTTTCAAGACGGCGTTGATGCGAGTTTGATAGCCTGCACCTTGAGCTTTGAACCATTCCAATACATCTTGATCGACACGCAATGAAATGGAGGCCTTGGCTGGATGCAGTTTCAAACCTTTGCGCACCATGCCGCGCACAATGTGTTTGACATCAGCCTCGGGATGTTCAGTCGTTGGTTTGACTTTGCCTTTTTGGAGTTGGACCAAATTAGTTTTTGATTTCATAGAAGTAGATTTGCGACTCGCGCTTGGTGGCTTTTCTGAAAGAGATGATTTACCTTGATGTTGGCTTCACATTTTGTTGATGACCATGAGAATTTCATTGACTCAATGTATATACATATTGTAGTGTCGTCAATAACTGTCCCTTGGCTATTGAAATTTGTGAAATTTTGATCAGAATTGAATTATTCGATTGTTGTTATTCATGGCTCTTGCGTGAGTTGATTCGCAATGACCAAGAACGGCGGCAACTGAGAAGCTTGCTGTTGGATGGCGCGGACTCTGAAGCCACACAAGCCGTGACGCCTTAAATCTTGGCCTTTGATGCGCTACACCTGCTTCGTGTTCTATGTTGAACGCCCCGACCACATGGATGTTTGGCTGGTGCTGCATGGGCAGCGGGATATGCCGGCGTGGATGCGAGAGGCAGCGAGAACTTAAACCTTGCTCAACCGCTCGGCCATGCGGGTTTAAGAAGCCACACGAAGTTGCAAAGCTTCTTGAGCCACCGTATTGATGCTCTTGCCTTCTGCTTGAGCTGCAATGGCCAGTTGCTCGTGCAATTCGGGCGAAATGCGGAGGTTGAATTTGCCCGAGAAATTTCGCTTGGGCTCAATGCCTTTTTCTTGGCACACCTCCAGGAAAACCTGCAAAGATTTCTTGAACTCAGCTCGCAATTCCTTGGGGTTCTTTCCATAGAAGTCAGCCCCGCCATTGAGCCCCAGGATTTCTCCGCGAAAGAGATCTAAATCTGCGTCGTACTCAATCTTGGCGTTAAAGCCGTCAACTGTCATGGTGTTCATGGTTCAACTCCTTGCTGCTCTAACCACTTGCGAATGCTGGCAACCGCGCCTTTGTCGGTATTGGGGGAAGGATGTGGCCTGTGGAAAACCCGCGCCTCAGCAAACAGCACCACCGCTACACGACTGCCTTCTCGCTCACTGACCTCGGCACCTAGCTCTATGAACAAGGCTTCGATGTCACGCCATTGAACGTTGGCGCTTGTTGGCCTTGCAAAGATCAAAGCGAGAGTGCGTTGGTGTTTTCGCTTCATGCTTGCATAGTACTATTTTACGGTACCTTAATCAAGGTTTGGACTTTGAAGCCCAAGACACACACCTTGGGACAAGCGGGTGCTGCCCTCATCGGTGTAGAAGTTGGAAAACCCGAACAAGTCGCCAAGTGCTCGCCTCTCGCGGCCTTGGATTTGGGATGCGAAGGGCTTAGGGTAATTTGAATGAATCTCTGCATTGGCAGCTCATCCAAAATTTCTCGGTTTTTTGTGTATAAGTGTGTAGAATTTAACCGTGAAAAGCACTGACATCATCAAACGGATCAAGGCCGACGGCTGGTATCTAGCCTTTGAGGCCTTGAGATCCAAGGAGTTCGCCCATGTTGTACCCCGTCTATGTTCATCCAGGTGATGCGGATCACGCGCATGGCGTGACGTTCCCCGACTTTCCGGGCTGCTTTTCTGCGGTGGACGATTGGAGCGACTTACCCGCTGCGGTGCAAGAAGCGGTAGAAGCCCATTTCAGCGGAGAGGCTGACGCAGTGCCACCGCCCACACCGCTTGAACTGTTGGTGGGTCAAGCCGATTACGCGGGTGGTGTTTGGATGTTGGTGGACTTGGACCTGAGCCGCATTGACACTCGACCTGTGCGCCTGAATGTCAGCCTGCCTTCGAACTTGGTGCAACAAATTGACGCTTGGGCTCAGGCGCACCAAATGACACGATCAGGGTTTTTGGCCAGCGCGGCAATGCAGGCCATGGCGACGCGGTCTTAACGAACTGCTATGGCCGCTCAGCGATAACGCGCAAGGCTAGGGTTTCAGTTCCGCCGATCTTTAAAACTTGCTCAACCGCTCGGCCATGCGGGTCTGCCAACCAGGGCCGGTGGCTCGCCAGCGCTCGATGACTTCAGGGGGCAGGCGCAAGGAGATGGATTTGCGCGGACTGGCTGACATTGGGCGGCCACCTTTTTTCAGCTTGGCGCGAGCCAACATGTCTTCGGTGAGTTCTGGCAACTCTTCATATTCGTGCGGCGCAATCACATGGGCGTCAACTTGCTTCACGTTAGATGTCAAGGAGTGGCGCGATGCGGTTTTGTTCACGTTCATTGGCTTTGCTCATACTGAAAATATTGCGGCTGAAACATGACTTCAATGGACTGGACGAAGCGTTAGACCCCAACCGTACGCAATGTGCGAGGGGCCAAATTATTCAAAACGACTGCGAGCTCAGGTAGCAATGGTGCAAGGTCGTGTGGAAGCGACTCATCAAGCAGGATGCGCATCGGCCACCAGGGACACCCTGGCCTTCTCAAGAACGCCTACGGCCTGACCCCGTGTAACAGACGGGAACTGCTTTAAAAACACATCCAACGAATCGCCCTCTTCCAAGTAATCGAAAAGGTTTTGGACTGGCACACGTGTACCTGCAAAAACGGGTGCTCCGCTTTGAATCTCGGGATCAACGGTGATGAGGTTGCTGGTCATGGGGAGGCTCCGTCAGCATTTCAGCGGGGCTAGTTTACCCGCCAGGGTGGTTTTGGGCAGGTCAGTACAGCCCGAGATTCTTGGAATAGGTGTGTGAGCCGCTGAAGCAGGCTGCGGGAAGAACTCTTCTTCTGGTATTCCGGTCAGTTCTCTGTTTGTTCTCTCTTCCGAGGCCTTCTTCCAGCCAGAGATTGTCTCAACGGAATACCGAGTGTCATCACTGTCAATGAGTTTGGCGCAGAACTGGCAAAGCCAGATCGCATTATCGATGCTCTATCGTTCCTTTTGTGAAAGCTGATCATCAAATCTTGGTCCACCTGCAGAAGCTGCAGTGATGTGGCTCGCCACTCCAACGTTGACAGAACGAGTCGACTCAGAGTGCGGCCCAGTCGTGAGTGATCGGCATCTTGGATTCGAACAACGATATGCAACTCGCTTGGCGAGTTCATACTTGACGGGCTGGTTGAAATCGTGCCGGGGCATAGGGTTGTTTTGCCTCAATTTACCCACCAACCGGCGAGCATATTTCGACCAAAGTTCCGTCTGGACATCGCACATAGGAGACAACTTGCCCCCATGGCTTGGTCTCAGGTGCTTTCAATTCAGTGGCTCCAACTGATAAAGCTTTAGCGTGCGCCTCGACAACAAACGGCGTGATAAGCCAAATGCACTTTCAAAGAACGACAACGATTCAGCGACGTTGGGGACGTAGATTATTGTGTAGCCTAGTTTCATGAGTCGTCCTGTTTGGATGCCTGCAAAGCTAGCGATAAGTATTGAGCTAACTTTTTGTCCTTGATCTGAGCGACAGACATCAACTTGAAGTGCCGACGCCCCTTTCCCACCCCTTCAAGAAACCCGAAAGTGTCAGTGATCTTTGCGCCGTTCCCGAATTCAACAGTTACGTGCGTTTTGTAGGCGAAGACCCCACCAAATTGAACTCCCGACCGAAACAGGATGCCGCCGTATTTAACCTCTTCCGAAGTTGTTTCAAAAGTCTTCTGTACTAAGGCTCGAACGGCCTCGACGATCTCATAGTTTTGTTCGCTCACAAGACGGATGTCTTCAAGCAGCGCCTGAACACATTGATTTTTCATGTTGTGTCGAGCCCCTAGTCGGTTGCGTGCTTTGCGGCATAACGTTAAAGTTCAGCGGCTGCCGGAGGCGGTCCGCTGGAACGCCCAGTTAGGCGGCTGGGCACTGGCAAAAAATATCGCCACACAAAAGCTCACTACTTAAGTGCCATCAGGGTTCTTGAGATGTCAATTGACAAAAATTGAGGGAATTCCTCAATAACTTGCATAATCCCCAGCTTAAGTCCCGCATCCCCATTTTTGCTGGAAATCGCATTTAACTCCGGAATATTCGATAGAACAGACTCTTCCCAGTCATGCCCTCTCATCATTAGGAACTGTGTAGGCAATTTAAGAACCCAGCCGTTATGGAGCTCACAGTTCGCTGTCGATGCATTGGATATTTTTGTTGCCATCGTTATGTAATCCGCAATCTTTTGAGCGTCGTCATTGGTCAGTTTTGCCGCCTCGATGTAGGTGTGAAGATGGGGTACTGAGAATTCACTTAGACTCCGTCGCCCAAGGCGAACAAGCGCAAGCCCTAGGAAAAGCGGGTCTAGAACATAGTTTTCGATTGAGTATCGATTTCCTCCGCCCAAAACATAAATGGGATGCTTGTCTATATTCTTTCCATCCCAGTCAATAATCCCTCGAACTAGATCGCTGCCAGATTCGAGCAGGCGATTTGCAATTGATTCAACATCTGTGCAGTTTGAAGTTCCGCTGTGCGGCTCAAGGAAAATTGGCGTGTAACCTATGGTGGAAAATCTGGAAGTAATTTGATGCAATCTCTGAAAGTAAATCACATCAAGTTTGCTTTCTACAAAAATTTGCCGTCTGTCGTCAGTGGATATTTTGAGGTGGGGTATGCCGTCCGTTAGCACTTCAAGTCCACGGCTTATACTTACCATGACGGGTATTTTCGTATCTCTATTGATTTCAAAAAGAGAGTTGTCTGGACACATTGCAACCGTTGAAGGTGAATGTGTGGTTATAACAACTTGCACGCCCGCCTTAGTCACTACTACATCTCGCAGCGTCTCTATAAGAAGCCTCGAATATTGAGGATGCAGAGGGGCGTCAGGTTCATCGAGAATTAGCACATCTGGCTTGCCAAACGATTCCTGCGTGTTGTAAATGGCAAGCGCCAACGACATCAGAACCTTTTCTCCAGTTGATAGGTCATTTGCTGATATCTCAGTCCCGGTATCTCGATCTACCAATCTCAGCCGATATGTGGATTCCGTGTCGATTGCCTCAGGATTTACAACCTCATAGGTTAGGCCCGCTTTTGACAGTATTTCATTAACCAACACCCAAGGCTTGGGGCCATATATTCTTGAGAACTCCTCATCTGAAAGGGTTGGAATGTTGGTATTGTTTTCTAGGTTTAGAAATTTTTTGAATTTATTTTTCGTATATCTGACGTGATATGTTTTGAATATGAGTGCAAGCTGGGACGCAAATAGCGTCCCCGAATTTGCTTCTGCAATATTTAGATTGAAGTAAACGTCGTCTTCGGATAGTTCCTCAAAAGTTTTCCCAGTTTTTTGGGTGACACTTTTTATTATGGAAAGTAGCTGTGGGTTAGGCCCCCATCTAGCTAGAAAATTCTCAAGTGGTTCGGAGATTTGTTCGCCGTTGTTTCTTGCACTTCTCAGATTGCGTTGATGGCTTTCTATCTGACCCCACCAGCTTTTGGAGTTCTGGGTAATCTGTTGGGGGTCGCAAGCCTCATCGATTTGAGGATTGAGGCCTCCAAATCCTATAAATAAGACTTTGGCAAGGTTGTTCCCGTGGTCAGATACTGTTGAAATCTGACTATTGGCCATAGCCTCTAGTAGGTGACTCTTTCCGCTGCCATTCTTTCCTGTAATTACGCTAAAAGTGGGGAGCTCAAAGCTAACGCCTGCAGGTACTGATTTGTGAGCATTATTTATTTGAATTTTCATGCGTTCAATTAATCTCAAAAGTTCCCTTGCCCCCTAACGCCAAGTTCAGCGGCGCCGGAGCGAAGCGCAGGGCACCAACAGCGAAGCTGTTGGCGTCAGCTGCAACGCAATGTTAGGCTGGGGCGCAAAGGCAGGATTGGGCATGTTCACTCCTAATGAGTTAGGTTCGAGTGTTCACAAAAGCCGGGCAAGCGCCCCGACCAGTTAGGCTACGCTAAATCACCTTTCAAACTATTGCTATTCTTTTGCTGGCTTTGCATCGGGTGCCAGGCTTCCTGGATTACGGATGTTGGGCGCAACCTTTTTAAGTTCCTGCAATAGCTTTGATTCATCCACGCGCCACACTGTTCCATCGCTCAGTCGAACGCGTCTTACATAAGCGATGCCAGTAAAAACATCCTCGTTTCGGAAGCTGATTGAGCCATCGGAGCTGCCTTGCCCAGGTGGCAGCGGTGACCAATTGACACTGTTGGTGCCCTGAACAATAAAGCGACTTCCAACAAGACGCTCGTCAAACGCATCGTACTTGAGCATCACAATTTCAAGTGCGACGATTGGCTGCTGTGATGTGCTCTTCCAAGAATAGTTGGACATGAAGCGGGTTTCGGTTGATAGGCCTCGGCCCCGATCACTATCCTCATTGGCGAAAGTGAAGTTGGTGATTTCGACATGAGGGCTGAGGTTGATCGCATATGCCTTGCGATCTGGATAGTTTTGAGCTGCGTTAGCTACACACGCTAGGGCGGTGAGTGCAGTGGCGAACAATACTTTTTTCATTGGCTCTCCTTCGGGTTCTTCTGGACCGTGTACGGTCACATTTTTGATGGGCCTAACGTGATGTAGACCGCAAAACCCGCTGGATACATCCGGGCCGCTTTGACACATCATTTCGATGAAACACATGCAAGCCTCTTGCGCCTTGGTTCAAAGGCTCATGAACTCTGTGTTCGTATAGGTATAAATTGGCCATGAAACTCAGTGCTCCTTCCTTGCAATCCACCCACTTGCTTGATTAGCTGTTTGAGTGTTTACGTTGTTGGCACTATAGCTTCAAAAATGTGTATTTTTTAACTCTAATAAGTAAATTTTTATCTTATTTGACACAATATTTACTAAATATATGCACCCTCTCCGTGCCTTTTGGAGCCCATCAAACGCCATCACCCTGTGCATGAAGAAAGGCTATCGGGTCAACCCAAGCAACTCACAACCTCACAGGTATCCCCCGCTCCCGCATCCTCTGCTTGGCCTGCTGCACCGTGTATTCACCATAGTGAAAAATGCTGGCGGCCAGCACCGCATCGGCGCCGCCGGTTTGAATGCCGTCGGCCAAGTGGTCGAGGTTGCCCACACCGCCGGATGCAATCACGGGCACGGGCACGGCGTCGCTCACAGCGCGGGTCAGCTCTAGGTCAAAACCACTTTTGGTGCCATCGCGGTCCATGCTGGTCAGCAAAATTTCGCCCGCACCGTACTCGGCCATTTGCGTGGCCCAGGCCACCGCGTCCAGCCCCACGTTTTTGCGGCCACCGTGGCTGTACACATCCCAACCCGGGCCCATGGGCACACCATGTGAATCCAGTCGCTGTTCTTCAAGCGCAGAGCGACGCTTGGCGTCAATCGCCACCACGATGCACTGCGCGCCATACTTTTCAGAGGCGTCGCGAATCACTTGCGGGTTGGCAATCGCTGCCGAGTTGAAGCTGGTTTTGTCGGCACCCGCATTCAAGAGGCGGCGCACATCGTCCACGGTGCGCACACCGCCGCCCACGGTCAAAGGAATGAACACTTGGGAGGCCACGGCTTCGATGATGTGCAGAATCACGTCCCGCCCGTCGCTGGTGGCGGTGATGTCAAGGAAGGTGAGTTCATCCGCGCCTTGCTCGTTGTAACGGGCCGCAATTTCCACCGGGTCTCCGGCGTCGCGCAGTTCCAAAAAATTGATGCCCTTGACGACCCGTCCGGCGGTCACGTCCAGACAGGGAATGATGCGTTTGGCCAGCATGTCAGCCGTTCAACGCGTCGGCGCGGGCTTGGGCTTGTTCGAAATCGAGGTCGCCGCTGTAAATGGCGCGGCCGCAAATCACACCTTCAATGCCTTCGTCTTCCACGGCGCACAGGCCTTCGATGTCTTTCATGCCTGCCAAGCCGCCCGAGGCGATGACGGGGATCGACAGGGCTTGCGCCAGTTTGACGGTGGCGTCGATGTTGATGCCGCTCAGCATCCCGTCGCGGCCAATGTCGGTGTAGATGATGGACTCGACACCGTAGTCTTCAAACTTCTTCGCCAGGTCCACCACTTCGTGGCCAGTGAGTTTGCTCCAACCATCGGTGGCCACTTTGCCGTCTTTGGCGTCCAGCCCCACGATGATGTGGCCGCCAAAGGCGCTGCAAGCGTCTTGCAAAAAGCCGGGGTTTTTGACGGCGGCGGTGCCGATGATGACGTAGCGGATGCCGCCGTCGATGTATTTTTCAATCGTGTCCAGGTCGCGGATGCCGCC
>CANFOQ010000023.1 GCA_947448745.1 Comamonadaceae bacterium
AGATGCTGGCCCAGCGCTTCACGCATTGGCGCAATGCCACTGCGTCGAATGAAGGCCATGATCAGATCGATGTGATCGGCGGAAGGAATTTCTGAAATAAGCTGCGCACCCAATCGGGGTTCTCCGGGTGCATTGGTCATCAAGCTGGTGTCCAACAGCGGCACCACGGGTGGCTCGACAAACGCCGCCGAGCCATCGGGGTGACGACGCGCCACTTGGGTCAACAAGCGCCCGCTCGGGTCGGGCACCTCGCCCAACAACACCGAGGACTTGCCTTGCAAAGCTTGCACGATCAACGCACCAATCAATTGGCTGCCGGCCGCCACCCGTTGCTCCGTGGGCATCGCCGCCAAGACTTTTTCAATGACCCGAGACAAATGCAAAGCCAAGCGGTCCGCCGCCTCCGCAGCGTCTAGCGTGTCGAGTTGATGCGCCCATGAACCATCCAGCGCTTGCAAGGCCGCGAGCAAACGGCGCGTGACAAGGGCTTCGTAGCTGCCGGGGGTGAGTTCCATTTCAAAGAAAAGAATGAATGGGCTTGACGATCATGCTTTAGTCCAGTCCTCTGTCACGACCAAATCCATCAATGAAAAAGCTTTATCGCTGCTGACCAATATGGCATTGATGTGAAATGCATGCGCCGCAATCTGCATGTCCAAGGGCGACAGTGGCGTGCCCTTGTTTTGTAACTTGGTACGCAACGAGCCATAGGTTTGAGCTACGTCGTGGCTCCAAGCCAGCACTTCAACACCAACCAAAAATGCTTCCACGGTCGCTTTCAACACAACTGCTTCTGGCCGCTTGGCCAATCCAAATGCCAATTCACCCGCAGTGATGGCCGAAATGCAAATACTGTGCATCGGTATGCCCAGCAAGTGTTGCGTCACCTGCTGATGTCCCTTGATCGCATAGCTCACGGTGTTGGTGTCCAGCATGTAAAGCTTCATGTTTTTGCTGGCTCAACGGTCAAACTGGTCGGGCAATGATTCAAACGGATCACGCTCTGGTGTCACCGCATGGCCCTGCTCAAACCGCTCGGATGGACTTAAAAAATCTTCAGGCACTTGGAGCAAGGCTCTTGCTGCCAAAAAGTCTGACCAATCATCTGGACGACGGGACAAGATGACGTCACCCGTGACTGGGTCTTTGCGGATAAACACCTCTTGGGTGTCAAATCGATAAGCAGCGGGCAGTCGGACCGCTTGACTTCGGCCGTTGACGAACAATTTAGCGGTCTGCGACATGGGGGACTCCATTGCAAATGGTAGATATCAAAGTATATGCCTCGACCTTGTCATTTGCAATGCTTTTCAACTCATTTTGTAGGTGCCGAAAGTGCAAATGTGGATTTGGTGGGATTACGCTTCAAAAATGAAGCGCAAACCACCCCAATACGCTTCACCCCCCCTATCTCAAGCCTTCCCCACCTTGGCATGAGTCTCCGAATTCAACCTGCCCTGCACGATCAAGCCCTGCGCCAAGTAATAACTCGCCAGCACCCACAAACCGGCCAACGGCAGGGGGCTGACGAATTTATCCATCGCCAGCAAAGTGTCTGACAGCATGAACAGCACGCTGCCCCAGGCCACCCAGCGGCTGCCTGCGCTGCCCAGGTGCTTGGCGCGGCCCCAGGCTTGCGCGGCCATGGTGGCAATCACCAGCACATAGGCGGCCACGGGCACGCGCAGCTCGGGCGGCAATCCGTTTTGGTCCAGCACCACAAACACCAGCGCCGCCACCGAGATGAACACCGCCAGGGCGCGGCGGCTGTGCAGCCACGGCGCGTCCCGGCTCAGCAGCAGGATGAAGCACACATGCGCGGCCAAGAACGACAACAAGCCCGGTAAAAACAAGGCCGGATACAGCAACAGCACATCGCCGACCCAAGACAAACCCAGCGCCCGCACCAACCAACTTTGGATGCGCGGCGGCATGTGGCTGGCCGACCAGGCCTCGTACATCAGCGCCAGCAAGGCCAGCGGTTTGGCCATTTGAAACAACTCGGGCCAGCCGCAGACATCGCTGGCCACTGTCAAAGCGGCCATTTGCACAAAGGCGCACATGACGCCGCTGAGGCGGTTTTGCAGCAAGGTGTTGACGCCCCACAAACCGGCACTCACCGCCAGCACGCAGGTGGCGGCTTGGCCCCAAACCATGTCGTCCATGTGCCACAACAGCTTCATGGTCGCCCCCAGCAACAGCACAAACCAAGCCGTGGCTTGCACCAGCACGCTGCGGGTTTGGCGCGGTTGGTAGGGCGTGAACTGCTGCACATTGAAATCGGGTTTGGGGAAACGCGCGGCCACATCAGCGGGGCGCCAGCCGGGGTGCCGCAGCCAAACCATCAGCTTGTCTTGCCAGCGTTGGGCGTGCCAACTGTCGTGCGCCAAGGCGGCGTACACCTGCACATTCGCCCACAGCGGGTCCCAGCTGTGCAGCGGCGTGCGGGTGCCGTAAATGCAGGGCTGCTTGGGGTCTTCGTCTTTGAACGAGCCAAAGAGGCGGTCCCACACCACCCAAATGCCGCCGTAGTTGCGGTCCACATAGGCGTCGTTCACGGCGTGGTGCACCCGGTGGTTGGACGGCGAGCAAAACCAGCGGTCAAACCAGCCCAATCGGCCCACATGCTCGGTGTGCACCCAGAACTGATAGAGCAAGTCGATGAGCGCCACGATGCCAAACACCAACGGCGGCACACCGGCCAGCGCCATCGGGATGTAAAAAATCCACCCAAGCAACGCGCCCGAGGTGGACTGGCGCAGCGCCGTCGAGAGGTTGTAGTGGTGGCTTTGGTGGTGCACCGCATGGCCGGCCCAAAACCAAGCCACCTCGTGGCTGACGCGGTGAAACCAGTAATAGCAGAGGTCGTAGAACACCAGCGCCAGCGCGTAGCCGTACCAGGTGTTCCACCAGGCTTGCTCGGGGAACAGGGCGAGTTGCTCGAACACCAAGGTGTAGATGCCGATGCGCAGCAAGCGGGTGAAGATGGCGGTGATTTGGCTGATCATGCCCAGCGAGATGCTGCTGATGGCGTCGTCCAGGCGATAGCTTTGGGCGCTGGCCTGGCCTTGTCGCGCGAGCCGCAGGCCCCACAGCCATTCGGCCAAGATCAGCAGGAAAAACACTGGCGCGGCCAGCACGATGACAAAGCTCATGAGGGCGTCCTTGGAGGTGCAGGCTGGATATTAAGCGACTTGAAGAAGTGCTCAGTTTGGCATGTCGAAAAAGGGCTTGTTTTGAGGGGGTGGTCAGCAGGGACGGGGCTTGCAGCCGTTTTTATGATACATAAATTCAAATTTTTGCCGTTTTCTTGTATCACGTTTCGCAAGTAATTGGGGTCAGATTCCAATTGTTTTGGTCGGCAAGCAGGTGCGAATTAATTGGAAACTGACCCCAATTACTTGGGCCAGAGCACCCACATCCGCAGCGGCTGCTTGATGCGCCCCGCCAACTCCCCGGCGGCCAAGCCGGTGCCGGCAAACCAATCGGCCCGCACCGCCCCAAGGATGGCGCTGCCCGTGTCCTGCGCCACCACCAAGCGTTGCAGCGGCTGGGTGGGGCCGGGCGACACCAGCCACAGCGGCGTGCCGTAGGGCAGGCTTTGCGGGTCCACGGCAATGGATCGCCCCGCCGTCAGCGGCAAACCCTGGGCCCCGCGCGGCCCCACCAGCGGATCGGGCAAGGCCTCTTCGCGGAAAAACACAAAGCGCGGGTTCTGCCACAACAGCGCCTGCGCCCGCTGCGGATTGCGCTGCAACCAGGCCTTGATGCCCGGCCAGGAAGCGTCCTTCACCTCGCCCTTGTCCAGCAGCCAGCGGCCAATGCTTTGGTAGGGCTGCTCGTTGCTGGCAGCAAAGGCGACACGCACGGTGCGCACCTGGCCATTGGCCTCGGTGAGGCGCAAGCGCCCCGAGCCCTGGATGTGCAGCACCATGGCGTCAATCGGGTCGGCCAGCCAGGCGATGGCTTTGCCGTTCAAGGCGTTTTGCGCGGCCGGCAAGGTGTCGATTTCTTGCCGCGTGAACCACGGCTGCCCCGGCTTCAAACCCGGGGGCACAGCGAACAAGGGCGTGGCGAAGCTGTCGCTGGGCAGGCGTTGTGCCTCGAACACCGGCTCGTAATAGGCGGTCAGCAAGCCGTTGGCCTCGCCCTCCCAACTCTCCAAGCGGTGCGGCTGCAGCCGCTGCATCAGCCATTGGCTTTGTTCTTGTTCGCTGGCGATGCTCAGGCGGCGAATGTCGGGGCACAGCGGCGCCATGCTGCTGCCCGGGCGCTCGCAATTGGCCAGCAACACGCCCCAGGCCTCGCCCATCGGGTCGCTGCCCCAGCCGGGCAACTCGTCCCAGCCCACCGGCACCCAGCGGCTGCGCCGCACCTCTTTGCCAAAAGCGTCAGGTGGCGGCGGGCTGGGTTTGCTGGTGGGAGCGGGCGGGGGCGGCGGGCTGGGCGGCGAGGCATTGGGCACAGGCTCGGCGGCGGGGCTGGTCACCGGCGCTGGTTCTGGCAAGCCACGCGGTCCGGCGCAACCCGCCAACACCACCATCCACAACAGCAAAGCGAAAGCTTGGAAGCGATTTACAGTGCGACTTGCTGAACAGGAAACAAACATGTGGCTGATTTTGCTTGAAGCCTTGGGTGCAGGGCTGATTCTGGTGTTGATCGTCTGGTGGACCATGTCAGGACGCACGGACAACGACGACAAGCCCGAAGACTAAAGCACGGCCGGCAATTGCAGTCGGCGCTGGTGCAGCGCGGCGATGTCGAGCTCGGTGATGACGCAGCCCTCGCCCGTGGGCTGCACCGCTTGCACCTGACCCCAAGGGTCGATCCACATGGAGTGGCCCCAGGTTTGACGGCCGTTCTCGTGCACGCCGCCTTGCGCCGCCGCCCCCACCCATGCCAGGTTGTCCAAGGCGCGGGCCCGCAGCAACACCTCCCAATGCGCCGAGCCGGTGGTGTGGGTGAAGGCGCTGGGCACCAACAGCAACTCGGCACCCATGGCGCGAAGCTGTTGGTAGTGCGTGGGAAAGCGCACATCGAAACACACACTCAAACCGATGCGCCAGCTGTGGCCGTCTTTGGATGGCAAATCGAAACACACCGGCGTGTCACCGGCTTGCAGCACCGCTGCTTCGTCGTAGCGCTCTTGCCCGTTGTCGAAATAAAACAAATGGATCTTGTCGTAACGCGCAATGCATTGGCCTTGCGGGTTGAACACCAAACTGGCGTTGCGCACATGTTGGTCGTCGCCGTCGATGGCCAAGGGCATGGTGCCAGCCAGCAAATGCACGCCGTATTGCGCGGCCATGCGGGCCAAACGTGTTTGCATCACGCCCTCACCAAAGCGTTCGGCGATGGCGAGTTTGTCTTTGTCGTGGCGACCCATCAGGCAGAAATACTCGGGCAACACGGCCAGCTCGGCACCGGCTTGGGCGGCCTGCGCCAGCAAGCGTTCGGCCGCGTCCAAGTTGGCGGGCATGTCGGTGACGGACACCATTTGCAACAAGGCAGCTTTCATGGTTTGGCCTCTGTGTCGGGTTTGCCGGATGGGGCCGCCTTCACAGGCGCAGGTTCGACTTTCGACACCTTCGGGTCTTTCCACGAACCTTCCACGCGAAACTCTTGGGTGTTGGATTGCATCAGCGGGCGGCGCAACACATATTGCGCCAAGAAACTGGTGAGCCCGACCAAGGGGTTGATGGCCGAGTACACCAGGGACGCCGTGCCCGCATTCAACTCGGGCACCACCACCACCTTGATGTCTTGGGTCTCGCGCTGGATATCGGCGCGACCTTCCATCAACACCGCCGCGCTGACGCCCTTCATTTGCAAGTTGTTGGTGCTGGCAATGCCTTGCGCGATGAACACATCGCCGCGCACAAAGTCAAAAGCAAAGCCTTCGCTGAACAGGTCCTTGAAGTCCAAGGTCAAGCGGCGTGGCAAAGACTGCAAACTCAACACCCCCAACAAGCGGGTGACGCCGGGGTCGGCTTTCAAAAATTGGCCACGTTCAATGTTGACTGTGAACTGCCCGGCCATGGTGTTGTAGTCGGGCGAGAACGGCGAGCCTTGCCATCCCACTTGCCCGGCCATGCGGCCCTTGCCTTGGCGAATCGCGCCCTTGTTGCCAAAGCGCTCCAGCAAGTCGCCCGAGTCTTGAATGTCCAAGGTGAAATCGAGTTGCGAGCGTTTGGCCGCGGCCTTGCCCGGCCCGCCCCATTGCCCCTTGCTTTGGAACTTGGCTTCGGGCGTGCTGAGGTTGAATTTGTTCAACACCCATTCGCGTGCCCCGGTGACACCGGTGCGGGCAAAGCCATCAATTTCAGCGCGGCCCAAAGCGATGCCGCGCACCTCCAAGTTGTCCACCACGATGTCCAAGGCCGGCATGTCTTTGGGCGACTCGGCCATCGAGGTTTCCACCTCTTCCAACACCGCTGGGGGCACCACCAAATAATTCAGCCGCGCCACGACCCGCGCAGATGCGCCCTCTTGCGCCGGACGGTAATCCGCACCACCTTGCAATTCCGTCGCCTTGACCTGGATGCGCCATTGCCGACCTTGCTTTTCAGCCAAGGCTTGCAGCTGGTGAAAACTGCGGCCCATGAAAGTCAGCTCGGGGCTGCTCACGTCGATGCGGCTGGGGGCATAAGCGGCGAAGGGGTTGCGCGTGGCACCCCCCTTGCCCGGCTCGGTGTCGGTCCAAGGGCTCAAGGCTTGCTGCCAGTCATCGGCATTGAACTTGGCGTGTTTGACTTGCAACAGCACCGACTTGTCAGGGTTGTCTTTGCTCTCACTGACCGCGCCTAATTGCAACAAACCACCCAGCACCTGGGTGTTGGCCGTGCTCATGTCGCGCACAAACTTGGCCGACAACACCGTGCCCAAGCTGAAGCTGAGTTGTTCCAAGTTGCCCGACTTGCCGGCACTGCGCAGCAACTGGCTGTCCAAGCGCAACGGCCACACGGCGTCACGCGGTTTGTCCATCGGTTCGGGCAACTCCAGCGCCATGCCTTGCAAGTTGCTGCTGATGGCGTACTCCACCTGGCCTTGGCGCAGCCCCAGGCTGGCCACATAGTTGGCATTGCCGCGCATCAAGCCCGCCGCACTGGCCAAGCCGCCCAGCTCGGGGGTTTGCTTCAAAGCCTCGGCGCTGACCGAGCCTTGCAACACCAAACGGGTGGGTCCATCCGAAAAGCTGTCGTTGAAGCGCAAACCGCCATCGAGCTTGGCGTCGGCGCCCAGCACCCGCAAGCGCACCCCATTGGCCACCACCCCCGACTCGCTGTAGAGCAGGTTGCCGCGCACTTTGGACAAACGGGGCAAGTTGGGTGCCCATTGAATATCGTTGCCATCAAGCTTGAGGTTGGCCTGCACCCGCGTCAAATTCGGGTTGGCCAGCGGCACGATGATGCGCAGTTGTTGTTCGGCCAAACCAGTGGCTTGCACGCTGGCCAACATCGCGTCCAACTTGTCCACCACCGGTGCGCTGTGCACCAATTGCAGGGCATCCATCAACTGGCTTTTCACCAAGGCGTTGATCTCCACCAAGGGATCATTCAAGTCGTTGATCTGCACGTCCAACTTGGGCACTTGCACCATGCCCCCCGGGCCCATGCGGGCTGAGGCCGATTTGACCAACAAGCGGTTGCGGTTGATTTGCAACTCGCCTGACAACTGCTGCAAGCCCGGCCAGGTTTGCGCGTCTTTGCGCACCAAGTTGCCGCCGGGCACGTATTGAAAACTGGCCTGTTGGAACGGCGCGGTGATGGTGAACACGCCGTCATTGGTTTTGGCAAACGGGAAATGGTCCAAGGGGCCTTGCACCGCCAATTTGGTTTGCGTGAACACCCCCGTGCCGATGGCGTCGCGCACATAGCGGCGCACCGACGCCTCCATGCTTTGCGGCAAATAGCGGTAGAGGGCGCGAGCTTCCAAGCGCTGGATGTTGACCTTCAAGTCCAAGTCCCCCAAGGGTTTGGCCGTTTGCCCTTGGAGCCAAGTCAAGTCGAACTCACCTTGCGCCCATTCGTTTTGCAACTGGCCTTTGTTCAGGTGCAAGACCCAGCGTTGGTCTTGTTGTTCCCAGTTCAATTCGGCCTTGGCTTGTTGCACTGGAATGCGTGCTTCTTCCAACCAATCAACCAAGGTCAAGCTGCCATTGGCGATGGCCACCTGGGCTTTGCCGCCGTGTTCGTTCAATTGAAAGGCCACATGCGCGGCTTGCGCTCCCGGCCACCACAGCGCTTGCGGCGGGCTGTTGGGGGCCGAGGATTGCACACTCAAGGCCTTGACTTGACCCTTGGCGTTGTATTGCATCAAGGGCGTATGAGCGTCAAACCAACGCACATCCAATTGCGTCAAGTCACCTTGCGGTTTGGCTTGGTTGAGGAGGCGCCGCATCTCGTCGCTCAAGGGCAGCCGTTCGGCCACACGTGCCAACACCCCCAAGGCCACGCTGTCGATTTGCAACTCGCCTTTTTGCGCCCACAAGTTGCCTTCGTTGTGCCAAGCCAGGCGGGTGTCGCCACTGGTCCAGGTTTCGCCGTCGTCCAACACCAGTTTGAATTCTTGGGTGCGCAGTTCTTGGCCCAAGCCTTCTTTCCAAGTTTGGAAATGCAAGCGGCCGGCCACCTCGCTCAGTGCTACGGCCGGCAATTCATCAGCCGCCTGCATCTGAACTTGGGCGAGCGCCAGGTCCAAGGTGGGTTGACTCAGAACACCGCGGTCCCAATCGGCCCAGGCCCGCAGCCAGCCGTTGCCCGCACTCAGCGTGACGCCGCTCAGGGCCTTGACATACACCTGCAGCTTGGCCAATTCGATGTGCGGCAGTTCGGCATAGACACGGCCTTGCCAACCGCTGGTGTCGCTGGCGTGGCCGTTCAACAGCGCTTGCTTGAACTGGCCTTGCAAGCTGATGCGTTGGCCCCAATCCGCAGGCGGGGTGGCGTCCAAACGCAGGTCGTGGCTGCGCAAACCGTTGTGCATCAGCAGGGTCACATCGGTCAAGACCACCGGCGCTTGTTGGTTGAATTCGTCCACCCAGCGGACTTGGCCTTGGTGGATGTTGAACTGCGGTTGGCGCAGCACCCAGTCGGCGAATGCCGATGAGTCACTGGCCCCGACATCGATGCCAGCGATACGCCAACGGCCATCGGCGAGGTGGCGCACTTCCAAGATGGGGCCCTCCAAGCTGATGTGCTCCAAGGACAACTGCAACAAGGACGCAGGCGACAAACTCGCACGCAACTTGGGCAGTCGCAACACCTCGTCGCCTTGGGCATTGCGCAGCACAAAATCGGTCAGCTCAAAAGAAGGCACCCAGCCGTCGGACACCGTGTCGAGTTGACCGATGCTGACCTGCACGCCCCAGGCCTTGGAAGCGGCGTCTTCAATTTCGGATCGCCAGTCGATGATTCGCGGCACAATCAAAAAATGCAAGGCGACACTGGCCAACACCAACACCGCCCAAAAAGCCAACGCCAAGCCCAACACCAATTTGGACAGCCTGACGTACCAGCGCAATCCTGTGGGCAAGGGGTTGGACAGTGACGGGGTGTCGGACATGGCAAGCGGTTGGTTTAAGCAATTTGAATTATCACAGGCAAACACGCCTTGAAAGACCCGATGAGCGACAACGCATACCCAGGCGCTGAATTCTCCCGGCTGGTGCAACGGCTGCGCCGCCGCTATGCCGCGCAACTGCCCCTGTTGCCCGCTGGTGCGCCCACACCCGACAGCTTGGCCCAAGGCTTGCACGCCTTGCAAAGCGCATGGCCCGAACCGGCAGACGCTTTGAGGGTGCTGCGCCAGTTGGTGCTGGAACGCTTGGTGGTGCTTGATGGCGAGCAACACGCACCCTTGTTTGTGGTGACCCAGGCCATGACCTGGTTGGCCGAATTCACCCTCGATCAAGCCCTGCGCCTCGCCACCGAGCGGGTGGCCTTGCGCCATGGTTTACCGCTGACGCCGCAAGGGGATGTGGCGCAGCTGTGGATCGTGGGCATGGGCAAGCTGGGCGCGGCCGAGTTGAATGTCTCCAGCGACATCGACTTGATTTATGTGTATGACGAAGACGGTCAAACGCAGGGCTTGGCCGATGGCAGCGGCGTGGTGGACAACCAGGTGTTTTTCGATCGGGTGGTGAAACAGATTTACAACCTGATTGGCGAGACCACCGAGCACGGCTTTGTGTTTCGCATGGATTTGGCGCTGCGCCCGAACGGCGAGTCGGGCCCCAGCGTCGTCTCCTTGCAGGCCTTGGAAGAATATTTTCAAGTGCAAGGGCGTGAATGGGAGCGCTTGGCCTGGCTCAAGGCGCGGGTGGTCGCCCCCGCCGCTTGCATCGACCAGGTGCCGGCTTTGCGCGACATCGTCACGCCGTTTGTGTTTCGCCGCTACCTCGACTACAACGTGTTCGAGGCGCTGCGCGTGTTGCACCAGCAAATCCGTTTGCAGTCGCTGCGCCGCAGTGCCGCCCGACCCGAGCGCGCCAACGATGTGAAGCTGGGGCGTGGCGGCATTCGCGAAATTGAATTCACCGTGCAACTGCTGCAAGTGGTGCGTGGCGGCCAATTTCCCGAGCTGCGCATGCGCTCCACCTTGCAAGCCTTGACGGCCTTGGTGCAAGCGCGTTTGATGCCGGCCGACACCGCGCAGGCCTTGCATGACGCCTATGTGTTTTTGCGACAAGTGGAACACCGCATCCAGTATTTGGACGACCAACAAACCCACCAATTGCCAACGGTTGAAGCCGATCTTCATTGGATCGCGCAGACCATGGGATTGACAACCAGCATGTCGTTGCAAGTGCAATTGCTGTTGCACCGCGACCAGGTGGCGCAGGAGTTTGAGCGCTTGCTGCGCAACGAAGACGACAGCCCCAGCATGGCTTACGGCGCGCCCACCGACCTCGACATGCTGTTGGAAACCTTGAGCCCAGCCCTGCAAGCGCGCATTGCCCGCTGGGTCGAACTGCCGCGTGTGCAAGCCTTGCGTGATGACGCTTTGCAGCGCTTGCTGAAGTTGGTGCAACGCACACAAGCCTGGGTGACGCAAGGCCTCATCAGCGAAACCGCTGCAGTGCGCTGGAGCGATTGGATGGAGCCGCTGCTGCGGCGCGAAACTTATTTGGTAATGATGCTGGAGCGCCCTTCGGTGCACGCCCAATTGCTGCGCTTGTTGGGCGCCGCCAGTTGGACGGCGCGTTATCTGATGAAACACCCGGGCGTGATTGACGAGTTGGCCGACCCCAGCATGTTGGACGAGCGCTTGGATGTGGCCCTGTTCAAACACAACCTGCAAACACGTTACCGGGCGTTGCAAGCGGCCCAAGCCGATGACGATGAAAGCCTGTTGAACCTGCTGCGCCGTGCCCACCATGCCGAGTTGTTTCTGACCTTGGCGCGTGACTTGGAAGGGCGTTTGTCGGTCGAGCAGGTGGCCGACGACCTGAGTGCTTTGGCCGACGCCATCGTCGAGGTGGCGGCTTCATGGGTCTGGCCGCGCGTCAAAACCCAGCACCGCGACACGCCCTGCTTTGCCATCATCGGCTATGGCAAGTGGGGCGGCAAAGAGCTGGGCTATGGCAGCGATTTGGACATCGTGTTTGTGTTCCAAGATGAACACCCACAAGCCAACGAAATCTATGCCCAGTTCGCGCGCAAATTGATCCAGTGGTTGACCCTGAAAACCGGCGAAGGCGACGTCTATGAAATCGACACCGCGCTGCGCCCCAATGGCAGTGCGGGTTTGCTGGTCAGCAGCATGGATGCGTTTGCCGAGTACCAAGCACAACGCGGCAGCAACAGCGCCTGGGTGTGGGAGCACCAGGCCATGACGCGTGCGCGTTTTTGTGTCGGCGACGCCGCCTTGGGGGACGCCTTTGAAACCGTGCGACGCCACGTGCTGTGCGCACCGCGCGACTTGGCGCAACTGGCCTTGGACATCACCCAAATGCGCGAAAAAATGCGCGCTGCCCATGCCGTGCCCGCGGGCTTGTTTGACTACAAGCACAGTGTGGGCGGCATGATTGATGCCGAATTTGCGGTGCAGTATTTGGTGTTGGCCCATGCCCAAGCGCATCCGGTGTTGCAAGACAACGTGGGCAACATTGCTTTACTGCAACGCGCCGAGGCAGCAGGCTTGTTGTCCAAGGGTGTCGGGGCAGCGGCAGCGGACGCCTACCGCGCACTGCGCCACTTGCAACATCAAGCGCGTTTGGACGAACAAGTGGGTCGCCGTGAAGAAGCCGCCATGCAGGCACGCAGCGGCGCGATCAAGACCTTGTGGACTGCTGTATTTTCTTGACCAGCGCGGTGGTGGAATAACCATCGACAAATGGAATGGCTTGGGCGCGACCGCCATAGGCGCGCACCACTTGGGTTTCGGCCAAACTGTCCATGTCGTAGTCACCGCCTTTGACCAACACATCCGGGCGCAGTTCTGTGATGAGTTGCAAGGGCGTGTCTTCCTCAAACCAGGTCACCAAACTCACCGAGGCCAAGGCGGCCAACAACAGGGCGCGATCGGCTTCGTTGTTCAACGGACGATCCGGGCCTTTGCCCAAGCGTTTGGCAGAGGCATCGGTGTTCAAACCCACCACCAAACTGCCACCGAGTTGTCGCGCCATTTCCAGGTAGGTGGCGTGCCCTCGGTGCAGCACATCAAAGACACCGTTGGTGAACACCACTGGACCGTGTTGTCGCAAAGCTTGCACACGTGCAAGCGTTTCGACACGACCGCACAACTTGCTGCTGAATGTTGGGCTCAAAGGCTGATCAGCCATGCGCGGCACGCCATGTTTGCACCTGCGCCGTGATGTCTTCCAGGCCTTGCACAACCAACACACCCTCGGGCGGGCGACGCTGCAACACCGCGTTGCCGCCACCGGCCCAAATGCCGGTTGTTTCGGGCAGCAAGCGCCGCAGTTCTTTCAAGCCGTCCAGCACATGATTGGGGTTCAAGCTGCTGCTGAAGCTCAGGGCCACCAAATCCACTTGGTGGGCCTGCGTCGCCTTGGCGATGTCGGCCACCGGCACCTGCACACCCAAGGGAATGCAACGACAACCGTTCAAGGCCAACATGCATTCGGCCATCAACAAGCCCAAGGCGTGTTGCTCTTGTGGGAAGGTGGTCATCAAGACCACCGGTTGTTGGCTGGGCACGGTGAGGGTTTGCTCGTAAATGGTTTGCCGCAGCACAGTGGTGACGCACTCGGTGTAGAGATGCTCTTCAAACACCTCCAATTCACCGCGCATCCAGGTGTCACCGACCATCGCGCTCAAGGGGGCGATCAAGGTGGTGACGAATTGGGCCGCACCCAAATCCACCAGGGCTTGGTGCAAACGTTCACGCAAGCCCGCCAGGTCGTGGACCTGCAAACGCTCCATGAACGGAAACAGATCGACAGCACTCTCACTGTGGGCCAGCGTTTTTCTGGGCGAGGTCAACTCGGCCATGCTGATGCGCTGCAAATCTTCCAGCGGCATGGCCACCACCTTGCCGGGTCGAAAGCCTTGGTCCAGCAAGCGTTTGATGGTGCGCAGTTTTTCCACCTGTGACAGGGGGTAGCTGCGCTCGTCAAACGCATCCCGCTCGGGCTGAGGAAAGCCATAACGCCGCTCCCAGACTCGCAAGGTGTCTTTGCCGATGCCGGTGTCGCGCTCGACGGCAGCGATGGACAAATGGGGTTGGGAATCAGACATGGTTCGGCCTCATGGGATGATTGTCATTGAAATGGGATGGTTTTTAGGCGTGTCATAGACAATACGCCTAAAGTAACGCATGATTCAACGTATGAAATCCAAACAAACCCTCAACACCGTTAGCTTTTTCATTCGTTCCGTGCTGTTGACAGCGGCTTGCTGGGGTGGCAACGCCTTGGCCGAGGCGGCCAAACCCGGCGCTTGTCCGGCTGTGCTGCAACACACCGTTGAGCGCTTGCAAGATGAAAAGTCACAAAACCTGTGTCAGTACGCTGGCAAAGTGGTGTTGGTGGTCAACACCGCCAGCTTTTGCGGCTTCACCCCACAGTACAAAAGCTTGGAAGAACTGCACGCCCGCTACAAAGACAAGGGCTTGGTGGTGTTGGGCTTCCCCTCGAATGATTTTTCACAAGAGCCCGACAACAACCAAAAAATCGCTGACTTTTGCGAAAACACCTATGGTGTGAAGTTCCCCATGTTCAGCAAAACCACGGTGCGTGGCAGCGACGCCTCCCCCTTGTTCAAGCAGCTCACCAAGCTCACCGACACCGCGCCGAAGTGGAACTTCTACAAATACCTGATCAGCCGCGACGGTCAGAAGGTGCAAAGTTTCAACAGCACCACCGACCCCTTGAGCAAAGGCTTTTTGAGCGAAGTCGACAAACTCGTGGCGGCACAAACGCCCTGACATGCACAAGCGTGTGGCCATCGTCGGCTCGGGCATCGCCGGTTTGTCGGCGGCGCACCATCTGCGCGGCCACGCCCACATCAGCCTGTTTGAAGCCGGCAGCTATTTCGGCGGCCACAGCCACACGGTGGACATCACGCTGCCAGGCCAACAAGGCGACATCACCCACGGCGTGGACACCGGCTTCTTGGTCTACAACGAACGCACCTACCCGGGCCTGATTGATTTGTTCCAGCAGTTGGGCGTGCAAACCGCGCACTCGGACATGTCCTTCTCGGTGCAAACCACCTGGCAGCCCAGCGGCAAAAGTTTGGAATGGAACGGCGCGAACTTGAACAGCGTGTTCGCACAGCGCAGCAATGTGCTGCGGCCTCGTTTTTGGGGCTTGCTCAAAGACATCGTTCGCTTCAACAAACTGGCCACCACCTTGGCCCAAGCGCACAACGATGGCGCCTTGATGCAACCGCTGCAAGATTTCTTAGACACGCATGGGTTTGGCGACACCTTCCGCGACGGTTATTTGCTGCCCATGCTGGGCTGCATTTGGAGTTGCCCCACCTCGCAAATGCTGCAATTTCCCGCCGCCACCATGGTGCGGTTTTGTGACAACCACGGGCTCTTGCAAGTGAACAACCGACCACAGTGGTTCACGGTGCAAGGTGGCTCCAAGCACTATGTGCACGCCATCACCCAACAGATTGACGACAAGCGTTTGAACGCGCCAGTGCAAGGCATTCAACGCGATGAAACCGGCGTGCGCTTGCTCACCTCGGAAGGTGTGGAAGCCTTTGATGAAGTGATCATCGCCACCCATGCCGATCAAGCGCTGCGCCTGCTGAGCCAGCCCAGCGCACCCGAACAAGATGTGCTCAGCCGCATTCGGTTTCAAGCCAACCGCGCCGTGCTGCACACCGATGCGCGTGTGATGCCCAACAAACGCTTGGCCTGGGCCGCGTGGAATTACCAACGCAGCCAAGACCACAGCGAACACGCCCATGTCTGCTTGCATTACTGGTTGAACAAGTTGCAGCCGCTGCCGTTCAACCAAGACGTGTTCGTGTCTTTGAACCCCATCGCCCCGATCGATGAACAGCACGTGCTGGGCGAATTCGATTACGACCACCCGGTGTTTGACCTGAACGCGATTCAAGCGCAGCGCCAACTCGCACCATTGCAAGGCCAGCAACACACGTGGTTTGCCGGCGCTTGGATGGGTTATGGCTTTCATGAAGATGGTTTCAAAGCTGGCAAGGCCGCTGCCAATGGTGTGCTCACCCTCATCCACCAAGAGGCCGTCGCGTGAACACGCCGATGATCGGCACCGGCCAAGTGCGGCACACGCGGTTGCGGCCCTCGGTGCATGGCTTTGCCTACCCCACCTGGTTTGTCATGCTGCCGATGCGCCATCTGGCCGCGCATGGTGCGGGCGACTTGGCGCTGAACCGCCGCGCCTGGATTTCTTTTCACGACCAAGACCATGGCGATGGCCGCGGCCCCGAAGACGGTGGTGCCTTGGCTTGGTTGGATGCATTGCTCAAAGCGCAAGGCATCACCGATGCCCAAGGCGAGGTGTGGTTGCACACCTATGCGCGGGTCTTGGGCTATGTGTTCAAGCCGGTGAGTTTTTGGTATTGCCACCGCGCTGACAACAGCTTGGCCGCCATCGTGGCCGAGGTGAACAACACCTTTGGTGAACGCCATTGCTATGTGTTGCCCGCACCGCACTACGGCCAGACCATGCAAGCCGACAAGGTGTTTTATGTGTCGCCGTTTTGCGAAGTGCACGGCCGCTATGCGTTTCGCTTCATGCGCACCGAAGGCGACACACCGCGCACCGTGGTGCGCATCGACCACAGTGACGAAGACGGTCTGCTGATCCGCACCAGTGTCAGCGGTCTTTTGCAGCCCCTCACCGCCGCAGGTTTGCGCCGCGCGTTTTGGCAACACCCGATGCACAGCTTGGGCGTCATTTGGCGCATCCACTGGCAAGCTTTGAGCCTGTGGCTCAAACGTGTACCCTTGGTGCGCAAACCCGCACCGCCCACTGAATTTGCTTCGCGCGCTGACGCTTGATTGCCTTTGACATGACCACCACCTTGCAGCCTTCCCAGTTGTCTTTGTCCGCCTTGGGCAAGCAAGTGCCTTCTCCGGCCAAACGCGCTTTGCGCATGTTGCAATCGCTGCAAACAGGCGGCTTGCATTTGCAATTGCCCGATGGCCAAACCATCTTCTTTGGCCACCAGAACGGGCCGCAAGCCACCCTGCAACTGCACAACTGGCAGGTGTTTGGTGCAGCGCTGCGTTCAGGCGACATTGGCTTTGCACAAAGCTTCATCGCCGGTGATTGGGACACGCCCGACCTGACCGCCTTGTTGCAACTCTTGATCGTCAATCGGCGTCCGATGGACGACATGATTTTTGGCACCTGGTGGGGCCGCTTGGCCTACCAGTTGCGGCATTGGATGCGGCGCAACACCAAGGCCAACAGCAGCAAAAACATCCACGCGCATTACGACCTGGGCAATGCGTTTTACAGCCTGTGGCTGGACCACACCATGACCTATTCGTCGGCTTGGTTTGATGGTGACCACAGCCAGGAATTAGCGACTGCGCAACAAGCCAAGGTGCGCCGTGCGTTGCGCATGGCCGGTGTTGCCCCCGGGCAAAACCAACGCGTGTTGGAGATTGGTTGTGGCTGGGGCGGTTTGGCGGAAATCGCCATGCGCGAATGCGGTGCCCGCGTGACCGGCATCACCTTGAGCCCGGCCCAGTTGGCGTATGCCACCGAACGTTTGCACGCCCAAAGCATGCACGCCGATTTGCGTTTGCAAGACTACCGCGACACCAACGATGGCCCGTATGACGCCATTTGCTCCATTGAAATGATCGAGGCCGTGGGTCGCGACTTTTGGCCCACGTATTTCGAAACCATTGCGCGCTTGTTGAAGCCCGGTGGTCAGGCGTGCATTCAAAGCATCGTCATCGACGACGCCTTGTTCGAGCGCTATGCCTTGGGCACCGACTTCATTCAACAGTACATCTTCCCCGGTGGCTTCTTGCCCAGCACCAGCGCCTTCAAAGCGCAAGCGCAAGCAGCAGGTTTGCAAGTGGTCGATGAATTCGCTTTCGGCCAAGACTATGCCGAAACATTGCGGCGTTGGCGGGTCGCGTTTTTGCAAGCGCAAGCCGATTTGCCAACGCTTGGTTTTGACATCGCCTTCGAGCGCACCTGGTTGTTCTACTTGGCGTATTGCGAAGCCGCGTTTGCCGAACGCAACACCGACGTCGTGCAGTTCACCTTGCGCAAACCCGCATGACGGATCAGTCTTGGCAGGCCCTGGCCCGCTTGGGTTTGCCCGCGCTGCCATTGGCCTTCGTGGCCCTGCCGCTGTACATGGTTTGGCCGCACCATGTGGCCACCAACTTTGGCGTCTCCTTGGGCCTGTTGGGCGGCTTGCTGTTTGTGGTGCGCTTGCTCGATGGCGTGCTGGACCCGCTCATCGGTCATGCGGTCGATGGCCTGTTGGCCAAGGGTGCAAGCACGCTGCTTCGGCGTTGTTTGTTGGCTGCGGTGGTGTTGGCCCTCTCTTTCCTCTGGTTGTTTTTTCCGCAATGGTTGTTGGGCAACACGCTCACCATGGAAGCCTTGTTGGTGCTGCTGTCGGTGCTGTTGCTGTGCGCTTACCTGGCCTACAGTTTTTTGAACATCGCCTTGCAAGCCTGGGGCGCGGGCATTGCAGGTGACCGCACCGAGCGCAGCCGCTTGGTCGGTTGGCGCGAAGGCCTGGGGCTGTTGGGTGTCATCAGCGCCTCGGTGGTGCCGGGCTTGTGGGGTCTGCCGGTGTTGGTGACGGTGTTTGTGTTGTTGTTGGCGCTGGGCTTGTGGGCTTGGTGGTGGGCACCACGGCCAAGCCTTGTCACGGCTGTGAACACCGACGCCTTGTGGCGCCAGCTGTTGCAGCCTTGGGGTCATGCAAACTTTCGCCGCTTGCTGCAAGTCTTCATGCTCAATGGCATCGCGTCGGCCGTGCCGGCCACCTTGATTTTGTTTTTCGTGCAAGACCGTTTGCAAATGAGCACCGCCCAAACCACCTTGTTTGTGGCGGCGTATTTCATCGCCGCGGCCTTGTCCATGCCCTTGTGGTTGCGGGCCATGGCACGTTGGGATTTGCGCCGCTGTTGGCTGTGGGGCATGGGCTTGGCCATCGCGGTGTTCATCTGGACACTGGCCTTGGGCGCGGGTGACGAGCTGTCGTTTCTCACCATCTGTGTGTTGTCGGGCGTGGCGCTGGGTTCGGATTTGATTGCGCCGGGGGCTTTGCTCAATGGCTTGTTGCAACGCCCTGATGCGCCAAGCAGCCCCCCTGGTGCCTACTTTGGTTGGTGGCAAGTGGCCAGCAAGTTCAACCTGGCGCTGGCCGCCGGTGTCAGCCTGCCCTTGTTGCAAGCCCTGGGTTATGCCTCTGGCGCCCAAGACGCGCCCGCCTTGCTGGCCTTGAGCCTGGTGTATGGTTTGTTGCCTTGTGTTTTGAAAGCCATGGCCTGGCTGTTGTTGTTCCAATCGGATTCGCATTTCAACGCTGCTGAGGTTGCCCCATGAAACGTCGTTTATTGCTCTCTTCTGTCGCGGCCACTGCATTGGCCTCCACCGGTTGCGCGGGTCCTTCTTTGGAACAACATGTGCAAATGCAACCCGCACTCGATTTGCGCCAGTACTTCAATGGGGTGGTCGATGCGTGGGGCGTGTTCACCGACCGCTCGGGCCAGGTGGTGAAAAGTTTCACCGTCGTCATGCACTGCAGTTGGAACGGTGATGAAGGCGTGTTGGACGAAGACTTTGTGTATTCGGATGGCAGCACGCAAAAACGCATTTGGCGACTCACGCACCAAGGTGAGGGCCGCTATGTGGGCCGCGCCGATGATGTGGTCGGGCAAGCCAATGGCCGCACACGGGGCAATGCGTTCAACTGGGCCTACACCTTGGCGCTGCCCGTCGAGGGCCGCGTGTGGCATGTGCAATTTGACGACTGGATGTACCTGATGAACGAGCGTGTCATGCTCAACAAAGCCAGCATGAGCAAGTTCGGCATCTTCCTTGGTGAGGTCACCTTGTCGTTCACCAAGCGGGTTTGAGCGCCATGGCTTTTTTCAAACCTCTGAACACCCCCATCACCGATTGGCGCGGGCGCAGTGTCTGGTTGGTCGGCGCCTCCAGTGGCATTGGCTTGGCCTGTGCACAAGCCCTGCATGCGGCCGGTGCCAAGGTCTGTGTCTCAGCGCGTCAAGCAACACTGTTGCATGATTTTGTGGCTGCGCATCCGGGCAGCATCGCCCTGCCTTTGGATGTGACCGATGCCACGGCCATGAAGACGGCAGCCCAACAATTGCATGCACAGCAAGGCTTGGATGTGGTGGTGTATTGCGCCGGTTATTACCAAGCCCAACGCGCAGATGCATTTGACTTGGCCGACATGCAAAAGCATTGGCTGGTGAACTACGACGGCGCTTTGTTGTTGCTCGATGCTGTGCTGCCCCTGATGCTGCCGCAGCAACATGGCCACCTGAGTTTCATCTCCAGTGTGGCCGGCTATCGGGGCTTGCCGCAAAGCCTGGCCTATGGCCCGACCAAAGCGGCGCTCACCAACTTGAGTGAAGCCCTATTCATGGACTTGCAAGACATCGGCATTGGTGTGAGCGTGGTCAACCCCGGCTTTGTGGCGACACCCCTTACCGCCCAAAACACATTCGAGATGCCCGCGCTTTTGACGCCCGACCAAGCCGCGCAACACATGCTGCAAGGTTGGCGCGAGGGTGTGTTTGAAATCCACTTCCCCAAACGCTTCACCCGCTGGCTGCAACTGCTGCGGGTCTTGCCCTACCGTTGGTATTTCCCGCTGGTGCGCCGCGCCACCCGCATGTGAACTTGGAGACCCTGCATGAACATGCCTGAACAACGTGTGCACGAGATCATCGACTTGTTTGAACAGCTGCAGCCCAGCCATGTACCGCATTTGCACGACTGGTACACGCCCGAAGTGCGCTTCAAAGACCCGTTCAAGGAAGTGCAAGGCTTGAATGAAGTGCAGCACATCTTTCAGCACATGTACGAGGTGTTAGAAAACCCCCGCTTTGTGGTGACCACCCGCATCGTGCAAGGCGATCAGTGTTTTGTGGTGTGGGATTTTTTGTTCCGCTTCAAAACCATGCAGCGCGGCGTCGACCAATGCATCCGTGGTGGCTCGCATTTGGTGTTCAAGCAAGGATCGGACGGCGTGTGGCGCATTGATCTGCACCGCGACTATTGGGACGCGGCAGAAGAGATGTACGAGAAGTTCCCGCTGGTGGGCGGCTTGATGCGCTGGCTGAAGAACAAAGTCAACAGCTGAAATCAGTTGGGCAGCGTTTCCACAAAACTCGCCCGCTGCATCAGCTTGTCGTGCAAGCGGTCCAAGTTGGGATGCTCACCACGCCAATCGATGTTGGGAAAGCGGAAATCCAAATAACCCAACGCACAACCCACAGCAATGTCGGCCAAGCTCATGTGGTTGCCGGTGCAAAACGCTTTCTCATCCAAGCCTTTGGCCATGGCCACCAGGCTGTCGTGCACCTTGCCCAATTGGCGGTCGATCCAGGCTTGGCTGCGTTCACCGTCCGTGCGGCCCACCCAATGCGCTTCCAAGCGTGCCGCAATGGCGGCATCAAGCAAGCCATCGGCCAAAGCTTCCCAGGTTTTCACCTCGGTGCGTTCGCGGCCGCTGGGGGGAATCAACTTGCCCACCGGCGACAAGGTGTCGAGGTACTCGACGATGACGCGTGAATCAAACAAGGCTTCGCCGCCTTCCATGACCAAGCATGGCACTTTGCCTAAAGGGTTGGATTGCACGATGGTGCTGTCGGCGGCCCACACATCTTCAAGAATGAATTGGAATTCCAGTTTCTTCTCGGCCATGACGATGCGCACTTTGCGCACATACGGGCTGGTCACTGCGCCTATCAATTTCATGAGAACTCTTGGTTGTGGCTGAGTGGGTATTTTATAGAACCAGGCTTGCACGAAACTCACAAAAGCACAGCCTAGAATCGATTCATGACCGAACATGCTGTATCTGCTCTTTCGCCTTTGGACGGCCGCTACGCCGCCAAACTCGCCAATCTGCGCCCCCTCATGAGCGAACAAGGCTTCATGCACCGCAGGGTGCAGGTGGAAATCACCTGGTTGTTGGCCTTGGCCGACAGCGGCATGCCCGAGCTGAAGCCTTTCAGCGCCGAGGCCCGCACTTTTTTGGTGAATCTCATTCATGGTTTTTCAAGCACTGATGCCCTGGCCATCAAAGAGATTGAAAAAACCACCAACCATGATGTGAAAGCGGTCGAGTATTGGCTCAAAGCCCAATGCCAAGCGCCCACATTGAGCGCCAAACTGCAAGCAGAATTTGCCGCTGCTTTGGAGTTCATCCATTTCGCGTGCACCAGCGAAGACATCAACAACACCAGCCACGCGCTGCAACTCAAAGCCATGCGCACCCAGGTGTTGTTGCCCGGCATCGATGCTTTGCAAGACAAGCTGCGGGCCATGGCGCACCAATACGCCGACAACGCCATGCTCAGCCGCACCCACGGCCAAACCGCCAGCCCCACCACCGTGGGCAAAGAACTGGCGAATGTGCTGATGCGTGTGCACACGGCGCGTCAACGCATTGCGCAAGTGCCCCTGTTGGCCAAGATGAACGGCGCAGTGGGCAACTACAACGCCCATGTGTCGGCGCGTGCTGATTTCGATTGGGAAGCGTTTGCTAAGCGCGTGATTGAAACCACTGACACCCCTGCCGCGGCCACCGATGCGCTGGGCTTGGGTTTGCAGTTTCAAGCCTACAGCATTCAAATCGAACCGCACGACTACATGGCCGAGTTGTTTGATGCCGTGGCCCGCACCAACACCATCCTCATCGACTTGTCGCGCGACATTTGGGGCTATGTGTCTTTGGGCTATTTCAAACAGCGTTTGAAGGCCGGTGAAATAGGTTCGTCCACCATGCCGCACAAGGTCAACCCGATTGACTTTGAAAACGCCGAAGGCAACCTCGGGTTGTCCAACGCCATGCTGCGCCACCTCAGCGAAAAACTGCCCATCAGCCGTTGGCAGCGCGACTTGTCTGACAGCACCGTGTTGCGCAACATGGGCGTGGCTTTGGGCTATGCGGTGTTGGCCTACCAATCGTTGTTGCAAGGCCTGAACAAACTTGAACTCAACCCGGATGCCTTGCATGCGGATTTGGACAATGCGTGGGAAGTGTTGGCCGAACCCATCCAAACCGTGATGCGCCGCTACGGCGTGAGCGGCGCTTACGAGCAGCTCAAAGAAGTGACTCGTGGCCAACGCGTGACCCGCGAAGACTTGCACGGTTTGATCCACAAACTGGCGATTCCCGACGCCGAAAAAACACGGCTCTTGGCCCTGACGCCAGCCACTTATGTTGGTGTGGCGGCCAGCTTGGCCAAACGGGTTTAAAGCAATTCAAGCCGCAGCAGGCGGCGCGGTGGTCTGCACATCGGGTGCGCGTTCAGCGTATTTGTTGAAGCGCCACGAGTCGCCATGCAGCGTGATGCGCCGCCACACTTGGCGCTTGGCCCCGGGGCTCATCTCGGTCCAGTACTGCACTTCTTCAAAGGTGCGCCCACAACCCTTGCACACCGGGTCGCCTTGGCTGGTCGAGCAAATCGCGATGCACGGTGTGTCGGCGGTGGTGTCGTACCAAGCCTTCCATGCGGCAAAGGCCTTGGCCGGAAACCCTTTTTCAGCGGCTTCGTCTTGGCGGTGGTAAATCATCAAGGCGTACACCTCGGCCAAGGCGCGCAACTCGGGTGCCAAGGTCACGCCATCGGGGGAGGGCTTCAAAGCCCGCCAATGGTTGATGGCCGACTCGATGTCGGTGATGTGGATGCTGCTCATGGTGTCTTTAGTTTTGCGGGCGCAAGAGTTCGCGCCGCTGCGCTTCCAAGCTGCGCAAACGGCTGTCAATGATGGAGGATTCCATTTGACCAGCGCGGTCCAAACGGCCCTCTTGGCTCAAGCGTTTGGACAGCGCTTGGCCGGCCCGCAAACGGTCAATCGCGCCACTTTCGTCCCAACGCACCGCACGGGACTCGGCGTCTGCTCGCAACGCCCGCAAGCCCTCACCGGTTTGGTTCAAGGCCTGGGTGATCAAGTCCCAGGCCAAGCCATCTCGCGGGTGCTCGGCCAACCAGAGTTGCATCGCGTCTCGGGCCGCTTGGGCTGTTGGGGCTTGCTTCAAAGCCAATTGGCATTGGGTGCGCAAGAACAAACGCGGTCTGTTTTCCGTTTGCGCCGCCAAGCCTTGCAGACAGCTTTGGGGGTTGCCCAAACGGCGCTCGGTGTCCAGCGCCAACCATTGCGCGGCCCGGGCACCGGCCGGGTCTTCGCGACTCAGCGCCAGCAAACGCGTCACCGCGTCGCGTGCTTTGGCCGCTTGGCCTTGTTGGGTGTAGGCCATGGCACCGGCGTACAACAACCCCGCTTGTTGCGCCAAGGGCAGCTCGGGTTTGAAGTCTTTGTCCAACGCCAACACCAAGGCCTGCACTTCATCGACCCGCGTGGCCACCAAGGCGCGGGCGCGGGCGGCCATCATGGCGTGTTCCAAACTGGTGGGGCTGGCAGCGGGCAGGTTCAAACCGATGCGCGACTGCATGTCACCGATGCGCTCGGTGGTGAGCGGGTGGCTGCGCAAATACGGAAAACCACCGCTGTCGTTCAAGCGCGAGGCTTGGCTGAGTTTTTGAAACATGCCGACCATGCCTTGCGCATTGAAGCCGGCTTGGCTCATGACGTTGAAGCCCAAGCGATCGGCTTCGCGCTCCATGTCGCGTGAGAAATTCAACTGGCCTTGCGCCACACCCGCGCTGCCACCCATGATCAGGGCATTGGCCGCGTCCGGGCTGCGGCTGGCAGCCAGCACGCCCAAGATCATCGCGCCCACCAAGAACGGCGTTTGCTTGCCTTGCTGGTCTTGCATGCGGGCGATGTGGCGTTGTGTGACGTGGCTGAGTTCATGGCCCATGACCGAGGCGAGTTCGTCGCGGTTGGCCACCACCGCGATCAGCCCCAAATGCACGCCCATGTAGCCCCCCGGCAGCGCGAACGCGTTCACGCTTTTGTCGCGCACCAGCAGCAGGTCCCACGAAAAAGCGTCTGCCAACTCGGGGGGCATTTGGCCCAGTTGGCCGGCCGCATCGCGCAAAGGCAGCCACACGCTTTGCAAATAATCGATCAGCACCGGGTCGTCCAGGTAGTCGGCATCGGTCATCAACTGGCGCATGATGGACTCGCCCAAGCGGCGCTCTTGCGCCACGCTCATGCTGTTGCCGTCGCCGATGTTGGGCAAGCGCGATGCGTTGGGTTGGGCCTGCACGCCCAGGCTTTGCACCGCGCACGCCAAGGCCAAGCCAAGGGCGATGGGGCGCAAACGGGCAAAGGGAGTCATGGCTGCGAGAGGGCGGGACCGTATGATGGGGGAACGATGTTAACTGGCGGCACCTGCGCCAGTCACCACGCGCTGTTTCACCCTTGAAAACGATTGCCCATGTCCCTGACCCACTTTGACGCCCAAGGCCAAGCCCACATGGTGGACGTTGGCCCCAAGACCACCACCCACCGCATTGCTGTCGCCACCGGCGAGATCCAAATGCTGCCCGCCACCTTGGCGCTGATTGAAAGCGGCAACGCCAAAAAAGGCGACGTGATTGGCATTGCCCGCATCGCCGGCATCCAGGCCGCCAAGAAAACCAGCGACCTGATTCCGCTGTGCCATCCGCTGGCCCTGACCCGCGTGGCGCTGGACTTTGAAATGTGGCAAAACCCGCCGCGCGTGAGCTGCACCGCCACGGTGGAAACCCACGGCCAAACCGGCGTGGAAATGGAAGCCCTCACCGCTGTGCAAGTGGCTTTGCTGACCGTGTACGACATGTGCAAAGCGGTGGACCGCGGCATGACCATCACCGGCGTGAAGCTGCTTGAAAAGCATGGCGGGAAGAGCGGGAGTTTTGTGGCGTAAGCCACATGGCTGGTGCAACACCAAGCTTGATGGCGCATGCACTTTCAGTGATCCCACAAGAACCATCGGCGATGGGGTTGAAAGCAGCCATTGCTGTTTCTTTGACGGCCCACGCGCTCATGCTATTGCTTTTTTTGCATCGGCCCCTCACACCGCCCGCCTCGAGGTCTTCTGGGCCAGGCCCTTTACTCATGTCGCTCAAGGCGGCTTCGCCGTTGATGCCTAATATGGTTCAGGACAACGAGCGAAGCAACACTGCCGTGTCAGGGGTGGCAAAGACTGATTTGCCCAAAACCGAACTTGCCAAACCCGTTTTAGCCAAGCCAGCAGAAACGAGCTTTGCGTCGCCCACCAAACCAGAGGAGTCCATATCGCAATCGACACCTCAAGCCGTAGCGGCTGGCGCGGCACCAGAGGCTGTGGAACAAGTACTTTCAACACCTGATGCCAAATCAACGCCATCCAATGCGGCCAGTGCAGGCTTGTTGCCCCCGCAAATGGGCGGTCAAGGCCGATGGGGCTCACGGCCCATGCCCATGAACCGGGGGCCTCAGAACATGAACCCAGGCCCTGCGGCTGTGATGCCTTTGTTGAACCGCCTGGCTGGGCAATTACCGCCGTCGGCTTCTTGTGATATTCAAATCAATGCCAATTGGAGCGCAGCATTTATTTCTTGCAACGAAGACAGCTTCAAAGGGTACGCAGTTGGTTTTTTATCGCAGCAGCTCCGTATACAACCGACGATGGCAGACCCTGCGCATTGTTTCAAGTTGAATAATGGTAGTTTGAATACAGCTGACTGTCGCCATTAAATTGTCAATATAAAAACGGCCCAAATAAAAATGACCCCAAAGGGCCATTTTTATTTTTTAAAATATTTAATTACCTTAATTTCGCACCGTTTTGAATGGTAATTGGCGCAACTTTGTAGTCGAGGGGCGGTGCGCCAATGTCTGTCATGCTGGCTTTGTAATAGTCGTCCACATTCACTGGTTGAGCGGCTCCTGCTGGCAAAGTCAATTGACATGCGCCGACTTTCTTTTCATACCATTCGCCTGAACCTTGTGGCAAAACCCAGTATTCTTTGCTGGAGTCTGTCAATTTTGTAACCTTGTCAGTTAATTTGTTGGCATTTACGGGGCTGCTGTTGATATTGAATTTATTAACCCAAAATTTAGATGTGTTTTGGTCACTGCAGTTAACTTCTTCCATCTCATCTTGAGAGACGCAACTGTTAGGAATACCCCAGAGCTGGCCAGCACCATTGTAATTCAGCACAACTTTGGAGCCTTCCGCACAATCTTTGCCGGCTGGGCAGGTGTATCTGACCATCAATTGTTCTGGCAATTCCGGAACCACTCCGTTGATTTTGACTGTCCATTGCTTGTCCCATGAGTAATGGCCAGAACGCCAATAATAATATTCTGATATTGTATTTTCATAATCCCATCCGCAAATGTAATTGTTGTTCCAAGTACATTGAGCTCGTGTGATCATATCATCCAATGAGTTAGTATCATTTAAAACCAAGGCGCCTGTTTGTATCGATGGAAAATTATCATCCTGATTCCAGTTTGTCTTTAATTCACTATCAATTTCAATGGGAATTTGAGAATAATTAGCATGGGTATTAAATAATTTCTTTTGCGTGTGATCATAAACATACTGGTATCCTTTACCAGACTCGTAGCCTGAGCCATTGATACTTGTATTGTTTACTGGCTTGGTTTTATCACCTGCGTTTGCATTTGTAATGACATTTGAATTGGGATTCCAAAATGGACAGTTGGAAAGACAATTCAACGTTTTACCATTCAGAGCATTTAATTCCGACTCAGTGACTTGGTATTCCATTCGCGAGATAGCAACGCTGTCATTGGTCAGACTATTCCAATTAGGAATGTTTCTTTGCTGTGCATTATCCCAAACAGATTGAGTTCTTAACATGTAGCCCACACCTGGTCCATTCAACCAAATTGAATCCCAATTTGCAATTGAGGAAAAATCAAGAGAAATTCCATTTTCAAGTTGGAATTCTTGTTCAGTCTTATTCCAGTGAACACGCTGTTCAGCTTGTCCCATCCATACATTGAAAGTCATATCTGCCAAGTCGTTTAATTTTGTTTCTACTTTTTTGACTTTTCGAAACCCCCCATCTGAAACAGTTACTGTGCCATTTTTGGTATTAGGACCATCTTCAATCAAAATATCTGCGGTTTTATTTGATTTTGAATAAATTTCTTTCATGGCAGCATCCGGCAACCACATGCCATTCGCCCAATAATTACCGCGGTAACTTCCATACCGAATCTGGAAAGTGGAATTGCCACCAACCAATAATCCAGTACTGGCGTCATACAGGTTGTAATTCCAAGTGTTGAACTTGGATTTTGTTCTATCAAAGCATATGGGGGCAGAGGATGTACCGTTGACTGTTTGCTGTCTCAGCAATTCATTTTGATTGGCGGCAATAGCAAACACCGGCGCTACGTTAGGATTATTGTTATCTTGTGGATAGCCTTTTGTCCAACCCGTGAGAGCAACTCCAGTACCCGTTCCTGTGCGTGTCAAGTTCATCCAAACATCAAAGCTAATATTATCAATTGTATTTTTTTCGCCATAAAGCAATTTGTACCCGTTTGAAATGATTTCTGGCTTCATGAATCCATACATTATGGGAGAGTTGCTTAAAATACTCCCATCATTATTTACCTCTAAAGCTTTAAAATATAACTCTGAAAACCCAATATCTGAACCAGCGCGCACTAAAGGAAATATGAATCTAGCTCTTATTTCTTTTTTAATATTATCATCATCAGTTTCAATATTAAATGGCACCCATAGCTTCACATCTAAATTCACTCCATCAGAAGTGGGGTTTATTACGAAATACTGATATTCGATAGCGCTGCTGTTGCCGCCGCCCTCCGACGAAGAAGTGACGGAGCTTGAAGATTTATTACATCCTGATTTAGTAACTGCAGCTACATAAGGGCCTTTGTTGATTTGAGTTGCCAGGTCAGCCCCTGTGTTCTTGATAATGCACAACACCATGTTTGCAAAATCGAGGTTTTCAATTGAGCTTTCTTGCAACCAAACATAGTTATTGGGGTTGCTTTTCAGCTTTGCCAATGCATAGTCATATGTTTCAGTGGTTTCGGCAGCTTGCACCACTTGTGGAATGCTAAGGAGCGCGATCAATGCCGACAATATGAATTTGTGCATGTTCCTCTCCCTTTAATTCGAATTGGTGGTGGGCAAAACGGAAATGGCAGCTGGGATATTGCCAACTCTTCCATCTGCACCTGGTTTCAAGGCTTCTGAAGTGGCTCCATCGCTCTTTCCACCACTTCCACAAGCCGTTAACAGGGCGGTCAATATCAATGTGGGCATCAGGTATTTCAAGCGATTCTCCAAAGAACGTGTCTAGGACGATTCTGCTTTCCTGATGATTAATTTGCAATATATGATAAGTTTAAGAAAATAATTCAATTCCAAATATTAAGTACACGCATTCCAAGCAACTCAGCAACGGCCTAGATCACACCTGCGGCGGCAACACAAACTGCTGCCGCCCTTCATACCGATACGCCTGGATCGGCACCACATAACGGTGCGAATAGGTCAGCATTTGCATCCAGCCCGGGGTGCGGTTGCGCATGATGGTGTCTTCGCGGCCTTTGAAGGCCGATTGCACCGAGCTCAGGTAGTCGGCCTCGGTTTCGCTGGACAAGTGGCCGATGAAAAAGTTTTCGGTTTGCGACAACAGGTCGCGGTTGACCGTGGTGGGCGACTGGGTGCTGTAGACGATGCCAATATTGAACTTGGCACCCTCTTTGGCAAAGCGCGAATACACGTCAATCACGGTGCCGGCGTTGGGCGGAAAAATCATGTGCGCTTCTTCAAAATAAATTTGCACATAGCGCCCGTTCAGTTGGTTGCTGACAAATTTGCGCTCTTGCTCGCGGAAGATCGACAAGCAAATGCTCTTGGCGAAGTAGCGAATGATTTGCTCGTTGGCGCTGCCCAAATTGATGACCACGGTTTTGGCAGCGTTCAAGCCTTCGATGATGTCGGTGGTGAAGTCGGTGGCGCTGGGGTTGTGAAACTCCATGCAAGAGCGCAGCAAATCCGGGCCTTCGCCCATGCCCGCACACAAGAACTTGCACAAAATCTGTTCGTCTTCATCGAAGATGAAATAACCATTGCTGCTCAAGCTCGGGTCGTTCGGGTATTGCTGTGCGAATTGCGCCACCACTCGCATTTCATAAGCCATGGTGGTGAAATTGAACGGCGCCGAAGGCGCAGGCAACTTGGTTTGCGCCAAGTACGCCGCTTTGCGCAGGTTCTGTGAAAAGCACGGGTTGAACGGCATGGTCAGCCCCAAGGATTGCAACCAGGCTTTGATCTTCAAGGTGTCGCTCTCAAAACCAGCGGTGTGCAGAATTGCCCAAAACAACATCACCTTGCGCAAGCGGCGTTGCAATTGCGCCTCGTGCTCGTGCTCGTGGCGCTCAAGTTTGGGCAGGCTGCAGGTGTAAAGATTGCGCAGCGAATCCACGTTGTTCAGTTCAGGCGGCAGCAGTTGCTGCAACACCTCGAATGCATCATGGGTGCGCTCGTAAAAATTAAAGCGCAGCAAACGCGCATTGGGGTTGCCGTCCATGTCTTTCAGGAAATACGGCATGCAACGCTCTTTGTAGGCGGTGGCAATTGCCGAGTCGCCGTCTTGCGGGTTGGTGTTGGCGTATTCGCCGTTCACGTCAAAAATGATTTGGCCGACATGCGGGTCCCGGGCCGTCACTTCCAGCATGCCCTGCACGATGAGTTTGACCACATTCGATTTGCCCAAACGGGTTTTGCCAAACATGGCGGTGCGCTTGCCCCGGATGTCCAGCATCGAGATGTAGGCGTTGTGCGGATCGGCCAAATAGCTTTTGTCTTCGCCCGCCCGCACCAAACCAAAATTGATGCGGCCTTGGGGGTTGACCGTGCTGTTGACCAGGGTCTCCATCACCGCACGATCGGCGCGGTACACATGCATGCGGTGCGCCACGTCTTGCACATGCATGGTGCTGGAAAACGTCGGCGGGTCGCCCGGCAAACTGCCCGCCTCAAACGCGCCCAATACTTCACAGCGCATCACCCCCAAAGACTCTTCCAAACCGGGGTTGGCGTGCTGCCACAAGCGTTGGCACAAGGCGTGTTCACGGCTGCCTGGCTCGGGCAAGGGCTCCAAGTCTTGGATGCGCAACACAAAAATTTGTTCTTGCGACAAGTTCACGGCACACAGCGCCGCGCCCGAGGAAGGGTTGACCTTGGCCATGACACCAAAGACAAATTGACCGGGTACCAAAGGATGGGTCAGTGGCATGGCGTGGGTGATCAACACCCGCAGCGTGCGAAATTGCAATTGGATGCCGATGCCCAAATGCTTGTCTTGAAACAGGCTTTCAGCTTGCAACAAACTGGTTCGTGGAAATTCTCGGATCGCGTTCATGGGTCCATCTCCATGTGATTCAAGGGGTGTAAACCGTCCACTTGTTGGCCTCGCACACCATCAATTTGTTGGCGTTCGAGACCCCCATGGACTCCAGGCTTGGATTGCAGTCGGCATCCACGGTGGCGGCAGGCAGCTTCAACTTCACGGCGGAAATGTTTTGCGCTTGCAGGCTTTGCACCTGCGCGGTGCCGGTCACGGCCAAGGCGCTGGTGCTGCTGGTGACACTGCTCACACCGGAGGCGGACAGGCTGCTCAAACCAATGATCGGGTTGCCGTCAAAGTCCCAGCGGCCCGTGACCTTGCTGGTGCCGTCACGGCGGGCATATTGGGCCAAGGTGCTGCTGCCAAAGCCGTTGCGCACCGCCAAGATGCCGGGCAAACCCAGGGCGCTGGAGCGGGTGGTGGCGTGGTCGCGGATCGGGTTGGTCAGCACAAACAGGTCCTGCGCTGCGTGCAATTCACTGGTGAGGCCGGTGGCAGTCGGGCGTGCAAAAGCGGCATCGGCACCGGCGGCCATCAGCAGCTCATCCACCAAATCAAAACCAAAGCGCTTCAGGTTGTCACCGCCAAGCACATAGGGCTGGGTGTTGAACAGCAAACTGCTGAGTTGCACACCGGCGTCACAGCTGGTGGTGGGGCAGGTTTTGGTGACTTGCACCACCAAGGTTCGCGGGGCCATGGTGCTGCTGGCCACACCGGACACCGACATGGCCACCACATTCAAGGTGGGGAACATCAAGCTGTTGTTGGTGGCGCGGTCGAGCAGCCGCAGGTTTTTCAAATCGTCCAAGCTCGGTTGCAAACCATTTTCAACGGCCAAGCTGCCACCCGCCACAGGCAAACTGACGCGGCACTTGCCTGCCGTGATGCTGGCCGCATCGGCCAAGGAGGTGTCCTTGGCCAAAGCGATTTGCCCACAGTCTGCTGGCAAAGCGCTCAGGGCTTGGTAGTGCACGCCCAAATAATCGCCCACCGCGGCATTGACGAGTTGGTATTGTTTGCCCACCAATTGGGTTTGCATGCGCTTGTAATACACATTCATGCCCATGGTGACCGACACCACCAAGGCACTGAGGATGGCCACCACCACCGTCAACTCGATCAAGGTGAAGCCTTGTTGGGTCTGTGCTTTCATGGCGTGTTGGACAACATTTGGGTGGATTCTTTGATGCCTTGTTGCAGCGCCATGGTGGTGGAGAAAAAGCCCGCCATCATGAAGGCCAAGATGAGGCCGCAGATGACCACCATGCCGCGGTTGATGATGCTGGCGCGTTCCTCCATGGCCACCACCATGCGGTCGATCGAGCCCACGCCCATGCGCACAAAGGCCTCGACGGGGTCGCGCCGCTCGGAGGCGTCTTGCACCCGGTCTTCCATCTCTTGGCTCATGACGCCGGTGCTGAACGCCTGCCCAAAAAAGGGCGTGTTCGGCTTGGACAAATTGCTCATGATCTTGCGGATATGCCAGCGCAGCCAAGGCGAGCTGAACTTCATGCAGCGCTCCAGGGCAGAACGCAAAGACACCCCTGAGCGCATCATGGAGGACAAGGAAATCAGCAGCAACGACGCAGCGTAATCACGGTAGATGCTGAAAGGCAAATAGCGGTCCAGGCGCATGCGCATGGGGCCGGTCCAGCGCGGCAACGCCGATAAAAATCCGGCGATCAAGGCCACGAACAACAGGCCGATCCAAATGCCGTGGTTGGTGATCACCATCGACACGTTGTAGAGCATGCGCCCCAACAGCGGCCATTTTTCATGCGGCATCAACTCGGCCAAGATGGGCACCGCCGTGACCGCAAAGCCGACCATCATGGCGATGAACATGGTGAGCAAGGTGAGCGGATACACCACCGCTTTGCGCATGGTCGACACCATCATGTCGGTTTTCTCAACCGTCATCGACATGAACACCAAGCCCTCGGCCATGGAGGCGTCGCCCGCCGCTTGCGTGGCGTCAATCAGTGTTTGTTCGACCGGCGAGGCAATGCCCGCCAAGGCATGTGACAAAGACCCCATTTGCAAGCCGCGCAGCATCTGCAGGTACATCAAGGCCGTGGTGGGTTTGCGGGTGCGTGCACGTGAATGGTATTTGCTGAGGGTGGTGACCAAGGGCACATGGTCTTGCAAGGTGGCGCCCAGGTCGTAATAAAACGCGGCACGCCGCCGGTGCAGGTCGCGACGCGCCAAGTACAGGTTGATGTTGTCCAGGATTTGCGACATGGTTCAGTGGATGTTGCGAGAGGTTGCCAAGATGGCGGGGGGGCCAAAGCTGCGCTCGAAGTGATAGGGGTCCAACACACCACGCGACATTTCATACAAAGCATGGCCCCAGGCTTCTTTGCCCAGCATGTCTTCTTCGTCAAAGCGTGATTGGCGTTGCGACAACCACAGCTCGCGGGCTTGAATGTCTTCGTGTTTGCGCATCAGGTGCATCAGCTCGGTGGTGATCGGGATCACCTCGGCACACACCTTGACACCGCTCACACCAGCGTGCACGTTGTCGTTGTTTTCCAAGCCGCTGACTTGGCAGTGCGGGCAACCGTTGTCGCTGGCACAGCGGAACTGGCTCGGGTCGAGCTTGAAGTGTTTTTCATAGGCAGCCAAAGCCTGCGGGTTCATCACTTGCAACGCGGGCACGCTGCAATGCACACAATTTTTGGGGATCAACACCTGGTAGACCAAGATGGACAGAAAGTCGGGCGTGCACACGTCTTCGCGGATCAAGCCAATGTGCTGCGAGGTCAATCGCGCGATGATGCCCAAGGCCGAGGTGGCATGCACCGTGGTGAGGAGTTTGTGGCCGGTTTGGATGGCGGCATGCGCCATGTGGCCCGACATTTGGTCGCGGATCTCGCCAAACATGCCGACATCGGGGTCCATGCGCAAAAACGCCAACATGGCTTCTTCAAAAGGATTGGCCTTGGGGTCGTGGGTTTTGCGGCGAATCGAAAAATGGTTGACGCCCGGCACTTGGTATTCCACCGGGTCTTCGATGGAAATGATTTTGCGTTGCCCGTCTTGGGCCAATTGGCTGAGCAAGGAACTGAGCGTGGTGGTTTTGCCCGAGCCCGTGATGCCCGCCACAAACACGCCACCCCAGGCTGAAGCCGTGGCTTCTTGGATGCGTTCGAGTTGCCAAGGCGTGTAGCCCAAACCCGCCAAACTGGGCAAGCGGGTTTTGTGGGCATCGCCCACGCGCAACACCCGCATGATGGCGTCATAGCCGCCCACGGTGGGATGGCTTTGGTAGCGCAGCAGCACTTTTTGGCCATGGACCTCCAGCGGAATCATGGCCGACTGCACCGCCAAGGCATTGAACGCCACTTCCGAGCGCGAACCTTCTTCGGCCAAGATGGTGTAGCCCGCCGCCAAGCCGTTGTTGACCACGCGCGAGGGAAAGTGCGTGACCTTGCGCATGATGCCGTCACGGCGAATCCGCAAACGGGCATAGTCGTTTTGCACTTCAAAGTGGATGTCGGTCGCATCCAATTTCAAGCACCGCGCCACCGTGGTTTTCAACCAATCGATGGGCGTGGAGTCGGCCACCATGGTTTGCAAAACCAGGCGCTCTTCTTCCTTGAGTTTGTTGGCTTTGATGGCGTCTTTTTCATAGACATGCTCTTGAAGCACGGTGTGCAAAATTTCGGTGGTACAGGTGTAGGCACCTGCAAACCCCAAGCCCAAGCGCTTGCCTTGTTCGATCAAATGAAACCAAGCCGTGCTGCCGTTTTCACCTTGGATGCTCAACACAAAAAAGGTGTTTTGGGCCGTGGCCATCGCCGCCATGGCTTTGTGTTTGGCCTTGTGCAATTCAATGCTGGGGGTTTCGCCATGCGACAAAATTTTGACGAAGGCTGGCAACATCATGTAGTCATGAATGTGGCCTGAATTGCGCAGGCTGGCTTTGGGAGCGGCAGCGGTGGGTGTCATGGCGTGGCGGGTTTGGTGCCCAACACCTGCGCAGCCACGGGGGCTGGCAACGGGGCGGCTTGGGTGCCGGGTGGGTGTGCCATCAACTGCGCCATGCCCTCTTCGGGGCCTGTCGCTTTGTTCAAGGCTTGCAAATACACCTCCAGCTTGGTGTCTTTGTCCGGCGCGTCCAACACCAGCAATTGGCGTTTGTTGCCCACGGCTTTGGTTTCTTTCACCCACACTTGTTGGTCGGTGATCTCGGTCACCTGCCAAGGTCCGACATCGGCCGGCAGCAGCGTGCTGTGCACCGTGTAGGCTTTTTGTTGGTGCAGCAACACTGCGGTGAGCTTTTCATCGACACCGGTGATGGACCAGAGCTGCGGTTTGCTGGCAGGCTTGGGGACGACTTTGACTGCCGGTGGGGTGGCGCTTGGCTTGGGCGCTGCCAAGCCTTGCAGCTCCATGGTTTTCGCGGCTTTGCTTTTGGCAATCAACTCGCCCACGCTGCTGGTTTGTGCGTGGACCATCGGCATGCAGCCGATCAGCCATGCGGTGGCCACCCAGGCGGCACAGGGCTTAATGCTGTTGAACATAGTAGCTTCCTTCCAGACGGTAAGTGGTTTTGGTTTGACCTTTGTCGGTGGCGAAATTCATCACCAAGCTTTTGGTCACCATGTAGGGGGTGATCTTGATTTCGGGCAAGACCCACAGTTCATGCTCGATGGCCCAGTCGCCGCTGGCCACCACCTCTTTGACCTGGTTGACATTGCCGCTGCCACCAAACAACTGGGGCGGCGTCAAACTCACCTTCATCGGCCCCAACAAAGACAGTTCTTGAAACTGGGTGGACAGCTCGCGCAAACCGATTTGCTGTGTGGGCAAGCCGCTGTATTGCAGCAAGGGGGCGGCAACCGGCGCAGAGGTGCCTGCGCTCAGGGGCAGTTTGTGGGTGGTGAGGATGCTGGCCTGCAAGGGGTCCGCACCAGCTTGCACTTCTTTCACACTGTCGGTGAAGGGCGGCAAGTGGCTGTGGAAATCTGTGTAAGACCCAAACACGCGCTCCCACTGGGCGTTGCAGCTGCTGGGGTTGCATTCCACTTTGTTCAAGCGCCAGCCGTGGTTGACGACCGGCAATTGGTCGATGGTGTGCAACCAATCGTTCAACATGCGCGGGCCCGAAGGTGGCAACGCCTTCAAGGCGTTTTGCAAGCTGTTGCGGTATTCCAAGACCGGGTTCGCGTCTTCACGCTTGACCTCTTCCAACACATCTTTGCGTTGCTCTTGCAACCAGTACATGGCACCTGCAAAGCCCAAAGCCAACAACACCGCCAAACCGATCAACCAGGTGGTGCTGCGGGTGCCCGGCATGGCTTTGATACGCGCTTGTTTGGCCGGTTCACCGAAGATGTCTTCGGGCTCGATGTGTTCTTCGCCTTCAATCAATCCCGCGTTGCCAACGCCACGCACCGGGTGCCCGGCTTGGATGGCTTGGAACTCATCGATCAATTCTTTGGCCGGTGCAAACGGGCCCACAAAATCAAAGCCCGGAATGGGGCGCGATTCGTTGATGGCCACCACCGCGTAGGCACCTTTGGGCAAGGCAAAGGCGTACAGCTCGAGGCCGCCTTGTGACATCTTGCTGGCCAAGTGCATGGCGGCTGAATACTTGGGGCCACGGGTTTTCGGCATGTCGGTGGTCACGCCAATCAGGTCTTCCATTTCCGACAAGACGTGAAACGCCATGCCTTCTTGTTTGGCCAGTTTCAAAGTGCGGGCCAAGGTGCGGGTGGGGGGCAGCAAGCGCCACGCCAAGCCAAAGATGTATTGCTTTTGCTCGATGACGAAGCGCCGTGCTTGGTTGTTCTGCCCATCCGGCGAGGCTGTGGTGGCCGCGGGTGACAGGTTTGGCGTGATCGGTTTGGCCGCAGGCACAGCGGGTGCACTCAGCACATCCGCCACCGAGGCTTGCGGCTTGACAAACAAGGACTTGAGGGTCTGCACAAAGGACATGGTCTTGGCCCGCTTCAGTTCAACAAACGGGGGGTGATCAAGACCACCAGGGTGCTTTTGTTGCGGTTGCTGTCCTTGGTGCCGGGCACGGTCTTGCGCACCAAATCACTTTGACGGCTTTCCGTGGTTTCGTTTTCAAAACCACTCAGCACAATCGTGTCGCCCGACTTGACCATCATTTTTTGCTGGGTCTTGAATTGGGAAATATTCGGCTGTTGAATCGACTGCTTGGCACTGCCCTCGCCACTGGTGAAGGTGGCGAGCTCTTTCAGCGTGCTCAGGGTGATGCCCGCTTGCAGCAGCACATGGTTGGAGTCAAGCACGATGGGCAGCAGGTTCAAGGTGAAGCCGGTGGTGAACTCGCCTGGTGTGAGGCCCGATTGACCGACCACGGGCACACCGCTGGCCGAGGCGGTGATGGCCGGTGAGCTTTGCTTCAAATAGCTTTGCGTGCTGACCGAGCCCAGCGGCACGGCTTGGCGGTTCATGGTGGTGATGACGCTGGAGTAGGAGGTGCTGACACGGCCAAATTTTTCGAGGGCCCGCAACAGCAAGGTATTGCTACCACTGTCGCCGGTCTTCACCAAACTGATGTTGCCAGGGCCCGTCGGTAAACCGCCGGGGCCATTGAAGCTGAGGGTGCCCAGCTTGACGGTGTTGGTGACAAAGTTCCAGTCGATGCCAGATTGGTTTTCATTGCTCAGGGTGATTTGCAGCACCTCGACGGTGAGCGCGACTTGTCTGCTGAGCTGGCGGTTGATGCTGTCCAAGTGCCGCTCCATGGCCTGCACATTGGTGAAGGAGTCGCTGACCGTGATGGAACCCAAACTGGCATCGAGCTGCAAGCGGCCGTGGCGAGACAACATGCCGCGCATGGTTTTCTCCACGCCACTCAAGACGTCATCCCCTCCCCCCTCGTCTTTGCCGCCTGCGCTGGCATCAGCATTGCCCGCGGGCAAGGTTTTCACCAACAAGGTGCGGGTCACCACGCGGTAGAGATGGATCTTGCCGTTGGCATACAGCCATTGCAAGTCGTTGTGCGTGGCGACCAAATCCAGCAAGCCAGCCAAGCTGCCTTGGTAATTCAGTTCCAAGCCGGGTTCGTTTTCATCGACATCCACCCATTGCTTGGGGCCACCGGCTTTTTGGATGCCTTGCGCGGCGGCTTGCAATTTGACAAGGTCCGCCTTGGTTTTGGTGCTGGGTGCGGCGGGGGCCGCTGCTGCCGCGGCGTTGGCATTGGCGGCATCACCCTGCGGCGCAAATTGACTCAGGGGCAGCAAGGCCTCGGCGGCCACGGTGACGGGAATGCCGGTCAAGCGCTCGATCAAATTGGCAATGGTGGGCAGGTTTTGCCGCCCCGGCATGCGCAGCGTGACCCGGCCGATGTGGGCGGGCAGCAACTGGGTGTTTTGAAACGGGATCGACTGGCGAGTGAAGCGGGGCACGTTGTCCACCACCACCAGCTGCGGTTTGTCTTGGTTGGCACGCAATTGCGCATTGGCTTTGTTCGTGCGCTCCAGCACTTCGCTGTGGTCGGCTTCGGCTTTTTTCTCATAGACACTGGCGCAGCCCATCACCGACAACGTGAGGAGCACGACGAGCACTTGTTGCAACTTGTTCATGGGGATTACTTTCGGCGCGGTTCGAGGTAGCGGGCAATGCGGATCACCCGTGTCGAGGGGTTCAAGGAGGCTTGCAGCGGATAGTCCGAATCGTTCAAGGAGTCCATGACGGTTTGCACCACTTGCACAAAGGTGCCCTCCAACATGATGTGGTTTTCGATCGGGAAGTCGCGCTCGGCGTCCCAGACCAACTGCCAGCCGGCCTTTTGCGACCAACGCGCCATCACCGTGGACAGGGTCTTGTCGTGCCGCTGAATCTCCCATTGCGCAGATTGCTCTTCGGGCCACACGGGGGCCGCGCCGGTTTGCGGGTTGTCCGCTTGGATGGTGGGCTTGGGGCTGCTGATCCACTCGACATCGAGCTCGATTTTTTTGTCCTGGTCTGCCGCTTTCTGCGGCGCAGCGGCCAGGCCACTGACAGCCCATGCCAGCAAGCATGCACATCCTATTATTTTGAAATGCCTGTTATCCATACTCTTAAAGGCCTCTTTGTGTGAACTGAAGCAAGTTTAAAGGAGTTAAAAGTACTTATCCAGTGTTTTCTATTGTTTTTTGAGTACTTGTTGTATTTATGGAATACTTTATATTCGTTTTATTTTTTGTTGTATTTGTTGTTTTAGTTCTTTTTGAAGCGTTTGCAGTCGGCTAAAAAAAACCGCAGCAAGGACCAGGGCCCAGGCTGCGGCAAAAGCTGTCAACCCTCTGTCAACAGTTCTCAGGATTTATCAAATTGAACGCCCACGTGGACCATCGTTCCTTTGGTCGTGCATTGCTGTGCGGCTGTGGCCATGTTCAAGGCGCCATCTTGGGATTTGACGGTCCCTACCAAAGTACCCCAAAGCGATGTCGGTGCTGGGGTCGTTGCTGTGTTCACCCGAATCTCCATGGTGTTGGGATGCAGTGCCAGGTTTTTCACCAGGGGCAAGCAGGCTTCAGAGGGGATGTTGTAGAAGTGATAGACGAAACCCGTGCCCGGGTTATCTGAAAACATCATTTCCTTCGAATTGCTGAAATGACCCTTGATGCTGGTGACTTCAGTCTTGATCACTGCTGTGCCGGATTTCGTTTCTGTGATGATGAACCGCTCCTTGGGCCAAACATTCATGGCCGCCAGAATGTCGACCTTCGCTCCGGTGGTTTTTTCCATGCCGGCATAGGCGGCATTGGCTTGGTTCATGCTGACATTGGCACTGGCGATGGCGGCGTTGATTGCGGCATCGGTTCGGATGCGCTTGATGGTGTAGAAACCGGCCAAGATCATGCTCGCGATCAAGACCATGGAGATGCCCAACTCCACCAAAGTGAAGCCCTGCTGCTTGGCTTGTGGCCCGGTTTGAGTATGTTTCATGTGAACTCCTTGTTAAGTGGCGCGGTTCACAAACGGATGAAGGCGGCGATGTCCACCTGGGGGGCGGTGGAATTGCAACCCGTCGCCATCTTGGCGGCACTCACAGTTGCGGCGTCAGCGGCTTTGACTTCAGTTAACGTGGATTTCTTACCAGCGGGGGTCATGCCGCTGGAGTTGCCTGCGTAAATGGCGTAGGCCATGTTGTCCAAGCCCAGGACCATGTCGGCACAAGCGGCTGATGGTACTTTTTGAAAGTAATAGACAAAACCCGTTTGTTTTGCGAGTTTTCCTTCATCTTCTTCATTGGGAAAAATGTACTCATTGCTGCCGGCAATCACGCCGCGCACTTCCGTCTTGACAATGGTGGATGTGCCACTTGGGGTCGAGGTGTTGGTGAAGCGTTCTTTGGGCCAGTAGGACAGGGGCACCAAATTGGCGGTGGTGGCGCCGCTGGTGTCCATGGCATTTTGGAATTGACGGGTGATCTTGGCGATCACTTGTGCCGAGTCTTTGAGTTGGTTGTTGACGTTGTTGGTCAACAGGATTTCGCGGGTGCCCATGAGGCCACCGACCAAGATGACCGCCACGATGGCCAAGGCCACGGACAATTCGACCAAGCTGTAACCCGCTTGTTTTTTGGCAATTTTGTTTGCTATAGGTTTCATGAAATATCTCCCTTAAGTGATTGGTGCTGATGAAAAAAG
>CANFOQ010000024.1 GCA_947448745.1 Comamonadaceae bacterium
ACGTGAATGTTCGATTCAGCGACGTCATCAAAAGGTGATTGAAGAAGCACCATCACCCTTCATCAGCGATGAAACCCGCCAAGCCATGGGCGCTCAAGCCGTGGCCTTGGCCAAAGCGGTGAAATACCAAAGCGCTGGCACCGTTGAGTTCGTGGTCGGCAAGGACCAAAGCTTTTACTTTTTGGAGATGAACACCCGCTTGCAAGTGGAACATCCGGTCACCGAAGCCATCACTGGTTTGGATTTGGTGGAATGGATGATTCGTGTGGCGGCCGGTGAAAAACTGCCTTTCAAACAAGCTGATATTCAACGCAACGGTTGGGCCATCGAGTGCCGCATCAACGCCGAAGACCCATTCCGCAATTTCCTGCCGTCCACGGGTCGCTTGGTGCGCTTCCAGCCCCCAGAGCAAACCATGTTCCAGTCGGATACCGAACATTTGCAAGGCGTTCGTGTCGACACCGGTGTGCAAGAAGGCGGTGAAATTTCCATGCACTACGACTCGATGATTGCCAAGTTGATCGTGCACGGGCGAGATAGAGCTGAGGCCATCGCCAAAATGCGCGAAGCCTTGAATGGGTTTGTCATTCGGGGCATCAGCTCGAACATTCCTTTCCAAGCGGCCTTGTTGGCGCACCCCGACTTTGTCACGGGCAACTTCAACACCGGTTTCATTGCTGAGCACTTTGGCAAAGGTTTCCATGCAGAAGACGTGCCCCACAGCGACCCCGACTTTTTGGTGGCCTTGGCCGCCTTTGTGCGCCGCAAATCGCGTGAACGTGCGGCCAGTTTGAGCGGCCAGTTGCCGGGTTACGACGTGAAAGTGGGTCAAACCTACACCGTCATCACCTTGGACGCCGCTGGTGAACATTACTTTGACCAAGTGGAAGTGGATGACGCTGGCGGCTTGGGCACCGCGGTCATCAAACTGAATGGCAAAAATTTCGCCATCCACAGCAATTCGCGCTTGAACGACATTGCGATTGAAGGCACAGTCAATGGCCAGCCTTTCACAGCACAGGTGGAGCGTGGCTCGGTGAAGAACCCCTTGGTGTTGCAAGTGCAGCACCACGGTCGCCGCATCGATGCCTTGGTCATCTCCCCACGCATGGCCGAGCTTTACAGAAAAATGCCGTTCAAGGCGCCGCCCGATTTGAGCCGTTTTGTGTTGTCACCCATGCCTGGTTTGTTGGTCGATGTGGCCGTAGCACCTGGTCAAAAAGTGCAGGCGGGTGAACGCGTGGCGGTGATTGAAGCCATGAAGATGGAGAACGTTTTGTTTGCCACTCAAGATGGCGTGGTCAAGTCGGTGTTGGCCAGCAAAGGCGAATCCCTCACCGTTGATCAAATCATCGTGGAGTTCGCATGAGCATCCGGCCTTTCAAGGTATTGGGCATTCAGCAAATCGCCATCGGCGGTTTGGACAAAACCCGCTTGCAAAAGCTGTGGGTGGAGATGCTCGGCTTGGAGATCACCAGCACATTCAAAAGCGAACGTGAAAACGTGGACGAAGACATTTGCGCCATGGGCAGCGGGCCATTCAAGGTCGAGGTGGACCTGATGCAGCCCCTGGACCCTGAAAAAAAACCAGCGGTGCACGCCACGCCTCTAAACCACATTGGCTTGTGGATCGACAAATTGCCTGAAGCGGTGGCATGGCTGACCGCTCAAGGCGTGCGGTTTGCGCCCGGTGGCATTCGCCAGGGTGCGGCAGGTTTTGACATCACTTTTTTGCACCCCAAAGCCAATGATGAATTTCCCATCAGCGGTGAAGGTGTGCTGATTGAATTGGTGCAAGCACCCGAAGCGGTGGTGCAGGCTTTTGCAGCCTTGGCGGCCCAGCCCTCGCAGCCCTAGCCCCGAGCACGGATGCATGGGGCGTTGACGACAAAAATTCAATCGTTTTTGTTTTGTTCAGCCCGTTGCTGGGCCCGAATCAACGCAGCCTCGACGCGGCTGATTTTTTGCTGAGGTAAAGAAGCAGCAGGGTTGGCCGGTGCCGCAGATTGCAACCGTTGTTGACGTGCGGCGTAACGTTGTCGGGCATCCTCTGCTTGTGCGGCAGACCAAGCTTCCCAGCCAGTGGCAGTGCCACTCACGTTTTCAATCTCGATGCAATCTACGGGACAAACCGGCAAACAAAGTTCACAGCCGGTGCAAGCCTGTTCAATCACGGTGTGCATGCGTTTATGGGTGCCAATGATGGCGTCCACCGGGCAGGCCTCGATGCACAAGGTGCAACCGATGCACCAGGCTTCATCAATCCACACCACTGAGCGCGGACCTTCAAAACCATTCTCGGGATTCAGCGGGGTGGCAGGAACGCCCAGCAAACTGGCGAGTCGCTGAATGCCTGCTTCACCGCCAGGCGGGCATTGGTTGATGGGTGCCACGCCATCATCAATGGCCGTGGCATAGGACTCGCAATCGGGGTAGCCGCAACGCGTGCACTGCGTTTGCGGCAACAAAGCCAAGATGCTTTGGCGGGCGCTCACTTGGCGCTGGAGACGGCCCTGCGTTTGCCAACCGGTTTGGCGACAGCTTTGACCACCCGTTTTTGAGGCTTGGGCGCAGCTTTCAATTGGTTTTTCTGGATGAAGCTTTTCACCGCGGGATAAACCATGTCGCGCCAACGACGGCCACTGAAGATGCCATAGTGACCGGCACCTTCGGCTTCGTAATGCAGTTTGTCGGTGGCGGGGATGCCTGCGCAAAGTTTCAATGCAGCTTTGGTTTGGCCTGAGCCCGAGATGTCGTCGAGTTCGCCTTCCACGGTGAGCAAGCCGCAATCCCTGATGTCTTGGGGGCGCACACGTTCTATGGTGCCATCCACCGCCCGAACATCCCATGTGCCACGCACCAATTTGAAATCTTGGAACACGGTGGCGATGGTTTCCAAATAGTAATCAGCGTCCATGTCCAACACCGCGTTGTACTCGTCGTAGAACTGGCGGTGCGATTCGGCGCTGGAGTTGTCGCCTTTGATCAGGTCTTTGAAGTACTCGTAATGGCTCTTCAAATGCCGATCGGGGTTCATCGCCACAAAACCAGTGTGCTGCAAGAAGCCTGGGTAGACACGGCGACCAGCACCAGGGAAGTTGGCGGGAACACGGTAAATCACATTGTGTTCAAACCATTGGTGACTCTTGTTCATCGCCAGGTTGTTCACAGCCGTGGGAGATTTGGTGGCGTCAATCGGGCCACCCATCATGGTCATGCTCAGGGGCAAGGTTTCACCCCGTGAGGCCATCAATGAAATGGCGGCCAGCACCGGCACGGTGGGTTGACACACGCTCACCACATGGCAATAGCCTTCTGAAGCTTGAATGTGACGAATGAACTCTTGGATGTAATTGATGTAGTCGTCGAGGTGGAATTCGCCTTCGCTCATGGGGACCAAGCGGGCATTTTTCCAATCGGTGATGTAAACCCGATGGTCTTGCATCATGGTGCGCACGGTGTCGCGCAGCAAGGTGGCGTAGTGGCCCGACAGCGGGGCCACGATCAACACGGGTGGCAGCGTTTTCATCGCGTCCAAGGTTTCGCTGCTGTCGCTGAAACATTTGAAATGCAGCAGTTCGCAAAAGGGTTTGTCAATCTCGATGCATTCCTGCACAGCCACTTTGGCGCCGTGGATGTTGACCGAGTGGATGCCGAACTCAGGTTTGACGTAGTCTTTGCCGAGGCGGTAAGCCAAGTCGTAAGACGCCGAAATGCGCTGCACCAAAGGGTTGGTGGAAAACGGGGAAGTGGGGTTGGCCATCATCTTGGACGATGCCAGGGCAAATTCAGCAAACGGTTCCATCATGGCCCGTTGGGCTTCATACAGTTGATAGAGCATGGCTTACCTTTTGGTTGTTGCAGTGCAATATATCAGAGCTAACCTTTGCAAAGCTGACGGGCCAAGGCCAGCAAATCAGGGGCTTCAAAGTCCACGGTGGTGGTGGCTGTGTGCTCGCCTAAACCGGGGCCGTACTCGTCTGGACGGCCAATGAAGGCGGTTTTCAAGCCGGCCACAGCGGCTGCTTCCAGATCCGATGAGTGCGCTGCCACCATCATGGTTTCGCTCAAATCCAGGTCAAAAGCGCGGGCCGATGCTTGGTAGACGATGGCTTGGGGCTTGTAGTCTTGGGCGATTTCCGCACCCAAGATGGCGTCCCAATGCCAGTGGTTGTGCCGAGCCAGGTTGGCCATCAAAGCAATATGCCCGTTGGAGCAAGGAGCCAACAAGAACTGCTGTCGCAGCATGGCCATGGCTTCCGCCACATCTGGCCAAGCTTGCAAGCGGTGCCAAGCCAGGTTCAGGTGCTGGCGGGTAGGTTCATCCACCTTGTGCCAACCCAATCGGCCCAACACGATGTCGAGGTTGTCACGGTGCAGCACATCGAGTTTGCAAAAACCACGCTGGCCGCTGCGTACTTTTTCCATCGCGGGCTGGTATTCGTTGCGCCAGGCATCGGCAAACGCCAGCCAATCGGTGCTGTAGCCCAACGGTTCAAGGGTGGATTTCGCTTGGGCGGCAATCGAGCTGCGCCAATCCACCAAGGTGCCAAAGACATCAAAAATCAAGGCGCGGATGGCCATGTTTTCAACCCTTCAACACGGTGGCAATGGCCTTGCAAACATGGTCGATGTTTTGGCTGTTGAGGGCCGCCACACACATGCGGCCTGTGTCGGTGCCGTAGACGCCGAACTCGGTGCGCAAGCGAATCATTTGGTCTTTGCTCAGGCCGGAGTAGCTGAACATGCCAATTTGCTGGGTGATGAAGCTCATGTCGGTGGCCACACCAGCGGCTTTCAAGCCATCCACCAGTTTTTGACGCATGGCTTTGATGCGCACCCGCATCTCGCCCAGTTCTTTTTCCCACAAAGCCCGCAACTCGGGGTTGTTCAACACGGCAGCCACGACGGCGCCGCCATGGGTGGGTGGGTTGGAGTAGTTGGTGCGGATGACGATTTTCAATTGAGACAACACTTTGGCGGCTTCGTCGGCCGATTGGCACAGCACCGACAAGGCACCGACGCGCTCGCCATACAGGCTGAAGCTTTTCGAAAATGAGGTTGAAACCAGAAAGTCCAAACCAGCAGCCACGAACTTGGCGATAACGGCACCGTCTTCGGCAATGCCATGGCCAAAACCTTGGTAGGCCATGTCCAGGAAAGGCGTGAGTTGACGGGCTTTGACAGTGGCCACCACCTGGTCCCATTGGGCAGGGGTGATGTCGTAGCCGGTGGGGTTGTGGCAGCAAGCATGCAACACGACCACAGTGCCGGGCGCGGCAGCGTTCAAGCTGGCCAACATGCCTTCAACATTCACGCCTTTGGCTGCGGCGTCGTAATAGGCATAGGTGTCCACGGTGAAACCGGCTGCGGCAAACAAGGCGCGGTGGTTTTCCCAGCTGGGGTCGCTGATCAAAACCTTGGCACCGGGGTTGAGTTTGTGCAGGAAATCGGCGCCAATTTTCAAGCCGCCGGTGCCCCCAATGGCTTGCACGGTGGCCACGCGGTTGGCCGTGATGGGCTCGGAACCGACACCAAACACCAGGCCTTTGACGGCGCTGTCATAAGCGGCAATACCGTCGATGGGCAGGTAGCCACGCGCAGTGGGCTTGGCCATCATGGTGTTTTCGGCTTGTTGAACGCATTGCAGCAGGGGCAGCTTGCCGTTGTCGTCGAAATAAACACCCACACCGAGGTTGACTTTGATGGGCGCGGTGTCGGCTGCGAATTGCTCGTTCAAGCCCAGAATGGGGTCGCGGGGTGCCATTTCGACGGCGGAAAACAGAGACATTGTCAGTCCTTGAAGGAAGAGGGTAGATGGCGAGGAGGGTGAAAAAATCGCCCAGACTGGGTTAGGCTAGGCGGTTCGACAGATTTTAACGGCTTGGCATTTGCGCCTGGCCAGCACCTAAACGCCATGACCAACCCGATTGTTGAAGCCGACCCCCAGACCGCCGCCGCGCCAGAAGGCACATGGGTCAGCTACCCCAACTCCCCCTTTGAGCTGTTTCAGCCTTACCCGCCAGCAGGCGACCAACCCACGGCGATTGCCCAGTTGGTGGAAGGCGTGCGCGATGGCGAGATGTTTCAAACCCTGCTGGGCGTGACCGGCTCGGGCAAGACCTTCACCATGGCCAATGTGATCGCCCAAATGGGGCGGCCCGCCATCATTTACGCCCCCAATAAAACCTTGGCGGCGCAGCTGTACAGCGAGTTCCGCGAGTTTTTTCCGAAGAACGCGGTGGAGTATTTCGTCAGCTACTACGACTACTACCAGCCCGAAGCCTATGTGCCGCAGCGCGATTTGTTCATTGAAAAAGACAGCGCGATCAACGAGCACATCGAGCAAATGCGTTTGTCGTGCACGAAAAGCCTGTTGGAGCGGCGCGATGTGATCATCGTCGCCACGGTCTCGGCCATCTACGGTATTGGCGAGCCCGAGAGTTACCACCAAATGGTGATGACGCTGCGGGTGGGCGACAAGCCGGGGCAGCGCGACATCATTGCCCAGTTGGTGCGCATGCAATACGAGCGCAACGACATGGATTTTTCGCGCGGCCGGTTTCGGGTGCGCGGCGACACCATCGACATCTTTCCCGCCGAGCACAGCGAGTTGGCCATCCGCATCGAGCTGTTTGACGACGAGATTGAAAGCCTGCAATTGCTCGATCCTTTGACCGGACGGGTGCGCCAGAAGATTCCGCGCTTCACGGTTTACCCGTCCAGCCACTACGTCACGCCGCGCGACAAAGTGTTGGCCGCGGTGGAAACCATCAAGCTTGAATTGGGCGATCGCCTGAAAGAACTGGTGGGCATGAACAAATTGGTGGAAGCACAGCGCCTAGAGCAACGCACCCGCTTTGACTTGGAAATGCTCAGCGAAGTTGGGCATTGCAAGGGCATTGAAAACTACACCCGGCATTTGTCGGGCGCGGCACCCGGCGAGCCGCCCAGCACGCTGACGGACTACCTGCCCAAAGACGCGCTGATGTTTTTTGACGAAAGCCATGTGCTGATGGGCCAGTTTTCCGGCATGTACAACGGCGACCGGGCACGCAAAACCACCTTGGTGGAATACGGGTTCCGTTTGCCCAGCGCCTTGGACAACCGCCCCTTGAAGCTGGATGAATTTGAAAAGCGCATGCGCCAGTTGGTGTTCGTGTCGGCCACGCCATCGGACTATGAAAAAACCCACTCCGGCAACGTGGTGGAGCAGGTGGTGCGCCCCACCGGTTTGGTCGATCCGATGGTGGAGGTGCGCCCCGCCACGCATCAAGTCGACGATGTGCTGCAAGAAATCCGCATTCGGGTGGTGAAGAACGAGCGGATTTTGATCACCACCCTGACCAAGCGCATGGCCGAGCAGCTGACGGATTACCTCGGCGACAACGGCGTCAAGGTGCGCTATTTGCACAGCGACATCGACACGGTAGAGCGGGTGGAAATCTTGCGCGACCTGCGCTTGGGTGCCTTTGATGTGTTGGTGGGTATCAACTTGCTGCGCGAAGGTTTGGACTTGCCCGAGGTGTCTTTGGTGGCGATTTTGGATGCCGACAAAGAGGGCTTTTTGCGCTCTGAGCGCAGCCTGATTCAAACCATTGGCCGGGCGGCCCGCAACTTGGAAGGCCGCGCCATTTTGTATGCTGACAAGATGACCGAGTCGATGAAGCGCGCCATTGGCGAAACAGAGCGACGCCGCAACAAACAAATCAGCTTCAATGCGGCCAATGGCATCACGCCGCGCGGGGTGGTCAAAGGCATTCGCGACCTGATCGACGGCGTCTACAGCGAGAAGTCGGAGAAAGAGTCGCTGCGCTTGGAAATGGAGCAAGCGCGTGTCCAAGACATGAGCGAACGCGACGTGGCCAAAGAAATCAAACGCTTGGAAAAACAGATGATGGAGGACGCCCGCAACCTCGAATTCGAGCAAGCAGCGGCAGTGCGAGACCAGCTGGGCAGGCTGCGGGCCATGACCTTTGGGGCTTCCAGCCCGGACAAGGTTTAAACCCGACCAATTTGATTGGTCTTGTGCTATAGTTGACTAATCCAGTCGACATAGGCCCATCCAGGAGTTCAACATGCGTCTTACCACCAAAGGTCGTTTCGCCGTCACCGCCATGATTGACTTGGCTTTGCGCCAAAACAATGGCCCCGTGACCTTGGCTGCCATCAGTCAGCGCCAACAAATTTCCCTGTCTTACCTCGAACAGTTGTTTGGCAAATTGCGCCGCCAAAACCTGGTCGAGTCCACCCGTGGCCCCGGCGGCGGCTACACCTTGGGCCGCAAGGCCCTCGATATTTCCGTTGCTGACATCATTTTGTCGGTGGACGAGCCCATCGACGCCACCCATTGCGGCGGCAAAGAAAACTGCCTGGGTGAAACCGGCCGTTGCATGACCCACGAACTCTGGACCTCTTTGAACCAGCGCATGATCGACTTTTTAAGTTCGGTCAGCTTGCAAAAATTGGTGGACGACCAATTGGCCAAAGGCTTGCAAGTGGAAGACAAGCCCATGCACAAACGCGCTATTTCGGCCATGCCAGTGGTCAAACCCATCCGCGTCAACGCCCCCAATTCGGTGTTCGCACTGGGCAATGTGTTCGTCAAAGGCTGATCATGGACATGACCCCGCATTTCCCGATTTACCTCGACTACGGCGCCACCAACCCCTGCGATGAGCGGGTGGTGGACGCCATGATTCCTTGGTTGCGCGAGCATTTCGGTAACCCCGCGTCCCGCAGCCACGCCTGGGGCTGGGAGGCTGAAGAAGCGGTTGAAAAAGCCCGTGTTCATGTGGCCGACCTGATTGGTGCCGATCCGCGTGAAATCGTTTGGACCTCGGGAGCCACCGAGTCCAACAACCTGGCCATCAAAGGTGCAGCGCAGTTTTACAAAACCAAGGGCAAGCACCTGATCACCGTGAAAACCGAGCACAAAGCCGTGCTCGACACCATGCGTGAACTCGAGCGCCAAGGTTTTGAAGTCACTTACCTGGACGTGCAAGAAGACGGCCTGCTTGACTTGAATAAATTGAAAGACGCGATTCGCCCCGACACCTCGCTCATCAGCGTGATGCATGTCAACAATGAAATCGGCGTCATCCAAGACATCGTGACGATTGGCAACATGTGCCGCGAGCGCGGCATCATCTTCCATGTGGATGCTGCGCAATCCACCGGCAAAGTCGAGATTGACATGAGCAAGTTGCCCGTCGATTTGATGAGCTTGGCATCGCACAAAACCTACGGTCCCAAAGGCATTGGTGCTTTGTATGTGCGACGCAAACCACGTGTGCGCTTGGAAGCCCAAATGCACGGTGGTGGCCACGAACGCGGCATGCGCAGTGGCACGCTGCCTACGCACCAATGCGTGGGCATGGGCGAAGCCTTTCGCATCGCGAAGCTTGAAATGGCGCAAGATGTGGCCAAAGCCCGTCACTTGCAACAACGTTTGTTGGCAGGCTTGCAGGACATCGAGCAAGTGTTCGTCAATGGTCACCTCACGCAACGTGTGCCGCACAACCTGAACATCAGCTTCAACTATGTCGAGGGCGAGTCCCTCATCATGGGTATCAAAGGTTTGGCTGTTTCTTCAGGCTCGGCGTGCACTTCGGCCAGCTTGGAGCCCAGCTATGTTTTGCGTGCTTTGGGTCGCAGCGATGAACTCGCGCACAGCAGTTTGCGCATGACCATCGGTCGTTTCTCGACGGAAGAAGAAATTGACTATGCGATCAGCACCATTCGCACCAACGTCAGCAAACTGCGTGACTTGAGCCCCTTGTGGGACATGTACAAAGAAGGCATTGACATGAGCACCATCCAATGGGCTGCACACTAACAACGGAGAATATTCATGGCTTACTCAGAAAAAGTGGTGGACCACTACGAAAACCCCCGCAACGTGGGTTCGTTTGAAAAAGGTGACGATTCGGTCGGGACCGGCATGGTGGGTGCACCGGCTTGTGGTGACGTGATGAAATTGCAAATCAAGGTGAATCCACAAACCGGCGTCATCGAAGACGCCCGCTTCAAAACCTATGGTTGCGGTTCGGCCATTGCCTCTTCTTCCTTGGTCACCGAATGGGTCAAAGGCAAAACCTTGGACGAAGCTGCGGCCCTTAAAAACAGCGAAATCGCGCAAGAACTGTCGTTGCCACCCGTGAAGATCCACTGTTCCATCTTGGCCGAAGACGCCATCAAAGCGGCCGTGGAAGATTACAAAAAGAAACACGCCCACTGATATGTCTGTCTCCATGACCGAAGCCGCCGCGCGGCATGTCAATCGCTACCTGAGCAAACGCGGCAAAGGTGTTGGCGTGCGCTTGGGTGTCAAAACCACCGGTTGTTCTGGCTTGGCCTACAAGCTTGAGTACGTGGACGACCTGACCGAAGAAGACGTGGTGTTTGAAACCCATGGCTTGAAGATCTTGATCGATCCCAAAAGCCTGGCCTATTTGGATGGCACCGAACTCGACTTCGTGCGCGAAGGCTTGAACGAAGGCTTCAAATTCAACAACCCCAATGAGCGTGATCGTTGCGGCTGCGGCGAGTCTTTCCGAGTCTGATGGCCAACGACGGTGTGTTGAAGCAGCCGCTGTCTTTGGCGGCCACCGACTTCGAGCTGTTCGAGTTGCCCACGCAATTTGAATTGAACCGTGCGCAACTAGACGCCCAATGGAAAGCGCTGCAACAGCAGGTGCACCCCGACCAATTCGCCCTGCAAGGGCCGGCTGAAAAGCGCTTGGCCATGCAATGGTCGTTGCGGGTCAATGAGGCCTATCAACGTTTGAAAAACCCATTGCGCCGTGCCGCCTACTTGTGCGAGTTGCATGGCGCACCTTTGCATGCCGAAGACAACACCAGCATGCCTGCTGAATTTTTGATGCAACAAATGCAGTGGCGCGAAGACTTGGACGAGGCCCACACCGAAGCCGCCTTGACGGCTTTGCAAGCAGACATCAACGATGCCAAACAGCAAGCCTTGCAACGTTGCGCCCAAAGTTTGGATGTTGATAAAAACTGGTTGGCGGCGGTGCAAGAGGTGAGGGCGCTGATGTTCATCGAGCGCTTTGAAGAAGATTTGAACAACCGACTCGACCGACTGGAAGACGCCTGAGGGCAAAATACGCACCATGGCTTTGCTGCAAATTTCTGAACCTGGTCAAGCACCAGATCCCCACGCCAGACGAATCGCCATTGGCATCGACTTGGGCACCACACATTCTTTGGTGGCCAGTGTGCGCAATGGTGTGGCCGAGTGCCTGCCCGACGAACAAGGCCACAACATCCTGCCATCTGCGGTGCGCTATTTGCCTGAAGGCAAGCGCTTGATTGGCGCTGCTGCGCTGGCTTCGCAATCTCAAGACCCGGCCAACACCATCGTGTCGGTCAAGCGGTTCATGGGCCGTGGCTTGAAAGACTTGCCCCACCCCGAGCATTTTCCTTATGCGTTTACAGATCAACCTGGCATGTTGGGTTTGAACACCTTGCATGGTTTGAAGTCACCGGTGGAGGTGAGTGCCGAGATTTTGGCCAGCCTGCGTCAACGCGCAGAAGACACTTTCAATGACGACATCCATGGCGCGGTTATCACTGTGCCAGCCTACTTTGACGATGCGCAACGCCAGGCCACCAAAGACGCGGCGCAAATGGCCGGCTTGCATTTGTTGCGGCTCATCAACGAACCCACAGCTGCGGCCATTGCCTATGGCTTGGACAACGCCAGCGAAGGCGTGTACGCGGTCTATGACTTGGGTGGTGGCACTTTTGACATTTCCATCTTGCGCATGAGCCGTGGTGTGTTTGAAGTGTTGTCCACGGGCGGTGATTCGGCCTTGGGTGGCGACGACTATGACCGTTGCCTGCTTGAACTCGCGCTTGAACAAAGCCAACGCCAAGCTTTGAACGAGGTCGATGCCAGCTTGTTGTTGACCGCTGCAAGGGCTTGCAAAGAACAACTTTCCACACACGACCACGCAGCGTTCAATGTGGCGCTGTCTGATGGTTTGTTAGCCACGACGATTCAACGCACAGACTTTGAACAATGTGCTCAAGCGCTCACCCAAAAAACCTTACAAGCCGTGAAGAAAGCCTTGCGTGATGCTGGCCTGAAAGCCGAAGACATTCAAGGCGTGGTGATGGTGGGTGGTTCGACCCGCATGCCGCATGTGCAAAGCGCTGTGGCTGCACTTTTGAACTGCACGCCCTTGAACAACCTGAATCCCGATGAAGTCGTGGCCATTGGGGCCGCCATTCAAGCCAACCAACTCAGTGGCAACAACCCCGATGGTGAATTGCTGTTGTTGGATGTGATTCCACTGTCCCTGGGCATTGAAACCATGGGTGGTTTGGTCGAGCGCATCGTGCCGCGCAATCAAACCATTCCCACCGCCATGGCGCAAGACTTCACCACCTACCAAGACGGACAAACCGCGTTGGCCTTGCATGTGCTGCAAGGCGAGCGCGATTTGGTGAAAGACTGCCGCAGCTTGGCGCGTTTTGAATTGAAGGGCATCCCACCCATGGCCGCAGGGTCGGCCCGCATCCGCGTCACTTTCACAGTAGACGCCGATGGTTTGCTCAGCGTGAGCGCCGTCGAAACCAAAAGCGGTGTGCAAGCCCACATTGACGTCAAACCCAGCTATGGTTTGTCCGACGAGCAAATCGCCGCCATGTTGCAAGACAGTTTTCACACCGCCGAGTTCGACAAGAATGCACGTGCTTTGGCCGAAGCCCGTCTGGAAGCCGACCGCATGTGGTTGGCCACGCAAAGCGCTTTGCAAGCCGATGCGCAGTTGTTGTCGGCAGACGAGCAAACCGTCATCCAACAACTGATGGACGCGGTATTGGCCATCAAAACCTCCGAGGTGCCGGCCGACATCGAGGCCGCTACCGAGGCCTTGGCCAAAGGTACCGAAGCCTTTGCTGCTGCACGCATGAACGACGGTATTCGCAAAGCCCTGGCAGGCAAACACATAGGGGCCATGTCATGACCATCATCAGAATACTCCCACACGTGGAGTTGTGCCCAGAGGGCAAAGAAATCCACACCCTGCCTGGCAACACCATTTGTGAAGCCTTGCTGGACAATGGCATCAACATCGAACACGCCTGCGACATGAGCTGTGCCTGCACCACCTGCCATGTGGTGGTGCGTGAAGGCTTTGCGAGCTTGAACGAGGCAGAAGAGTTGGAAGACGATCTGCTCGACCGTGCTTGGGGTTTGGAGCCGAATTCACGCCTGAGTTGCCAATCGGTGGTGGCCCAGCAGAATTTGGTGATCGAAATTCCACGCTACACCATCAACCACGCCAAAGAAAACCACTGAAGCCATGCGACTCATTGTGTTGGACACCGAAACCACCGGGCTGTCACCTGACAACGGTGACCGCATCCTGGAGCTGGGTTGCGTGGAGTTGATGCACCGCAAACTCACCGGCCGCAACTTTCATTACTACATCAACCCCGAGCGTGAAAGCCATGAAGAAGCGCTGAATGTGCACGGCATCACCACCGAGTTTTTGCAAGACAAGCCGAAGTTTGCGCAAATCGTGGATGAGTTCTTGGCCTATGTGAAGGGCGCCGACATCATCATCCACAATGCCCCGTTTGACATGGGCTTTTTGAACAAAGAACTGGAATTGGCAGGCCACCCACCGTTCAAAGACCACGTGGGGCAGGTGATGGACACCTTGGCCATGGCCAAAGAAATTTACCCTGGCAAGCGCAATTCCTTGGATGCCTTGTGTGAACGCTTGGGCGTCAGCAACGCGGCCCGCACGCTGCACGGCGCTTTGTTGGATGCCGAGTTGTTGGCCGATGTCTACATCAACTTGACGCGCGGCCAAGACGGTTTGCTGATGGACCAAGACGACATGCTCGATGCCTCTGGCAAACCAGCGGCCCGTCGCGACTACAGCCAACTGCAGTTGCCTGTGATTTCCCCCACCGATGAAGAGTTGCAGGCCCACGAGGGCGTGCTGGATTTGATCGACAAAGCCAGTGGCGGCAAGACTTTGTGGCGATCACTTGCAAGTTCGGCGTCAGCCTCTTGAACCATCTGCAGCTGAGTGCCTCAAAACGCTCATTTTTGTGACAGAATACAGCCCTGCTTCAACAGCAGTTCGCGTGGTTAGCTCAGTGGTAGAGCATCGCCTTCACACGGCGGGGGTCGGGGGTTCGAAACCCTCACCACGCACCAGTTTCTCAGTGCTTTCGCACACCACCCATGCGCCCACCAGGCGCATTTTTCATTCCAACAGGATGTACACATGACCGACGTTTTCAGCGCCATCAACGGCCGCACTTCTGCCAACAACTTTGACCCCGCCCATGTGATGACCCATGACGAGATCACCGAGTTGGCCCAACTGACTAACCAAACTCCCACGTCTTTCAACCAGCAAAACTGGCGCTTGGTGGCGGTGTGCACACCGGCGGCCAAAGCCCGTTTGAAAGCAGCTGCGTTCAACCAACCCAAGGTGGGCGATGCCGCTGTCACGTTCGTGGTGGTGGGCAAAGTCGGTGGTCACAAAGACCTGCCTGTGTTGATCAAGCCCATGTTGGATGGTGGTCACATCGACCAAGCCGCGTTTGATGGCTGGATTGGCATGGCCAACGGCATGTATGAAGGCAAAGACGGCTTTCAGCGCGATGAAGCCATTCGCTCGGCTTCCATGGCCGCCATGACCCTGATGTACGCTGCTCACGGCAAAGGTTTGGTATCGGGTGCCATGATTGGTTTTGACCCTGCTGCTGTCAGCGCAGAGTGCAAATTGGCTGCCAATGAAATCCCCGTGATGTTGATTGCTGTTGGCAATCCAGCACCTGGCAACTGGCCCCGCAAAGTGCGCCGCGCCGTGAATGAAGTGGTGAGCTTCAGCGCCGACTAAGTTGCGCGGGCAGGATTTGCTGCCACAAAACAAAGCCCGAGAGAAGCGATTCTTTCGGGCTTTTTTTTAAATTTTGGCCTTGTGTTTCTTCACCGCCATCAATGCCAAGACGCTGATGCTGGCCATGCCCGACAGGTAATAGCCCACGTATTGCAAGCCATGGTTGGTGGCCAACCAGGTGGCGATGTAGGGCGCAAACGAGGCCCCCACGATGGCCGACAAGTTGAAGCTCAAAGATGCGCCGGTGTAACGCACTTCGGTGGGGAACAACTCGGCCATGAGGTAGCCCAAAGGGCCAAAGCACATGCCCATGAGCGCCATGCCAATGGACAAGGCCAACACCGTGGTGAAGCTGCCTGCTTGCAGCATCGGACCTAAAAACAAACCCAACACCACAATGCCAATGGCGCCCCAGGTGAGGGCCGTGGTGCGCCCACGGGTGTCTGAAATTTTGGCGGCAATCGGGATGAACAGTGCGAAGAAAACCACGGCGATGAGTTGCAGCACCAAGAAGTCTTGTCGCTTGTAGCCCAGCGAGTTGGTGGCCCAGCTGAGTGTGAACACCGTGATCAAGTAGAACAACACGAATTGCCCCAAGCCCGACATCATGCCCAGCACCATCGAGCGGGTGTGTTGCGTGACCACGGTGACGATGGGCACCTTGACGCGGGTTTTCAGGGCCATGACTTTTTGAAACTGTGGAGTTTCAGAAATGTTCAAACGCACATAGAGGCCGACCACCACCAACAAGGCGCTGGACACAAAGGGAATGCGCCAACCCCATTCCAGAAAATCGGCTTCCGGCATTTGCGTGGTGAGCGCCAAAAACACACTGCCTGAAATAAAGAAACCGATGGGGCCGCCCAGTTGCGGCACGCTGCCATACCAAGCGCGTTGGTGGGGCGGGGCGTTTTCAGTGGCCAGCAAAATCGCGCCACCCCATTCGCCGCCCAAGCCCAAACCTTGGCCAAATCGAAACACGGCCAACAAAATGGGTGCGGCAATGCCGATGGCCGCATACGTGGGCAACAAACCAATGAAGATGGTGGACAAGCCCATGGTGAGGAGCGACGCCACCAGCGTGGCCTTGCGGCCCACGCGGTCGCCGAAATGCCCAAACAACGCAGAGCCCACTGGACGCGCCACAAAGGCCAAACCAAAGGTGGCCAGCGACTGCAAAATGGCGATGCTGGGCTCAGAGGCGGCGAAGAATAACTTGGGAAACACCAACACGGCGGCGGTGCCGAAGATGTAGAAATCGAAGTATTCGATGGTGGTGCCGATCAAGCTGGCCAACAAAATTTTCATTGGAGAGTTCAACACCACGTCGGTGTTGTCGCTGGCTGTATGCATGGCTGGCCTCCTGGTCTGGGCGGTCGCTTTGGAGACACGCCAAGGGCTGTGGGTTGAAAGTGTGGGGGATGATAAATGCACTGCCTAGAATGCCGCATCGCATTCGTGACACCTCTTTTTTGCACAAGGAAACACCATGAGCGTTCAGCCCAGCACCCCTGAATCCACCAAGCGCCCCGCAATGACCATGCACAGTCTGATGAAGATGTACAGCGAGGGCGAAAAAATCACCATGCTCACCGCCTACGACGCCAGCTTTGCAGCGGTGGCCGATTTGGCCGGCGTGGAAATTGTGTTGGTCGGCGATTCCTTGGGCATGGTCTGCCAAGGCCACAACAGCACCTTGCCTGTGACCCTTGAAGCCATGCGCTATCACACCGAATGCGTGGCACGTGGATTGCAAAAGCAAAACGGCCGCCCCATCATCTTGGGCGACATGCCTTTCGCCAGCTACGCCTCACCCGAGCAAGCCTTTGAAAGCGCCTCGGTCCTGATGAAGGCCGGTGCCCACATGGTGAAGTTGGAAGGCGGTGCTTGGTTGGCACCCACGGTGTCGTATTTGGTGACACGTGGCATTCCAGTGTGTGGTCATTTGGGATTGACGCCGCAAAGCGTGAACACTTTGGGTGGCTACCGCGTGCAAGGGCGCACCGACAGTGGTGCCGAACAACTCATGCAAGACGCTTTGCAATTGCAACATGCTGGTGCACAAGCGCTGGTGTTGGAGATGGTGCCTGCGGTGCTGTCAGCCAAGATCACCAAGGCCCTGACCAGCTGCGCCACCATCGGGATTGGTGCTGGGGTGGACACGGCAGGGCAAATTTTGGTGTTGCACGACATGATCGGCGTAACCCAAGGCAAGGTGCCCAAGTTTGCGCACAACTTCATGAACGAGTCCGGCACCATCTTGGGGGCCATGAAAGCCTTTGTGAATGCGGTGAAAGAAAAACGCTTCCCTGTGAATGAACTGCATGCTTGGTAAGCTTGCAGCATTCACAGATGAAGAAAAACCCGATGCAAACACTTCTGCCTTACCAACTCTCACTAGCTGCCGCAGTTTTCTTCATCGCCAGCAAGGCATTGGCCCAAGATGAACCCGATGTTGAGGGCACCAACCGCCCGCTGTGGGAAGCAGGTGTGGCCGGGTTTGCATTGGAAAGCCCCGCCTATCCTGGTGCTGCTGACAATGTGCAAAAGGGTTTGGTGTTGCCTTGGGTTGTCTACCGTGGCCCCATCTTGAGGGCGGGTGGTGGCACCTTCGGTGCTCGGATGGTCAAAACCGACAACTTTGAAGTGGACATCGGGTTTGCCGGCTCTTTGAGTGCGAACAGTGCTGATGTGGCCGTGCGTTCAGGCATGCCTGACCTGGGTTTCCTGTTGGAATTTGGCCCGCGCATCAAATACACCTTGGCACGACCCAGTGCCAACAGCTTGGTGCGTTTGGAAGCGCCCTTGCGTGGTGTGTTTGAGCTGCAAGATGGTGTCCATGTGCAAGGCATGGCGTTCGAGCCGCGCATCACCTATGACCATCGGAACCTGTTTGCAGGCGTGGGTGTTTCAAGCAGTTTTAGCTTGATGTATGGCGACAAAAAATTCAATCAATATTTGTATGGTGTCCCTGCCGCCTATGCCACTGCGCAACGCGAATCTTATGACGCCAAAGCTGGACTCATATCGCCACGGTTTCAATTGAGTTTGAACCATGCCATCACCAAAGATGTGCGGGTGTTTGGCTTGACCCGGTTGGATGCCGCCCACTTGGGGGTCAACAGCAGCAGTCCCTTGCATGTCAAAAACAGCGGCGTCACAGTCGGCTTCGGGCTGGTCTGGACCTTGGGTCGTTCCACGCGGCTTGAGAGTGAATAAACCTTTCAACCACACAAGAGATTTCTCAATCAACAAACCCAAAACATTCAAAGGCAACAAGCAAAGCCTGCCCAGCAAGCCTTGCAAAACCTGTGGCCGCGAGATGACCTGGCGCAAGGCTTGGGCGAAAAACTGGGAGCAGGTTTTGTATTGCTCTGATAAATGCAGGGCCGGCAAGGCCACCCCGTCAAGCCTGGCTTAGGGCCGCCTTCATCGCCGCTGTGGCCATGTCTTCCAACTGGCCAAAGTCCATGTGCTGGTGCGCCTCGCAGACAAACCACGGTTCGCGTGAATCGGGTTCCAGCATGAAGCCGCGGTCGATCAAGCCCCAGGCAAAGCGGTTGTAAAGCGCACTGTTGGTCTTGCGCCAGTCGCGGTAGTTGGTGGGCACGGTGGCACTGAAGTGGATGCCAAACATGGCCGGTGGCCCCGCAAATGCATGTTCCACGCCTGCTGCACTGAAAACGCGCCCCAGCAAGGCTTGCAAGCGTTCACCCGTGTGGTTGATGGTTTGCAGCGCATCGGTCTGACTCAAGAGGTCCAGAGTTTTGTGGGCCGCGCTCAAACCGACCAAGTTGCCTGTGTAAGTGCCGCCGTGCACCACCAATCCAGGGCCTGAGCCCACCATGTCCATGACCTCGGCGCGACCACCAAAGGCCGCCACGGGGTAGCCATTGCCCATGGCTTTGGCATAGGTGCTCAAGTCGCCATAGATGCCGTACAAAGATTGCGCACCGCCTTTGGCCACGCGAAAGCCCGACTTCACCTCGTCGATGATCAACAGCGTGCCGTGCAGCGTGCACAGGTCGCGCAGGCGTTGCAACCAAGCTTGGCTGGCCGACACACTGCCTGCATTGCCAATGATGGGCTCCAACACCACGCAGGCCAATTGCTCGCCTTGGGTTTTGAAGAGGTTTTCTAAAGCGTCAAAGTCGTTGTGGCTGATGATGCTCAGCAACTCTTTGCTGCGAGCGGGTACACCCACACCAAAGGGAATCACTTGCGGTGGTGTGCTGCCCCTGGGGTCCCATTGCTCGATGTCCGACTTCCACATCATCTCGTCGTAAAGGCCATGGAACGAACCTTCGACGATGGCGATGCGGTCGCGTTTGGTAAAGCCACGGGCGGTACGCACCGCGCCCATCACGGCCTCGGTGCCCGAGTTGGCGAAACGCATTTTGTCGATCTGCGGACACAGCGCTTTGATTTGTTTCACCACCAAGGTGTCGAGCTCGGTGGCAAAGCCGGTGAGGGTGCCGCGCTGTGTGATTTGTTCAATGACGGCCTTGTCCACGCGGGCATCGCGGTAGCCCAAGATGATGGGTCCGTATCCAAGGCGGAAATCGACGAAGTCGCGACCATCTTCATCGGTCAGCGTGCAGCCTTGAGCATGCGCCACAAACACGGTGCGGTCTTCGCCCCAATAGCGGTAGTTCTCGGCCACACCTTGCGGCATGTGCAGATGCGCTTCGGCCAGCAAACGCTTTTGTTGGTTCATGGGCGCAGCAGGTGGCCCACCCGCTCTTCCAGCAACTTCACCACATGCAACTCGGCGGCGTCGGGGCCGTAGGTTTGCATGGCTTCTTGAAACAATGCTTGCGCTTTGCTGCCCATGGGCAACTCGTAGCCTTGGTTTTTGGCAATCTGGTTGATGAGGCCCAAGTCTTTGCAGCACAACGCCAATGAAAAACTCGGGTCGTAATGCCCGGCAAAAATACTGGGCACATCGTGCTCGGCCACCCAGCTGTTGCCTGCACTCGACTTGATGGCTTCCCACACGGTGTGCAGCGGAATGCCCGCTTTGGCACCCAACATCAAACCTTCGCCGATGGCAGCTGCACTGACAAACCACAGCAAGTTCGTCAGCAACTTGATGGTGGCCCCGTTGCCCGGTGCACCCACGTGGAAGATTTTTTCGCCAATCACCTCGAACAAGGCTTTGTGTTGTTCAAACAGCGCTTGCTCTCCGCCCACAAAAATGGACAACCGACCCAATGCCGCCATGTCCACCGCGTTGGTGACAGGCGCTTCTAAAAAGCCCAAACCCTTGCTGTGTGCCAAGGCCACCAGTTCTTGCACCAATTCCACAGCGCTGGTGGACGTGTCAATGATGCAAGCCCCTGGCTTGGCATTCGCCAACACGCCGTGCTCGCCCAACATCACCTCGCGCACTTGCGGGGGGCCGGGCAATGAGGCCATGACCAACTCGGCGTTGGCACAACCGGCAGCGATGCTGTCGGCCCAGACCGCGCCCAGGCTGATCAGGTTTTGCGCTTTCTCGGGGCTGATGTCGTGCACGGTAAGTGGGTAACCGGCTTTGAGCAAATTGGCCGCCATGGGGTTGCCCATGTTGCCCACACCAATGAAAAACAATCGGGGCAGTGAACTCATACGCTCACTTTTCTGAATTGCAAAAACATCTTGTGGGCATCCGGTTCGTTCACGTATTCGAAGCCGAAACTGCGCATCAAGGCTTTGGCCTCTGCAAAGGTGTAGGTGCGGTAGTGCACGGTTTGGTCCATCACGGTTTGGGCGCCGTCTTTCAAGTAGTAGTGCTTGGTGAAGCCAATGGGCGTGGGGTCTATTTTTTGCGAATAGACCATGCCATTGGAGATGGTCGTTTCGTAGTCGTGGTGCGGCCCCTGGATGCCTAGCAGCAAGGTACCACCGGGGGCCATGTGCGCAGACAAACGTTCAAAGCCCAAACGGTTGGCTTGTTCATCGGCGATGTGGCTCACCATGAAGGGCTCTTTATCGCCATCCATCACGAAATACCAAACGCCGCCGTACGAAAACGCCAGTTCGTGTTGCATATCCAGCGTCAGTTCGCAAATGTTTTGCTGCGACAGTGAAATGGTGGAAAAAGGTGCCAGGCGCTTTTGCGCGATGGACAGCATCGGGCCGGTGAGGTCGATGCCGGTGATGGGCAGACTAGGCTGGCGTTTGGCCAGCTCTTCCAAGATCAAGCCAGTGCCACAGCCAATTTCCAAAACGTTCAGTTGCGGGCCGTGGGAGGTCAAGCTGTCCACAATCTTTTTGTAGTCGTAATAGCCCGAGGTCATGATGACGTCGTAGTAGCCCGACATGTTGGTGTAATCGCCCATGTTTTCCCTTGGAATTATCATTTTGGGCGACTTTAGCAAATTAAATGCTTTCATCCTGATTTGATTGATGTGCATCAAGCTTGATTCTGGCGATGCATCCACACTGAAGGTTCACACACAATCCAAGGATCTCCAGTGAAGTTCAACGGGCAGCTCCGGAACAGGTGCTGCTGGTATCAACTGTCTTGTCCACGCCAAGCCAAGTAAGCCGCCGACATGAACATGCTGGTGGCAACAAAGCCAAAACTGCTTTCAAGATGACCCGTGGCGTAGGCCACCAAGCCGATGCCAGCCGCGCCCACGGCATAGCCGATGTCGCGCCAAAAACGATAGATGCCAATGGCCGAAGCACGCCATGCGGGAGCCGCCAAATCCACCACCGCTGCACTCAAGTTGGGATAGAGCATGGCCATGCCCAAACCGGACAGCGCCGCCGCCGCCGCCCACCATGGGATGCCGAGACCAATGGGAAACAGCGCCACACCCAAACCACACAAGCCCATACCGCCCACGTTCAAACGGTGGCGGCCGATGCGGTCTGACAACGGGCCTGTGAACAATTGCATGACGCCCCATGTCAAGCCATAAGTGCCCACCACCCAGCCAATAGCAGGCAGGGACAGGCCTTGTTGCATCAGGTAAATGGGCCAAATGATCCACACCAAGGCATCGACAAACTTTTCCACCAAACCGGCTTGGCTCAAAGCCGCCATGCGTTTGTCTTGCCAAGTCATCAGCCAAAAAACAGACCAGGTGCTCAGCGCCGTTGCATGGGAAGGGCTGGCTTGTTGGGGGTGCAGTGCCAGCCATGGCCGACTGTCCACCACCGCGAACAGCGATGACAAGGTGGCCAGACCAATCACACCAGCACCGAACCACAACAACCCGGCGCGAGGCCCTAGCCAGTCGGCGGCGTAGCCGGTGGCAATGCCTGCCACGGCCACGCCCACGTAACCCGCAAACTCGTTCAAACCAATCACCAAACCACGTTGACGGGGCGTGGTGAAGTCGAGCACCGAGGTTTGGGTCATGGACCAGGTGAGGCCTTGGTTGGCCCCCAACAGCAAGGTGGCCGCCACGATCCAAGCCCAGTTTGGGCTGAAAAAAATCAAGAAGGGAATGGGCCAAGCCAGCAGCCAGCCCAGCAACAACACCTTTTGTCGACCATGTTGCTCGGCCAACCGGCCAGCAAGGAAATTCATCCCGCCCTTGACCAAGCCAAAGGCCACCACAAAAGTGACCAACAACATGAAGGAGCCGCGCGGCACACCAAATTCAGATTCGGCCAACGCAGGCACCACGTTGCGCATCATGCCCACCGTCATGCCCACCAACAGCACTTGCAGCAGCTGCTGCAACACCTGGTTCAGGTTGTGGCGCACACCCAGTTGCATGGTGGTCATGTGCTGGCCTGTGAAGTGGGAAGCAGCCGGGGTGTCATCAAGGCTTCAATGTGCCTGGATGATGTCGGGCGTCAAGGCTTGAATGGCTTGGTAGTTGGTTAAAAACACCTTGCCGTGCAGATGGTCCAAAAAGTGGGTGGTGTTGAGCTTGTCCATCACCGGCCCTTTGATTTCCGAGAAGTGCAAGGCAATGCCCGAGTCTTTCAGGCGGCTGGCAATGGCTTCCAAACTCTCCAAGGCACTGGCGTCAATGTCGTTCACGGCCGAGCATTGCAACAACACGTGTTCGAGTTCAGGACGCGCTGCCACCTCGGCGTTGATGCGGTCTTCGACACCACGTGCATTGGCGAAGAACATGCTGGCGTCCACCCGCAGACAAACCAACTTGGGACTCACCAACACATCATGACGAAGCACATTGCGGAAATGCTCGGTGCCAGGCACCAAGCCCACCGTGGCGATATGGGGGCGACTGGCGCGGAACAAAAACAGCGCCAAGGAGACGATCACACCCATGACCAAACCGCTTTCCACGCCCACCATCAACGTGGCCAGCAAGGTGGTGGCGACGGCGATGAAGTCGAGTTTGGAAAAGCGCCACGTGGATTTCAAAATGCTGAAGTCGACAAGCGACAACACGGCCACCACGATGGTGGCGGCCAAGGTGGCTTGCGGCAAATAAAACAGTGCGGGTGTCAAGAACAAGGAGGCCAAGGTGATGCCCACTGCGGTGTAAACCCCCGCTGCTGGCGTGACCGCACCGGCATCAAAGTTGACCACCGAGCGTGCAAAACCGCCTGTGACGGGGAAGCCGCCGGTGAAAGCGGCTGACAAATTGCTGGCCCCCAAGGCCACCAATTCTTGGTCGGGCTCGATGCGCTGGCGGCGCTTGGCAGCCAGTGTTTGACCCACCGACACCGACTCCACAAAACCCACGACGCTGATGAGCAGGGCGGGCACCAACAGCTCTTGCCAGAGCGCCCAATCCCACAACGGTGCAGTGAGGGGTGGCAGGCCTTGCGGCACGGTGCCCACCAGTTTCATGCCTTGGCCTTGCCAATCCAGCCCCCAGGCCAAAACGGTGGTGAGCGCAATCGCCACCACAGGACCTGCTTTGGCCAGCACGTCGGCCAGCTTGGGTTTCAAACCTGCTGAAATAAGCAAAGGCTTCAAGCCCTTGCGCACCCAAAACAAAAACGCCGTGGCGGCGATACCGACCACCAAGGTGAGCAAGTGCAAGTTGGCGGCTTGGTGCATCAATGCCAACAAAAGATCCACAAAATTGTGGCCCTCGGCTTTCACGCCCATGATGGTTTTCAATTGGCTGAGTGCGATCAGCAACCCCGAGGCCGAAATGAAACCTGAGATGACGGGGTGGCTTAAGAAATTGGCCAAGAAACCCAAACGCAGCAAGCCCATCAGCAGCAACATGCCGCCCGATAAAAACGCCAAGGTGATGGCCACTTGCCAATAGGCATGGCTGCCAGCAACGGCGTGTTCTGACACAGCTGCCGCTGTCATGAGGGACACCACGGCCACCGGGCCAACAGCCAACACCCGGCTGCTGCCCAGCACGGCATACAGCAGCAACGGGGCCACACTGGCGTACAAACCCACCTCGGGCGGCAGACCCGCCAGCAAGGCATAGGCCAAGCTTTGCGGGATCAGCATGATGGTGACGATCAGTGCCGCCACCGCGTCGTTGGTGAAGGTTTCTCGGTTGTATTGGCGACCCCAATCGAGCAGGGGCACCGAGGGCAGCCAGCGTGTCAGTGCAGTCATCAACCCACCATTTCAGGTTGCGCCATCCATTCGCGGCCTTTGAGCATGGCTTCCCAATAAATGGGTGGCAACAAGCGTTCTTTCAGGTACCAAGCCAAGGCAGAAGGCTTGGTGCCATCAATCAACCACGAAGGGAAGCTGGGAGCCAATTTGCCGCCGTAGGTGAATTCAGCCAACACAATCTTGCCGCGCTCCACCGTGAGGGGGCAAGAACCGTAGCCGTCGTACTTGGCTTCGCCTTGAAGTTGACCCAGCGCCACCAACAGGTTGTGCGCCACCACCGGCGCTTGCTTGCGTGCTGCTGCTGCGGTTTTGGCGTTGCTGGTGTTGGTCACGTCGCCCAAACCAAACACGTTGGCGTAGGTTTTGTGGCGCAACGAAGCGGGGTCCACATCGACCCAGCCAGCCGCATCGGCCAAGGGGCTGACGCGCACAAAGTCGGGGGCTTTTTGGGGCGGCACCACGTGGATCATGTCGAAATCCCGCACGACTTTTTCTTTGCTGCCATCGGCCAGGTTTTTCATGAACGTGGCTTTGTGCGCTGGGCCGTCCACGGCCACCAGGGTTTCGCCAAAGTTCAATCCAATGTGGTATTTCTTCACGTATTCCATGAGCGCGGGCACATAGTCGGCCACGCCAAACAACACGGCACCTGCATTGCAAAACTGGATGTCGATGTGGTTGAGCACACCTTGGCGGGTCCAGTGGTCGGCCGACAAATACATGGCTTTTTGCGGGGCACCGGCGCACTTGATGGGCATGGGCGGCTGGGTGAACAGCGCCTTGCCGCCTTTCAAGTTTTGCACCAGTTCCCAGGTGTAAGGGGCCAGGTCAAAGCGGTAATTTGAGGTCACGCCATTGCGACCCAATGTCTCGTTCAAGCCTTCAATGCCTTGCCAGTCCAGCTTCAAACCGGGGCACACCACCAGTTGCTTGTACTTCACGACGCGGCAACCTTCCAAAATGATTTGGTTGTTCTCGGGCTCGAAAGCCGCCACGGCTGCCTTGATCCAGCTGACATCGGTGGGGATCACGGAAGCCATGGTGCGGGCGGTATCCCCGGGTTTGAAGATGCCGCCACCGACCATGGTCCAGCCCGGTTGGTAGAAATGGGCATCTGCGGGGTCGATGATGGCGATGTCCAGCAGCGGGCTGCGTGCCAACAAACTGGAGGCCACGGAGATGCCAGCGGCACCGCCACCGACGATGACCACATCGTGGCTGGCGTCCGCTTGGTCTGAGGGCGTTTTGCCGCCATTGGCAATGCGTTGCACCAAGGCCTTCATGTCGAAGCCCACTTTGTGCGAGGCTTCCAAAATCTGCGGCAAGGGTGTGACGCCCGCTTGAGACAAAGCCCACATGGTGGTCGAGCGCATGCCAGTTCGGCAATAAGCCAGCACCGGGCCGGGCAGGGTGTGCAGCAGTTGGCCAAAGGCCTTGCCGTCTTCGTCGCGCACCTTGCCAGATTCAGCCGGCAGGTACTGGGCTTGCAGGCCGTATTGACTGGCAGCAGCTTCGATTTCCTTGAAGCTGGGTTGGTCAGGGCCCTCGCCATCAGGGCGATTGCAAATGATGGCCTTGAAACCAGCTTGCGCCACAGCGTCCATTTCAGTGATCAAGATTTGGGGGCTGATGGAAAGATTCGGGGTGAGTGCTTTGATGTCCATGATGGTTCCTATCGTGAGGTTCAAGCCGCGTTCAGTTTGGCTTTGCGGGGGGCGTGGACAAAACGGTCCATCAGTTCAAAACCCAACATGCCGACCAACATGGCCAACACGAACACCATTGCTTTGGGTTGGCCATCGGCCATCGAGACCAGCGCGGGGCCAGGGCAAAAGCCGGCCAGTCCCCAGCCAGCGCCAAACAGCAAACTGCCGACCACCAACTTCTTGTCGATGTCCATGTTGGTGGGGAAGCGCAACACACCGCCCAAGAAGGTGGTGGTGCGTTTTTTGGCGATGGTGAAGGCGAAGAAGCCGACCAGGATGGCGCCACCCATGACCAAGGCGAGCGATGGGTCCCAGCTGCCAAACAGGTCGAGGAAGCCAATGACTTTGCCGGGATCGGTCATGCCCGAGAGCATCAGGCCCATGCCAAAGATCAAGCCCACAGCAAATTCAACGACGCGGTAAATATGGTTTTTGTTCATCATGATGAATTCCTTAAATGACGTGACGCATGACGTAAACAATGGCAAAGCCAGCGCTCATGAATGAGACGGTGGCCACCAACGAACGTGGTGACAAACGCGACAAGCCGCAAACTCCATGACCGCTGGTGCAGCCCGAGGCGTAGCGCGTGCCGATGCCCACCAGCAGACCGGCAGCAATCACCATCAGGTCGGTGGCGTCAATGCGCGGTGCCGTGATGTATTCGGCGGGCACCACAGCGTGAAACACAGTGGGGGCGGCGAACAAACCCAGCATGAATGCGATGCGCCAAGTGGTGTCGCCCACTTTGGGGGGCAACAGCCCACCCAAGATGCCGCTGATGCCCAATATGCGGCCATTGACCAAGATGAATATGGCCGAGCCGATACCCAAAATGATGCCGCCAGTGAGAGCGGCGAAAGGCGTGAAATGTGCCCAATCCAAATTCATGCTGATGCTCCTGCTTGTGGTCCACAAAATTGATCGAATAAAACGTTCATCACCGCCAGCGCTTGGGGGCTGGCGATTTGGTAATAGATGTTTTTGCCATCGCGGCGGGTGGTCACCAGCTCTTCGTCACGCAAAACCGTGAGCTGCTGGGACAGGGTGGGCTGCAAGATGCCCAATATTTCTTCCAATTCACCCACGCGCTTCTCGCCTTGCGAGAGCTGGCACAGCAGCATCAGGCGGTCGGGGTTGGAGAGCACTTTCATCAATCGGCAGGCATTTCCCGCCGAAGCTTTCATTTTGTCGAGGTCCAAGGTGGTGGTGTCCATGGGCGGTTTTCCTGGCTGTTTTGAAGAAGATGCGAAAAGTATATTGACAAACAAAATATTTGTCAATATATTATCGGAAATCTAATTTAACAGGAGTTCTCGATGACCACCGCCACTGTCAATCCGCTCGTTCACGGTATTTTTGACCCTGCCACTTGGACCGTCACGTATGTGGTCTATGAAAAATCAGGCTCGGCCTGCGCCATCATCGACTCGGTTTTGGACTACGACCCCAAGTCAGGCCGCACCAGCCACCATTCCGCTGACAAAGTCATTGAATTCGTCAAAGCCAACAACTTGAACGTGGCGTGGATTCTGGAAACCCATGCCCACGCCGACCACTTGACCGCCGCACCTTATTTGAAGCAGCACCTGGGTGGTCAAACCGCCATCGGCGACCACATCAGCGGCGTGCAAAAAGTGTTCAAAGGCATCTTCAACATGGAGTCCAGCTTCAAACAAGACGGCTCGCAGTTTGACCATTTGTTCAAAGACGGCGAAAGCATCGGTGTGGGCGGCTTGACGGGTCACACCATGTATGTGCCCGGTCACACGCCAGCTTGCGTGGCCTACCAATTTGGCGACGCCGTGTTTGTGGGTGACACCATGTTCATGCCTGATGTCGGCACGGCACGCTGCGACTTCCCCGGTGGCGACGCGAAAACGTTGTACGCCTCTACCCGCAAGATTTTGAGCTTGCCACCTGCGACGCGTTTGTTCATGTGCCACGACTACCCACCCAATGGCCGCCCTGTGAATTTCGAGACCACCGTCGCTGAGCAAAAAGCCAAGAACATCCATGTGCACGACGGCATCACTGAAGCCCAATTTGTGGAGATGCGCACCAAGCGTGACGCCACCTTGGACATGCCTGTGCTCATCTTGCCTGCGGTGCAAATCAACATCCGTGCGGGCGAGCTGCCACCCAAGGAAGACAATGGCATCTCCTACGCCAAGATTCCTCTGAACGCCCTTTGAAAGTTCGCCTGCCATGACCGGATTCGCCTACCCCCAAGAGATGTGGGACAAACGCTTCTCCACGCCCAACTATGTGTTTGGCGAAGAGCCCAACGCCTTTTTGGTGTCCCAAGCTGCACGCCTCGGAAAGGGCCACGCACTGGCCTTGGCCGACGGTGAAGGCCGCAACAGCGTCTGGTTGGCCCAGCAAGGCTTCAGCGTGGATGCGTTTGACTTTTCTGCCCCGGCTGTTGAGAAGGCCAAAGCGCTGGCTGCCAAGCACAACGTGCAGCTGAATTTCAGCTGTAGCGCTTGGCAAAATTTCGATTGGAAGCCTGCGCACTACGATCTGGTGGCGGGCATCTTTTTCCAATTCGCCACACCCGAAGAACGCGCTGAATTGTTTGAAAAAATCAAACAAAGCCTGAAGCCCGGTGGCGTGTTGGTGATTCAGGGTTACGGCAAAAACCAACTCGCCTTCAAGACCGGCGGCCCTGACAAGCTTGAGCATCTTTATGACGAAGACTTGTTGCGCCAATCTTTTGCGGGCTTTGAGGTGCAGGTTTGTGAAACCTATGAAACCAGCATCACCGAAGGTGCGGGCCACAGCGGCATGTCGGCCTTGGTGGGTTTTGTCGCGAGGAAACCATGAGTGCGTTTGATCCCGTTGTGTTGGCGCGGTTGCAGTTCGCTGCCAACGTTACTTTCCATATTTTGTTTCCCACCATCAGCATCGCCATGGGGTGGTTTTTGTTGTTTTTCAAAACCCGCTTCGTGGCCACGGGTGAACAACACTGGATGGACGCCTACCAGTTTTGGATCAAGATCTTTGCGCTGACCTTCGCCTTGGGCGTCGTCAGCGGCATCACCATGAGTTTTCAGTTCGGTACCAATTGGCCAGGCTTCATGAACACCGTGGGCAATATCGCGGGGCCATTGCTGGCCTACGAGGTGCTCACCGCGTTCTTTTTGGAAGCCACGATGCTGGGCATCATGTTGTTTGGGCGCGGTCGGGTCAGCGAAGGCGTGCATACCTTGGCCACCTGGTTGGTCGCCTTTGGCACCACCGCATCGGCCTTTTGGATATTGGCGCTCAACTCCTGGATGCACACGCCCGCTGGTTTCGAGATGATCAATGGGCAAGCCCACGTCACCAGTTGGTTCGAGGTGATCTTCAACCCGTCCTTTCCTTACCGCATGACCCACATGTTGCTGGCCTCGGGCCTCACAGGTTCGTTTTTGTTGGCAGGAATCAGCGCCTATCGGTGGCTCAAAGGGGACCGCGCCAAAGACGTGATGGCCTCGCTGCGCACTGGCGTCATGGTGGCGGCGGTGCTCATCCCGGTGCAAATTGTGGTGGGCGACATGCACGGCTTGAACACACTGCATCACCAACCCGCCAAGCTGGCCGCGATGGAAGGCATTTGGGAAACCCAAACTGGTGTGCCCGCCGTGTTGTTCGCCGTCCCTGACCAAACCACGCAATCCAACAAGTATGAAATTGCCATTCCGAAGTTGGCGTCTTTTTACCTGACCCACGACTGGAATGGCGAGGTCAAGGGCATCAAAGACTTTGCCGAACACCCGCCTGTGGGTCCCGTTTTTTGGGCGTTTCGCATCATGGTCGGGGTGGGTTTGCTGATGCTCGCCGTCAGCTGGTTTGCCAGCTACGAATTGAAATTCAAAAACACCTTGTCTAAGCGCACGGCCATGGTGTTGGTGGCCATGACCTTTGCCGGCTGGGTGGTCTTGGTCTCGGGTTGGTACGTCACCGAAATTGGTCGCCAGCCTTGGTTGGTCTATGGCGTTTTGACCACGGCGCAAGCTGCATCCCAAGTGCCGGCAGGCAATATTGCGCTGTCCTTGGCCATGTACCTGACGTTGTATGCAGCCTTGCTGTCGGCCTATGTGTCGGTGGTGTTTTACCTGGCCAAGAAAGCAACCCAAGGCAGTGAAGAGCCTCGTTTGAACAACCAAGGACTGCGCCATGTCTGAGCTCGGAATTGATCTGACCAGCCCCGGCGGTTGGCTGCCTTTGGTCTTTGCACTCGTCATGGCCCTGGCCATGCTGGCTTATGTGATTTTGGACGGCTACGACTTGGGCGTGGGCGTCTTGCTCGACAGCGCAGACACGGTGGCGCAAAAGGACACCATGATTGCCAGCATTGGCCCTTTTTGGGACGCCAACGAAACCTGGTTGGTGTTGGGCGTGGGTGTTTTGCTGGTGGGCTTTCCGATGGCGCATGGCGTCATCTTGGGGGCCTTGTATTTGCCGGTGGCCCTGATGCTGGTGGCGCTGTCGCTGCGCGGTGTGGCCTTTGACTTCCGGGTCAAAGCCAAAGCGCACCATCAACCCTTGTGGGACAAGGTTTTTTTCACCGGTTCGGTGTTGGCCTCGTGGTCGCAGGGCTTCATGCTGGGTCAACTCATCACCGGTTTCAAGCAAGACACACCGGGCTACTTGTTCAGTGCCTTGATAGGTTTTTGTTTGATGTTTGCCTACCGTTTGCTGGGGGCGGGCTGGTTGATCATGAAGACCGAAGGTGCGTTGCAATTGCGCGCTGTGGCTTGGGCGCAAGGCAGTTTGTGGTTGACCGCCGCTGGCGTGGTGGCCATATCTGTGGCCACGCCTTGGGTCAGCCCGCGCATCTTTGACAAGTGGTTCAGCTTTCCCAACATGCTGATGTTGTTGCCAATTCCGGCCATGACCATGGCGTTGTTCGTGGTGATTTGGCGCAGCCTGTCACGCTTGCCCACGCGCTTTGCCCAAGGCAACCAATACGGTGCGGGCGTTCCCTTTGCCAGCACCGTGGGCGTGTTTTTGTTGTCCTTTTATGGCTTGGCCTACAGCTTGTTTCCTTGGTTGGTCATCGACAAACTCAACATTTGGCAAGCCGCCAGTGCGCCTGAGGCCTTGCTGGTGATTTTTTACGGTGTGGTGGTGGTGTTGCCCGTGATCATTGGTTACACCGTCTATGCCTATCGGGTGTTTTGGGGCAAGTCCACCCAACTCAAATATTGAATTTTTGAAAGAACAGCATGGCTTACACCGAAAAATTTCAACACCTGGCCGATGTGGCCATGGCTCAAGTGGGCAGCGTGGAAGCCGCTCAGGTTAATGGGCTGCTGGCACAAGGGGCCATAGCGTTGGACATCCGGGACAAGGAAGAGCATGACGCCGACCACCTGCCAGGCTCTTTGCATGTGAGCCGAGGCAAGCTGGAAATGAACATCGAAGGTGTGGTGCCAGATCTCAACACCACGGTGCTGTGCTACTGCAATGCCAACAACCGTGGCGCTTTGTCGGCCAACACCTTGCGTCAAATGGGCTACGTCAATGCACGCTATATCGCGGGTGGATTGAAGGCTTATCGGGCTTTGGGCTGATCGCCGTGCGCTGGCTGCATTGGGGACGTCAGCGAACCGCAATTTCATCTCCAACGCTGGTTTTGTGATCACCCCAGAAGGTGTGATCGTCATTGATGCGCTGGGTTCCCCTGCCTTGGCGCAAGCCTTGGTGAAAGAAATTCAACGCATCACACCTTTGCCTATCACCCATACGTTGACGGTGGGCGGGGTGGTGTTTGAGGTCGTCCACCTCGGCCCAGCCCATACGGCCGAAGACATGGTGGTGTATCTGCCACTGCAACAGGTTGTGTTCGCCGGGGATGTGATGTTTCGACAGCGCATTCCCTTCATTGGTCAAGCTGACAGCCACCATTGGCAACAAGCCTTGACACAGCTCTCAGCTTTGAACGTGGCAGGGGTGGTGCCTGGTCATGGTGCAGCTTCTCAAGATTTCAAGCAAGACCTGCTGTTGACTCTGAATTACTTGCAGTTTGTTCGCACCAGCATGTTGCGTGCTGTTGAAGAAGGCTTGTCATTTGAAGAAGCCTACGAAGCCGCTGATTGGTCGCAGTTCAAACATTTGCCACTTTTTGGGGCGGCCAACCGCATGAACGCCTTCAATATCTTCTTGCAACTCGAGCAAGAAGTCCTGAAACGTTGAAAAACCTAGGGTTTCTACCAGTATTTCAATTATTAAAGAAGATATATATTATTACCAGTTAATTTATAAATTTACATTTAAGAAAGATCGATGTGAATAAATTGCCTGGCAAGATTCTGAAAGCACCAGAATATTTTCTGACCCAGAAAGACATTCAGTCGGTGAAATTGGAGGCTATTCAGGGCCGCCGTGATTTCATCACCAAGGCCTTCACGGCGGCTGCTGCCGTCACCGCCAGCGCCGCTGCTGTGGCGCAATCGGCTGCCGAAGGCGACCCCAACATCCTGAACCTGCCCGCCCACGCCACAGGTTTGGGGCAGGGCGTGGCCTCTCCAGGCTATGGCAAGCCCTCTCAGTTCGAAGCCAATTTGCAGCGCCGGCAAAGCCCAGGCCTGACCCAAACCACCCAGGCGTCGGTGTCGTTTGCGCCCTTGCAGTCTTTGTTTGGGATCGTCACGCCCAGCGGTTTGCATTTCGAACGGCATCACCAAGGTTGGTGGGACATCGATCCGACCAAACATCGCTTCATGGTCAACGGCTTGGTGAAAACGCCCAAAGTGTTCACCATGGACGATTTGATGCGCTTGCCTTCAGTCAGCCGTTTTCACTTCATCGAGTGCGGTGCCAACACCGGCATGGAGTGGGGCAATGTGGCCGTGCCCACCGTTCAATACTCTCACGGCATGTTGTCTTGCAGCGAGTTCACGGGCGTGCCCCTGATCACGATCTTGGAACATTGCGGTGCAGATTTGAAAGCCGGTCAATTTGTACTGGCCGAAGGCGGTGATGGTTCTTCCATGACCCGCACCATCCCCATGAGTCTCATCAAATCTGGTGAAGTCATGATGGCCTATGGTCAAAACGGCGAAATGCTGCGCCCCGAAAACGGCTACCCCTTGCGGCTGGTGGTGCCAGGTGTTCAAGGTGTGAGCTGGGTCAAATATTTACGCCGCATTGAGCTGGGCGACAAGCCCTATGGCACCAAAGACGAAGCCATTCACTACATCGACTTGCTGCCCGATGGCAGCCACCGTCAATACAGCGGTATTCAAGAATGCAAGAGCGTGGTGACCACACCCTCGGGTGGCCAAGCCTTGCTGGACAAAGGTTTTTACAACATCACCGGTTTGGCTTGGTCAGGTCGCGGTGCCATCAAAAAGGTAGATGTATCCGTCGATGGCGGCATCAATTGGAAACCAGCTCGCTTGGAGTCGCCAGTGCTGAGCAAATGCCTGACACGGTTCAACTTGGACTGGGTCTGGGATGGCAAACCTTGCATCATCCAAAGCCGCGCCACTGATGACACCGGATTTGTGCAACCCACCATCAAGCAATTGCGCGAGGTGCGCGGCACACGTTCGATCTATCACAACAACGCCATTCAATCTTGGCTGGTGCAAGAAAGTGGTGAGGTGAAAAATGTACAAGTCTCTTGAATCCCTCATGAGCAAATGGGCCCTCAGCGCGGCTTTGTTGGCCTGCATGGCCACGGCCCAAGCACAACAAAGTTTTCCTGGTGTGGGTCGCGTCGCCACGCCAGCTGAAGTGGCCAAGTGGGACATCGATGTGCGCCCCGATTTCAAAGGTTTACCCAAAGGCGAGGGTTCTGTGGCCCAAGGCCAAGATGTCTGGGAAGCCAAGTGCGCCAGTTGCCACGGTATTTTTGGTGAGTCGAACGAGGTGTTCAATCCACTGGTTGGTGGGGTTGTGGCCGAGGATGTGAAAACAGGTCGTGTGGCCAAGCTCAATGACAAATCCTTTCCTGCCCGCACCACCTTCATGAAAGCGGCCAGCCTTTCCACCGTTTGGGATTACATCAACCGTGCCATGCCTTGGAATGCACCCAAGAGCCTGAGTGCCAACGAGGTATATGCGGTCACCGCTTACCTCTTGAACTTGAGCGGCGTGGTGGAAGACAGCTTTGTGTTGAACGACAAAACCATCTTTCAAGCGCAGGCACGATTGCCTAATCGAGAGGGCATGACCACCAAACACGCGCTGTGGCCCACGACCGAACTGGGCGGCGTTGGCAAGCCTGACACGTCCAACACCGCTTGCATGAAAAACTGCGCAACCGATGTCAAAGTCACCTCGATGCTGCCCGACTTTGCGCGTGATGCGCACGGCAACTTGGCCAATCAAAATCGTTTGGTGGGCCAGCAAAAAGGGATCAACACATTGCGTGTGTCCACCTCAACAGCCGCCAAACCAGCATCGGCCCCCAAGGGACCGCCAACTGCTGTGCTGAGCTTGTTGCAATCCAACAATTGTTTGTCTTGTCATGGCTTGGACAAGAAAGTGGTGGGCCCAGCCTTTACCGATGTGGCCAGCAAATACCCCGGCAAAGTTGACTACCTGAGCAACAAAATTTTGTCGGGTGGCTCTGGTGTGTGGGGCAGCATTCCCATGCCGGCTCAAACACTCAAACCTGCTGACGCCAAAACCATCGCCGAATGGTTGACTGATGGCAACAAACCCTAAATTTTCACAGGAGAAATCAAATGCAAACACGTCGTGATGCACTTAAACGCAGCTTCGCTGTCGCCGGTCTGTTGATGGGCGCAGGCCTGTTGCCCGAGCTGGCACAGGCTTTTGAAAAATCGGCTTTTGAAGCCAAAACTGTTGCCGATGTTTTCAAAGCATTGGGCTTGCCCATGCCCACTGAAAGCAAAGACGTCGGGTTGACCGCGCCAGACATTGCTGAAAACGGTGCTGTGGTGCCGATGACTGTGCAAACCAGTTTGCCTGGCGTGAAAAAACTGCTGCTGTTGGTCGATAAAAACCCATCGCCTTTGATTGCCCAGTTCATGGTCAATCCGGCCGTGGAAGCCAGCTTCCAAACACGCGCCAAGATGGGCCAATCTTGCGACGTTTTCGCAGTGGCCGTCATGGAAGACGGCAAAACCTTGTTCGCCAAAAAAGAAGTCAAGGTCACACTCGGCGGCTGCGGCGGCTAAGCGTTCATCAATTCAAGGAGAAACAACATGGCCGATCCAATGCGCATTCGCGCCCAAATGGCAGGTGAAAAAGTAAATGTCCGCGTCTTGATGAACCACGAGATGGAGTCCGGGCAGCGCAAAGACGCCAATGGCGCCATCGTGCCGGCTTGGCATATTCAAGAAGTCACAGCCACCCACAATGGTCAAGCAGTATTCGCTGCCGAATGGGGCCCTGGTGTGTCTAAAAACCCCTTCCTGCAATTCACCATCAAGAACGGGAAAGTTGGTGACAAAGTGGGTGTGAGCTGGAAAGACAATAAAGGTGACACCCGTACTGACGAAACCACGGTGTCCTGACATGCGCCGCCTGTCTGCTTCATTGGCCGCTGTGGCCTTGGCCTGTGTTGCTTCAGCGACCTGGGCGCAAAAAACAGCCTCTGACGGCATCGCCGAATACCGTGCCATGTTGCAAGACGGCAATCCTGCTGATTTGTTCGAGGCCAAGGGTGAGGACTTGTGGAAGCAAGCCCGCGGTCCGAAAAAAAACAAGCTTACACAGTGTGATCTGGGCAAAGGACCTGGCGTGGTGAAAGGGGCGTGGGTCGAGATGCCGCGCTACTTTGCCGACACGCAAAAAGTTCAAGACCTGGAATCGCGCTTGCTCACATGCATGGAAACGCTGCAAGGCTTTGATGCAGAGCAGATTCGCAACACGCCTTATGGTCAAGGCGAACAAGCCACCATCACAGCTTTGGCCACCTGGGTGGCCGCAGAGTCCAAAGGCATGGCTTTCAAATTACCTCAAACCCATGCCGAAGAAAAACGCATGTTTGATTTGGGCAAAAAACTGTTTTTTGTTCGCGCTGGAACACACGATTTCGCTTGTGCAACCTGTCACAGCCAAGAGGGCAAACGCATCCGCTTGCAAGATCTGCCCAACCTGACCACCAAGGCTGGAGCAGGCTCAGGCTTTGGTGCTTGGCCGGCTTACCGCGTTTCCAACGGTCAAATGTGGGGCATGCAACTGCGCTTGAATGACTGCTACCGCCAACAGCGCTTTCCATACGCCGTGTTTGGCAATGAGGCCAGCACCGCATTGAGCGTGTATTTGGGTGTGACCGCCGAAGGTGTCGCCACCACTGCACCAGCGATTCGACGTTGAGAGGCCAAGGAACCACATGAAAACTACTTCCATCAAAGCATGGGCCATGACGGCCACTGCCCTGTGCTTGGTATCTTGCGCCACGCCCAACAGCACGGCATATCAAGAGGATGTTCAAAAAGTACTCGCTGCATCCTTCAGGGCTGAAGGCCAAGCAGGCATGGATCGCCTGACGACTGACGAAGCCAATCGACTGTGCAGCGAAGCTGACTACAAAGGCAAGCCTTTGTCTGATAAGCAGTCTGAAAAAATCCGCACCGACAATTTCAAAACCATTCAATGGCCTAAAAACAATCAATTCATTGGCGACTACAAACAAGGTGAAGTCATTGCACAAGATGGCAGAGGCAAAACCTGGTCGGACAAAGAAGGTTCGGTCAATGGCGGCAATTGCTACAACTGCCACCAGATCAGCAAAACAGAAATTTCACACGGCACCCTGGGTCCGAGTTTGTACAACTATGGCAAGTTGCGTGGCGTTACCGATGTCAACAGCCCGAATGCCAAACCCATCATCGACTACACCTGGGCCAAATTATGGAATGCCCGAGGCTACAACGCCTGCTCGAATATGCCGCGCTTTGGTCACAACGGTATCCTGACCGAAACACAGTTGCAACACCTCATGGCGTTGCTGCTCGATCCGAAATCCCCCGTTAACCAATAAGCAGGACCCGACATGAACTTGAGCAAACGTGAATTCATGCAAGTGCTGGGTGCTGGCGTCATGGCTGGCCTGCCCATGGGCAGCTACGCACAGAAAACTGCGGGCGATGCAGACGGTCTTTATGAGATGTCGCGATTCGGTCAGGTGTCTTTCTTGCACATGACCGATTGCCATGCACAGTTGTTGCCTGTGCATTTCCGTGAACCCACTACGAACTTGGGTCTCGGTCAAATGAAAGGTCAGTTGCCCCATTTGGTGGGCGCTGAACTGCTCAAAGCCACAAACGTGAAACCTGACACCGCACAAGCCCATGCCTTGAGCGCCTTGAATTTTGAGACCGCTGCCAAGCGCTATGGCAAGGTGGGTGGATTTGCCCACTTGGCCACCTTGGTCAAACGCATGAAGACCTCTCGTCCGGGGGCCCTCTTGCTCGATGGTGGTGACACATGGCAAGGATCGGCAACGGCGCTTTGGACCAAAGGCCAAGACATGGTGGACGCATGCCGATTGCTGGGCGTGGATGTGATGACCGGTCACTTCGAATTCACCTACGGCCAAGATCGCGTCACCGAATTGGTGGAGAAAAAACTCGGCGACAAGATGTCTTTCGTCGCCCAAAACATCAAGACCAAAGACTTTGGCGACCATGTCTTCAAGCCCTATGTGATGCATGAAATGAACGGCGTACCTTGCGCCATCATTGGCCAAGCTTTTCCCTACACACCCATTGCCAACCCACGCTATATGGTGGCGGATTGGGAATTTGGTATTCAAGAGGAAAACCTGCAAAAAACGATTTTGGACGCGCGGGCTAAAGGTGCCCAAGTGGTGGTCTTGTTGTCGCACAACGGCATGGATGTGGATTTGAAATTGGCCTCGCGCGTCAGCGGTTTGGACGCGATCTTGGGTGGACACACGCACGACGGTATGCCGGTGGCCAAAGTGGTGAACAACAAATCCGGTCAGACGCTGGTGACCAATGCAGGATCGAATGGCAAATTTTTGGGCGTCTTGGATTTTGAAGTCAAGAACAAGCAAGTCACCGACTACCGCTACAAACTGATGCCCGTGTTTGCCAACTTGCTACCAGCGGACGCGGAGATGCAGGCACTGATCACGCGTGTCCGTGCGCCTTACTTGACCGAGTTGCAAAAAACCTTGGCCATCACCGAGGGTACCTTGTACAGACGCGGCAATTTCAATGGCACAGGTGACCAACTGTTGCTAGATGCGATGCTGGACGTGCAAAGCGCGGAGATTGCGTTTTCTCCTGGTTTCCGTTGGGGCACGAGTTTGCTGCCGGGTCAGGCCATCACCAAAGAATGGTTGATGGACATGACGGCGACCACTTATTCCTATGCCACGGTCACGCCCATGAAGGGCAGCATGATCAAAACCATTTTGGAAGATGTAGCTGACAATTTATTCAATGCCGATCCTTATTACCAACAAGGCGGTGACATGGTGCGTGTGGGTGGTTTGAAGTACACCTGCCGTCCCATGGCCAGCATGGGACAACGCATCCACAACATGCAGCTGAACGACAAACCCATCGACCCGGATAAAACCTACAAGGTGGCCGGTTGGGCACCAGTGTCTGAAGAGGCATCCAAGCAAAACCTCAAACCCATTTGGGAAGTGGCCGAGCAATGGTTGGCTGCTACCGGCGGCAAAGTGTCCGCGCGAAAAGCCAATGTGCCTGTGCTTGAAGGCGTCTTGCCCAATCCAGGCTTCATGGGGACTTGAAGCGCTTTATTTGGTGCCAAAAATTCGGTCACCCGCGTCCCCCAAGCCCGGCAAGATGTAACCATGGTCATTGAGTTGCCTGTCGATGGCTGCGGTGTAGATGTGCACATCTGGGTGGGCGGCATGTAAGGCGGCAATCCCTTCAGGGCAGGTGAGCAGACATAAAAATTTGATCGATTTCGGATTGGTTTTTTTAATGCGCGTGACTGCTGCAGCAGCCGAGTTGCCAGTGGCCAGCATCGGGTCCACCATGATCACATCGCGCTCGTGCATGTTTTGCGGCACCTTGAAAAAATACTCCACTGCTTCCAACGTGTCAGGGTTGCGATAAAGCCCGATGTGACCTACACGTGCGCCAGGCACGACTTGCAAGATGCCATCCAAGATGCCGTTGCCCGCCCGCAAGATGCTGATCAAGGCCAACTTTTTGCCGTCGATGGTGGGGGCCATCATTTTTTCCATCGGCGTTTCAATCTCGATGTAAGACACCTCCATGTCGCGCGTCACTTCATAGGCCATCAACATCGACAACTCGTTCAGGAGCGTGCGAAAACTGTTGGTGCTGGCGTCCTTGCGACGCATCAACGTGAGTTTGTGCTGCACCAAAGGATGGTCGATCAAATGGACGAAGGCGTTGTTTTGCATGGATTGGGGTTCCTGTTAGCTCGACAGATTCTCCCCTGATTTATCTGATCTGAAAGCACCGAAGGAGTGCACGGTATCGGTGCGTGGCACCTATGGATTACCCTTGGTCTGCACCCATTTTGAGCATGTGGAGCGCCAAAATCGCGCACATTGCATGCAATCTGGTTTATCTTTGCATGCAATCAGCCCGAAAACAGCATGGCATCAGGATTGCTAAGTAAAAACATGGTCAACGCATCACCCTCCCAAAACAACACCCTCGAGCTGATTGCATTGTCCAAGCACTACAGCGCCACCAGCATCGCTGTGGACAACATCGATCTGAAGGTGCCCACCAACCACTATTGTTGTTTGCTCGGTCCCTCGGGCTGCGGCAAGACCTCCACGCTGCGCATGGTGGCGGGCCATGAAGTCGCCACTGCGGGCGACATCTTGTTGGGCGGGAAAAACATCACCAACGCCAGTGCCGCCGAGCGCGGAACGGCCATGATGTTCCAAAGCTATGCGCTGTTTCCTCATTTGAATTCGCTGGACAACGTCGCCTTCAGTTTGAAGATGCGCGGTGTGGGCAAAGCCGAAAGACACCAGCGTGCTGCAGAGTTGTTGGAGCGTGTGGCCATGTCGCAGTACGCACAACGTTTCCCCGCTGAGTTGTCGGGCGGACAACAACAACGCATTGCCTTGGCACGAGCCCTCATCATGCAACCGCGTGTGCTGTTGTTGGATGAGCCCCTTTCAGCCTTGGACCCTTTCTTGCGGATTCAAATGCGTGCCGAGTTGCGCCACTGGCAAAAAGAATTGGGCTTGACCTTCATCCATGTGACCCATTCGCAAGAGGAAGCCATGGCCTTGGCCGACACCATGGTGGTGATGAACCATGGGCGCATCGAGCAATCGGGCAGCCCGCAAGATGTGTTCAACCGTCCTGTCTCCGAGTTCGTGGCGCGCTTCATGGGTGGTCACAACATTTTGAATACCGCACAAGGCTTGGTGGCCGTGCGCAGCGACAAGATGACGGTGTCCAGCACGCCACCTTCCACCAGCCAACCCGGTTTGCAAGCCGATTTGATCGATGTGGAATTTCAAGGCAGCT
>CANFOQ010000025.1 GCA_947448745.1 Comamonadaceae bacterium
GGTTTGGGCACAGCCGCCTTCAGCATGCAAGACATCATCTTGGAGCCTTTTGGCGCAGAAGTCTTGGGCTTGGATGTGAGCATGACCAGTTCGCTCACCGCCTTGAGCGCCGGTGGCTCCTTGTTGGCCTTTTACTTGTCCTCCGTCTGGTTGGGCAAAGGCATGGACCCCTGCCGTTTGGCCAGCGCTGGTGTGCTGCTGGGTCTGCCTGCATTTGCCTGTGTGATTTTTTCAGCGCCACTCGATTCAGCCTTGTTGTTTCGCACCGGCACATCATTGATTGGTTTTTCTGGCGGTTTGTTTTCAGTCGGCATGCTGATCACCGCCATGTCGTTCAGTGAAGAAAAATTGGCCGGTATGGTGCTGGGCGCTTGGGGCGCGGTGCAAGCCACTGCTTCAGGATTGGCCATGGCGGCGGGTGGTTTCTTGCGCGACCTGATTGGCAGTTTGGCCAGCACCGGTGCCTTGGGCAGCAGCTTGGACACACCAGCCACGGCCTACAGTTTTGTGTACCACATTGAAATTTACATGTTGTTTGTCGTGTTGATCGCCTTGGGCCCCTTGGTGCGCAGCATTCGACAAACACAAGCCGACACCAGCCAACCCCGCTTTGGGTTGGCCGAGTTACCGAGTTGAACCACGCTGATTTTTGAACGGAGACATGAACATGGAAACTGGTGCAATTACCGCCTACATTGATGTGGCCCAGATCGTCTTGTACATCTTCTGGGTGTTTTTCTTCGGCCTCATCTACTACCTCTTGCGTGAAAACCACCGCGAGGGCTATCCGATGGACAACGGCCGTGAAAATGGTCCCCGTATGGGTGGATGGCCTTCGGTGCCCGAGCCCAAGGTCTACAAATTGGCCAATGGTCACGAGGTGCTGAGCCCAGACCACAACCGCCAAGACGGCGAGTACAAAGGCCAACCCATGCACCCTTGGTTGGGCGCACCACTGGAACCCGTGGGCGACCCGCTGCTGGCCGGCTTGGGCCCAGGGGCTTGGGCCAACCGTGCCGATGTGCCTGAAATGACGCATGAAAATGAAGTCAAGATCGTGCCCTTACGCGTGGCCAAAGACCATGGCGTGGCACCGCAAGATACAGATTCACGCGGCCAAAACGTCTATGGCGCTGACGACCAAATCGCCGGTGTGGTGCGCGACTTCTGGGTGGACCGCTCAGAGATGATCTTTCGCTACATCGAGATGACCGTCAAAGGCAGCGACAAGCATGTGTTGATTCCGATCAACTTTGCCCGCATCCATGAAGACGCAATTGATGTGCATGCCCTCATGTCGCACCAGTTTGCCAATGTGCCCGCCACCAAGTCGCCCGACCAGGTGACCATGTTGGAAGAAGAAAAAATCATGGGCTACTTTGGTGCCGGCTTGCTGTATGCCGAACCCAACCGCCAGGAACCCTTGGTATGAAAGCGCACCACGAGCATGAATTTGAGGCGGCCTTAGGCTTGCCAGAAGTCTTGCCCCGCAATGAATACATTGTTTGGCAAGGCCGCCCGGATTGGCAGCAATTGGCCGTGGACGCCTTTCACGTGCGCAAAATTGCCGTTTACTTTGCGGTCATGGTCTTGTGGCAAGCGGTCAACCTGCTCGACAGCGATACCGCCGCCGGGGACATGCTCAAGCAATTGGGCACCAGCGTTGGTTTGGCATCGTTGGCATTGGCGGTGCTGAGCTGGAGCGCCTACTGGTCGGCTCAAGCCACCATGTACACCTTGACCAACAAACGCATCATCATGCGCATTGGCATTGTGCTGTCACTCACTTTCAACCTGCCGTTGAAAAAAATCACCGCATGTGATTTGCAACTGTTGAAAAAATCCACCGGCAACATCGCTTTGGGCATCGCCACCGACAGCCCGATTGGCTGGCTGAACCTGTGGCCGCATGTGCGGGCTTGGCGCGTCGCCACCCCGCAGCCCACTTTGCGCTGCGTGCCTCAAGCAGAAAGCTTGGCAACAACGCTTTTGCAAACCTGGCGGCAAGAAAACCCGACCGAGCAACTCTTGTCGGTGAACACTGAACCCCGCCACAGCAACCAAGTCTTGGGACAAGCATGAACACCACACCCCCACTCGTGAACACTCAACCTGGTGTGCCTATCGTGGTGCGCTGGGTTTTGGTGGGTCTGACTTTGTTGTTGTTGGGGGTGTATGCGGTGCGTCAATCGGGGCAAGACATCCGCCAACCCGATGCACCCGTGGTCTGGCAAAAAAACCTGCGCTTTGAAGACGGTGTGCGCGGCGAGATTGTGGTGTTTGATGCCGCCACCCAACAACAAGTGGCGGTGTTCGAGGGCGAGCAAGGTTTCTTGCGCGGCACCTTGCGCGCCTTGGTGCGCGAACGAAAAAAACGCTCGATTGGCGCGGATGAAGCCTTCGAGTTGAGCAGCCATGCCGATGGCCAGATGGTGCTGCGCGACCCCGCGACCGGCGCAACCATCCACCTGGCTTCGTTTGGACCGAGTAACGCTCAGATTTACCGTCAATTGCAATAAGAGAACTCAGGAGAACATCATGGCCCCAGTGACTGCACCGATTGAAACCGCACGTGATGCGAATGAAAAAGCGGTTCAAAGCACGCTCTTGAATCCGCGCTTTTACACCACCGACTTTGATGCCATGGACCGCATTGATGTCGAACCGGTGCGCAAAGAATGGGACCTGATGATGCAAGAGTACGAGGGTGACAACAACCACGATCACTTTCAACGCGATGCCGCCTTTGCCGACGAAGTGGCCCTGCTCATGCCCCAACTCTCGCCCGAAATGCGCCAAGAGTTTTTGGATTTCTTGGTGAGTTCTCTCACCTCGGAATTCTCGGGCTGCATTTTGTACAACGAGATCCGCAAGCACGTCACCAACCCCGACATCAAGCAATTGATGACCTACATGGCCCGCGACGAATCCCGCCATGCCGGTTTCATCAACCAGTCCTTGCGCGACTTTGGCTTAGGCATCGACCTTGGCGATTTGAAGCGCACCAAGGCCTACACCTACTTCAAGCCCAAGTACATTTTTTACGCCACCTATTTGTCCGAAAAAATCGGCTATGCACGCTACATCACCATCTTTAGGCACTTGGAAAAAAACCCGGACAAACGCTTTCACCCGATCTTTCGCTGGTTTGAGCGTTGGTGCAATGACGAGTTCCGCCACGGCGAATCCTTCGCCCTGATCATGCGTGCCAACCCGCATTTGCTGCGCGGCGGCAACCGCTTGTGGATCAAGTTCTTTCTGCTGGCGGTCTACGCCACCATGTACGTGCGCGACCACACCCGCCCCATGTTGCATGAAGCCATGGGTTTGGAAACCGACGAGTACGACTACACCGTGTTTCGCATCACCACCGACATTTCCAAACAAGTGTTTCCCTTGTCCTTGGACACCGACAACCCCAAGTTCCGCGCAGGCTTGTCGCGCTTGTTTGAAATTTCCAAAGCCAATGACGCGGCCAAAGAAAAGGGTGGCGTGTTCAGCTATGCCACCCGTGCTGTCTGCGGCATCCAAGCCTTCTGGACTTTTGGCCGCTTGTACATGATGGACACCTTGGAACACGAGTTGCCTATCAACACCCGCATGGCAGCCTCATGGTGAGTGACGTCGCTTTGGCCGCGCTGTTTGCCGTTCTGTGCTGGTGGATCGGCACGGGCGTCATTCTGTGGCTGGATCGATTGCCTGCCCAGAGTTTCCGCTGGAGCATGTTGGGTTGGACGTTTTTGTTGGGCCTGAGTTTTTGGGGCGTCTCCACCAGCATGAAGAGTGTGAGCGATGCCCATGCCTATTTGGGCTTTGGCTGCGTCATCATCATGTGGGGTTGGCACGAGCTGGCCTTCCTCACTGGCACCCTCACGGGCCCGCGCAAGATTGCCATGGACGAAGGTGCAACAGGCGTCAAACGGTTCGAGCAAGCCCTGATGGTGATGCTGCACCATGAACTGGCCTTGTTGCTGAATTTTGGTGTGCTGTGCGCCATGCAGGTAGGTCAAACCAACCACATTGCCTTGTGCACCTTCGCGCTGCTGTGGTGCATGCGGGTCAGCGCCAAACTCAATTTGTTTTTTGGCGTCACCGAAAACGGTGCCGCCTATTTGCCCGCGCATTTGAAATACTTGGCCAGCTACTTTCGGCAACGCAAGATGACCTGGTGGTTTGTCGTCTCGGTCACCGCTTCCATCCTCACTTGGGGCTGGTTGGTTGTGCAAGCCATGGTGGGTGCGGTTGAGATGACCACAGGTTGGGTCATGTTGGCCAGTTTGCTCACCTTGGCCATCGTCGAACACGCCTTGATGATTTTCCCCTTGCCCCTGCAACGCATTTGGGGTTGGGCCATGTCCCGCACCAGTGCCAGCTCTGCCTGAAAGCCCGCATGAACGCCACCAGCCACCATGACATCAACGCTTTGCAACAAGCCCTGACCTTGGGACGCCGTCGCCCAATGGCGGTGGTGATTGGCAGTGGTTTTGGCGGCTTGGCCGCTGCCATCCGCTTGAGCGTGAAGGGTTACGACGTGCAAGTGGTGGAAAAACTCGATGGCCCCGGAGGTCGCGCCTCGGTGTTCAAGCAAGACGGCTTCACCTTTGATGCAGGACCCACCATCATCACCGCGCCATTTTTGTTGGAAGAACTGTGGGCACTGTGTGGCCGCTCTTTCAAAGACGATATTGATTTGCGTGCCATGGACCCGTTCTACCGGATTCGGTTCAGCGATGGCACATGGTTTGACTACAGCGGCGACGAAGCCGCCATGCGTGCTGAGATCGCGCGTTTTTCAACCGACGATTTGGTCGGTTATGAAAACTTTCTGGCCGATGCTGAGCTTTGTAAAACCTTGGGCTTTGAAGGCTTGGGGGCGATTGCCTTCGACACCATCGGCGACTTGATCAACGCCATTCCTTCGTTTGCCCGCATGGGGGCATGGCGCAGCATTTACAGCTTGGTGGCCAAACACATCCGCAACGACAAGCTGCGCATCGTGCTGAGCTTTCACCCCTTGTTGATTGGTGGCAATCCGTTTTCGGTCACCTGCGCCTACGCGCTCATCAATTCGCTGGAGCGCACCTGGGGTGTGCATTCGGCCATGGGTGGCACCGGGGCCATCGTGCAAGGCTTGGTGCGCTTGCTGGAAGGCCGAGGTATTCCCATCCATTACAACGCCCCCGTGACGAACATCCGGATTGAAAACGACAAAGCCGTGGGCGTGGAGTTGCAAGATGGTCGCTTCATGCCTGCTGATATTGTGGTGAGCAATGCCGACACCGCCTGGACTTACAAGCATTTGGTGGCACCCCAACATCGTCGCCATTGGACCGATCGCAAGATTGACAAGGGCCGCTATTCCATGGGCTTGTTTGTTTGGTACTTTGGCACCAACCGCCAATACGCCGATGTGCCGCACCACATGATGGTGCTGGGGCCGCGCTACAAAGAGTTGCTGACCGACATCTTCAAACATCACCACTTGGCCGATGATTTCAGCCTGTATTTGCACCGCCCCACCGCCACCGATCCATCGTTGGCCCCTGCAGGTTGCGACACGTTTTACGTGCTCTCGCCGGTGCCGCATTTGGACAGCGGTACCGACTGGGCCAGCCATGCTGAAACCTACCGCTTGAAAATCCAACAAGCCTTGGAAGCCTCGGTCTTGCCCGAATTGTCCAAACACATCGTCAGCTCCAAAATGATGACGCCGCAAGATTTCAAAGACCGCTTGTGGTCTTTCAAGGGCGCTGGTTTTGGCTTGGAGCCCTTGTTGCTGCAAAGTGCGTGGTTCAGACCGCACAACCGCAGCGAAGATGTGCAAGGCTTGTATGTGGTGGGTGCAGGCACCCATCCTGGTGCCGGTGTGCCCGGTGTGTTGATGTCGGCCAAAGCCCTTGAAACCGTGGTGCCCCATGCGCATGCATTCGTCTGAACTTCAACCTGCTGACCTGCAAGCCTGCATCAACATGATGCGTGGCGGCTCCAAAAGTTTTTTTGCGGCCTCCAAGTTGCTGCCCGAGCGGGTGCGTTTTGCCTCGGTCGCCCTCTACGCTTTCTGCCGCGTGGCCGACGACTTGGTGGATGAAGGCGCAGACAGCGCCCAAGCCCTGCGCGAATTGCAACTGCGCTTGGACGGTATTTACAGCGGTCAACCGCAAGCTTATTTGGAAGACAACGCCCTCGCCCATGTGGCCCAGCAATACGCTTTGCCACGCAACATGTTGGAAGCCTTGATTGAAGGCTTCGAATGGGACGCGCAAGGCAAAACCTACGAGACCATCGAAGACGTGCACCACTATGCGGCGCGTGTGGCGGGCAGTGTCGGCGCGATGATGTGTTGGATCATGGGTCCACGTCATGCTTCCGCTTTGGCTCGCGCTTGCGAGTTGGGTGTGGCCATGCAACTGACCAACATCGCCCGCGATGTGGGCCAAGACGCCCGCATGGGACGCCTGTATTTGCCCCATGCGTGGATGCGCGAAGCCGGGCTGGACCCGCAAACCTTCATCAGCCAACCTGTTCACAACGAGGCTTTGCAAAGCGTGGTGCAACGCTTGCTTGATGAAGCAGACCGCTTGTATGCCCAAGCCCATGCGGGCATTGCAGAACTTCCCCGCGACTGCCGTTCGGCCATCTTGGCCGCCCGCCTGATCTACGCTGAAATTGGCCACCAACTGCGCCGTGAAGGTTGCAATTCGGTGAACCACCGCACGGTGGTCAGCAGCACCCGCAAACTGGCCTTGTTGACCCAGTCCAAATTGCAAGCGCATTGGGTGTCAGCTGAAAAACAAGCAGCCCCGCCCTTGGCCGCTATTCGTTACCTGATTGAGGGCTGCAACAGCTCGGCACCTGCGCTGCCCACCACCGTGAAACTCGCGTCCCAGCGCAGCATGTCCGAAAAAATAGAGTGGCTGCTGAGTCTTTCTGAGCGCTTGGAGTTTGAGCGTCGTGGCCTGACACCGCCACCGCAACACTGAGTTTGCTCGTCCAACAGAGGTGGTAAAACCTCGCTCATCGTGAAACCCCGCCCTGCCGAGGGTTGCACCTGACAGAAGGACGCCCATGAAACTCGCCCGCATTCACCACGTTGCCTACCGCTGCAAAGACGCCAAACAAACTGTCGAGTGGTACATCAAGCACTTGAACATGGACTTTGTGTTGGCGATTGCCGAAGACCTGGTGCCCAGCACCAAAGCCCCCGACCCTTACATGCATGTGTTCTTGGACGCTGGTCAAGGCAATGTGTTGGCGTTTTTCGAGTTGCCCAATTCCCCCGACATGGGGCGCGACCCCAACACCCCCGAATGGGTTCAGCACCTGGCCTTCAAGGTGGACAGCATGGATGAGCTGTTGGCTTTCAAAGATCGCTTGGTGGCCAGTGGCATCGAGGTGATTGGCGTGACCGACCACACCATCTTCAAATCCATTTACTTCTTTGACCCCAGTGGCCATCGCTTGGAAGTGGCCTGCGACACCGGCACACCAAAGATGTACCAACAGTTAGACGAGGTGAAATGGGCCATGTTGGAAGAATGGAGCCAGACCAAACGTGCGCCCAAACACGCGGCTTGGATGCACGAACACGCTTGACCCACAAGCACCTGCCGCTGTTTTAGAAGCGTCTGGGCATGCGCCAAGGCAACATGGCTTGCACCACCGGCGACACCAAACGGGCGGTGTGCAAGGTCTCGTGAAAGCTCTCGACGTTTTCACCCAGCAACACACTTTCCAGCACTGCGCGTTGATAAAAAGGCGTGTCTTCGAGTTGCTGCTTCACATGCACCGGGCCTTCACTGCGCATGCGTCTGCTCAGGGCCCATTTGGTGCGCCGCAAGCTGTGCAACGCAGGCGGTTCAAAGTCATGCACCCTGCCCTGTTGGTCAAAGCGATAGGCCAGCACCGGGTTCTCGCCATTTTTCAATTGCAAGTCGTACAACACGGCGGTGTCGCCATTGGCCATCAGGCTGCGCGACCAATCCCATTCTTTGAAGGGTCGGTCAATCGGTTCATCACCTTCGTTGCTGTCCAAATACGCATGGCCTTGCCATGATTGATCGGGGTGTTGCAACTGCACCTCGACGCGGGCGCTGGGGGCGATCGGTCCCCAGCGGTGCAAACCGTGGGGTTCAAGGTTGACACCGAAGTTGAACAACTGTTGTGGGTGCACCCGCACGGTGCCCTTGATGCGTCGGGGCAGGGGCACACAGACTTCATCGATGTCAATGACCATGGCTTGGCCGTCCCAACGCACCTGGCTGGGGCCAATGTTGAAATGGTCTTGGCTGCGTGAACAATCTTGCGCTTTGCGTTCGGTCATGGCCCAACGGTTGGCGTGGCGGCTGTACAGCGCCACGTTCAAGCTGCAAAAGTTGTCAGGGTTGGTAGGTGCTTGGCCACGCCGTGCCCAAGCGTAATAAGGTGAAAACACACTGCCAACAAAGGCAATGATGGTCAGGCCGTATTGGCCACAGTCACTCAGTGCGTCAACATACCACCAGAGGTAGCCACCCGCTGGGACCGGTTGGTCGAAACGAGGTGCGCCATCGTCGCGGCGGCCGCCAGCTTGCCCGACATAGCGGCCATGGGCACGCCAGGCCCCGGGTGCACGCTGCCCCCCGCCAAGATCAAGCCCGGAATCGAGGTGGTGGCGTTCGATCGGCTGAAGGCCGACATCCAGCCGTGGGTCGCTTGGCCGTACAGCGCCCCGCCCGTTGCTGGAAAGAGTTTGTGAAAGCCCATCGGCGTGGTGCGTTGGGTGTTGTGCGCCGTGGTTTGAATCTCCAGGCCGCACTGACGCAGAAGTTGAAAAGTCAGGTGTTGACATCGTTCGATCGCTTCATCGGTCAAAAGAGATTGATCACCCACAGCGGGTGCGTTCACCAAACACAGCAGACGTTCGCTGCCCGAGGGCGTGCTGCCTGCGCCTCGGTCTTGGGCGCACACATACACCGTGGGTGCGCTGGGCAATTGTTGTTTTTCAAAAATATCTTTGAACTCAGCGGCGTAGTGGTTTTGAAAGAAAACATTGTGCCTGTCCAATTCAAAGCCGGATGTTTTGGCATTGATGGACCAAGTGACTGCCGACAAAGAGCGTTGGCGGTTGCCTCGCGGTGTGGCTTGGGTTGCTGCTGGCCCCAACAAGCCTGCATGCAAGGCCGACACGTCCCCGTTGAAGACCACGGCATCGGCTTCAATGGTTTCACCATTGGTGAGGCTGACGCCACAGACCTTGTTTTGTGCGGTGTGAATGCGTTGCACCGATTGGCCGTACAGAAACTTTGCACCTCGGGCTTTGGCCAGCTTCTCAAGGCATTGGGGCAAGGCATGCATGCCGCCCTCAATGGTCCAGACACCATCCATTTCCACTTGGGCAATCAGCATCAAGGTGGCGGGCGCTTGCCATGGCGACGAGCCGCAATAGGTGGCATAGCGGGCAAACAACTGGCGCAGCTTGTCGTTTTGAAAGTAGCGACCCAGGCTTTCCCACAAGCTGGACATGACCCCCAGCGACGCCAAGGTGGCCAAACCGCGTGCGCCCAACACCTTGGTGAACTGCATCACCGACGGCAAGGTGGTTTGGATGTAGGGCGCTTGCAAGGTGTCGTAAACCTCCCGGGTTTTCAAACAAAAGCGCTCGAAGTTGCGAGCTTCGGCCAAACCCGCAAAGCGGCCAATCGCATCGGTGGAGGCTTGCACATCGGCGAACAAATCCAAATGCTTGCCATCGGCCCAAGCATGGCGTGCCAGCACATCCAGAGTTTGCAATTTCAACAATTGGTCCATGGAGGCACCAACCGAGGCGAAGAGTTCATCGAACACCCAGCGCATGGTGAAAACGGTGGGGCCGCTGTCGATGGCTGCACCATCCACTTGCAATTGCCGCACTTTGCCGCCGGGCAGCAAGCCGCGCTCGATGACCGTGACGTGCACGCCCTGGTGCGCCAACAACAAGGCGCTGACCAAGCCGCCCATGCCGGCACCCACCACCACGACATGGCGTTCACGCATGAGCCACCTCCTGCACAGGGGCGCTGTGGGCGGCGTAGTCCTTGCCTTGCCACTGTCCATCCATGGCCAACACACGCATGCGCACAAACATGGACTCGGTGAAAAACCCATGTTTGTACGCCGCTTGAATGGCGGCAAGATGCGCACCACTTTGGGCGTAGCCCACCATGGATGCAGTGTCTTGCCAAATACTGAAGGTGCATTGCCGCAGCAATGGGGCTTCACCCAAACCCATGGCCAGTAAGCAGCCACGGGCGGCTTGCAAATCGGCTTGTGCCGCGGGTGCGTATCGCCAAAACGCCATGGCGCTGGATGAACGGATGCTGGCCCGTGTGATCGTGGCCACGGGCAGTTGATCGAAAGCTGCAGCGGGCAGGTCTGACGCAGGTGCAGCCGTGGCTTGCCATGCAATCTGGTTCCAAGCGCCACGACTGCTGTCGATGGTCATGCAGGCACTGAACCATTCACGCGCATTGTTTTTGTACTGCTGCGCCGTGTCGCCTTGCAAAAAAGCATTCGCATGGGCATGGGTGTCGAACATCAACACCAAGCCTTGGTGGCTTGCACTCGGCCGCAAACCAAAGCCACCTTCATGGCCGCTGCCCATGACCTTGGCAAACAACAAACCAGCCACATTTTTCAAGGCCAAGGCGCCTTGGGCCAAACGCAGCCAACCCCAAGAGCGTTTGGCTTTCAGCAGGTCGACCAACAAGACCACGACGATGCCTGAGACTGACTGCGGAAGTGCGTTGTCAGCGCCCATGGTCGGCACGCCTCAAGCCAACTCGGCAGGCAAGCGAAACACCACGTCTTCTTCCACGCCTGGCATGGGCAGGATGCGGTGGGGTTCGTGTTGGTTCAGGGCTGCAATGACACGCTGCACCAAGACCTCGGGGGTGGATGCGCCTGAACTGATGCCGATGTTGTGAATGCCTTGCAACCAGGCTGGGTCAAGTTCCGACTCGTCTTGCACCAAATAGGCCGGCACGTCTTGACTGGCTGCCACTTCACGCAAGCGGTTGGAATTCGAACTGTTGCGTGCCCCCACCACCAACACCAAGTCCACTTCATGCGCAAGGGCGCGCACAGCGGTTTGTCGGTTTTGCGTGGCGTAGCAAATGTCTTGCACGTCTGGGCCTTCAATCTGCGGGAAACGTTGTGTGAGCGCGGCGATGATGTCGCGTGTGTCGTCCATGCTCAAGGTGGTTTGGGTCACATACGCAATCGCTTGATTGGGCTGCAAAGGCAGCAAGGCCACATCACTGACTTGGCTGACCAAATGCACTTGCGTGTCCACACTGCCCATCGTGCCTTCCACTTCCTCGTGGCCGGCGTGGCCAATCATCACCAACGCATAGCCACGTTGAACATAGCGCTGTGCTTGGGCGTGCACCTTGGTGACCAAAGGACAGGTAGCGTCAATCACGCGCAGGTATTTGCTGTCGGCCTCGGCCTTGATGGCTTGCGAAACGCCATGGGCGCTGAAGATGGTCAGGCTTTTGTCGGGAATGTCGGCAATGGCATTGACAAACACCGCCCCCTGGTCTTGCAACTGCTGCACCACCCATTGGTTGTGAACGATTTCATGGAACACATACACCGGTGCGCCAAATTTTTGCAAGGCACGTTCAACGATGTCGATGGCGCGGGTCACCCCGGCGCAAAACCCGCGCGGTTGTGCCAACAAAATGTGTTGGGTCACCATCGCTTGAACGGGCATGCGCATGGTTGACTCGCTTTATTTTTTAGCCACCTTCACAGGCGCAGTGGGTTCTGCTCCTGGACCGGCCAATTCAGGGAAGCTTTTCAGCATCGACTGGCCATTCAAAGGTTTGTAGGCCCCTTGGTGGCAAGTGGCGCAGTTGGCCTTGGGCGCGTCACCCGTGGGGCCCAAACGTTGCTCGGGGAAGGTGCTGGTGAGCGGCTCCATGTAGGCCGTGTTCAAGTCTCGCGCCATGCGGATGCCGTGCCAAGCCACCGCACGCTGCGGCGGGTTGCCCTTCCAGTTGGCGAAGGATTGCGTGTTGTGACAGTACGTGCAGTTCACACCCAGGGCTGAAGACATGTGGGTCATCAGGCCATAAGTCCACTCGGCTTGTTTGATCGAATGGCGGTTGCCTGTTGGCAAGGCCGTGGTGCTGTTGATACGAATATCCAATTCACCCAACAAGAAAGGCGTGAAGGGATCGCTGGGCAATGAAGACAGGCCGACCGACGTGGCGGCCAGGTTTTGACCCGCGCGGTCACCGATGAAGTCTGCCCCTTTATCTTGCTCGGCTTCCTTGAACCAGATGTTGCTGGGCACCGGGTTGCCACGGTGGCAGGTGTAACAAGTGACACCGGTTTCAGCAACGTGGGTTTTCCAATCGGTGTTGATGTGTCGTGTCATCTCGATCATGCGCCGCGCCACCACCTTGGTGTACTTGCTGTCTTCAGCGAAGTTCGCTGGGTTGTGGCAGTAAGCACAGCCTTCCGTGGGTGCCACCCACGAAGTCATGGAGAGCATCAATCGGGTGAACTCGTTGTTGCTGAGGTTGCCCAAGACTTTCACGTTTTTGTACAAAGTAGAAGCTTTGGGACTGTCACCAGGTGCCAAGGGCAGTGCCACGGGGAGCACATTGGCTTCGGTTTTCAAGTCCAAGGTGCGTGGGTTGTAGACCTGCACCATGCCCGTGCCGCGATAGCCATGCTGCACCGTGTCGGTGGGTGGTCGTTCGCAACCAGCCAGCAAGAACACAGCGGCCAAGCCTGCGATGGAAAGAAGTTGGCGCATGTTCATGGTTTCGCTCCTGTCAGAGTTGCAGGGTCCACCACTTCAGGGAACACGGTGGGATAAGGAGGGGCCACGCCATGCTTGACCGCCCACAGGTACCAGTTGTCAACCACGGTGCCGGTCAGCAAGATGCCGATGCCACCCACCAAAGGACACAAGACTGCGAACCACCAAGCCCAACGGTGAATGGATTCCATCGTGGCGTTGAAGCCCATGGTCCAACGCCAGAACAAGGCGGCACGTTCAGAAGCTGTGCCACGGTCCACAATTTGCTCAATCTCGCGTTCACCACCGTAACGACCCACGGCCAAGATGGTGGCGCCGTGCATGGCGAACAACAAGGTAGAGCCATACAAGAAGGCAATCGACAAAGCATGGAAGGGGTTATAGAACAAGTTGCCATAGCGCAGTGAAAACGCGGCCGTCCAATCCAGGTGCGGGAAGATGCCAAACGGCACAGCCTCGCCCCACGAGCCCATCAAAATTGGACGAAACAAACCCAAGACCAAGTAGAGCCAAATCGCAGCTGCAAAGGCCCAAGGTATGTGCATGCCCAAACCCAGCTCTCGGGCGCGGCGGTACATGCGGGCCCACCACAAGAACAAGGATGCTGTCAGGAAGAAACCGGTGAACAACCACCATCCGCCTTGGTTCATCGGCGGAATGCCCAAGCCATAGCCTGGTGCTGGCGGTTCAAGGGCCAACCAAAACAATTGACGCACAAATTGAATCGGGTTCCAGTGCACCGAGGCCAGCATGTTCAAACCGATGGTGACAAAGGCGATCAAGCCGCACATGATTGAAGCGATGCCCAAGCCGCCCAGGTAAATGGGGCCGAGTTGGGCATTGCCGATGCGGCCCAACCAATAGGCGATGAAGGGTTCGCCAGTGCGTGGACTGTTGCCATGTCCCAGCTCCACGCCATGGTGTGTGGGGCCAACCGCTTGCACGGTGGTGAAGATATTTTGATATTGCATGATTCGTCTCCTGCCTTATTTCCAGATAGGCATGTTGAGCCACCAACCCCACCACTCTGGCCAACCACGCGTCCAGAACGGTCCACTGATCACGATGCACAAGGCGCTGAACAACACCGCCGCCAAGGCCAAGAACAAGCCCATGCGGTGGATACCCAGCGTTCCGATGGAATAGCCGATGGCATCGCGGAAAAACGTGTCTTCGTGCTCGGGCGTCTTCACCACTTCACCCGCAGGGGGGTTGGTAGCCGACAACACCAAACCGCCATGCAAGGACAAGGCAAACACGGTCGCAAAGAAAAAGCTCACCGCAATCATGTGTGCGGGGTTGTAGTGAAAGTGCAAATACTGGTAGCCGACGTTGGACACCCAATCAAGGTGGCTGAAGATGCCGTAGGGGAAGCCATGTCCCCAAGCGCCCAACAACACGGGGCGAATCACCACCAGCGTGAAGTAGGCAAAGATCGCCACGCCGAACGCGAACGGCACATGCAAGCCCATGCCGAGTTTTCGGCAAATTTCAATTTCGCGCATCATCCAAGACACGAAGGCACCCAACGCACAAACCGTGATGAGTTGCCACAGACCCCCTTCCATCAGCGGCGCCATGCGCAGGCCGTAGGACAGGTTGGGGGGTGCAATGCTGATTTGCCACAGGTTCCAGGTGGGCCCTTGAGAGGCACCCCACAGAATCAGGGCCGTTCCAAGGAATGAAAAGAAGATGGTGGTGACACCAAAGAAACCCACATAGAAAGGGCCGATCCAAAAATCGAACAGGTCACCGCCCACCAAGGTACCACCTCGGACTCGGTATTTTTTTTCAAAACTGAGCATGGACATGATCGCGCCCCTTACTAGGAAAATTGAATTCAAATTTCAGATGAAGCGCTGGCCATGCCAGGGCTTCATCTGAAACAGCATCAGGTCGATTAAGACTTGACCGCTGGTACGGCAGGAGGCATCGGTGCGTTTTGCACTGATGCTGTGCCTGCTGCTTTGCGTGGGCCGTCGAGCCAATTGAACTTGTTGGTGCTGAGCAAGATCAGATGAATCATTGCAGCCAGTCCGAACAAGAAAATGCCTTGAACAACCATGGCCCGTAGCGGGTCGTAGAGTTTCCAAATGCGCCACATATTTCTTCTCCTAAGTGATGTGTGACATGAAGGTGTAGACAGCTGCTTTCACGCCAGCCACCAAACCCTTGGTGCTCTCCGCCCCTGGCAAGTAATTTCTCCAGTTGATGCCCAGCATGGAAGCCATGAAAGCAATTGTGAAAAAAACCAAAAAACCAAGCGCAAAAATAGCGACAAACGTTTGGGATTCATTGGCACGCGAGTGCCGTTGATCGAGAGAACTGGTGTTAGACATGCTTAACCCCTTCAAATGAAAGTAAACGGCCTCAGAACCAGGGACGCCATGCCCAGACCAGGATGTGTGCCAACACGGCTACTGCCGTGAAACCCACAGTTCCTTGAATCCAGAATGCATGAAATTCCTGAGCCTCTTCGTCCGTCAAGCCAGAGATGGATGTCCGCTGTGACATAAGACTGCTCCTTCACAAATTGACCTTGCGGCCATTGCTGCGCTCAACCCGCGCAACTTGAGTAGCCGCAGCAGACCGCCACGACATTCTTGGATTGCAAAAAACAGTTTTTGCAACAACAACTTGAAACTTCATGCGGCCACCGCCGCCAAACCCAAATCTTTCGCCGCCGCTTGCACGTGATCGGCCTTGACCACATCGTCGCCAGCCTGGCGCGTGAGTTGTTCAGACAAATCGCGCAAACGCTTGGCCGCAGAAATTTGCACCAACACCGGTTGGTGTTGCACAAAATCACGCAGCAAGGCTTGGGCGTCGTCGTGCCAATCGGCGTTGGGCACGACCACGCCACGCGCATGGGTGGCTTCGACTTTGTCCATCTCGGTGCCCAGGGGCAGGATGTGGAACAAGGCGTCAAACAAGGCGTTGCACACCTCTTGCACCACATAGCTGGCACCGCTGTAACCCATGAAAGGTGTGCCGGTGTGGCGGCGAATCACGGCACCCGGAAAAGAAGCCGGAATGAAGGCTGCACGCATGGGTCCGCCCGACACTTCGGACAAGTACATGCGTTCGTTGTAGCTGCCAAACATGATGAGTGGTGTTTGCTGGTGGCACATCTTGCGCACGCTTTGGTTGTCGGTTTTGGCACCGGCTGTGCGCGACACGCTGAACTTGCAAGGCAGGCCCATTTCCACTTCCAGGAAATGCTTCAGGCCACGGGCATAGGTTTCACCGGCCACCACCGCAAAACTGGCGGTTGAGAAAAAATCTTGCGTCACCGAGCGCCACAAATCCCACAGAGGCTTGAGTGTGGTGTGGCGTTCACGTTCAATGAAGGGCTCGGGGTCGAGGTTGAGCAAGCTACCTAACTGACGCAAGAAAGCGGTCGTGCTGTGCAAGCCAATCGGTGCTTGCAAGTAAGGGCGTTCCAGGGCTTCGCACAGCATGCGACCGAACTCACGGTACATGCAAATATTCACATCGGCTTCCACCAAACGCGACACATCGGCCAGGTGGCTGCCCAAGGGGAACACCATGTTGACTTCAGCACCAATGCCTTGCACCAGACGTTTGATTTCGGCCAAGTCGCTGGGGCAGTTGAAGGTGCCGTAGCTGGGGCCGATGATGTTGACACGTGGTTTTTCACCGGCAGGACGCTCGGCAAACGGTTTGCGTGCGGGTACTTTTTTCAGACCGTACTCGGTCCACAACCAGTACATGGCCCGGTTGGCGCACTGCCATTGGTCTTCGTCAATCGTGCGCGGCAAGAAGCGTTGGATGCCGGTGCCCTCGGGCGTGACACCACCACCAATCATTTCGGCAATGGAGCCGGTGACCACCACCGCTGGCAACTCGGGGTCCAGGGCGGCGTGGGCGCGTTTCATCGCACCTTCCGTGCCCTCGCGTCCCAGCTGTTCTTCAGCCAAACCCGTGACCACGATGGGCAATTCGTGCGGCGGCAGCGCATCGGTGTAATGCAACACCGAGGTGACTGGCAGGTTTTCGCAACCCACCGGGCCGTCGATGACGACTTGCAAACCTTTGATGGCGGTGAACACATACACCGCCCCCCAATAGCCGCCTGCGCGATCGTGGTCATGTACCAGCATCAGCCCATCTCCTCTGCTTTGCGTTTTTTCGCAATGCGTTCGAGTTGTCGTTTGGTTTCGGCTTTGAACTCGGGACGGTCGACCGGCACACCTTGCCACACACCGGTGGCGTGGCCCATGCCGGTTTCACCGAAGAAATCTTTCATGCGGTCAAAGCGGGCTTGGTTGCCGATGGCCGCTTGCACCACTTGCACCAAGGAGCCTGCGCCGGCCACACCCATCAAGGGACGGGCTGAAATGAGGTTGGTGAAGTACAAGCTGGGAATGGAGGCTTCTTTGGCTTTTTGCACGACGGGGGTGGTGCCAATGGCCAACTGCGGCTTGTATTCATGCACCGCGGCCATGTCTTGCTCGAGGGATGCACGGAACTGCACTTGCACGCCCTTGGCTTTCAACCATTCGGCATCGGCTTTGTTCCATGGTGTGGCGGGACAAGCAGAGCCGACATAACGCAAATCGGCACCGCATTCCACCAGCAAACGACCCACCAACAACTCCGAGCCTTCGTAGCCACTGAGGGTGATGCGACCTTGAATGGGTTTGGCGCTCAAGATGCCGCGCATGGCCGCCAAGCTTTGGTTGCGCGACAAATCAATCTTGTCTTGCGCGATGCCACAGGATTGGCCAATGGCTTGCAACCAGTCTTGTGTGCCTTCGATGCCCACTGGTGCCGAGCCCACAATGGGCCGCCCAGCCGCTTCAAATTCACGGATGGTGGCGGTGTAAAAAGGATGAATGGCTGCCACCGTGGCGCAGTCGAGTGCGGCGTAGAGTTCGCGCCATTCACGGGTGGGCACCACCGGTCCTGCAGCCAATCCCATGGGGGCCAACATTTGCGCAATCCCCATCGGGTCGGCAGGGAACATCTCGCCGAGCAATGCCACGCTGGGCAAGGCTTGACGGCCACCGCGTGGGGCTTGCACCGGGCCCGACATGATTTCTTGGCGGGCATAACGCAGCATGGCACCAGCCAACACGTCCTTGGCCTCGGCATGGGTGGGCACACCAAAGCCGGGCACATCGATGCCAATGACACGCACGCCGTTGATTTCTTTGGGCAGCAATTGCAGGGGCACACCGCTGGCGGTGGGCACACACAAATTGATGACGACGATGGCATCGAGTTTTTCGGGATCGGCTTCAGCATGAACCGCTTCGCGAATGTCCTCGAACAACTTGCCGGTGACCAAAGTCTCGGAGTTGAACGGCACATAGCCCACGGTGCGCCGTGCGCCGTAGAAATGCGAGGTGAAGGTCAGGCCATAGACACAGCAGGCCGAGCCCGACAAGATGGTGGAGGTGCGCTTCATGCGCAAACCCACACGCAGCGAGCCAAAGGCGGGGCACATGCTTTGCGGTTGGTCGTGTGGGCCAGCCGCTTCGTTGCGCGGGTAGTCTTGGGCGTATTGGTTCAACACCTCCGACTTGCCCGCTTGCTTAGCGGCTGCCAACAAGGTTTCACCACCTGCGTGGCAACCCATGCCGTCGCCCTCCAAGGCGGTGGTCACCAGTTGGTCGGGTGCCGCGGGGGTGATGGGAATGGTGCGTGCCATGGTTTCAGGCCTCGTCGTACACAACTTCAAGACTGGGTTTGACGACATCGTGGCGACCCACCATGTCGAAAGTGGTGGCGGGCTCGAGCACCACATTGCGACCCACCACATCGGCGCTGAACAAACCCAGCAATTCGTCTTGGGTTTGGGGCTTGGGGCGCACCGGTGGGGCCAAGCCCACATTGATGGCGAGCTGCTCGAACATGGGGCCCCATGGGGTGCCAGGGATGCCGATGATTTCGTAGCTGGCACTCTTGCGGCGAATGTCTTCATCCGCGGGAATGGCAGCCAACACTGGAATGCCGGCATTGGCGGCAAAGGCCTGCGCTTCACCGGTGCCGTCGTCTTTGTTGATGACCATGCCAGCCACGCCGACATTGCCGCCGAGCTTGCGGAAATACTCCACGGCCGAGCAAACGTTGTTGGCCACATAGAGGGACTGCAAATCGTTGGAGCCCACCACAATCACTTTTTGACACATGTCGCGAGCAATCGGCAGACCGAAACCGCCGCACACCACGTCGCCCAAAAAGTCGAGCAACACGTAGTCAAAGCCCCAGTCGTGGAAGCCGAGTTTTTCCAGGGTTTCAAAGCCGTGGATGATGCCGCGACCGCCGCATCCGCGACCGACTTCGGGGCCACCGAGTTCCATGGCGAATACGCCATCGCGTTTGAAGCAGACATCGCTGATGCTGACCGCTTCGCCCGCGAGTTTCATGCGTGACGACGTTTCAATGATGGTGGGGCAGGCCTTGCCACCAAACAGCAAACTGGTGGTGTCGCTCTTGGGGTCACAACCAATCAGCAACACCTTCTTGCCTTGCTGCGCCATCATGTAACTGAGGTTGGCCAAGGTGAAACTTTTGCCAATGCCACCCTTGCCGTAAATGGCAATGATTTGGGTTTCTTTGGTGGGCGCATCGGTGTGCACCGGATCTACTTCCACTGAAGCCTCTTGCCGCAAACGATCAACGAATGTGATCGGCTGAGAATTTCCGTTTGCTTGCGTAGTCATGCGTTGGCACTCCAGTCCAAAACCATCTTCAGGCACAAAGCATCATCAAAAGCCGTTTCATAAGCCGCTTTGGCTTGCGAAGGACTTCCGTGGTGCGTGATCAATCCGTCCAGTGAGAGTCGGTCGGTGTTGACCAACTCGGTGACGGCTTGTAAATCGGGGCGCTTCCATTCGGCGGCGGTGCGGATTTGCGCCTCGCGCATGAAGGCCGGGGCATAGTCAAACGCCAGCTTGTCTTTGTAAAAACCAGCCAACACCACTTCGCCGCCAGGGGCCAATCGCAAAATCAGTTGGTCGAGCAATTTGGCGTCGCCACTGACGTCGTAAATGGCTTGGTAGTTGCGGCGCTCGTCCTCATCCGGGTGCAGCACTTGGTAACCCAGTGCACCGCTGCGCCGCGCTGCTTGGGTTTCCCACACGGTGGGGGCCGCATAACCTGCGGCCACGGTCATGCGTGCCAACAAGCGGCCCATGATGCCGTGACCCACGATCAGGTCGGGGGGAATGATTTGTTCACGCTTGCCACCCATGGAGACCGCGTGGTAGGCGGTGGCGGCCAGCGCCAACAACACGGCTTTGGGGCCGAGCGCATCTGACACAGGCATGACCCGGCTGTGGTTGGTGACCAGGTGCGAAGCCGATGCGCCAAACAGGCTGCGCACGCCTTCGAAACAATTGGCACCGGGCACAAACACCCGTTGGCCGATGTCCAGAGGGACATCAGCACCCTTTTCGACGATCCGGCCCACGGTTTCGTAGCCAGGCACCAGCGGATAGCCCATGCCGGGGAACGGTGGCATGCTGCCGTCCCAGAGCAAACGCTCGGTGCCGGTGCTGATGCCGCTGAACTCCACCTCGATCTGAATGTCCTCATTCCCCGTTTTCGGCAAGGTCAATGCCTCCAGCGCCAATTGCTGGGGGTTTTTGAAGACGATGGCGTTTGCGTGCATGACTGTATTTTTTGCCTTACATTGATTTATGTCAATTTATATTTACAGTTTCTGATATTGAACTAGGGGAAACACTTAGACCTTGCGGCCCAGCAGGACGCGGGCATGCACCGGCATCGGGTTGGACAGCAGTTCCACCTGGCTGAAACCGGCTTGGTGCATCAAATGCATCAACTCCATCGGCGTGCGCAACCGGCCAGAGCCCATGGCCAGCAGGTAGAAATGAAAGTAAGCGTCGCCTTCGGGCCGCTGCCCTGGCTCGGAGGCCATGGGCTCGGCCAGCACGAATCGGCCGCCGACAGGCAACGCCTGGTGAATGGCCTTCAGCAGCGCCAGCACCACGGCGTCGGCGTGGTCATGGGCGATGCGCACCAAGGTGATCACATCCGCGCCGCTGGGCAAGGTCTCTTGGGTGAAATCGCCAGGCACAGCCTGCACGCGCTCGGCCAGCCCACGGCCCGCGATCTGCTGCTGACTGACTCGGCAGACGTCGGGCAAATCGAACACGCGGACTGCCAACTGGGGGTAGGCCAAGGCCAGCTCACAGGCGAAGCGGCCCATGCCGCCACCCACGTCCAGGGCTGATCGGTGACCGTCAAACGCATAGGCCGCCAGAATTTCCTCGATGACGAATGTTTGCGACGCCGCCATCAACTCCGAATAGCGTGCATACGCCTGGGCGCTGGTGTTGTCGGGGGTTTGCTCGGCATTGCCGGCATAGGGCCAGTAGTCGCTCATGGCGCCTTGCCATTGGCTTTGCAAAATCGCCACTGGGTCGAGCATGTCTTGGTAGAGCAGTTGGTTGTGCTCGATCATGGCTTGGATGCCGGGGTGGCTGACCACCGGTGCGCCCAGCGGCCCCAAGCCATAGCGCTGTTGGCTGCGTTGCTCCAGCAAGCCCAGCGACACAGCGGACTGCACCAAGCGTTGCAAACCACCGGCGGGCACACGCGTGAGCGTCGCCAACTCGTCCAGTGTTTTGGGTGCTGTTTTGACGTGCGCCAGCAGGTTGAGACGCACACAGGCCAACAGCACTTGGGTGTGGACAAAGCCGGCCATCAAATTGAACACCTGGCGTGTTCGGTACTGCGTGAACCAGCGGGTGATGGGGTTGGACAAGGCCCAGCGGTAAATGCCTGGGCGGGTCAGGACATCGTCAAACCATGCGGCAAAACGGTCTCGCCAAGCGGGTCGATCCAAGTGCGTCAGGTCGGCGCGGGACAGGTCAAGGTGGCGCATATCGGCTCTCTCCTGCCCGGCTCAATGTTGAAGGCTGGAAGCGCTGGCGGACGCAGCGGTTTTGTAAGACTGGCAAATGCTGCTGGGCACCAAGCGCTCGGATTCCATGCGCACGATTTGGCGCAATTTGTCGGCACTGGCCACTTGCGGCACCGAATCCACCGCCCGGTCGATCAGGTTTTCGAAGTAGCCAATCGCCCCGCTCAAGCCCAACTCATGGGCCACGCTGGGGCGTCCATGCTGGGCGTCTTGGCCAGTAGGTTTGCCCAGATCGGCGGATTGCCCAATGACGTCACGGATGTCGTCGGCGACTTGGTAGGCCTCGCCCAAGCAGTCGCCCAGCGCCCGCCAAGGCAGCGGGTCTGCACCAGCTGATTCGGCACCTGCACAGGTGGCCGCCACAAACAAGGCACCGGTTTTGGCCCGCTGGTATTGGCTCAAATCGGCGCGGGATTCGCACTCCCAGGCTTGACCGGCGACGATGCCATTGGGCACGCCCACGGCGTCCGAGAGGGTTTGCATCAATGCAATCAGGCGGTCGGGGTGGGCTTTGCCGGCGTTCAGCAGGACTTGGTAGGCCATGACGATCAGGCCGTCACCCGTGAGCAAGGCCAAGGCTTCGCCGTAGGCTTTGTGGACGCTGGGGCGGCCACGGCGGGTGTCGGCATTGTCGAAAGCGGGCATGTCGTCATGGACCAGCGAGGCGCAGTGCATGAGTTCGATGGCCACGCCAGCGGCTTGTGTGAGCTGCGGGGCGTTCATGCCACAGGCATGGGCGACAGCGGTACAGAGCTGCGGGCGGATGCGGGCACCACCGGAAAACACCGCATGCCGCATGGCGGCCACCAGCCGCGCAGGGGCGGTGGTGCCCACGGCTTGCTCGAAATGCACGGCCAGCGCCTGCTCTGCCAGTTGGTGTAAGTCCATGGGAACCCCCTGAGGTTGATTGTCAATCTGAGTTGACAGTATTTCATGTAAATGTATCAACACATTTGCATTTGTCAACCGTGGTTTTCAGGGGCTTTCAACGGGGTAATGGAGAGGACTTTGCGGCGAAAAAAAACACAGGCCGAGGCCTGTGCTTTTGAAGGTGAAATGGCGCTGGCGAATCAATGGCGATTGCGCTTGTCGCGGAAGTAGTTCATGAGAAAAAAGCCAACCACAACCAACCAAAAGATCAACAAAATATGGTGAATTTTCATGGAAATCTCCTTTTAAAAATGACGTTCAGGGGCGCTGTTCAGAGGGAAACCTGGTCACTGTCGCCTGGCGAACCAAGGGTGACAAGACGACGGCGGTGAAGATTAGCACGACCAACTCCACCACATAAACACTGACATAACCGTTGGCGGCGGCGCCGTTCATCAGGTCCACCATGTCGCGCATGATGCCGCCCAGCGCCATGGCCAAACCGGCGGCGGTGGCCTGTACGGCGCCCCAGGCCCCCAGCGCCAGACCGCTTTGGTCTTTGGGCGCCAGGTTCATGCACGAGGTGAGCGTGCCATGGCTGAACAATCCGCCACCCAGGCCTATGCCAAACACCCCCAGTGAAAACAACCACTCGAGGTTCAGGTAACCAGAACAGATGACAGCCACGAAAGCTGGAACACCCACCAACACCCCCGAACGCGCCATGTTGTAAGGGTCTGCGCCTTGGCTCAACACCTTGGATGCCCACGCAAAACCAAACAATCCACCCAAGGACAAGGTGGCGGTCAAGACCGTGGTGGCGCTCACACTCATGTTCAAAATTTGACCGCCATAGGGCTCGAGCAAGACATCTTCCATGCTGAAGGCGAAGGTGCCCAAACCCACGGCTATCAAGGTGCGCAGGGCCCGGCTGTCTTGCGTCAGAGTGGCCCAAGCCTCTGTGAAAGAGGGCTCGACAGCGGGTTTGCCGCGCCGCAAACGGCTGCGCGGCTCTTGCTTCCACAGTGCGATCACGTTCAACACCAAGGTGGTGACGGCGCTGGCCTGAATCACTTGGATCAGCACGCCGGGCGAAAAATCGGCCAAATACACGCCAAACAACAAGGCGCTGATGATCATGCCCACCAGCAGCATGACGTACATCAAGCCCACCACTTTGGGGCGTGATTCCTCAGCAGCCAGGTCGTTGGCCAAGGCCAAGCCGACGGTTTGGGTGGTGTGCAAACCGGCACCCACCAGCAAAAACGCGATGGCCGCGCCCAACTGCCCCACCCATGGTGGTTGCCCGGCAGACTGACCCGCACCAGCCAACACCAGCAGGGCGAACGGCATGATGGCCAAGCCGCCAAATTGGATCATGGCCCCCATCCACATGTAGGGGACACGCCGCCAGCCCAACTCGGAGCGGTGGTTGTCAGAGCGAAAGCCAATGAGCGCGCGAAAAGGCGCAAACAGCAAGGGGATGGCCACCATGATGGACACGATGGAGGAAGGCACCTTCAACTCCACGATCATGACCCGGTTCAAGGTGCCGACCAACAGCACCAAGGCCATGCCCACACTGACTTGAAACAAAGCCAATCGCAATAAGCGCGACAGCGGCAGGTCTTCAGACGCCGCATCTGCAAAGGGCAAGAACTTGGGTGCCAAGTCCCCCCACATGTGCATGACTTTTTGGTATTTGGTGGTCATGAAAGAAGTGCAGGTCAGGCGAACGAATCACCCGACCTGCGAAGAGAAAATTTAACTTTTCCCCGTAGACGTTTCCGTCTGACTGACAGCGGCAGGCGCAGCACCATTCAGAAATTTCTTAACCCAGGTCGTGTTGGACACGATGGCCAGGTGAACACTGAAAGACGCGATAGCGACGGCAGCGATGAACAACGGTATGCCAACCGAAGGTTTGACAACACACCACATTTTTCCGTAAATCATGATTTACCTCCTTCTGTTACTTCAGCCAAGGGGAATAGATATAGGCCAACAGGTGCGCCAACGCGGCAATCATGCCGAAGATTTGCGTGCCCTGAATCAGCTGTCTATGTATTTCCTCCGATTCGGCCTCGGTTAAACCGGTAGGCCAGACTTTCTGGTGGTCAGACATGGATGACTCCTTGTAGTACTCCAAAACGTGCTCAAACCGCACGAGGTATCTGCGCCCCCCATGGGCGCAAATTCTGTGAAAACCTTGGTCTCAATTTGTCATTTGAAATTGACATGATTAAGTGTAAGGACAAGTTAACATCATAATGGTTTGCTTGTCAACGAAAACGGTTTAATCAAGCGTCAGAAACCGATAAATAGTCGTTTTTCCTAGGGTATTCCCTTGGGGGCGTTTACCTGCTTGCCTAATTGGGTGGGGCTGGCTAAATTTGGTTCAGCAACGGCCATCTTGCTCTTGCACAAGTTCACAGAGCACCCACTCCCAATGAACCCAAGCGCTGTTTTGCAAAAGTTCCACCAGTTTGGTCCGATCGCCAAGATCACCTGGATGGCCATGTCCATGTTTTCCAAGGGCGCACCTGCCTCCAATGACGACTCGGCCAAGCCCCTCAAAGGCAACCCGTCTGAATGCCAGTCGTCCATCTTGTCGATCATCGAAGCGGAAATCATTCCCAGGCTGCTCAAGGCGGAGCGCATCAACCCGATGCGCCTGAGTCTGGTGCCCACCAGTCGCCCCTTGCCCACGCCTGAAGAAATCGAAGAATTTGTGCGGCATTGCTTGGCTATGGACCCACTGGCTGCACAAGCCTTTGTCGCCCAAATGATGGAAGAAGGTTTGAACACCGAGCATGTGTTCTTGGAACTCATTACGCCTGCGGCACGCTATTTGGGCACGCAATGGGAAACCGACCGCATGGACTTCACCCAAGTCACGCAAGGCTTGGTGCGCTTGCATGCCATTGCCCACGACATTGGTTTTGAGTACAAAGACGGTCCCTTGGTACAAGGTGACACCAAGCGCGTGATGATCGCCTCGGCCCCCGGCTCGGAGCACATCTTGGGCCCCACCATCGTGGCTGAGTTTTTCCGCAAAGACGGTTGGCAAGTGGTGGTGGAGGTTTCGCCCACCTCCAAAGAACTCGCCCAAGCGGTCAGCAACGAGTGGTTTGACGCCGTGGGTATTTCGGTCGGCATCGAGCAACAACTGGCGGGCTTGGCCAGCTTGGTCTCGCAAATCAAGGCCGCTTCACGCAACCCGCGTTTGGCGGTGATGTTGGGTGGCCCCATCTTCACGCTGCAAAACTTTGAAGCCGCCCAATTTGGCGCGGGCGGCATTTGCACAGACGCCCGTGATGCCGCCGCTTTGGCGCTGTCTTTGTTGCCCCAAGACTGAGTTTTGATTCAGGCTTTGGACGGCGCGGCCAGCAGCACATAGCGCGGCGGCCGTCCGGGCGTGTCTTCGTTCAACAGGCCCACCCAATCCAAGGCCTGCAGGTTTTCCAACACCACTTCCAAATGCAGCGGGTCGACTTGCAAATGCTTGGCCAAGGCCAAGCTGTCCATGCCGTGGGCGCTGCCACGACGTGCCTCACCCAGCACCTGCAGCACCTCGGTCGCCAACTGGAAATGCCAACCCGGCGCGCTGCTGTGCCGCAGCGCACCCATCATCAGACTGGGCCAACTGGCCACCAACACAGCCCCCAGCAACACGATCACCCAGTTCATGTAAATCCAGATCAGCAAGATGGGCACGGTGGCAAACGCCCCGTACACCAGCGAAAACGTGGACATGTTGCCGAGGTACCAGGTGAGCAAGCTGCGCGCAGTTTCCAACACCAAGGTGGTGGCCAAACTGCCCGCCAACACCTGCCGCCAAGGCACATGGGTGTTGGGCACAAACCGGTAGAGCGCGGTGATGCCACTCCACAGCAGCAAAAACTCCAACACATCCAAGGCCAAACGCATGCCCGGCCCGTGGCTGCGCAGAGAGCCCCCCGACCAACTGATGACCGAGGCCATGGTGACCAAGCCCGCCGTCACCATCAACGGCCCCAGCGTGAGCACCGCCCAATACAGCAGCACGCGTTGGGGCAAGGGTCGCGGTTTGCGCACCCGCCAGATGGCGTTCAAGCTGCGGTCGATGGTGAAGATGAGCGCCAGCGCTGAGAACAACAAGGCAGCAAAACTCACCGAGCCCAAGCGACTGGCCTTGGTGGTGAACTGCGTCAAATAGCCCAGCACTTGACGTGAAATGCTGTCGGGAATCAGGCTTTCAATCAGCCAACGTTGCAGCACATTTTGAAATTGATCGAAGATGGGAAAAGCAGTGACCACGGCCAAGGTGACGGTGACCAGCGGCACCATAGCGATGGTGGTGGTGAAGGTGAGCGCACCCGCGGTTTGACCCAAGCGGTCATCGGCAAAACGAAGTCGCAAACTGCGTGCGGCCATGCGCCATGGGAATTCTTGCAAGCCGAACCAGCTGTTTTTCAGATACGAGACAATCATCTGCATATCATGCCATTGCCTCCTCCCCCCCTCACCCCCACCGCCCTGCGCCATGTCCAGCTCACCCGTTTCATGGCGGTGGGCAGCTTGCTCGGGCTCATCGTGTTGTCGCTGTGCTGGGAGCTGTGGTTGGCACCTTTGCGCCCCGGCGGCTCGTGGTTGGTGCTCAAAGCCCTGCCCTTGTTGTTGCCGCTGGTGGGTTTGCTGAAAAACCGCATGTACACCTACCGCTGGGTCAGCCTGGTGGTGTGGTTGTATTTCACCGAAGGGGTGGTGCGGGCCCAAGGCGATCGATGGCCCAGCAACGCTTATGCAGGCATCGAGATCGTGTTGTGCTTGACCTTGTTTGTGGCTTGTGCCTTGCATGTGCGACTGCGACTGCGCAATGCCGTCTTGGCTGCCGCTCCCTTGGACATGACGCATGGTTGAGGTGTTGGCACAGCTGCGCCAGATTTGTGGCGATGCCCATGTCTTGACCGACCAAGACCTGAGCGCCTTTGAACGCGATTGGCGCGGGCGAGCGCAAGGCAAAGCCCTGTTTGTGGTGCGCCCCGCCAGCACAACTGAGGTGGCCGCGGTGGTGAAAGCCTGTGCCGCAGCAGGCGTGCCGATGGTGCCGCAAGGCGGCAACACCGGTTTGGTGATGGGCTCGACGCCCGACGATTCTGGCCGCGAGGTGGTGCTGAGTTTGCAACGCTTGAACACGGTGCGTGCTTTGGATGCCGCCAACGCCACCCTGACGGTGGAAGCCGGTTGTGTTTTGGCGCACTTGCAGCAAGTGGCCGACGACGTGGGGTTTTTGTTTCCCTTGAGCTTGGCGTCAGAGGGCAGTTGCACCATCGGCGGTAACCTGGCCAGCAACGCCGGTGGCACCCAAGTGCTGCGCTATGGCAATGCGCGAGACTTGTGTTTGGGACTGGAAGTCGTGACGCCCCAAGGCGAGGTTTGGCATGGCCTCTCGGGCTTGCGCAAAGACAACACGGGTTTGGATTTGCGCAACCTGTTCATTGGCAGCGAAGGCACCTTGGGTGTCATCACAGCGGCCACCTTGAAACTCTTCCCCAAACCTGCGGCGCAACGCACCGCTTGGGCGGCTGTGCCCTCGGTGCAAGCGGCTGTGGATTTGCTGGGCTTGGCGCAACAACAACTGGGCGCGGGCCTCACTGGCTTTGAAATGATGGGCCAGGTGGCGCTGGGTTTGGTGGTGAAACATTTCGCCAGCATGAGCGTGCCGCTGTGGCAAAGCACGCCCTACTGTGTGTTGCTGGAACTGAGCGACACCGACAACGAAGACCATGCCCACCAGCAATTGGAGCGCTTGCTGGAAACCGCCCTGGAACACGGTTGCGTTGTGGACGCGGTGGTGGCGCAAAACATCGCGCAATCCAAAGCGCTGTGGCATGTGCGCGAAAGCATCAGCATGGCGCAAGCCGCAGAAGGCCTGAACATCAAACATGACATTGCCTTGCCTGTGTCGGCCATTCCCGCGTTTGTGGCCCACACCGATGCCCTGTTGGCCCAGCAACTGCCGGGCGTGCGCATGGTGAATTTTGGCCACTTGGGCGACGGCAATTTGCATTACAACGTGCAATGCCCTCTCAATTCTGATGCCGCTGTGTTTTTGCAAGCGCATGAAGCGCAAGTGAACCACTTGGTGTACGAGGCTGTGAAAGCCTTTGAAGGTTCGATCAGCGCCGAGCATGGCATTGGCCGCTTGAAAGCCGACACCTTGCCGCACTACAAAGACCCGGTGGCACTGGCCTTGATGCGCAGCATCAAACAGGCCTTGGATCCGCAGAACCTGATGAATTCAGGACGAATTTTCAATCTAATGAAATAAACCTTCTCACTTTAAGTGATGCCAGTCCCCTGATGGCTTGGTCCACACCAGTGGTGATGTGCACAAATTAAATCGCCTGTAACTTTTGCACCAACTCGGCTATGGCTTTCAACGCCGCAGGCTCCAAGGTCAAAGGAATGTGCTGAATGCCTGGCAGCAATTGAACAGGCCAGTCTTTGCCCGCGCTTTGTACGATGCGCTGAAGCTCTTGCGTTTGGAATGCCTCATCGGCGTCGCCTGCCAAGATGGCCACTTTGCCTTTGGCATTTTCTAAATCAAGTTTGTAATCTTGGTGCGGTGCGAAGTTCATGGCCAGATTGAAACCGTACTCAGGCGTTAAGAAACTTTTGGCTTCTTCTGAAAGTGCAAACCGAGTGACAGGCCAATCATTCCAGTGCGATAGACCCATCGCATTCAACACAGTTAACGCCACGATACGTGGCACACCTACTGAAACCCAGCCGCCACTGTCAGGCCTGTAGTTAGGTGCTCTGTGAGTCAAGAAGGGCGACAGCAGCAAGTAACTGTCGAACGAAGACTGCATCTCACTCGCTGCCATCCTGAGCACAAAACCACCACCCGAACTGAAGCCAATCAAGGTCGACGGGCTTGGGGCTTTGATCGCTTGCACAAACATGTGCAAGTCAGATTCAAGCTGGCCGATGAAATCAATATGTCCTTTATGGCCAGAAGCACCGTGGCCTCGGACATCCAGTGCATAAACGTGGACCCCAGCGGCAGACAAAGCGGTCGCCATGGGATGCAAGCTGTTGCTGCTTGCTGATGAGCCATGAATCAGAACTGCACTGCCGTTTGGCTCTGCTGCCGCAGGCACATATTCTCTGAAGTACAAAGTGGAACCGTCAGCGCCCTTGTAGTTTTTCAACGGCGGTAGCGTTGAAAAATCCACAGATTCAAATGGATCATTGATGCTTTGCATTGGCGCTGGTGTTCCGGGGCCACCCCATAGGAGGGCCGCTATAACCATGAGCGGCACAATAAGCGCAGTGGACGAAATGGTGTGCACAAAAATTTTCATGATTTATATCTCTAAGGTGATTTGTTCGTTGCCAATTAATGTTGCAAGAGTCCTAAAACGCCACTCCCTAAAATTCCTATCAATACCACTGCACCCCATTTATGCTGGAACTGGTCTGTCGCCTCAAAGCCCGTCCAATCGCCAGTAGCAGCCAGTTGATGGCGCTTGAAAACCAGATAGACGCAAAACACATTGGTGGCGACCGCCAACAGCGCGAATACCAACTTGGTCACAAAGACCCCGCCCATCGGTGCTTGAGGCATGAGCAGCATTGCCGTTACAACCACCAAAGTGAAAACGGGTATTTCAATGAACACATCAACACGCTTGTGCAAAGCAGTGAGGATCAACTCTTTGTCTCGCCCTTTTCCCAGCAAGGCTCGCTCGAATAAAGCCTCGGTGAGAACACAGCCCAGCCACAGACCCACCAGTGCCAAATGCAATGGCAACAGCACGTTAGTCATTGATGACCCTCCTTCGTTTTTTCGTCAACCCTTGCTCGATGGCCTCAATACTTGGCAAGCTGGTTTGTAAATCTTCGGGCAACGACTCGAGTAACTTGTATTCGGCAATACCCATGGGCTGTGTGTTGTCCCCCAAAGCATATTCAGCCACCACTTGGTTCTTGGTTTTACAGAGCAGAAGGCCAATGGTGGGGTTATCTTGCTCGCCCTTTACCTGTCGATTGACCGCCGTCAAATAAAAACCCAATTGACCCAAATGCTCTGGTTTGAATTTGCCGCCCTTGAGTTCGATCACGAAATAGCAGCGAAGCTTCAGATGGTAAAAAAGGAGGTCAATGAAAAACTCATCTCCACCCACGTTCAAAAGTACCTGCCGCCCGACAAATGCAAATCCCGCACCCAGCTCTAATAAAAATTGGGTCGCGTGGTGGACCAACGCTTCCTCCACCGCATGTTCCTGTGCTTCCTCGGTCAGACCGAGAAAGTCAAAACGGTAAGGGTCTTTCAATGATTCGCGGGCCAGATCAGACAGCGGCGCGGGTAGGCTTTGGTCAAAATTGGTCACCGCTTGCCCCGAACGCGCATGGGCGTTGGTTTCAATTTGCATCACCAGCACGTTGCGTGACCAATGGTGTTGCATAGCCTGGGAGGCATACCAGCGCCTTTCCGCGGAGCTGGTCAACTTGTCTAAGAGCGCGAGATGGTGATACCAAGGCAATTGTGCAAGCACCGCTTGCACAAATTCCGCCTCCGGCCACGCCTGGGAAAAACTGCGCATGTACTTCAGGTTGCGAGGGGAAAAACCCTTCATGGCAGGAAACGCTGTTCGCAAATCATGCGCCAATCGGTCAACTACTTTCGCACCCCAACCCTCACGGGCTTGTCTCTCCAAAATATCTTTCCCAATCTGCCAGTACAGCATGACCAACTCGCGGTTCACCGCCAACGTGGCGCGTTGCTGAGCGTTGTGGATGCGGGTTTTCAGGTCGGCAAGCCAGTCGGCATAACCCTGAGGAGGCGGGCTGAGTGAATGGATTTGGTTGTTCATATTTAACCAATAAACAATCTTTAATGAGAATGATACGCCACATATTAATTATTATGAATTAATTAAATGCCGACGATTTATACCAATCCTCTTCTTAGCTCCAAGTGGTAGAGCTGATGAACCGAACGAAAGCAATTTGCTCATCGCACATTTGCAAGATGTGCATTTTTGTGGCGGCCGGTCGCCAAGGGCGATGAGTTGCCCAAAATCTAATGAAACCTCACCCTTAAACTCTCACCCATGAGCCTGTCCCACCCCCAACCCATCCCCACGCCCTACGAAGATTTCATGCGCCATGTGTACACGCATGGTGTGGAAAAGTCTGATCGCACCGGCACCGGCACGCGCAGCGTGTTCGGCCACCAAATGCGTTTCGATTTGCGCCAAAGTTTTCCGCTGGTCACCACCAAAAAAGTGCATCTCAAATCCATCATCGTCGAGTTGCTGTGGTTCCTCACGGGTTCAAGCAACAACAACTGGCTGACCGAACGTGGTTGCACCATTTGGGACGAATGGGCGAGAGAAGACGGCGATTTAGGTCCGGTGTACGGCGTGCAATGGCGCAGCTGGCCCACGCCCGAGGGCGGTCACATCGACCAAATCACAGAGGTCATCAAGACCCTGAAAACCAACCCCGATTCCCGGCGCATCATCGTGAGCGCTTGGAATGTGGCCGACTTGTCCAAGATGGCGCTGATGCCTTGCCATGCCTTCTTCCAGTTTTACGTGGCCCCAGCCAGCACACCAGGCGGCAAGGGCCAACTGAGTTGCCAGCTGTATCAGCGCAGCGCCGACATCTTTTTGGGTGTGCCCTTCAACATCGCCAGTTACGCCTTGCTGACCCACATGGTGGCACAGCAATGCGACTTGGAGGTGGGCGACTTCATTTGGACGGGTGGCGACTGCCACATTTACAGCAACCATCACGAACAAGTGGAGCTGCAACTCTCGCGTTCGCCCTTCCCTGCCCCCACACTGCACATCAAACGCAAACCCGACTCCATCTTCGACTACCAGTTTGAAGACTTTGAGGTGCGCGATTACCAGTGCCACCCTGGCATCAAAGCACCGGTCGCGGTGTGACCGTCCACCGCATCAACCGCCAACAAGTGTTGGCGCTTGTCGGCCTCACCTTGATGTGGGGCATCAATTGGCCCGTCATGAAACTCGCCGTCAGTGCCTTGCCGCCGCTGTATTTGCGTGGCATCACCATGGGTTTGGCCTCTTTGTGGCTGTTGGTGTATTTCAAACACAAAGGCATTCGCATTTGGCCTTCAACATTCATTGAATGGCGCGACATCTGCATCTTGGGTTTGCCCAATATTTTTCTATGGCACAGCTTGTCCATCTTGGGCATCGTCTCCTTGCCTTCCGGTCGTGCGTCCATCTTGGGCTTCATGTTTCCGGTGTGGACCGTGGTGATTGGCGTGGTGTTCATGGGTGAAGCCTTGACACGTCGTGTCTTGCTGGCCGTGGTGGCCGCGCTCTTGGGCATTGGCTTGTTGGTGTGGCATGAACTCACGGCCTTGCAAGGCCAACCCATGGGCATTGTGTGGATGGAGTTGGGTGCCATCAGCTGGGCGGTGGGCACCTTGTGGATGCGCCGCATTCACTTCACCATGCCGGTGCAGACCTTGACCGTGTGGATGATGCTCTTGAGCAGTCCGTTTATCTTGCTGTGGTCCAGCAGCACCGAGGTGTGGCCAGCTTGGCAATTCACACCTGCCATTTGGGGCACTTTGTTTTATGCGGTGTTCATCAACTATGGTTTTGCCCAGATCATTTGGTTTGGCATGGCGCGTGATTTACCGCCTGCCACAAGCGCCATGAGCATCATGGCCGTGCCTGTGACAGGCACGTTGTTTGCCACCTTCATGGTGGGTGAATGGCCGCATTGGCAAGACTATGTGGCCATGGTGTGTGTGGTCACCGCCATCGCGGCAGTGTTGCTGCCCGCCAAAGCCACGCCGGTGATGCAAGCCGAGTAAGCCCCATGCCTGAGAATCTGTTTTTTTTCATCGCCCACTGACATGCCCCTGCACCTGATTTACGCCCGCGCCCGCAACAACGTCATCGGCCTCAACGGTGATTTGCCTTGGCATCTGCCCGAGGACTTGGCGCATTTCAAACGCACCACCTTGGGCCAACCGGTGGTGATGGGCCGCGTCACTTGGGAGTCCATTCCCGAGAAATTCAGACCCTTGCCCGGGCGCAGCAATGTGGTGGTGAGCCGCCAAAGCAACTACCCCGCAGCGGGTGCCACGGTGGTGGACTCTTTGCAAGCTGCCCTGGCCTTGTTTCCGGCTGATGAAGTGGTTTGGTTGATTGGTGGTGCGCAACTCTATGCACAAGGTCTGCCGTTGGCTTCGCAGGTGGTGGTGACGGAGATTGATGCCGACTTTGAAGGCGATGCTCATGCGCCGCTGTTGTCGTCCGATTGGCACGAGCAAAGCCGAAGCATGCACACCTCGGCGCAAGGCTTGCGTTACAGCTTGGTGACCTTGCAACGTCAGGAAGCTTAAGGTTTTTGCCCTTCAGCTTCAGGCCACAGATGTGGAAAATAAAAACGCAAAGCATGCTGCGGTACACCGAACCGAAGCTTGCCGTAAGGTGAATCCGTCATCAGCAAACCTCTGACCAACAAGGCCGAAACCTGCGCTGTGGCCAATCGATCGCCCAAGCCCAACATGGCTTTGAAATCAGCCCGATCAAGATCAGTTTGGGTGGAAAACAAGTAATGCAATCCCCGCAAAGCTTCGGTTCGCACACCTTGTCTCACCACTTGTTCCTCATAATTTAAACAAGCTGCGATGCGGTCTTTCATGCCCTCTAGGGACAACAGTTGGGTCATGAAGGCCACTTGGTCAATGCAAGTTTCAATCACGTAGTGGATCCATGTAAGCAAGCCTGCTTCCGTGAGATTGCCTCTGCCATCCAAGTCGCCCGCCCGCGGTTCATCCGCGGCCGCAAGCTGCGCATAGTAGGCGTCTTGCGATCTGGCAAAACCACGCAAAGGTGACCACAAACCATTGGTCAAACCCATGTGACACAACAACAAGTGGCTGTGCAATCTGGCTACGCGGCCATTGCCATCCAAAAACGGATGTATCCAGGCCAATCTGTGGTGAGAAGCAGCCATGGCTACAACTTGCATTTCCCCTCTTCGCGCTTGGCCATAGATTTGGGACCAATGCGCTAAAAAGTCAAGTACCGACCTGGCAGCCGGGGCTGCATGCCGACCCACACTCACCTCACTTTGACGCCACTGACCTGGCTCAAGTGTGAGTGCCTTGTTGCCAGTGCGTTGCACCCGATCTGTGACTGGTAAACGTGCAAATAAATCTTGATGAATCTCACCAATGGTTTGTGGACGCCATACACGTTCATGATTCCATTGCGAACAGAGCGACTCCAGTTGCAATTCAGTGGCCATGTGCGCCAGTGCCAAACGTTGCCTTCTCGCTTTGTCAGCATCCTTGGCGTAATCATTGCGCAGGGCCTGCTCAATCTCCAGGGGCAATGTGTGCTGACCTTCAATTTTGTTGGAGTAGTAAGAATTCATTGATCGCAACAACTGCCGCAATCCAGGCAAGGTACCTGTGGCACTCCAGCCCGCCAATCGATCCGCAGTGCGAATCAAATCACTAGCCCGCTCTAGAAGAGGTGCCAGCTTGAACTCACCAGGCAGCAAAGGCTCCATCTGTGAAGGATGGTCAAATAGCTGGAATTTTTGCGACTTTGTCATAGCTTGTAAGTGTATGGTTTATATAATAAATGTCAAATAATTGCTGAATTTTTTGCGATTTTAAATACGACTTCAAAAAATGCCCAGATAATGACTGATTGAAAGTATTTGATGGTCAAAGAAAGCTGCACCCTATGAAACTCGCCACTTGGAACGTGAACTCCCTCACCGTGCGTTTGCCACAGGTGCTCGACTGGCTGTCTGCGCAAACCGAGCATGGCGGCATCGACGTGCTGGCCTTGCAAGAAACCAAAACCACCGACGACAAATTTCCCAAAGCCGACATTGAAGCAGCGGGTTATCAGGTGGCTTTCTTTGGCCAAAAAACATACAACGGTGTGGCGTTGATTGCCAAGCACCCCATCACTGATGTGGTGCACAACATCCCAGGTTTCAGCGACGACATGGCCCGTGTCATCACCGGCACGGTGAACAGTGTGCGGGTGGTGGGGGCCTATTTCCCCAACGGCCAAGCGCCCGACAGCGACAAATTTGTCTACAAAATGGCGTGGCTGACCGCCTTGCAGGCCTTCATCAAAGATGAACTGACACGCCACCCCAAGCTGGTGTTGATGGGTGACTACAACATCACGTGGGATGACTTGGATATATGGGACCCTGTGGCCTTGGCCGGCACCATCCATTGCACCGATGAAGAGCGTGCCCACTTCAAAGCCTTGCTCGACCTCGGCATGCACGACGCTTACCGCTTGTTCGAGCAAGCGCCCAAAAGTTATTCGTGGTGGGACTACCGTGAATTTGCGTTTCGAAGAAACCGGGGTTTGCGCATCGACCACATCTTGGTGTCAGACGCTTTGAAACCCAGTGTCACCGCTTGCGTGATCGACAAAGCGCCACGAAAAAACGAGCGCCCCAGCGACCACACCCCGGTGGTGGCGACGCTGGCCTGAAGCGCTTGCTTGGGGCTTATTCCAAACCGAGTTCTTGAATCTTGCGCGTGATGGTGTTGCGGCCAATACCAAGTTTGTGCGCCGCATCAATGCGTCGGCCCTTGGTGTGCGCCAAAGCGGTTTGAATCAGCGTGGCTTCAAAACGTTTGGTGAGTTCGTCCCACACATCGGTGCGGCCTTCCACCAGCAAGGCCATGGCCTGCACCTCCAAGCCGCCTTGCCAATCTTCGCCAGGCAAATTCAACACGCTGGCTTTGGGCATGGCCACGCTCGGCGCCACAGCAGACCCGTTGTGGCTGCTGGCGGTGAACGCATTGGGCACATCGCTGCTGGGCGTTGGTGCTGCCACGTGGTGAGAAGCACCAGACTGCATCACTTCAGGTGGCAAATCTTTGGGCTCAATGGCTTGCGCAGGGGCCATGACGGTGAGCCAATGACAAATGTTTTCCAACTGCCGCACATTGCCAGGGAAAGCAAACGCCTGCAGCAATTCAATGGCGGACTCTGAAATGCGTTTGACTTCCACACCCAACTGCTGAGCACTTTGTTGCAAGAAGTGACGCGTCAATACAGGAATGTCTTCGCGTCGCTCGCGCAATGGCGGCAAGCGCAAACGAATCACATTCAAACGGTGAAACAAGTCTTCACGGAACGTGCCTTCTTGCACCCGTTGCTCCAAGTTTTGGTGGGTGGCTGCAATCACCCGCACATTGGTTTTGATGGCGCTGTGGCCACCTACGCGGTAGAAGTTGCCATCGCTCAGCACCCGCAACAAACGGGTTTGCAAATCGAACTTCATGTCGCCAATTTCATCCAAGAACAAGGTGCCCCCGTCGGCTTGCTCGAAGCGGCCACGGCGCATGGTTTGCGCACCCGTGAAGGCACCGCGCTCGTGTCCAAACAATTCGCTCTCGAGCAAATCTTTGGGAATGGCTGCGGTGTTGATGGCCACGAACGGACCACTGGCCCGTTGCGAATGTTTGTGCAGCGCCCGCGCCACCAACTCTTTGCCCGAACCGGATTCGCCGGTGATCATCACCGTCACATTGCTTTGGCTCAAGCGGCCAATGGCGCGAAACACGTCTTGCATGGCCGGTGCTTGGCCCAGCATTTCAGGCGTGCTGTCGACGTCCACCGCGCCCACGGCTTCACGCTGGCTTTCATCCAATGCACGGCGAATCAATTCGATCGCTTTGGTCAGGTCAAAGGGTTTGGGCAGGTACTCGAACGCACCGCCTTGGAAGGCCGACACAGCGCTGTCCAAATCAGAGTACGCCGTCATGATGATGACGGGCAAGCCGGGCAGTTGTTCTTTCAACTTGCCCAACAAGTCCAGGCCAGAGCCACCGGGCATGCGGATGTCGCTGACCAAGACTTGCGGCATTTCTTCGGGGGTCACGCTGCCCAGCGCTTGCAGCACTTCACGCGGGTGGGTGAAGCTGCGGGTGGGCAAGCCTTCGCGCATCAAGGCTTTTTCAAGCACAAAGCGGATGGACTGGTCATCGTCAACGATCCAAATCGGTTTCATGTCAGTACATCACCTTTTGTCTGGCGCAGAGCGCTTTGTCATTCTTCTTCAGGGCAAGGGAATCAGAATTTTGAAATCCGTTCGCCCGGGCTGGCTTTCACATTCAATCAAGCCTTGGTGCTGTTGCACAAAGGTTTGCGCCAAATTCAGGCCCAAACCCGAGCCGCCATCGCGACCCGACACCAAGGGGTGGAACAAACGGTCCTTGATCTCTTCCGGGATGCCGGGGCCGTTGTCAATGACATGCAATTCCAGTGCCAATCGGTAGCGTTGTTTCACAAAAGTCACTTGCCGCGCAATCCGGGTCGACAACACGATCTCGGCGTCGCCTTGCTGCATCCGATCGCTCAGTGCCTGCGCGGCGTTGTGGGCGATGTTCAGCACGGCTTGAATCAGCTGCTCCATGTCGCCACGAAATTCGGGCAGCGAAATGTCGTAGTTGCGGCGCACCTGCAAGCCGCGTGGAAACTCTGCCAAGATCAGCGTGCGAACCCGCTCGCAAACCTCGTGGATGTTGACGTTGCCCACCACATGCGGTCGGCGGTGCGGCGCCAGCAAGCGGTCCACCAAGGTTTGCAAGCGGTCGGCCTCGCGCACGATGACCTGGGTGTACTCGGTCAAATCTTTGGAATCCAGCTCCAGTTGCAGCAGTTGCGCTGCGCCCCGGATGCCGCCCAAGGGGTTCTTGATTTCATGCGCCAGGTTGCGAATCAGTTCTTTGTTGGCCTGGGCGTGTTCCAGTTGGCGCTCTTCGCGGTCTTGGCGGCTTTGGGTTTCTTGCGGCAGCAACTCAATCAGTACTTCGGCGGGGTTGTCACTCGACGCCACCACCACATGCACGGCAAAGGGCTCTGCGCCGGGGCGCTTGAGTTGATCGTCAAAGCGCAAGGCCGAAAAGTCGTGCCGTCTGGCACCTTCAATGGCTTGCAACAGTTTGGTGGAGTCGACAAACAAGCCCGGCGCGTCTGCATCTTGCAGGCTGCGACGCGACATACCCATCACATCTTCAAACGAGGCGTTGACAAACAAGATGCGGTTATCGGCCTGCACCACCATCACCAAGGTGGCCAACAGGTCAAAGGCGGCAAAACGGTTTTCAGGCATGTGATCCAACTCAGGGCAAGCGCGCCAATTCGCGGCGCAAAGCAGCTTCATCGGCTTGGCAGCGCACCATCTCGGTGCTGTTGGCCGGCAATTTCTGGCAACGGTGCAGTTGCTTTTTCAATTCTTCATTCAAGATTTTTTGCGATTGCTGATCGCGGGCCCGTTGGGTGGGGCCATCAATGCGCGGCGCATCCACAATGACCGCGGTGTTGGGCATGGGTGCAGGGCCTTGCGGCACGGCTCTGAATTTGCGCGGTGCAGTGGTGATCACATCGGCTTGCACCGGCACACGTGTGCAGGCTTGGCCTTGTTTGGGAAGGTTGGTGTATTCGTTGCCGCAGCGCCAAACGGCCGGGGCCTCTTGTGCCCACAAACTTTGAAACGAGACCAGCGCCAACAACACACAGCGGCATAAGGCTTTGTTCATGCGGGTCCTTTTCTAAATGCGGGGTTAAAAAAAAGGACGGCACCAGGCCGTCCTCGGTGTGCCAAGCGCGAACGCTTGGCACCTGCTCTGATGCCTGGGCTCAGAGTGAGTAGTACATGTCGTATTCGACAGGGTGCACGGCCTGACGGAAACGGGTCACTTCTTGCATTTTCAGATCGATGTAGGCATCGATCATGCTGTCGGTGAACACGCCGCCCTTGGTCAGGAAAGCGCGGCCTTTGTCCAGGTGCTCCAAGGCTTGGTCCAAGCTGTGGCACACGGTGGGCACCAATGCGTCCTCTTCGGGTGGCAAGTGGTACAGGTCTTTGGTGGCGGCTTCACCGGGGTGGATTTTGTTTTCGATGCCGTCCAAACCAGCCATCATCAGTGCCGCAAAGCACAGGTAGGGGTTGGCCATGGGATCGGGGAAGCGGGCTTCAATGCGACGGCCTTTTTCCGATGCCACGTGAGGAATGCGAATGGACGCTGAACGGTTGCGGCTGGAGTAAGCCAATTTCACCGGGGCTTCAAAGCCAGGCACCAAACGCTTGTAGCTGTTGGTGGTGGGGTTGGTGATGGCGTTCAAGGCGCGGGCGTGTTTGATGATGCCGCCGATATAGAACAAAGCGGTGTCGCTCAGGCCTGCGTAGCCTTTGCCTGCAAACAGGTTTTTGCCGTCTTTCCAGATGGACTGGTGAACGTGCATGCCAGAGCCGTTGTCGCCTACCAAAGGCTTGGGCATGAAGGTGGCGGTTTTGCCATAGGCATTGGCCACGTTCCACACCACGTATTTCAATTTTTGGGTCCAATCGGCGCGTTCAACCAAGGTGCTGAATTTGGTGCCGATTTCGTTTTGACCAGCGCCCGCCACTTCGTGGTGGAACACTTCAACGGGAATGCCCATTTCTTCCAAAATCATGACCATTTCGGCACGCAAATCTTGGGTGCTGTCCACAGGGGGCACAGGGAAGTAGCCGCCTTTGACGGTGGGGCGGTGACCACGGTTGCCGCCTTCGATCTTGGCACCGGTGTTCCAGGGTGCTTCGTACTCGTCGATTTTGAAGAACGCGCCGGACATTTCATTGCCCCACTGCACGTTGTCAAAAATGAAGAACTCGGGTTCTGGACCGAAGTAGGCGGTGTCGCCAATGCCAGAAGATTTCAAATAGGCTTCAGCGCGCTTGGCGATGGA
>CANFOQ010000026.1 GCA_947448745.1 Comamonadaceae bacterium
AGCCGCGCAATACACCGCCGCCAACCCCGGTCAAGTTTGCCCTGCCAAGTGGAATGAAGGCGCCAAAACCATCACCCCATCCTTGGACTTGGTTGGCAAGATCTAACTTTCTGAACTGAGACAACGCCATGCTCGACACCGCCTTGAAAACCCAATTGCAAGCCTACTTGCAAAACCTGCGCCAGCCGATCCGTTTGATCGCCACGCTTGACGACAGCGCCGCCAGCGCTGAAATGCGTGATCTGCTGCAAGAGATTGCGACGCTCTCCGACAAAGTGAGTTTCCAAGAAGCAGGTGCTGACAAACGCACACCCTCCTTTGTGATCGCCAAAGAGGGCGACACCCACGGTGTTCGTTTTGCGGCAATTCCATTGGGACATGAGTTCACATCCTTGGTCTTGGCCATGTTGTGGACCGGCGGTCATCCGCCCAAGGTCGAGCAGGGCGTGTTGGACCAAATCAAAGCGCTGGACGCGGACATGAACTTCGAGGTCTACATGTCCTTGTCCTGCCACAACTGCCCCGACGTCGTGCAAGCCGCCACCTTGATGGCCATCTACAACCCGCGCATCACCACCACCATCATTGATGGTGCTTTGAACCAAGCTGAAGTGGAAGAGCGGCAGGTCATGGCTGTGCCCATGGTCTACATCAACGACCAGGTGTTTGGCTCAGGCCGCATGAGCTTGGAAGAAATCGTGGGCAAGCTCGATACCCGCTCTGCCGAGCGCGATGCCGAGAAATTGAACGCGAAAGACCCGTTCGATGTGCTGATCGTGGGTGGTGGCCCAGCAGGCGCCGCCGCTGCCGTGTATGCGGCCCGCAAAGGTATTCGCGTGGGTGTGGCCGCCGAGCGTTTTGGCGGCCAGGTCAACGACACCATGGGCATTGAAAACTACATCTCGGTGCTGGAAACCGATGGCCCCAAATTCGCCGCTGCGTTGGAAGCGCAAGTGCGCCACTATGAAGTGGACATCATGAATTTGCAACGCGCCGACAAGATCGTGCCCGCCACCAGCGAAGGCGGCTTGGTGCAAGTGCATTTGGCCAATGGCGCGGTGTTGAAATCGCGCAGCGTGGTCTTGTCCACTGGTGCACGCTGGCGCAACGTCAATGTGCCGGGCGAGGAGCAGTACAAAAACAAAGGCGTGGCTTATTGCCCGCATTGCGATGGCCCCTTGTTCAAAGGCAAGAAGGTGGCTGTGATTGGTGGTGGCAACTCAGGTGTGGAAGCCGCCATCGACTTGGCCGGTGTGGTGGCGCATGTGGACCTGGTGGAATTCGCCGATGCCTTGAAAGCCGATGCGGTCTTGGTCAGCAAGCTCAAGAGCTTGAAAAATGTCAGCATCCATGTGAATGCCCAAACCATGGAAATCACTGGTGATGGTCAAAAGGTGAATGGCTTGCGTTTCAAAGACCGCGTCAGTCAAGAAGAGCACAGCCTGGCACTGGAAGGTGTTTTTGTGCAAATCGGTTTGGTGCCCAACACCGAGTTTTTGAAAGGCGTTGTGCAATTGAGCAAGTTTGGCGAGATCGAAGTGGACGCCAAAGGCCACACCAATTTGCCGGGCGTGTTCGCAGCGGGTGACGCCACCACCGGGCCCTTCAAACAAATCGTCATCGCCGCTGGTGATGGTGCCAAGGCCGCGCTCAGTGCCTTCGACTACCTGATTCGCACACCGGTGGTGCAGCCTGTGCAAGAAACAGCCACGGTGTGAACCAAGCATCTCCTCGCGGAGGGGAGCGTGCTGAAGATCAGGCCGGCCCTAAACCAATCGGGGCCGGCGCTTTCATGGTGATCTTGGTGAACAAGCGGTCGTAAATTGGATCGCGCGGTTTGCTGGCGGACAGTGGATCGGCATTGACAGCAAATGCAGCGTCCACCACTTTCCAATCTTCTGCTTTGAGCACTTTCAAGGCCTCGGGCAAGATGACCGATTCTTCCAAGTGAATATGTTCTTTGTAGAACCCAACATATTGCATGGCTGCTTCTTCAAACGCCGGACGTCTGGCGTCGCCCAAGATTTCCCAAGCCAACAACTTGTGTTGCAGATCACGGATGCTGGCTTCGCCTTTGTGGTGCTCTTTGTTCAGGCGCTGAATCAATTCGGCGCTGACCGGTGAACGCTTGGCCACCAAGGGAAACAGCACCTCGGTTTCCTTGGGGTGGTGCTGTTTTTCAGGCACCTCGTCGATGTAGAACAGCATGGCCCGCATGATGTCGAAAAACAATTCGGGCTGGTGCGCCGGACCCCGCTGAATCATCATGCGCACGGAATTGAGCATGGCCCCCAAGGTGTCATGCTCTTCGTTGATGGTGGTGATGCTGATGTGTGACATGGCGGTTTGTCTCGTTGGATGTTTGTCTTGATTGTTTGCAGACTGCGTCGCCGGGGCTTTGATGTACGTCAAGCAGCGTACGCACCACGGGCGCAATGGCCTAATTCAAAATGACTCATTTCCCAGGGATGCAAGGGTTGGTTGACGCAGCCGAAGGCGTTATTTCACGCAATAAAAATTCACCTCCGAGAAGTGCACCTCGGCGTGTTGGCGAACAGGTGAGGGGTTGCGGGTGTCGGGCGACAGCACCTCGTTGTCGTTCAGCGCCCAAAACAAATGGTCCAGCGAAATACCGCCGTTCCAGTCCCCCAAGATGGACAAGTACTCGTACTCTTGCACCGTGGGCAAGCGGGCATGGAACATCTTGCAAGCGGTTTTGGCGATGCTGGGGCTGGGCGCTTGGTTGACCGAGGTGCCTGGTGCGCCGATCAGCACCAAGATCTTGTGCTCAAGCATCACCATGCTGGGGAAGCTGGTTTTTTGAAAGTGCCGAACGATTTGCAAGGCCAGCTTGCTCATCACGTTTTCCGGCTTGCCTTGGTCTTGGAAACTCACCGATTCCCCTTTGGGCAAGACCGCGTGGATGGTGACCAAAACATCACCCTTGCAGCCCGGTGAGTAGCTGTAGGTGCCCCATAAAACCCCCTTCACCTTGGACAACTGCACCAGGTCTTCCGACTCAAAGCGTTTTTTGTTTTTCAAACTTTGAATCAGCTCCTGCATCGAGCCGGGATTGGCAAACTCCAGCCGCGTGTTTTGCGGGTTGATGTTGCGCGACACCGCATTGATCGACGCCTTCAAGGTGGCTTCTAGCGTGATGTCCATGCCATCGCCCTCGGACGCCATTTGCTTGTTCTTGTCGATCAAGCCATCGATTTCCTGCAATGCATGGGTGGCCTCGGGTGCGGTCACGCCCAAGCTGATCAATTCTTTCAAATGGTTGACTGATTGCGTGACCTGTTCGTTGCGCGAACTGCCATAAGCATCTTGGTATTGGCACAGGTCTTGGCCGCGCAAGAAAAAAATGGTGGGCCACAGCGTTATTTTTTCAATGGCGAAGGCGGACTCGCAACACAAGAGCATCAAGCTCCCTAGCAACCGCCATCGATGTCGAACACGTCCAGTTGCATCACGCACGAGCCAAGCTCATAAAAGTCCTTCAGTGTTGTGGTGCGCCAGCCTAGGGCATCTCACTGGCCTGCACTTGACATGGATCAAGGGCGGCTGTGTATCCCGTCCTACATTGGTTGTTTCTGCTTGAAAGCGATGCGATGTTCCCAATCAAGCACCTCTTGAATATCCGCTGGCCATGGTGGTTGGCGCTGTTGACGGCAGGTCTCGTCACGTATGCCGGGCTGCAATGGTGGCGTGGCCCATTGGTCCAACCTGATGTGGTCAAGACCATGGACATGGTGCAAACCATGGTGGCCAGTGGCCGGGTGCAAAACCCGAACCGCATCGACATCAGTGCCCAAATCACCTCCACCGTGTCATCGGTGCAGGTGCGCGAAGGCCAAAAGGTCAAACAAGGTGAATGGCTCTTGAGCTTGGACAACCATGAGGCCCAAGCCGGTTTGCAACTGGCCTTGGCCGCCGTGGCGCAGGCCCGCAGCCGTTTGCGGCAATTGCAAGACTTGAACGAACCGGTGGCGGCCCAAGCGCAGGTGCAAGCCGAAAGCAACTTGCGTGCTGCTGAAAAAAACTGGGCACGCACCGAGGCGTTGTTTGACCGCGCGTTTGTCGGTCAAGCCGCCAAAGACGAAGCCGAGCGCCAATTGGTGAGCGCCCAAGCGCAGGCGTTGATTCAAGCAACGCAGTGGCACAGCGTGCAAAGCAAAGGCAGTGAAGTGGCCAATGCGCAAGCGGCGTTGCAGCAAGCACTGGCCGGGGTGGAGGCTGCCAAGGCCCGCATGGCCTACACGCGCATCGTGGCCCCACGCGCGGGCACCTTGATTTCTCGAAACGTCGAGATGGGTGACGGCGTGCAGGCCGGCAAAGTGTTGCTGGTGCTGTCGCCCGAGGGCTTGGCCGAGTTGGTGGTGCAACTGGATGAAAAAAACATGAAATGGGTGCGCTTGGGTCAAAGCGCGGTGGTCAGTGCCGACGCTTACCCCGATCAGTTGTTCAAAGCCGAAGTGGTGTTCATCAACCCGGGTGTAGACCCCTTGCGCGGCTCGGTGGAAGTCAAGCTGAAGGTGTTGGAGGTGCCTGCATTCTTGACCCAAGACATGACCGTGTCGGTGGACATTGAAATCGACAAACGAACAGCGGTGCTGCAACTGCCCTTGAGCGCCGTGCATTCAATCGAGCTTGCGCCTTGGGTCTTGTTGGTGCGCGATGGACACGCGGTGAAATCACCGGTGACGCTGGGCTTGCGCGGCCTTGGCGTGGCGCAGGTTCTAACGGGTTTGACATCGGGCGACCGCTTGGTGCCCGGGGCGGCCTCCACGGTGCAAGACGGCGACCGCATTCGCACGAACACGCCATGAAACTGTCGGCCTGGCAACCGTTTGAATGGGTGGTGGCCATCCGGTTTTTGCAAGAGGGCAAGGTTCAAACCGCGTTCATCTTGATTGGCATCGCCATTGGCGTGGCCGTGATTGTGTTCATGTCGGCTTTGTTGTCGGGCATGCAAAGCAACTTCGTCAACCGGGTGCTGACGGGTCAAGCCCATGTGCAGGTGTTCAATCCCAAAGAGGCGGTGCGCCCCTTGCGCCAAGACGTGTCGGGCTTGAGCGAGTTGCCCATCCTGCAAGTGCCAACGCAGCGCTTCAAAAGCATCGACCAATGGCAGCATCTGTTGTTGCAACTTGCCGCCATGCCCGAAGTGAAAGTGGTGTCGCCCTCGGTGTCCGGCTCGGCGCTGGTGGTGCGTGGAGAAACCAGCCGCGCCGTCACCGTCACGGGCATCTTGCCCGAGGTGTATTTCAAGGTGATTCCGTTGCCCGATAAAACCGTTTCAGGTCAAGCGCAGATCAACAGCGAAAGCATTTTGATTGGCACCGAGTTGGCCCTCGACTTGGGCTTGGCGGTGGGCGACAAACTGCGTTTGACAGCCGCCAATGGGCGACAACTCTTGCTCACGGTGAGTGGCATTTTTGACCTGGGCAACAAGGGGGCGAACAGCCGCTACACCTTTGTGGCGTTTCGCAATGCCCAAAGTTTGTTGGACTTGGCGGGCGGCGCCACCGTGATTGACTTGGTCATGCACGATGTCTACCAGGCCGAGGTGGTGGCCCGAGAAATTGCTTTGGTCACGGATTTGCAAGCCGACAGTTGGATCAAAACCAACGAACAATTTTTCACGGCGGTGAAAGCGCAAACCACGGCCAACACCGCCATTCGGTTTTTTGTGGCGCTGTCGGTCGGCTTTGGCATTGCCAGCGTGTTGGTGGTGTCGGTGGTGCAGCGCTCGCGCGAGATTGGCATCTTGCGGGCCATGGGGGTCACGCGCGGCCAGGTGCTGCGGGTGTTTTTGCTGCAAGGGGGATTGCTGGGTTTGGGCGGCGCGTTGCTGGGCTCGGGCATTGGGGCCACGGCTTTGTACCTGTGGCAACACTACATGCGCAATGCCGATGGCACGGTGATGTTTGCCTTGACCTTTGACACGTCTTTGCTTTTGCAAACCTTGTTGTTGGCCACGCTCACCGGCTTGTTGTCGGCTTATGCGCCCGCACTGCGGGCAGCGCGTCTGGACCCGGTTGTGGCGATCAAAGGATGAGCACCATGCCCACCAGCCCACGGCCTGCGGTGCTGCAGTTGAAAGGCATTCGCAAGTCTTTCAATGTGGGCGAACCGAATGAAACCGAGGTCTTGCACGGCATCGATTTGACCTTGATGCCAGGTGAGTTTTGCGCGGTCATCGGGCCTTCGGGCTCGGGCAAAAGCACCTTGCTCAACACCATTGGCTTGCTCGATCGGCCCACCTCGGGGCAGTTGCTGATCAACGGCGTGGACACCACGCATTTGAACGACGCCGCCTTGACCGATTTGCGCGGCCACAGCATTGGCTTTGTTTTCCAATACCACCACTTGTTGTCGGCCTTCACCGCACTGGAAAACGTGGTGATGCCGATGTTTGGCGACGCTGGTTTTTTGCAAGAAGCCATGCAAGCGCGTGGCCGTGCTTTGCTCGACAAGGTGGGTTTGACGCCGTGGTTGCATGCGAATGCGGGGCATTTGTCGGGTGGTCAGCAACAACGCGTGGCGGTGGCACGGGCCCTGGCCATGCAACCGGCCTTGATCTTGGCCGATGAACCCACGGGCAATTTGGATTCGAAAAGCGCCGACAGTGTGTTCGCGTTGCTGCGCGATGTTTGCCGCGAGCACCACACGGCGGTTTTGTTCGTCACCCACAACCCGCTGTTGTCTGAGCGATGTGACCGCACCATCCAAGTGGTGGATGGTTTGGTGTTGGGCTAGCAGGGGCCGAAGACCGCAGCAGGGCGGTCGGCAGCGTTCAAGCTTTGTTCAGCCACGCGAACAAGCGCTGGTTTGAAAACCCGGCGTGCACACCCAGCGATTCTTCGATGCGCAAGCCTTCGTTCCACTTGGCCATGCGTTCCGAGCGTGAAAAGCTGCCTACCTTCAACTGCGGCACACCCCAGCCCACAGCCAAGTGCACGATGCTGACATCCTCGGTTTCGCCCGAACGCGCCGAGATGATGCTGTCCAAGTGGTGTTGCTTGGCGGTGGCCACGGCCTGCATGGTTTCGGTCACCGTGCCCACTTGGTTGGGCTTGATCAGCACTGCATTGCACGCGCCAAGCGCAGCGCGTTCGGCAATGCGTGCAGCGTGCGTGACAAAAAAATCATCACCAATGATTTGCAAGCGTTCACCCAACAGCGCCGTCATGTTGCGCATGCCTTCGATGTCGTCTTCGGCAAACCCATCTTCCATCGAGACGATGGGGTAGTCGTGGACCCAGCGTTCATAGACCTGCAAGAGTTGGTCGCGGTCGAAACGCCGGTCTTCGCTGCGCCAGTGGTAAATGCCGTCGTGGTGGTATTGGGTGGCGGCCAAATCCAAGCCAATCGACACCTGCTCACCGGGTTTGAAGCCCGCTTGTTCAATCGCTTTGAGCAAGGCTTCAATCGCGCCTTCGTTGGAACCAAACTGCGGCCAAAAGCCGCCTTCATCGGCCACGCCCAGGTTCTTGCCGCGTTGGCTCAGGTCTTTGCCCGCAGCGTGGTAGACCTCGGCCACCCAGGCCAAGGACTCGGCAAAGCTGCTGGCCCCGTGCGGCAGTGCCAAAAAATCTTGCAAGTCCACGCTGCCTTTGGCGTGTGCGCCACCGCCAAAAATTTGAATTTCAGGCAAAGGCAAAGTCACCTCATCGCTGCCCGACAAATAACGCCACAAGGGCAGGTCGGCCTGCGCACTGGCGGCCCACAAACACGCGAGCGACACGGCCGTGGTGCTGTTGCCACCCAAGCGTGATTTGTTGGCTGTGCCATCGAGCTGGCAGATCGTCTCGTCAATCAGGGCTTGGTCGTGGATGTCCAAGCCTTGCAAAGCCGGTGCGATCTGTTCGTTCACCATGCGCACCGCTTGCGTCACGCCCATGCCTTTGAAACGGTGGCCGCCATCGCGCAACTCTTTGGCTTCGCCCGCGCCCGTGGAGGCTCCAGCCGGTGCGATGGCCCGACCGGATGGGCCCGAGCTGAGGGTCACCTGCGCTTCCACCGTGGGCAAGCCTCTGGAGTCCCAAACGGTGCGGGCTTGAACGGATTGGATGCGGCTCATGGGGCAAGGGCTTTCAAAGTGGTGGCAAGCACCTGTTGCAAGTGGGTGTAGATGTGTTGCAGGCCATGCGTGGCAATCTGCCGCACTTGGTTTTGTGTGTGGGGGCTGGTGAGGTATTCCACTGGGGACTTGCCGTCCACCCGCGCCAACAGCAAGGCGGGCAAGAGTTGGGCAGCGCGTTGCTCGAACACCGCCACCGGTTCCCAATTCACTTGCGCCAAGTAGGCTTGCGACAGCTGAGTGAAGCTGTCGGCCAGCAAGCCTTGGTGCTGCGGCATGTGCACCGCTTTGAGCAGCAAGTGGTTCAAGCCAAAAGCCAAATCAAAGGCCGGGTCACCGTACCAAGCGCATTCGGCATCGAGGAACACTGGGCCCTGCGGCCCCATCAATATATTTTTCGGACTGATGTCACCGTGCACCAGCACCAGATGGCCATCAGCCGTCTGTTGGTGGATGGCGTGCAATCGCGGAGCCAGGGCCGGGTGGCGTTGTGCGGTGGCCAGCAAGTAAGGCTCGAGGCGCAGCGCATGAAATTCGGCATCGCTTTGAAAGCGTTGGGCCAGCTTGGCGTTGTGGGCCGTGGCCGCATGCATTTGGCCCAAGGTTTGACCCACTTGCGCAGCGAACGCGGGGCTGATGTGGCCTTGCAGCAGTTGTGCTTTCCACACCGGGTGCGTGTCGGCGTCCAAATACGACATGAAAAACATGCCCGAGGCTTCATCGCGGCCCAACATGCGCGGCACGGCGTGTGGAAACAGCGGCGAGATGACTTCGTACCAGGCGTATTCGTAGGCGTTGCGGCTGAGTGGGGCCTGCCAATCGGCGGCCACCTTCAGTTTGGCCAAGGCACGCTTGGCGCAGACGCTGTGGTCCTCGAAGTCGATGCGCCAAATGTCCGATGACACGCCGCCGGTGAGCTGCGCCATGTGGCGCAGCGCCTGACCTTGACCAATGCCTGATTGCTCGATGGCGCTGCGGATCGCGTGTTGCATCGCCTCATTATCAGTGGCTGTCGTACACCGCTTTCTCAAAGTCGTAGTAGAGCGGCAGCGATTTGTGATCGGCAAACGGGAAGATTTGCGTGATGTACACCCCGGCCAAACCATTGGTTTGGTCGACCCAGTAGAACGAGTTGGCCAAACCGGCCCACATCATGCCGCCAGCGGGGCGACCCGTGTGCGTGGCCTCGTGGTTGATTTGGAAGGCCAGGCTCCAGCTCTTGGGAACACCCGGGAAAAATTCGGCATCGTTGGTGAGCGGGATCGCCCCTTTGAGGTTGTAGACGCGGCAGTCGCCCATGTGGTTCAGGCCCAAAGACACCGTGCCTTCGGGCGTCAAGATGCGCTCGCCACCCAACTGGCCGTGGTTGAGCACCATGCGTAAAAACTTCAGGTAGTCGCCCGCCGTGCTGTAGAGGCCGCCGCCGCCCATTTCAAACTCGGGTTGTTGCGGGATTTCAAACGGGAACACCGACAGGTTGCCATCGGGGCCGCGCAAATGGGTGGTGGCCAAGCGTGAACGCATGTCGTCGCTGATGTGAAAGCCGGTGCTGCTCATGCCCAGTGGGTCAAAGATGTTGTGCTTGAGGTATTGGCCCAAGGTTTGACCGCTGACTTTTTCAATCATCTTGCCGGCCCAGTCGATGTTGATGCCGTACTCCCAGCCTTCACCCGGGTCGAACAACAAGGGCAGGGTGAGGGCTTTGTTTTTGCATTCGGTGACGCTGGGGATTTCGAGCGCGGCTTGCACCTTTTGCATGTCGGTGTTCCAAATCTCATAGCTGAAACCGGCCGAGTGGGTGAGCAATTGGCGCAGCGTGATGTCGCGTTTGGGGGCGCGTGTGAGGGGTTTGCCATGCGCGTCAAAGCCGGTGAGCACACCCACTTTGCCGAGTTCGGGGCAGATGTTTTTGGCGGGCTCGTCAAGCTTGAGGTGGCCGCGTTCGACGCATTGCACGGCGGCCACCGAGGTGATGGCCTTGGTCATGGAGGCGATCCAACACACCGTGTCGTTGGTCATGGCGTTGCCCGAGCCGAGGGCTTTTTCGCCAAAAGCACCTTCGTACAACACACCTTCTCGGTCGGCCACGGTGGCGATCACGCCCGGAACCGCGCCGCTTTTGACGCCTTGACTCAATACGCTGTTGATCTTGTCGGACAAACTCATGGAGGTCTCCTAGATGGTGTGCAAAGGGTCGATCACGATAAATGCTGAGCCGTCATGACCGACTAGGCGAAACCCTTAAATCTGATCAATATCTGAAAGACTGTTTATCCATCCAGTATCATGACGCCATGTCTTCCAAGTCCCTGTCCAGTGCGTTGCCCGTGCCTGTGGTGTCCAGCCAGTTGTGGCTGGACGTGTGCAGCAGCGCCATGCCGGCCGGTTTTCCATCACCAGCGGCCGACCACACGCAAGAGCGCATCGACCTGAACCAGCAACTCATCCGCAACAAAGACGCCACCTACATCTTCCGCGTCAAGGGCGACTCCATGACTGGCATTGGCATCTACGAAGGCGATGCGCTGCTGGTGGACCGCAGCATCGACCCCAAGCACAACAGCATCGTCATCGCCCAACTCAACAACGAGTTCACCGTCAAGCGTTTGTACCGCCGAGGAGGTGTGGTCAAGCTGATGGCCGAAAACCCCTTGTACCCACCTCGGCTCATCAAAGAAGAAGACGACTTCATCGTCTGGGGCGTGGTCACCAACAACATTCACAAACTCTGTTAAGCCATGGCGGCGCTGCACACAGGCTTGAGCGTGGCCCCTGACAACTTGGCCGCTTTGCCACGCGGGGCGGGCGTCTACATCTTTCAAGGTGCGGGCCAGTTGCCTTTGTACATCGGCAAAAGCGTCGACATCCGCGCCCGCGTCATGAGCCACCTGCGGGCCCCCGAAGAGGCCAGCATGATGGCGCAAACCCAGCGCATCGACGTGATTGAAACCGCTGGCGAAATCGGTGCGCTGCTCCTGGAGTCGCGGCTCATCAAAACCCAGCACCCTTTGTTCAACCAGCGCTTGCGCCGTGTGCGCAGCCTGTGCGCCCTGCAGTTACACACCACGCCGCAAGGCCAGGTGCCGCTCATCGTCGACGGCCAGTCGGTGCACCTGGGGGCCACGCCGGGTTTGTATGGTTTGTTTTCATCGCGACACGCGGCCACCGGCAAGCTCAAAGAACTGGCGCAACAACACCGCTTGTGTTTGGCCACCTTGGGCTTGGAAAAAACATCGGCACGCGGCTGCTTTGGTTTGCAAATCAAAACCTGTTTGGGCGCGTGTGTGGGTCGAGAAGACCGCACTGTGCACGATGCGCGGTTGTTGTCGGCCTTGGTGGATTCGCAGGTGGAAGTGTGGCCGTTCAGCGGCCCGGTCGACCTGATTGAAACCACGGCTGATTGGGTGCAAAAACACCGCGTCAACAACTGGTGTTACCTGGGCACTTGGTGCTCGCGTGCCGGGGACACGGCGCCGTTGGTGGATTTCAAGCCCACTGATTTCGACTTGGACAGCTACAAAATTTTGGTCAAACCCATCATGCTGCAAAGCGTGCGCCTAGAGCCGGTGGCCGCATGACAACGCAGTTGGCTTTGGTGGACTGCAACAACTTTTACGTCAGTTGCGAGCGGGTCTTTCGCCCCGACTTGAAAAACGTGCCGGTGGTGGTCTTGTCCAACAACGATGGTTGCGCGGTGTCGCGCTCGAACGAAGCCAAGGCCTTGGGCGTGCGCATGGGTCAGCCTTGGTTTGAATGCAAAGACTTGGCCGACACGCACGGCATCGTGGCCCTCAGTTCCAACTACGCTTTGTACGCCGACATGTCGAACCGGGTCATGTCCATCCTCAGCACCTATTCACCACGGCACGAGGTGTATTCCATCGACGAGTGTTTTGTCGATCTGACCGGCACGCCCAAGCTGCGAGAGGTCAGCTACCAAATGCGTGCACAGGTGGTGCAGTGGACCGGCATTCCGGTGTGCGTGGGCATTGGCCCGACCAAAACACTGGCCAAACTGGCCAACCACATTGCCAAAAAACACCCGCGTTCCAAAGGCGTGTTCAATTTCAACGACCTGAGCGAGGTGCAACAAGAAAGCATGCTCAGCCGCATCGAGGTGGGCGAGGTCTGGGGCGTGGGGCGGCGCATCAGTGCGCGTTTGGCCGAGCACGGCATCTACACGGTGCAAGACCTGCGCATCGCGCACACCGCCACCTTGCGTGCCGAGTTTGGCGTGGTGTTGGAAAAAACACAGCGCGAATTGCAAGGCACGGCCTGTGTGGATTTGCAAGAGGCGGTGCCGGACAAACAGCAAATCATCAGCAGCCGCTCGTTTGGCAACACGGTGAAAGACGTGGCGGTGTTGAAAGACGCGATGAGCACTTTTGTGGCCAATGCCTGCGTCAAGCTGCGTGCCCAAGGCTCGCATGCTGCTTTGCTGCAAGTGTTTTTGCACACCAACCGGTTTCGCAAAGACCTGCCGCAATACAACCCCTGCATCACCGTGCCGCTGCCACAACCCACCAACGACAGCCTGGTGGTGAACCGCTGGGCCGACCACTTGGTGGGGCGCATGTTCAAGCCCGGCTACGAGTACAAAAAAGCCGGTGTCATGCTGGGCGACATCGCGCCGGTGGGGCGCTACCAAACCGATTGGCTCGAACCGCCCCAAGCCACCGACACGCGTTTGATGACCACCTTGGACAAACTCAACCAACGCTATGGGCGCGGCACGGTCAAGGTGTCCACCCAAGGGGCGCACACGGGCTGGCAAATGCGGCAAGAGCGCAAGTCGCCCAACTACACCACCAACTGGGACACGCTGCCTTTGGCATGAATAAACCGCTTTTCTAAACCCCTTGTTTTGGACAAAAACCAAGGTTTTACCTTGATGGTTGCGCATGGTGCAGAGTGCCAAAATCCCCGCATGAAAAATTCACTTGCCATCCAAATCAGAGACAAGGCGGCCACGATTTACGTCGCGGGCATCGTCGGCTTTTCAGCACTGGTCAGCATCGTGGCCACGATCATCCTGATCGTCAATCGCAACAGCAGCTAAGCCATCTCTTTCGCGCGGCACGCTCCGATGCCGACTGCTCCCTTGCGTGTCATGTTGTTGGGTGCCACCGGCACCATTGGCGCGGCCACCGTACGCGCCTTGCTGCGCCAAGGCCATGAAGTGGTTTGCTTGCTGCGCCCCCGCCACGGCCCCAACGCCTTGGCTTCTTCCCAAAACATTCAACAGCAATTGGCCGGTGCCCAGGTGCGCTGGGTCGATCCTTGTGACGCCACTGCTTTGGTGCGCGATGGTTTTGCGGACACCAAGTTCGATGCGCTGGTGTCGTGCATGGCCTCACGCACGGGTCTGCCTGCGGATGCCTGGCGCGTGGACCATCAAGCGCATGTGCAGGTGTTGGACGCTGCCAAGCAAGCCGGTGTTCGGCAGATGGTGTTGCTCTCGGCCATTTGTGTGCAAAAACCTTTGCTGGCGTTTCAACATGCCAAGCTGGCGTTTGAACAAGCCTTGATGGCCTCGGGCCTGACCTATTCCATCGTTCGACCCACAGCGTTTTTCAAATCCTTGTCGGGGCAGTTGCAACGGGTCAAGCAGGGCCAAGCTTTTTTGTTGTTTGGCGATGGCCAGGGTACCGCTTGCAAACCCATCAGCGACGAAGACCTGGCCGACTTCATGGCCTCGTGCCTCACGGACGACAACAAACACAACCGCATCTTGCCCATCGGCGGCCCTGGGCCGGCCATCACGCCGCGTCAGCAAGGCGAGAAGTTGTTTGCGCTGATGGGACAGCCCGAGAAATTCAAAAGCGTGCCGGTGGCGTTGTTGGACGTGATCATTGGCGTCTTGTCGGTGCTGGGCAAGCTGATGCCAGCAGCAGCCAACAAGGCCGAGCTGGCCCGCATTGGCCGCTACTACGCCACCGAGTCCATGTTGGTGTGGAACCCCACCACACAGCGCTATGACGCTGATGCCACGCCCTCACACGGCACCCAAACCTTGTTCGATGCCTATGCGCAGTGGGTTCACACCGACAGCGCACCCGAGCGCGGCGACCACGCGGTGTTTTGAGCGCAAAGCACCATGCGCTCGTCCGTTAGAGTCTGTGCATGACCGACTTGCACAAAGCCCCCTTGCTGACCCCCGCCACCATCGGCCTGCTGTTGTTGCCGCCCTTGGTGTGGGCGGGCAATGCGGTGTTGGGGCATGTGGTGGCCAACATGGTGCCGCCCATCACCTTGAATTTTTTCCGCTGGGTGTTGGCGTCCTTGTTGTTGCTGCCTTGGGCTTGGCGTGTGTTGCTGCCCAGCAGTGCTTTGTGGGCGCACTGGCAGCGCTATGCGGTGCTGAGCTTGTTGGGTGTGGGTTGCTACAACAGCTTTCAATACTTGGCGCTGCACACTTCCACGCCCATCAATGTGACCTTGGTGGGTTCCAGTGTGCCGGTGTTCATGTTGGCCATTGGGGCTGTGTGGTTCAAGCAGCGCATCACACGGCGCCAAGTGGTGGGGGCGCTGATGTCCATCGCGGGGGTGCTGTGTGTGCTGGGGCGCGGTGAGTTTCACAGCTTGCTGCAAGTGCAGTGGGTGATTGGCGATGTCTACATCTTGATCGCGGTGATGTGTTGGGCCAGTTACAGCTGGTTGTTGTCCATGCCAAAAGACCCGCCCGAGATTCGCAGCAACTGGGCTTACTTCCTGATGGCGCAGATGGTGTTTGGTTTGATGTGGAGTGGCTTGTTCACGGCCTTGGAGTGGCGCTTCAGCGAGAACCCGCACATCGAATGGGGCTTGCCCTTGGCAGCTGCGCTGTTGTATGTGGCGCTGGGCCCAGCCTTGCTGGCCTACCGCAGTTGGGGTTTGGGCATTCAGCGTGTGGGCCCAAACATCGCTGGTTTTTTTGCCAATCTCACACCACTCTTTGCAGCCGTCATGTCCACCGTGTTGTTGGGGGATGCGCCGCACCTTTATCACGCGGTGGCCTTTGTGTTGATTGCCGGTGGCATTGTGGTGTCTTCACGCAGCCATTGACGTTAGTGTTTGGTGTGCTTGTCGGGCGGCTCTAAAACACGGTCCCGCGACACCTCCCGCACTTCGGCATCAATGATGTCATCGTTGCGGGGGAAGGGCTGGCCACCACCTGCAGCCATGTTTTTCCACCGCCGATAGGCCTGCACGTACATCACGAAACTGGGTTTTTGGCCGGTCAGCATCCAACGCAAGGTGGAGAGCAACAGCACCACACTGATGAAGGCCAATGCAAACAGCAGCAGCATGGTGGCCAACAGCAGCATGAAAAGTCGGGCAAGCAGGTTCATGTCATTCGTAGTGTTTCAAGGACTGCATTAGAGCACTGGCCACATTGCTGCGCAGCGACTTGGGGCCCAACACTTCCACATGTGCACCAAAGCGCAAGATGTCGCCCAACAACTCGCGTTCATCCGAGTAGGGGAACTCCAGGGTGTAGCTGCCGTCCTCGTTGGTGGTGCCTTTTTGTTCGGGGTGCCATTCCTCGGCCTGCACCCAGCGGGCGCGTACCGCGCTGAATTTCAGCTTGGCCCAGTGGTGCGCCTCGCCACCAAAAATCCCATAGCCCGACTGCATGACGATGCGAATGTCTTTTTGGCTCAACTCTTTGGCGGCCTCGGGCAGGATGTCGCATTGCATGATCGCGTCCACCGAAAAATTCAGCAGCTTGTTGCGCAAGTGGCACCAGGCGTCCACATACCAGTTGTCTCGGTAATGCACCAGTTGTTGCGGCGAAATAACGCGCTCGGTGGTTTCACCCCGTTGGCGGTTGAAGTGGTGCACATGCACTTTTTGGCGCTCCAGCGTGGCCTGCGCCAGTGCTTGGAAACACTTCAAGCCCAAACGCCGTTTGCCTGCATGCACGGCCCGCACCCGTTTGGTGAGAGACGCGATGTCCAAGCCTTCCGAGGCCAGCAAATCGGCCATGCGCTCTTGCAGCGGTTGCAGCTTGGGGCCCAGCAGACCGGGCTCGAGTTCGGTGATCATGTTTTGAATGGTCAGCAGGGCCAACAGCTCTTTTTGGCTGAACACCAAGCCGGGCAACTCGTAGGCCGCCTCTTCGTTTTGCAGCTTGTAAACATTCTCGAAACGGTCGTAGATGATGTCGTAGTTGTAGAAGTCGCGCATCTTCTCGAGGTCGCGCTTGAAGGTGGCTTCTGAAATTTCAAGCTCGGCCAAGATGGCTTGCTTGGAGACAGCGCGTTTTCGTTTGAAAAGCGCCTTGTATTGGTAAACGCGGTCGAACTGCGCCATGTTTTTATTCCCTTTTTTGACAAGTGTAGCCAGCAGCACGGAGGCGCTGGCCCCCCGTATTGATCCCCATTCAGCGTGAGCTTGTGAGGGGTGAGAGGATGAGCTAGCCGAGGCTCATGCTGCGAGCCCTGCACCTGGCAATGCATACAGCAAGCGTATGCAGGGGTGGGTGGAAGTTCAGCCTATAGACCTGTTAGATTGCATGAAATTTCATGTCCTCAATAGTCACTGAATTTTTTTGCGGCACCAAACATCCCCTTCAGATCAGTGACCTGCTTATTCCGAGCCATTAATTCATATCGGCCAGGTGCCAACTGAACAAACACCAGCTGATCGCCTGCATTCAGTTGGAGTTCTTTGCGAACCTTGATGGGGATGGTGATTTTCCCCTTGGCGTTGAGTTTGGCTTTGGTCATATGCAGATGCTAATTAAGGGATGTGTTGAATGCAATCAGCACATGAGCATCAATCACTACCAATCCCCCACCCGCAGCATCTCCAGCAACGCCAGCTCTCTGGCGAACCCACCTTGCAGGGTGGGCGCGGGAAGGAGGCGGGGGTGGAAGTGGGCTCTAGGAGGTCTATTATGGAAACAATGTATGCTGGTTTACGATGAATTCATTTGGTTGATAAAACCATTTGATTTTGCAAGATGTTGTGACTTGTTGAATATTGGAGTTCGATATGGATCGCATTACTTTAGAGACTGGAAAGCGCGGTGGCAGGCCTTGCATCCGAGGGCTGAGAATTTCGGTGTACGACGTACTCTCCATGTTGTCTGGCGGCATGTCGCAGGAAGAGGTTCTTGAAGATTTTCCAGAACTAACCAAAGACGATATTTTGGCCGTCTTGTCTTATGCGGCAGATCGTGAACATCAAGTTCATTCCTTAATGGTGCAATGAAACTACTGCTCGACTAAAACCTATCTCGTCGGCTCGTGCCTTTTTTGCAGCACGAATTTCCGGGCTCATGACAAGTGACTTTGCTTGGTTTGGAATCAGCTTCTGATCAAGAAATTTGGAATCGTGCAAAACAGGACGGCCATGTTGTTGTAACCAAAGACGCAGATTTTCAAGAGTTGTCATTGGTTTGGGGTGCTCCCCCGCAAGTGATTCGCTTGCGAACGCCCAATCTCAATAGATCAGCCGTATTGAAGATCTTGCTCGACCATACAGAGCAAATTCACCATGCCTTTGAAATTGAAGGCATGTCCTCTGTTGAGTTGATTCAAAACTAATTAACAAGCAGCATCTCCAGCAACGCCTGCTCGTGTGCGAAACCACCTTGCTTGGTGGGCGCGGGGAGGAGGCGGGGGTGGATGAGGGCCATGGGGGAGTGAACACAGCATGGCGGTGACGCTGTCTTCAACAGGCAGGAAGCCTGATTCAAATTCTTGGTGCAATAGTGGTTGAATCATGGTTAAATAATGGTTATTGAAGAATCAAATGACCATGAACACCCCTAAATCATTGGCTGCAAGCCGTTTTTCCCTGTTTGACACCGTGCCCCCCGATGTCATGGGTTTTGGCATGGGTGCTTCATTCAGCGCCAAAGCGGTTCAGTCTTTCTTGGGCCTCAACAAAGACGAGGTTTCCCGCTTGGCTGCCGTCTCGCCCAAGTCGGTTCGATTTGATGACGCCATGCCCGAGCCCGTGCGTCGCCGCCTGCAAGAAATTGGCTTCACCATCAACTTGGTAGCCAAGGTCTTTGAAGGCAACGCAGACAAAACCACGGCCTGGTTTCAGTCACGCAATCCACTACTGGGCGATGTCGCTCCCAAGGACATGATCCGCTTGGGGCGTTTTGAACGCTTGCGCAAGTTCATTTTGCAAACTTTGCAAGCGACACCCGCCCCGGCTGTCGCCACTTCAGCCCATCAGCTTGACGACGCCACAGTCAAGGCGGTTGCGCTATTTCGCCAGTGCATTGCCAAGGACTTTCCCATCAAAGACCTGATCGTGTTTGGCAGCCGAGCCAGAGGAGACCACCGACCCGACAGCGATGCAGATGTGGCGGTGTTGCTGCAGGGCGCACCACAACGCTTTTTAGACACCAAGCTGAAAATGTCTGACGCCGCTTACGACATCTTGCTTGAAACAGGCATCAACATTTCACCGCTGCCGGTGTGGATGGATGAGTGGGCGCACCCACAGGCTTATGTCAATCCAACGTTATTGGCCAATATTGCGCGTGAGGGTGTTCGAGTTTGATGCAAGCCAAGTCACCCTCGTTGCTCATGGGCAAAGCAGCCCAGGCCGTCCTGTCAGCTCGAATGTTGCTAGAGCTTGGTGACGTGGATGGCGCTTGCAACCGCGCTTACTACGCCATATTCGATGCAGCGCAGGCAGCATTGCTTGTGGCCGGTGTGCCATCCCCCGAGACCATGGGAAAAACTCATCGCGGCCTGATCAATGCCTTCAGTGCTTATCTGGTGAAAGACGGCCCGGTCAGCAAAGAACTGGGACGCCAACTCAAGAGAGCTGAAGAGATGCGCTTGGTGGCCGATTACAACGGCGAGTCGGTCACACCAGCTGATGCGGCAGCGTTGGTGCGGTATGCCGAGTTGTTCGTGACATCCATGCAAGACTTGTTTTTCAGTCGTCCCAAAACGCCTGATGGTTCCGGGTAATTCAATTCAATCGGAACCGATCTGCGGCAAGTCACTCCCCATCAATGCGCCAACTTCAAGCCATTGATCTTCATCAGCAAATAAATGTTTTGCAACTCGGCCTTTTCGCAGTCCGGCGCACCCACCCAGCGCGACAACGCAGACGCAGGCACATGAATCGTCTTGCCTTGCAGCTCCACTTCAACGCGGAAATAACAGGGGTTGAATTCCGTGAATGAAATCACTTTGCCCCACTGGCCCACCGGCCAAGGCTTGCGAATCACCACCACCTCGTCGCCTGGTCGCGCCAAGCAATCCAAGTTGTCTTCATAGGCTTGGTGGATTTCATTGCTCGATGTTTTGGCGCTTGCCCGCGCAAATTCATTGGCAAATTGAATAAATTGTTCTGCTTTCATACCTAGAGAATCGGTATGGAAGTGGGTTTCCTTTAATGCAAGCTGCCCGGGGACCCTCAGGGCTGTACAAAGCCCCGATGCTGCTGGGCTTTGGCAGCAATCGCGTCCTTTTGCGCGGGGGTCAGCCGGTTCAGATTCTTCAACTGCATCAACATCCGCGGGTTTTTCGCCAAGCTGTCGGCATGGCGGTTCAGATAGTCCCAATACAAGGTGGTGAACGGGCAGGCGTCGTTGCCGGTGGATTCTGCGGGCTTGTATCGGCAGCCTTTGCAATGGTTGCTCATGCGGTCGATGTACTTGCCGCTGGCCAAATAGGGTTTGCTGGCCATCAGACCACCATCGGCGAACTGGCTCATGCCCAAGGTGTTGGGCAACTCCACCCATTCCACCGCATCCACATACACCCCCAAATACCAGGCATGCACTTGCTTGGGGTTCACGCCCAACAACAAGGCATACAAACCGGTCACCATCAAGCGCTGAATATGGTGCGCATAGCCGTGGTTGAGGGTTTGTGAAATGGCGTCGCGCAAACAAGCCATGTCTGTGTCGCCAGTCCAAAAAAACGCGGGCAAATCGGCTTGCGCATTCGTGGTGTTGAGGTCTACATACCCGGGCATCTGGGTCCAGTAGATGCCGCGCACATATTCGCGCCACCCCAACACCTGCCGCACAAAACCTTCCACGGCTTCCAAAGGTGCATGGCCATCTTCATAAGCCTTCACAGCGGCCTGGCAAACTTCCCTTGGGTTCAGCAATTTCAAATTCAACGCACTGGCAAGATGCGAATGGTAGAGCCACACCTCGCCTTCCCACATCGCGTCTTGGTACAGACCAAAACTGGGCAGGCGATGCGCCACAAATTCATCCAATGCCTGCAAGGCTTGGGTGCGTGTCACAGGCCAAGCAAAGCTGTCAAGGGACCCAGGATGATGCGCAAAGCGTTTGTTCACCAAGGCCATCACCTGTTGCGTGATCTCATCTGGCGCAAAGCGCGTGGGTGCTGGCAACAGGCCCGGACCGTTTTTGCCAAAGCTGCCTCGGTTCTCCGCGTCAAAGTTCCACTGACCGCCCACTGGTTTTTTGCCGTCCATCAGCAAGCCGGTTTTCAGGCGCAGCTCGCGGTAGAAATACTCCAAGCGTATTTGTTTGCGGCCCGCTGCATGGGCCGTGAATTCACGCACCGTGCTGAAGAAATGCGTGTCATCGCGCACCTCCAACACCAAGCCCTGCGCAGCGGCCACTGCACGCAAACTTTGCAACACCCGCCATTCGCCCGGCGCGGTCATGATGAGTTTGCTGGGGCGCTGCTGGGCCAGGCTTTGCGCCAGCGCAGCGGCCAAGTTGCCGGGGTTGTTGGGGGCGTCGAGTTCGGTGTAATCAACGCGCCAATGTTGGTTGCGCAAAGCCGCTGCGAAATGCCGCATGGCGCTCAGAAACACCGTGGTGCGCTGCTTGGCCGACACCACATGCGTGGATTCTTCATCCACCTCGGCCATCCACACCGCGTCTTGTTGCGGGTCAAAGTCGGTGAAGGCGGATGCGTCTTCGTCGAGTTGATCGCCCAACACAATCACCAAGTGACGGATAGAGATGGGCGGTTTCACTGGCGCATTTCAGCAGGCGTGCCAATCAAGGTGCTGAAATTTCAATCATGATTTCATTGCGTCGGAACATGGGCAAGGTCCAAGGCGGGTCGTAGCGAGACAGCTGCGGTTGGCCCAATATTTTGAAGTTGTTTTTGGTGGCCCATGCTTGGGCTTCTTGTGTTCTGGCTTGGACCCGCGACAGCGTGTTCAAGCCCGAGTACTTCAACACCGCAAAGTGCCTGCTGGGTATTTCGCGCAAGCTCACGGCATTGTTCTTGGGCTTGGGAATGGTGGTCAGGGTGTACTGGCTGGGCATCACAAACTGGACCAACCATTGCTTGGCTGTTTGCATATTGGTCTCGCCGCCTTGAGGCTCCAGAGTCACGGGTGCGGTCATGGCGATTTTGGAAGACTGCGGCTCCAAGATCACCGGCGCGGTCATGGCAATTTTGCTGCTGGCGGCGTTGGGCAGTTGGTTGTTGCCAAAAATATAGTCGGCAATCAGCCTGAACCCTTTGCTGGAGGCGTCGTCCATGTCCCCCTCGACCAAGGTTTCGGCCACCATCACCGGGGCGTATTTCCTCACCTCAAACTGCTTGTCTGACAAGAGCACTTCGAACTTGGGTTCTTCAATCGCCATGACTTCTCCAATGGAAAAAAGGCTCATCAACAAGGTGAGGAGGAATTTGGCAGGTGTGTTCATATCGAGGTTCTCATTCAGCGCGTCAGAGTTTGATTTTCTCAGTCTCAGCCTGAAAAGCGATGATCGCCATCAGATAGCCCTGATTTATCGCTGCCAAACCCCAAAAAGCCTGCCCGCATAGAATTTGGGCCACATGCCTTCTACGCGTACATCCCGTTACAACGCTATACGTCAAACCTCTTTGCAATTAGCAGCACCACTGACCGCAGAAGACCAGTGTGTGCAGTCTATGCCAGACACCAGCCCCACCAAATGGCATTTGGCCCACACCAGCTGGTTTTTTGAAAATGTGGTGTTGCTGCCTTTTGTGCCGGGCTACCAAGTGTTCGACCCAGGCTTTGCGTTTCTATTCAATTCGTACTACGAAGCACTGGGGCCGCGCCACCCCAGACCTCAACGTGGCTTGCTCACGCGCCCCAGCTTGAACCAGGTGTTGGCGTTCAGGGCGCACGTCGATGCAGCAATGCAGCAACTGCTGAGCCAAGCCAAAGCCTTGAGCCCGCAAGCGCTGGCTTTGATTGAATTGGGCTTGAACCACGAGCAACAGCACCAAGAGTTGATGCAAACCGACATCTTGCATTTGCTGTCTTGCAATCCTTTGCTGCCCGCCTATGAGCCTGCGTTTTTTCACCCACGCGCCAACGCAGCTGAAGTGCAATGGCTGTCATTCGAAGAAGGCTTGCACAGTGTTGGCCGCGCCACGGATGAGCCAGGCTTTGCTTTCGACAACGAAACACCCCAGCACCAGCGCTTTGTGCAGGGCTTTCAAATCGCCCACCGCTTGGTGAACTGCGGTGAGTACGTGGCCTTCATTCAAGACGGTGGCTATGACAACGCCGACCTGTGGCTGTCAGAAGGCCGCGCCCAAGTGCTTCAAAACGCTTGGCAATGTCCACTGTATTGGTTGGCCCCACAAGACCCACGTGCCCCTTCAGACCATTGGCAGGTGTTTGGTTTGAACGGCGTGCAAGCACTCGACCCCCAAGCCCCAGTGTCCAACTTGAGTTTTTACGAAGCCTCTGCGTTTGCGCAATGGGCCGGTGCGCGTTTGCCCACCGAGTTTGAATGGGAGTTGGCCAGTGCGCATCCGCAGATGCACGACCTGCACGGACAGGTGTGGCAGTGGACCCGCTCGGCCTACGAACCCTACCCGGGCTTTGTGCCGGCCAGTGGGGCAGTGCGCGAGTACAACGGCAAATTCATGGTCGGCCAACAGGTGTTGCGTGGCAGCAGTTTCGCCACACCTGAACAACATAGCCGACACACATACCGCAACTTTTTTCCTGCCTCGGCACGCTGGCAGTTCAGCGGTTTGCGATTGGCCAAAGACCTGCAAAGCCCAGCCTCATGATCGATCACTTAGAACACTTGCAGTTCATGCAGGACATGCAAACCGCACTGTCGCAATCGCCCAAAGGCATTTCACCGAAATATTTTTACGACCAAGCAGGGTCGGCTTTGTTTGACCGCATTTGTGAACTGCCCGAGTACTACCCCACACGCACCGAGTTGGCCTTGTTGCAATCCTGTGCCTCAGAAGTGGCGCAGTGCATGGGTGAACACGCGGACATCCTTGAATTTGGTGCAGGCTCATTGCAAAAAATCAGGTTGCTGTTGAAGGCGGCCCAGCAACCAGCCCGCTATGTGCCCATGGATATTTCGGGTGCACACTTGGAAGCCGCCAGCGTGACATTGCAACAAGAATTCCCACAGTTGCGGGTTCAACCCTTGGTGGCCGACTACACCCAAGATTGGCAGTTGCCTGCGGCGTTGCCAAATGCGGGCAAGCGCGTGGCGTTTTTTCCGGGCTCGACCATCGGCAATTTTTCACCCGCGCAAGCCCACACATTTTTTAAAAATTGCGCCCGCCATTTGCCCGGTGGCGCACTGTTGCTGGGTGTGGACCTGATCAAATTGCCGGATGTTTTGCATGCCGCCTACAACGATGCCCAAGGCGTGACAGCCGCCTTCAACCTCAACCTTTTAGCCCGCGCCAACCGCGAACTTGGGTGTGATTTTGATGTGAAGCAGTTTGCGCACAGCGCTTTTTACAACGCACCTTTGCAACGCATTGAAATGCATTTGCTCAGCTTGCAAGCGCAGACCGTGCATTTGAGTGGCCAGGCCTATGCGTTTGAACAAGGCGAAACCTTGCACACAGAGTACTCGCACAAGTTCACCATCGCTGGTGTACAACAAGCTGCGCTTGCAGCGGGTTTGCAAGCTGGCCCGTTTTGGACCGACCCGCACCACCACTTTGGCCTGCTTTGGCTGAACATCCCTCACACACAGGAGCACTGACTATGAAAGCCATTTGGAACGACACCGTGGTTGCCGAGAGCGACGACACCGTTTTGGTTGAAGGCAACCATTACTTTCCAGCAGAAGCCTTGAATCAAAATTTTGTGTCCAACAGCAACCACAAAACCGTGTGCGCTTGGAAAGGCCAGGCCAGCTATTACTCGTTGTTGGTGAATGGCGAATTGAACAGCGATGCGGTTTGGTATTACGCCGACCCCAAACCCGAAGCCGACAACATCCGTGGCCGCGTTGCCTTCTGGAAGGGCGTCAAAGTCGTGGCGTGAGCGTCAAGCTTTGAAGCTGTAGCCGTGGTGCCGCAGTGGCAATGAACGGATGCGCTCGCCCGTTGCTTTGAACAAAGCGTTCATGGCCGCAGGAATCACGCCGCCAATCGGGGGCTCACCCACACCGCCCCAGAAGTCGCCACTGGGCACCAGCACCGGAATGATTTCCGGGGCATGGTTGAAGCGGGCCAAGGGATAGTCAGCAAAATTACTTTGCACCACAGCGCCTTTGTCGATGGTGATGTCCTCGAACATCAGGGCTGACAAGCCCCAAATGACGCCGCCTTCAATTTGCGCCTTCACAGCATCCGGGTGCACCACGTACCCAGAGTCGATGGCCACGGCCACGCGGTGCACTTTGATTTGCTTGCCTTCCACCGACAACTCGACAGCCGCTGCGGTGTAGCTGCCGTAGGAATCGACAACCGCGATGCCACGGTGCACACCTTTGGCCGTCGGCTTGTCCCAGCCAATCGCTTTGGCGGCTGCGTCCAACACCGCCAAGTCTTTTTTGCCTTGCAGCAAGGGACGGCGAAACGCATAGGTGTCTTTGCCAGCAGCATGCGCCAATTCATCAATGAAACATTCCCGGTAAAACGGGTTGTTGGTGTGCGCCACGGCCCGCCAAAAACCGGGCGGCACATGGAATTGGTTCAGCATGTACTCGTTGGTGAAGTTGGGCACGGCATACGGGTTGTCGCGAAACACCCGGGTGTTGATCGGGTCGATCCCTTCTTTGATCATGCCGGGCAGCACCGTGATGGCGATCGATTGGTCGGCCTGACGCGCTTCCCAAGCAGTCCATTCGCCGTCTTTGCTCAAGGCACCACGCAGCTTGACCAGAGAAACAGGGCGGTAGCGGCCTTGGCGCATGTCTTCTTCGCGTGACCACATGAGTTTGATGGGCGTGCCGGGCATGGCCATGGCAATTTTCACGGCTTGCTCTGTGTAGTCTTGGTGCATGACGCGACGCCCAAAAGCGCCGCCTGCATGCATCTTGTGAACTTGGACTTTGCTCACTGGCAGCCCCGAGGCCTTGGCCGCAGCGTTGATCGAGGCTTCGCCGTTTTGAGTGCCCACCCACACTTGGAGTTCATCGGGTTTGTAAAGCGCCGTGGCGTTTTGCGGCTCCATGGTGGCGTGGTTGACAAAGCCAGTGAAGTACTCGGCTTCCAGCACTTTGTGCGCGTTGGCGAAAGCTTGGGTGGTGTCGCCATCTTTGCGGGCAATGGGCGCTTTGTCTGCGGCCAAGTCTTGCTTTAACTTGCGCAGGATGCTGTCACTGTTGACAGCTGCGTTGGCGCCACCGTCCCAATCGATTTTCAAAGCTTGCACCGCTTTGTGCGCTTGCCACCAGCTGCCTGCAACCACCGCCACCCAATCCTCGCTGGTGACGATTTTGCGCACGCCCGGCATGTTGCGGGCCTTGCTGTCGTCCACGCTTTTGACCTTGCCACCAAACACGGGGCATTGGTGAATGGCCGCATGCAACAAGCCTGGCAGTTGAATGTCCACCGCATAGAGTTGCGAGCCATCGACTTTGGCGGGCAGGTCCACGCGGGGTGGCGAGGTGCCAATCAAGGTCCAGTCTTTCGGGTCTTTGAGCTTGACATTGGTGGGCACCGGCAAGCTGCTGGCCAAGCCAGCCAATTCACCGTAGGTGGCACGTTTGCCAGAAGGATGCGAGACCACGCTGTTGAGGGCTTGGCATTCCGCCGCAGGCACCTTCCATTGTTGTGCGGCTGCAGCAATGAGCATGCTGCGGGCAGCGGCACCCGCTTGGCGCAGGTACTCTTGGGATTCACGAATGCCTCGGCTGCCGCCCGTGGTCATGTCTTTCCAAATCTTGTCTCGCTGCATGTGCTCGTTGACGTTGGCGTATTCGGCCCGCACTTTGGACCAATCGCATTGCAGTTCCTCGGCCACCAACATGGCCAAACCGGTCATCGAACCTTGCCCCAGTTCAGTTCGGGCGATGCGGATGATGACGCTGTCGTCGGCTTGAATCACCACCCAATGGGTGACCTCGGCCGCAGCCTGCCCACCTGCTGCCTGCGCAGAGGGCGCTTGGAAGCCCAAGACCAAGGCACCAGAGAGCGCCGTGGCTTGTTGCAGAAATTGGCGTCGGTCTGGTCGTTGCACTGCGTTGGTCATGAATAACTCCAAGAGAGGGGTGGCTGAAGCTTACGGATAAATCAAAAACCTCATGATCTGCATTTATTCAGCCTTGGTGCCCGCTTGGCGAATCACCTCGGTCAAACGAACTGCATCCTTTTTCATACGTGCTTCAAAGGCGGCGCTGCTGCCGCCGATCAATTCGGCACCGGCAGCTTGAATCTTTTCAATCATGTCGGGATCTTTGAGAATCTTGTCCACTTCGCGGTTGAGCAGTTGCACCACCGATGCGGGCGTTTTGGCCGGCGCCAAGATGCCAAACCAAGCGGTGATTTCATAGTCGGGCATCGACAAGGCTTCGGCCACCGTGGGCACGTTGGGCAGCAGTCGCGACCGCTTTTGACCCGTGACCGCCAAGGCTTTGAGCTTGTTGGCCTTGACTTGTGGCAAGGCCAGGGGCAGATTCACAAAACCAATTTGCAGTTCGCCGCGCAACAAATCCACCATGGCTTGTGAATTGCCTTTGTAGGGGAAGTGCTCCATCTGCGTTCCCGTTTTCAAGCCCAGCAATTCACCTGCCAAATGGCCTGAACTGCCCGCACCCGGCGAGCCGTAATTCAACTGACCCGGTTTGCTCTTGGCCAGTTGCACCAACTCTTTGAGGTTTTGCACCGCCAAGTCTGGGTGAACCACCACCACATTCGTCACCTCGGCCAGTTCGATGACAGGCACCAAATCGGTCATGGGGTTGTAGGGCAATTGGCTGTAGAGGGCCAAGTTGGTGACCAAGGGCAAACCGTTGATCAGCAAGGTGTAGCCATCGGGTGCGGCCTTGGCCACATGGTTGTTGCCAATGTTGGTGCCAGCGCCTGGCATTTGCTCCACCACGACGCTTTGCCCCAAGGCGGCACCCAGTCGAGGTGCCAACGCACGTGCAATCACATCCGAGCTGCCGGTGGTGGCGGGGATGATCAGTCTGATGGTTTTGCGCGGATAGTCTTGGGCCCAAATGTTTGGATGAATGCTGGAACAAGCGATGGCTGTCAAACCTAAACCGAGTGCACGTCTGTTCAACATATCAACCTCTCAATTTCAATGCTGCTCTAGCAAGCTGCCAAAGCCGGCGCGGCGATCGGTGATGCCGCAAGTGCGCAAGGCATGCCAATAGGTGGCGGTGTTGATGGCAATCACCGGCTTGCCCAAAAAAAGCTCAGCGGCGGCGGCCAAACGAATCATGGACAAATTGGTGCCGACTTGCACAATCGCATCCACATCATCACCATCGAGTTGTTTGATGGCCTCTCGGCACATGGCGTCGGTGCTGTGCGCGATTTGCACCGGGCTGGGCCGCTCAAAACACACATCTCGCACCACGGTGAAACCGCAGTCTTGGTAAAAGCGGCGCACTTGGTCGTTGGCCACTTTGAAGTAGGGCGACAAAAAAGCGATGCGCTTGACTTTCAGTGTGTTGAGTGCGGCTTCGGTGGCAAACGACCCACACGACACACCCACACCAGCTCGCTCGGTCATCATGTCCAAATAGGATTGCGCACCAGCGCGGCCATTCCAAAACGTGGCCGCCGACATGCCCATGACCAGGTAGTCCATCTCACAGGTTTTCAAAATATCCACCGCATCCAAGGTGGCGCGGTTGATGTTCTCGACCAAGGCTAAAAAACTGGCGTCGTCCGTGACGGGGTTGTTTGGGATGGCGATGCGGCTGTAATGGTTGGTCACGCCCACGGGGCGCAGGTCGTCGAAGTCGGGTTGCACGATGGTGTTGGTGGAGGGCCCCAGCGTGCCGAATTTTTTTCGGTATCCCAAGTGATCAGTCATGTTGAAGCTCCTGGCCGAGATTGCAGGTGGGACAGCAGTTCGTCCCGCGTCATGGTGTCGGCGTATTTTTGGCGCATGTCAAACAAGTTGGCCTCATGTGGACCCAAGGCGCGGTCGCCCACGCAGTCTGACACCACCACGGTGCGGAAATTGTGCTGAACCGCATCCACCACCGAGGCACGCACACAGCCACTGGTGGTGCAACCGGTCACCACCACGGTGTCCACCGATTGAAAGCGCAACCAGTCGGCCAACCCTGTGTTGAAAAACGCCGAAGCCCCTTGCTTGCGAACCACCCATTCGCTGTGTAGCGGTGCCAGCTCGGTCACGATTTGACTGCCCACAGCCTCTTCGGTCAGGGCCTGCAAGGCTTTCACGCGTGTGGCAAACAGATTGCGGTCTGAGCCATTCGCGTCAAACACCACGCGGGTGTGGGCAACCGGCCAGCCCCAGCGTCTGAATGCCGCCAGCAAGGGCACGGTGGCCTTCACGGCGTCTTGAATGTGGGGGCCGCCGAGCTGCTGCGGGTCGACAAAGCTGTTGACGAAATCCACAATCAACAAGCAGCTACGCTGACCAATGCCGGTGGTGTGGCCAAAGCCTTGGCGTTGGTAAATCTCTTCGGTGTTCATGCCGTCAGACTTTTGAATCAGGCTTGGCATGGGCTTGGTCGAAAGCGGTCACCCAGTCAAAGCCCATGAGTTTGGAGAAGGCAGGAAAGTCGTACAGCGCATCGTTCACGCTGGTGCTTGAGCGGGTTTGTTTCAGTGCGGTGTAGACATGTTCATACGCTTTGGCTGCCGCCAAAAAAGCGGTGGCCGGAAAGATGGCCAACCCATAACCAATGGCTTGCAGTTCTTCAAAACTCAGCACCGGTGTGCGCCCACCTTCCACCATGTTCGCCACCAAGGGCAAGTCAAAGCTGCGGCCAATCTGCTGCATTTCTGCCACCGACTCGGGGCTCTCCACAAACAGAATGTCGGCACCGGCTTTGGCGTAGAGCTCGGCACGGCGCAGCGCTTCGTCCAAACCCAAGGTGGTGCGGGCATCGGTGCGGGCAATGATAAGGAAGTTGGGGTCGGAGCGGGTTTCCACCGCCACGCGGATTTTATCGACCATGTCTTGCGCGGGCACAACACGGCGGCCCAGCACATGGCCACATTTCTTGGGAAATTCTTGGTCTTCCAGCTGAATCGCACAAGCGCCTGCGGCTTCGTAGCCACGCACCGTGTGCATCACATTCAACAGACCGCCATAGCCGGTGTCGCCATCACAAATCATCGGTGTTTGGGTGATGCTGGTGAATTGCGTGACCCGGTTCACCATGTCGCTGTAAGTGGCCAGGCCCGCATCGGGCATACCCAAATAAGACGCCACCGTGCCGTAGCCGGTCATGTAGAGGGCCTCAAAGCCCATTTGATCGGCCATCTTGGCAGACACCATTTCAAACACACCAGGGGCGACGACCAACTGTCCCAGGCTCAGTCTTTGTTTCAGCAAGGCACGGCGTTGCGTGTGTGAAAGCGTGGAGATACCTTGTTTGATCATGCGATGGCCTTGGCGCGTTCGAGGGCGTCGATCATGGACGATTGACGAATGTAAGCACGTGCGCGAGCGGGGTCCAAACTGAGTTCGCGCAGGGCTTGTTGGTTTTCTTTTCGTTTGACAGGATCGCGCTCTTCAATGTCGCGCTTGTTGCGTGCCGTGCTGGCATTGATGTAGTCGATGGCGATGGTGCGACGCTGCCGCTCGTATTGGTCTAGCAGTGCATCCGATTCACCGTGTTGCAAGATCGACAGCAACTTTTCCGTCAGATTCATGGCGTCGTGGATGCCACCATTCATGCCCATGCCGCCCAGCGGGTTGTTGATGTGCGCTGCGTCTCCGGCCAACACCACCCGACCATGGCGAAAGCGCTGCGCCACGCGTTGGTGCACTTTGTACAAGGTTCGGTGTTGGGTGACGTAGGCCTGCGCTTGCGGCAGCAGATTTTGCAATCGGGCTTGAACAGACGCATCGGTCAGCACAGCCTCATCTGTTTCTTCGGCTTTGGTGGGAAACAGCACCCGCCACAGGGTGGGCACGCGCAGCAAGACGCACCACTCATGGGGGTCCGAGCAGTAATTCACATAGGACAGATGCGGCAAATGATCCGCATACTCAAATGCGGTGGACACCACCAAAAACCGTTCGGGGTAGGTGAAGCCTTCAAACTCGATGTTCAAACTCCGCCGCACTGCGCTCCATGCGCCGTCTGCACCAATCAGGTAGAGCGCCTGCAGGGTGCGGGCTTCATCCCCTTGCGTGAAGGCCACCTGCACTTGATCAGCAGTTTGGGTGACCTGGGTGACTTTGGCATCAAACAGCATCTGCACATGCGGCATGGCATTCAATTGGGCATGAATCATCTGCGTCAATTTCCATTGCTCGCATTGCAGCCTGAAAGGATGATCGGTGTCGGGCGCGATCAACTGCATATCGAACTCTGCAATCACGCCTTCTTGTCGATCGCGTTGCTGGGTGTAGCGGGCCACCAATCCTTGTGCCACCAAGTCGTCGGTTAAACCCAGCGGGGCCAACATGTCCAATGTGGGTGGGTGGAAGGTGGAAGCACGCAAGTCCCGGTTCAGGGCTGGAGCAGATTCAAGCACGGTGACTTTCACGCCTTGCTTGGCCAACAACAAAGCACTGACCAGGCCGACGGGTCCGGCACCGGCCACCAGGACATGGGCTTGTTGTGTATGCATGTGATGTGCTTGGTAAAAATTCACTCAGAGCATGTTACTCAAGTTCATGCCAAGCACTATGCGGGTTTACAGAGGGAAGAAGGCCGTATCTGACCCTTAAAAACCCCTTTCAAGCAGGGGATTAATCGCGCCTTATTTCGAATTGAGAAGCTTATGTTGGAATACTTTTCGTATTCTCTTAAGAGGATGCTCAATGAACAAACTCTCCACCGCTTAGTACCAACTTCATTGCCACATGCCTATTCGTTCAATGGTTTCATTTTTGACAATGCTTGTGTGCTGGCAGGCTCAAGCATTTGAAATCTCCACCGGAGACAACGTTCAATGCGAGGTCACGGTCAATGGCAAAACGGGTGTGGCCAGAGAAATTTGGAACCGATATACCGATGTCAAGGACCGAAGCCCGGAACTTGGCAGAGCCGTGGCCGTGATGCGTTTGGATGAACACGGTTGGCCAACCATCATCATTGACCAGCCTGCACATGAAAGATCCATTCGAGGTTCGCAAACCATCTGGGACTTTGTCTATTTCCACGAATGTGCCCATGCCCAAGATCCTGTTGTGTCAGAAATTGGGGCGAATTGCGTTGCCTATCTAGAAATGGCTCGTCGGGGCTTGATGAATTACAACCGATCCAAACAATTGGAAACGATGCACTTCAACATGATGAGCATCTTGCCCGTTGAATACGCTGGCTCGGGTGCGCAGTTCTGGCATCAAACACTGCAATGCGTGAAGAAGACGCAGCAAGAAATGCTGCAACCATGAAACCCGCGTTACCAACTTACCCGCAATCTTGATTGTCCCCGGACATCGGCGCCAGGAGCAGATGTTTTGGAAGACCTGAATGGGGACCATTGGGTTTAGATGGGCGTCAAAGAAGCTTGAAGGGTTGACGGACGATTCTGAAATTTCCTTCTGGCTACTTCCGCAATCAAAATGCCCAAGGGCGCTGACAACCAAATGCACAACAAAATATTGGCAGAAGGGTAGTCGCGAAGGATGGGCCCCATCACAAACAAGATGACTCGGAACAGCCAAAAGGCACCCCACATGGAGCCCGCAAATCGGATCATCCAAATTCTGTGTGCCGCGGTATCACCTCTTCTTATGGCCCACACACCCATGACAGCACAGCCATAAACAAAGAATGACATAGACCAGAAACCATACATGGACAGGTTGCCACCGTATTCAGAGACTGCGCCGTGCGAAGCAGCCAGCCAAATGGCGCAAACAGTTCCAATGGTCAGACAAACAAACGAAACCCTTCCGAGGTAGGCATGTTGGGCTGGGTTGACGCCAGTGCCTGGGCGCCAAAGTTGAATGTGCATGAGCACGAAGACGATGGAATTGAAAGTCAGGTGCGCGTAGAGCAGGTTGGTTCTGAACTCACTGCCATTGAGAAACCGATCAAAAAAGGCGGTGCCCCATGAAGGATGCAATGCATACGTGTTGCCCCAAACAGAGCATGCGTTGTCTGGGCAAGATGACAGCGCTGCGGCCGTTTGACCGGGCTGCAAGCCCAGGTTGTCGAGGACGTCATAAATACCAATAAAGAAGGCAATGGCTGATGGTGCGCCTTCAATCAAATAGCGCACATTCATGAACAACAAAAAAGCAACCCCGAAAACAATAAAGGGAGCAAACTTCTTGCGAATCAGTCCTAGAACCAGCAAAGCCACCCAAACCACGAGTGCACCAAAAAACATGGCGAGTCCAACTGGCATTTGCATACGATGGCCTTATAAAAAAAGTTACTTCACATCCGTGATGATCTATTCTTTTCTATATTCAATAGATGTCAATAGGGTAAAAACCAGCTGTGGTAATGGTTTCAGTGAGAATTTGGCGACTCAATTCAGGCTCTAATCCACGGAGCTTTCATTTGAAAAAAGGGGCTCACTACATGTCAAACAAAAAAGTCTGCTTGGTCATCGGTGCGGGCGATGCAACTGGAGGCGCTGTTGCCAAGCGATTTGCCCGCGAAGGTTACGTTGCATGTGTGACCCGCAGAACCCTGGATAAATTGCAGCCTTTGCTTGACGACATTCGCAAAGCAGGCGATGTTGCACATGGGTTTGCCTCTGATGCTCGAAAAGAAGATGAAGTCATCTCACTCATAGACCATATTGAATCAAGTATCGGACCCATTGAAGTGTTTGTTTTCAATATTGGTGCCAACTCGCCAAATAGCATCTTGACTGAGACGGCCAGACGCTATACAAAAATGTGGGAAATGGCTTGTTTGGCGGGTTTTTTGAATGGACGAGAGGTCGCCAAACGAATGGTGGCCAGAGCGAACGATACTGACCAGGAAACAAAAGGAATCGCTCATCGTGGAACCATTATTTTCACAGGAGCCACTGCTTCTTTGAGAGGCAGTGCCAACTTTGCAGGATTTTCCGGCGGCAAAATGGCCTTGCGTGGACTAGCCCAAAGCATGGCCCGCGAGTTGGGCCCAATGGGTATCCACGTGGCACATACCATCATTGATGGAGCGATTGATACTGAATTCATTCGCACCCTTTTTCCAGACAAGTACGCATTGAAAGAACAGGGCGGCATTTTGAATCCAGACCATATTGCAGATGCTTATTGGATGTTGCACCAACAACCCAGAGACGCTTGGACACACGAACTCGATTTGCGACCCTACATGGAAAAATTTTGAAAATGCGAAGGAATAAATCATGACAAAAACATTTGAGTACTACTTTGACTTCGGCAGCCTAGCCACTTATTTGGCACACACACAAATGGACAAGATAAGGGCTGAAACTGGAGCCCAACCCATTTACCTTCCAATGCTGTTGGGCGCTGTTTTCAAGGCCACAGGCAATGTTTCGCCAGTGAGTGTTCCCGCCAAGGGCAAGTACATCTTTGTGGACTTCAAACGGTTTGCTGACAGCTATGGCGTCCCTTTGAACAACAACCCCTTCTTTCCCATCATCACCACAACCCTGATGCGCATGTTGACCGGTTTGCAGATGCGTTCTGATGCGCGTATGCATGAATTCATGGACGTGATTTTTAAAGCCATCTGGGTTGATGCGCTGAATCTCAACGACCCAGAGGTTGTCGAGCGGGTCTTGCAAGAGGCGAACTTTGACGCTGCAGCGTTATTGCATTTGGCCAATGCGCAAGAAACCAAAGACAGGCTCAAGGATGTCACGACGCAGGCAGTTGAGCGGGGCGTGTTTGGTGCCCCCACCTTTTTTGTGGGTGAGCAGATGTTTTGGGGACAAGATCGCATCGAGCAGTTGAAGGCTGCTCTAAAGAGTTAAGCGTTCTCCCCGCTTCCCAAAGACTTGTGCATCAAGCCCGCATGCGTTTGGTTTGATACGTTCCCCAGCCACTTTTCAAAATGGACGCGAGGAAGGCCCACAGACCACTTTCATTTGGTTGTGGATGCTTTCCAGTTGCGATGCGCTTCAACTGTCGGGCATACCAAAGAATTTCCATCACCCCCATCTTGTCGATGGGTTTGATGCCTGTTGTGATGGTTCGCACTTGGTGCTTGGGGTCCTGTCCTGCCAGCAGAGACTTCGGTGCATCGGGTTCGATGGCCAACAAACGAGCCAAGCCAATCAAATCCACAGCGCCAGTTTGAATGGCCTGGTTCATGCCCGCCAAGCTTCTGAAGCCACCGGTGAGCATCAAAGGCACTTTCACTGACGCGCGAATCTTTTCTGCAAAATCCAAGAAATAGGCTTCACGAGCCAAGGTGGAGGCGCGATGGGGCATCTTGACCGCGCCACTCATGGCAGGTGCTTCGTAGGTGCCACCGGATATTTCGATGAAATCAATGCCAGCGTTTGCCAAGGCTTGAATCGTTTCCAAGGATTCTTCTTCTGACAGGCCACCTTTTTGAAAGTCGGCTGAATTGAGTTTGATGGCGATGGGGAATGAAGGCCCCACATGCTGCCGAATGGAGGCATACACCGCCAAGACGAAACGGCGCCGGTTTTCAGCGCTGCCGCCCCATTCATCGGTGCGTTGGTTGTGGTGCGGGGATAAGAATTGACTCACCATGTAACCGTGCGCCCCGTGAATTTGAACGCCACTGAAGCCTGCCTTTTGGCAAATGGCAGCGCTGCGCCCAAAGCGTTCAATGATTTCCAAAATATCAGCTGTGGTGGCTTCACGCGGCGTATCGAAAAATGCCGCCATGTCTTGTCGGAAGGGCACCGCAGAAGGCGAAAGATTGAATGTGTTCAAACCTTTGGGGGACTGCTTGCCCGGGTGGTTCAACTGCGCCCACAAGGTCGAACCTTGTGAGGTGACAACGTTTGCCCATTGCTTCAACAACTCGAAGTCGGTTTCATCTTCAATCACCACATTGCCAGGCTCACCCAGTGCGCGTCGATCGATCATCACATTGCCCGTGATGAGCATGCCAATGCCTGACGCGGCCCAGCGGCGATAGAGCTCGACCAACAAAGGGGTAGGGTGGTTGTCGTAGGTGGCAAGGGCTTCACTCATGGCCGATTTGGCCAGGCGGTTGGGCAATACCATGCCGCTTGGTAAGGTGAAGGCTTGATTCAGTAGGATCCAACTTGGATCATCCATATGCTCTTGTACATCTTTGTTTAAGTTTGTAGATTTCAACATGCTCCAAATTCCTCTTTTTCCGCTTTCGCATGGGCTATTTCCCGATGGCATGTTATCGCTTCAAATTTTTGAGGTCAGATATTTAAACCTGATCAAACGCTGCCATCAAGAGCAACTGCCATTTGGGGTGGTGTGGCTTCAAAATGGCAGCGAGGTACAAGTGCCTGGAGAGACACCGCTGTTACATGGCTTCGGTTGCCATGCGCACATTCGCGAGTTTGAACAGGTGCAACCTAATTTGTTTCGTGTTGTGTGCCAAGGGGGACTTCGCTTTGCGTTGAACAACACCATGCCTGGACCCTTGGGTGTCTGGCAGGGCGATATCTCCCTGATGGAGCAAGACCCCGAAGTTGAAATTCCTGCACATCTAGCGCACCACGCAGGCCGTTTGGGCAAACTCATTGCAAGTGCGCAGCAGCAGGGTCAACTTCAACGACTGCCCATGTTTCAACCGTATTTTTTAGACCAGTGCGGCTGGGTGGCCAATCGCTATGCTGAAGCACTGGACATCAGCGCAGCTTTGCAAGTTCAACTCCTGTCCGAACTCAATCCTTTGAAGCGACTAGAACACGTCGATGCTTTGATGCGTCAAAGCGGGGATTCATCAATCTGAATGCTGAGTGAATGGAAAAAGCACGTGCATTGCTGCATGGATCCTTTGTATGGGTCTTGAATTCAGAGACAAACACCGGCTTGGTGCAAATGCCAGGCGTTAAAGTCACTCGCTTCATCTCAACGAAGCATCCAGGAAATCCCATGCCCTCGACCCCAGAAGACAATCGCCGCAACGCGATGGCGTTCTACGAAATGATGTTCAATGACTGCAAGCCGCGAGAGGCGGTCGAGAAATACGTTGGTGCCAGCTACACCCAGCACAACCCTCATGTCGCTGACGGCAAGGACTCATTCATCGAATACTTCGAGCGAATGGCGCGAGAGTACCCAGGGAAGGCGGTTAGCTTCAAGCGAACCGTGGCAGAAGGCAACTTGGTGGTGCTTCACTGTCATCAAGTTTGGCCCACCGATGCGAACAAGGACTGGGCAGGCATCGACATCTTCCGCTTCGATGAAGCCGGGAAAATCATTGAACACTGGGACGTTTTGCAAGTTGTCCCCGCCGAGGCCAGTCACGAGAACGGCATGTTTTAGCCAAGCCCCAAGCTTAGACCGCCCAAGCTTGTTGTCTTCTTGAATATTGATTCATACAGAAAAACTATGTCCATTTCTATGACGTGGAAGAAATGGTGTTCTTTGTTTCTTGAAGGGCTTCATTTGGGGAGGCTGTTGGCATGCACATCTTTTCACCATCCCAAGTTTGGCCACACCAGCAAACGCCTTCTTCATTGATGATGCAGGTGCCGGTTCCACAGCATCTGGGGTCTTCAGTCATGGGTGCTCCTTTTTTTTTGGAGGTTTAGCAATTGGCTCTTCGGTGATCTGCAATTTGCCGGTCATTGAATTTCATGGATGGATTTCTTAATGCGCGATGCTTGGTCGTTCGGCCCGCAACCCGCTTTCTCCACATGCTGAAAGACTGGGGTTTTAACGCTGAGCGCATGAGCCGGATGACTTCTGCTTCTGTGAGTCCGACGCGCTCTTTGATGGTCTCAAAGGTTGTTCGGTCTTCCCAAGCCATTTGAATCACATGGGAAATGTCGCCATCGGTTAAGGCCTTGTGCTTGATGAACTTGATGCCTGGCATGTTGAGTGGTGTTTGATGCTTGGAGTGCTTAGATGAATAAGTTATGAATAGATTTATTCGAGAGCATTGGCTGAATAATACAGGAAATGAAGAGCTTGTGCTAGATTTTGTAGATACCTGTTTATGTTTTGAATCAACCAAGGGGGAGTCAAGATGAAAAGCAGCTCTGAAGGAAAAAAGATGAAAAAATTTCTAGTCGTATCGATGGCTTTTGTCACATGCATGGCGTTTGCTCACAACTGCCCCAATGAAATCAAAGCCATTGATGCAAAGATGACAACTGCAAAACTGTCTGCTGCAGATTCAGCGAAGGTCAAGGCAGGGCCTTTCCCCATCGCACCACGATTTCACGCTTGTCTCGGATGAGTTCTGGTGGGCGCGGGAAGTCCCAAACTGACATTTGGCTTTGCTTCGGGACTTCAGCCAATGCAGGGCGGTTTTTGCCACGCCAACGCCATTGGGCTCGGGCCAGTTCCAACGCATCAGGATCATCCATAGGCTTTGCCTCCTTCATTGCGCACCAATGGCATTTACTGCCATGACGATATCAAAAACGAGGATTTGACTCGTTCGACTCCACAAGAGGTGCCTCGAAAAGAGGAGGGCGGAAGTTCGACTCCATACTTGACACCCAACATCGAAGCCGTGCAATACAACGAGCAATGAAAAGCAGCACCCGGGCTCAAGGGTATTGAGGTTGCTTTTATCCCCCTGAGGAATTAACATTTATTCATGATTGATTGGAACACTTGCCCTTCTGTAGAACTCAACCCCGAACTGGTCAGCGGAGCCTGGGTGTTTCGAGGCACCCGCGTTCCAGTTGTGGCCTTATTCGAAAATTTAGAAGACGGCGTCACCATCAACGAGTTTGTTGAACTATTTCCCGGTGTTGAGTTAATTCATGCACGCAGCGTTTTAGAACATGCTGCTAAAAGTGCAATGGCTGTGCATTAGCCTTGAAAATTCTGTTTGATCAGGGAACACCGGTTCCATTAAGAAACCACTTCTCATCACACCATGTGTCAACAGCTTATGAGCTGGGTTGGGCAACACTGAAGAATGGTGAACTTCTTGCTGCTGCAGAAAGTAAGGGGTTTGAAGTCTTTGTCACCACAGATACAAACCTTGCCTATCAGCAGAACTTATTCAACAGAAAAATTGCCTTTGTTGTTCTAAGTACAACCAGCTGGCCCCGCATTCAGAAAAGTGTCGCTGCAATCTTGAGTGCAATTGATACAGCCAGACCTAATTCATATCAAATTGTTTCAATAGATTAGATCTGGATGTTTTGATATTTGGCTCTTCAACCGGAAAAACTTAAAGCTTGACTCCACAACCAGCACTCGAACTGAAAAAGCCCAAAGTTCGACGCCATATTTAGACACATGCCGATTTAGACATCGTTCTCAATCCACCAACAAATGACCCGTCTTGACTAATATGGTGCAACCTTCAACGCTAAAAGGTTTGTGTGCGCTCATGTGCGGACTGCGTAACCAATAACCCTTGGGGTATCTTCCGTGTTCATCTTCGAAAACGCCATCAACAACCAATATTTCTTCACCTCCAAAATGTCTGTGAGGGTTGAAATAAGTACCTGGAGCCCAGCGGACTAAGGCTGTGTTGGTGGTGCCAAAAGTTGATAAAGGCATCACAGTGAGCCCTGGTACCAATCCTTGATGCCACTCAGCTGATTGAGTGTTGATGACTACTCGTACAGTGTCTGAGGGATCTTGGTATCTGAGTTTGACAAACAGCGTGCAACCTGTTTGAGTGAATGGCGTATGGCTAGAGCCGGGAGTATTCTTGACGTAGGTTCCAGCAGGATATTGGCCATGTTCATCTTCAAACACGCCATCTAGAACCAGAAACTCTTCTCCCAGTTCATGTGGATGAGAGGTGAAACTGGAATTGGGCACATAACGAACCAAACTGGTTGCGCGCGCAACTTCATCACCATCTCGCTCCAGCATTTTTCGATCAATGCCATTCACAGGAGAGGGCGTCCAAGGCATGTCCGTGGTGTTAGCAATAACTCTGAGTTTTAAGTCTGTATGAATTTGCATTGGGTCAATTGTGTATTCATTTACAGAGATTGAAATACACGATTCAGTACCCTTGACTGATGTGATCGAACGTGTAATGTACGTGCAATCACTCGATGAAATTTGAGGGCAAAAAGTCACCCAGAGGCCCTCAG
>CANFOQ010000027.1 GCA_947448745.1 Comamonadaceae bacterium
AAACAACCGTTGTGGGCCGTGACGACTTGGTAACTGAAACCAGCCGCCATCATCAAATCGGGTTTGGTGTGGCCGTGCGAGAGCAACCAACCGGGGCCCAATTCGCCACCGAATTCTTCGTCGTAAGTGAAGTGCAACTCGACACTGCCTTTGCTGGGTTTGGCCACAGCCTCTAGTGCACGAACCGCAAAGGTGAAAGTGGAAAAGTCACATTTGCTGACGGCAGCGGCACGGCCGTAAATTTTGCCGTCCTCAATCTCGCCGCCATAAGGGTCGTGGGTCCAACCTTCGCCGGGTGGCACGACATCGCCATGGGCATTCAAGGCCACCACGCGGCCATCACCATAGCGGCGACGCACGATCAAGTTGGTGATGGATTCCAGACCGTGAGATCGAACTTGCGCTGTGGGGATCTCAAAGGCTTCAGCCTGCATGCCAAACCCTTTCAGCAATTCAGCGGTGCGCAAGGCATGGGGGGTGTTGTTGCCGGGGGGCGAGTCGGTTGGGACGCGAATCAGTTCTTGTAAAAACGCCACCTGCTCGTCAAAGTGTTGGTCGATCCATTGGTCTAAGGCTTGGTAATTGGTCATGTTGTTTCAGTTTGAAAGTTGAAAGGTCAGACAGCTTCGTTATAGGGGTGCACTTGTTTCCAGTGGCGTGCAATATCGACACGCTTGCACACCCACACCCGATCGTGTTTTTCGACATGGTCTAAAAATTGTTGCAATGCTTTGATGCGGCCAGGGCGACCCAGCAGTCGGCAATGCATGCCAATGCTCATCATCTTGGGTGCATCTTCACCTTCGGCGTAAAGCACGTCGAAACTGTCGCGCAAATAGGTGAAGAAATCATCGGCTTGTGCATAGCCTTGCGGCAATGAAAAGCGCATGTCGTTCACATCCAAGGTGTAGGGCACCACCAAATGGGGCACCACATCGCCATTGGTTTTTTGGACCTTCATCCAAAACGGCAGGTCGTCACCGTAATAGTCGCTGTCGTATTCCAAACCGCCATGGTCGAGCAGCAAGCGGCGCGTGTTGGGGCTGTCGCGACCCGTGTACCAACCCGCAGGCAGGGTGCCGGTCATGCGCTGAATGATCTCCAAGCCTTTGGCCATGTGTTGGCGTTCGGTGGCTTCATCCATTTGTTGGTAATTGATCCAACGCCAACCATGACATGCTATCTCGTGGCCGAGTTCCACGAATGCTTGCGTGAGGTCGGGGTGACGCTCGAGCGCCATGCTGACGCCAAACACCGTGAGTGGTAGTTTGCGTTTTTCAAACTCGCGCAAGATGCGCCAGACACCCACCCGCGAACCATATTCGTAGATGCCTTCCATGGTCAGGTGGCGGTCGGTGAAACTGGGCGGGCTGAACATTTCAGACAAAAACTGTTCGGAACCTGGGTCCCCATGCAAGGTGGCGTTTTCTCCACCTTCTTCGTAATTCAGGACAAATTGCAATGCGATGCGGGCTTTTCCGGGCCAGCGGGCATGCGGGACCTGTTGGCCATAGCCAACCAGGTCGCGTGGATAAGGGCTGGTGCTGTCGTAGATCATGACAAATCCTAACCTATCGAGTTGCTTGGTCCTTCACACACAGGGGCATGGATTGCGCATAATCAGTTCCACCATGAACCCCAAACTGTGTTTTTCTGTCTTGACTTTGTTGCCCTTGGTGATGGGTGGTTGCGCTTCTTTTGAGCAAGTCAATGCCTGCAACGCGCTGGCTTACCAGCAGGCCCCGCCTATTTACGACAGTCAGCAAACCATGATGATGATGCGCTGTCCCTATGGCATCGGGCCGTTCAGCCCGATGTTCCCCAAACCCGGCATGCCACCTCAGCCTGTTTTTTGCAACCAGTTGATGGTGGAAGACTTGAACTATTGGGCCAGGCGAAGCATATTTGACGCCTGCATGAAGGGGGTGACACCGACGACGGTGGTGGTAGAGCCAGCTGTCGCTGCGCCACAAGCGCTACCTGAACCGGTTCCTCAGCCCATTTCCGAGCCGCAGTAACTCAAACACAAGGGAAGTTGGCCACCATCACTTCACGCACCACGCTGGCTGCATTGAATCGGAGCAGGTCGGGGCGCTGAATCAGTTGTTGCTGCACCGTGTCGACCAAGATGTTGATCTCAGTTTGATCGCCAAAGCAGATGGGTGCGTCCTTGGTCAACATCAGAGTATCAATCACACCCATGATGTAGTTGCGACCATGAAACCGGGTGGCTTCATCGGCTGACAACAAACTCGCGTGGAGTTCGCCAGCAGTTAAAAAGCGCACGCTTTTTTTGGCGTGCGCGGTGGCTGAGCCAAGTGCGAAAAAAGCACTGAGCAAGGCCAGTTTGAGCCAATCAAGGGGCTTCAACTGTGACCTTGATGCTGCTGTACCAAGCAGCCAAATTGGCAATTTCGGTGTCTGTCAGGGGTTTGGCAATCACGCTCATCACCTCGTGCTGGCGTTTGCCACTGCGGTAATTTTTCAGCTGCTCACTGACATAAATGGGTGGTTGACCTGCCAAGTTGGGTGCGCTTGGCATGCTGGCAATGCCAGTGGGACCGTGGCACAAAGCACAAGCTGAATCGGCCTTGGCGCGACCTGCAACCGCGTCTTGGGCATGAACAACTGTCCATTGAACCAAGCCCATCAACAAAACAAAAGCAATTTTTTTCATGTGATCCTCGTAAAAAAGCGGGGCCTCCGAAGAGGCCCCGCCTTGTATTTGATCACAGGCTAAAAGCCCGTGAATCAAACTGGATTACTGAGCTGAGTAGCTGATGCGGTAGATCGCGCCAGCGTAGTCGTCAGACACCAGGATAGAGCCGTCAGGCAGGTTGGCAACGTCCACAGGGCGGCCCATGGCGCGACCAGTGGCTTTGTCCAAGAAGCCGTCAGCAAACACTTCAGCTGCACCTGCGTTGCCGTCGGCCTTGATTGGCACGAAGTTCACGAGGTAGCCGCTAGGTGTGGTGCGGTTCCAAGAACCATGGGAAGCCACGAACAGGCCGCCTTGGTATTTGGCAGGGAACATCTTGCCGGTGTAGTGCGTCAAACCCAATTGAGCTTGGTGAGCAGGGAACTCGACTTGAGGATAGATGTGGCCAGCGGGCTCTTTCATGTCTTTCAACTCAGGAGCAGCACCAGAGCCAGCAACTTTGAAGTGACCGTTGTAGTAAGGGAAACCGAAGTGTTCGCCTGCCTTGGTCAGCTTGTTCAACTCGCCGGGAGGAACGTCGTCACCCAAACCGTCAACTTGGTTGTCGGTGGTCCAGATGTCGCCCTTTGGCCCAATGGTGATACCAGCGGGATTGCGCATGCCTTTGGAGTACACGGTACGGCCAGAGCCGTCCAAACCGTTGTAGCGGATCACGCCACCAATACCGACTTCTTCATAGAGGGCGATTTTGTCTTTGGGTTGAACGTTGTAAGGCTGGCCCAGAACCAAGTAGATTTTGCCGTCTTTGTCGACTTTACAAACGCGACCAGTGTGGTTGAAAGATTGCTCTTCCACAGGAATCATCTTGCCTTCAGGCACGATCACGCCCACGGCAACGTCTGGACCTTCGTAGAAGTATTCAGCTGCAGGGAAGTGCAGAACGCGGTTGGATTCAGCAACGATCAGGAAACCGTCTTTGGTGAAGCAAACGCCGTTGGGGTTTGAGAATTTGATGGCAGGTGCGAAAGCTTTCACTTCAGTTGCTGCATCACCGTTGTTGCGGTTGGTCACAGCCCACACAGTGGTTTTGCGTGTACCGACGAACAACATGTTGGTGGAAGGAGCCACAGCCATGTAACGTGCGTCAGGAACAACAGCGTACAGCTCAATCTTGAAGCCTTCAGGCAATTTGACTTTTTTCAAGTTGGCGCGCAACTGATCAGCGTTTTTGCCGTCTTGTGGGACGGTAGCGATGTTCATGTTGGTGTCTGTGTTGCCCATGCGTTGCAAGGTTGACAGGTTTTTGTCCTGTGCAATGGCTGCAGTAGCAAACAGAGCGGAGATTGCCAGTGATACGGCAGAGATTTTGGTAATGCTCACTGAGATTCCTTAAGCAGAGAGAAGGCGACATAGCCTGAGGGAATGTTAGCAAGCTTCAAGCAAGGTGTAGCGATTTTCATGACTAGGGATTGTCCTAGCCTATGACATGACAGCAGGGTAAACCCGCAACTTTAAATTTTCACGAAACGTTTTGTTTTCTGATCATCAGGGCGCTACGTTTACAAATGGCTACCAATTCATTTTTTTGATTGAAGCCTCGATGCTGGAATATCACTATGCCGTTGTGGGGTCTTGTTTTACTTTCTCGCAATTCGAGCACTTCTGTCTCAACATGAACTGTGTCGCCATGAAACAGTGGTTTGGGAAAACGCACCTCATCCCAACCCAAATTGGCCACCGTGGTGCCCAAGGTGGTGTCCCCCACAGACACACCCACGATCAAACCCAGTGTGAACACACTGTTGACGATGCGTTGTCCAAACTCCGAGTGGTTTTGACAATAGTCTTCATCCAAATGAAGTGCAGCAGGGTTGTGCGTGAGCGCTGAAAACAGCACGTTGTCCATCTCAGAGACGGTGCGGCGAATCGCGTGTTGAAACACCTGACCCACAAAAAATTCTTCAAAGTACAAGCCCGCCATGATCAGTCCCTTTTCGCCAATTGAAGCAAGCGAAGTGCTTGCGTGAGATGCGGTTTGTCCACCATCTTGCCGTCAAGTTGCACCGCACCAGCGCCACCTGCTTGCGCAAAGGCTTCCACAATGCGCTGTGCATGCGCCACTTCATGTGCTTCAGGTGCAAAGCCTTCATGGATGGGCAGCACTTGGTCTGGGTGGATTGCAAGCTTGCCGGTGAAGCCTGCTTTGCGGGCCCGGAGAACATCTTTGTGCAAGCGATCAGCATCGCGAAAATCAACCGTGAGGGTGTCAATGGCTTGGACCTCAGCGTGTGACGCCGCCAGCAAGCACATGGAGCGTGCCAGTTGGTAGGTGAAGTCGAACTCACCGTGTTCGTCTTTGTTGGTGGAGGCGCCTACGGCTGTTGCCAAGTCTTCGGCACCCCAAGTGAGGCCTGCCAAACGGTTGCTGGCACCGACATAACTGTTGAGTTCAAACAAAGCACCTGCAACTTCCGTGGCCACAGGAATGATGCGGGTCGAACCCACAACCCATCCTTCTCGGGTTTCCAAAGCACTCAAGAAATGGTCCAGTTTCACCACGTCTTGCGCGTTCAATGGTTTGGGCAACACGATGCCGTCTGGCCTGCCGGGCATGACAGCAATCAAGTCGTGCAAGGCGTGTTCGGTGTCCAAGGGGTTGATGCGAACCCAGGCTTGCTGAGAACCGCGCGGGTGTTGTTTCAAGTAGTCGCAGACCATGCCACGCGCCACCGGTAATCGCTCGATGGTGACAGCATCTTCCAAATCAAGAATCAGGGCATCGGCCTGGGTGCTGGCCCCTTTGGCCAGTTTTTTCTCGCTGTCGCCAGGGACAAACAGCATGGATCGCAGCAGCTTCATCTTGGGGTTCCGTAGTAGTGAAGCGATCTTAACAACCACGATTCAAAGCGATGCAGTTGCAAACGCTGCGAACAGGAGAGGCTTATTTCAACCAGTCGGGGTCGGGCAGTTGGTTGAACACCTGGCGCAAGCCTTGGCTCCAGCTGCTGCGCAGGTCACGGAAATACACATCTTCGGCATCCACCCGATGGCGTTTGAGAACGCAGAGTGCATCGCGCTGAATCATGGCCAAGTCAATGGGCAAGCCGACCGACAAATTGCTTTTGATGGTGGAATCAAACGACACCAAGGCGCACTTCATGGCTTTGGACATGCTGAGCTCGGGTTGAATCACACGATCCAATATTGGTTTGCCGTATTTGCTTTCGCCGATTTGAAAAAACGGCGTGTCCGTGGTGGACTCGATGAAATTGCCTTGGGGATAAACCATGAACAAGCGCGGGGCTTCACCCTTGAGTTGACCGCCCACCAAAAACAGGGCAGAAAAATCCACGTCACTTTGATCAGGCGCTTCGTTCTTGGTGGTGGCAATGGTGTCACGCAACTGCCGACCTAGCAACTCAGCCACATTGAATACCGAGCCCATTGACGTGAGGGGTGTGTCATGGTCTTTGGCGTGCTGTTTGACCTTGCTGATGACTTGCTGTGTGGTGGCCAGGTTGCCACTGTTGAGCATGACGATCACACCTTCGCCCGGTGTTTCGAACACCGTCATTTTGCAAAACGTGGACACATGATCGACACCCGCGTTGGTGCGCGAATCAGAGGCAAACACCAGACCTTCATTCAAGACCATGGCCACGCAATAAGTCATAGGGATCTACTGTTGATGGGGAAGGTTGGATTCTACTTTTGCGTAACTGCTCATGGTCTCCGTACCGCCACCGGTGCGCACGCCGCGAACGGGGCTGGCGTCTTCATAGTCCAGGCCATGTGCCAAACGGATATGGCCTTGGTCCGCCCCATTGGAGTTGCTCACATCAAAACCAATCCACCTTGAACCGACCCAGGCCTCGGCCCACGCATGGCTGGCCACATCGCCTTGTTCGCCGGCATGCAAATAACCGCTGACATAACGCGCCGGTACCCCCAAGTGCCTCACACAAGAGAGAAACACGTGGGTGTGGTCTTGGCAAACACCACGGCCTTGGGCAAAAGACTGGGCGGCTGTGTCACCCACGTGGGTCACGCCTTTTTGATAGGGCATGCGATCCAACAAAGCCAGCATCACATCATGCAAACCCATGTAGGGCCGAGATTTCACTGTGCTTCGAAAAGGTTCGATGAACGCCTTCATGGCCTCATCCATCTTGGTCATTGGCGTTGAGCGCAAAAACACCGCTGGTGGCACCGGGCCTTCAGGCTCGCCGTCATGGCCTGCTTTCAAGGTGACAGAGCCTTCAGCGCACAACACAATTTCGTTGGCAGCTTGCTCCAGCACCAGGCAATGGCTCAAATTGCCAAAGGCATCAACCCAGGGCGTGGCTTTGTGCGGCAAGCTGAGACGCCAGTTTTGAACCGTTTGTCGCTCGGTGTTGGGTGGTGTCATGCGCAGCATTTGGATACTGCGTTTGAACGCATGGTCGTAGCGGTAGGTGGTTTCGTGGAACACATGAAGGTTCATGCCAGCACCTCCAGGTAGTCGCTTTGCACCGCGTCTGCCAAGTTGATGTTCTCTTGCACGAAATTTTCAAGGTAAGTTTCCAAGCCTTGGGCATAAACCTCGCTCAAGGTGCCAAAGCGCAAATGCGTGAGTAAATTGGCGCAACGTTTGCGTGCCTCTCTGCCGGTTTGTTGCGGCAGTTGGCTCAAGATGTAGTCTGTTTCATCCAAGCAAAAAAGCAAAGAGCGAGGCACCCTTGCATTGAAGATCAGCAACTCTGACACCCTGTCGGCATCGATGGCATCCCGATAAGTGTCTCGGTAGGCCTCCAAGGCGCTGACCGAGCGCAGCACGGCACCCAAGCGGTAGTAGTCATCCACCATGTCCTTGCCTTCGGCTTGCTCAACACGCGTTTTCACACTCAAGATGCGGGCCGTGTTGTCGGCTCGCTCCAAGTAGGTGCCTAAACGGATGAAGTTGTAGGGTTGATCGCGTTGGATCGTGGCAAACGTCACACCCCGAAACAAATGCGAACGTTGTTTGATCCATTCAAAAAACGAAGAGTCCACGGGATGGTCCGGCCCTTTGTTTTTCTTCTTGCGCACCAGCAACTCCAGCCAGGTGTCGTTGATGCATTCCCACATCTCCACTGTCAGAGCGCCACGCACAGAGCGGGCGTTTTCTCGGCAAGACTGGATGCAGTTGAAGATGGAGGAGGGGTGGTCGGGATCCCAGGCCAAAAACTGCGCCACTTGGTCAGAGCGCAAAGGCCTGCCCGTGGCTTCAAAAGCCGCCAAGGTGTCGGTGATGACCAAGGGTTCTTTGATGGTTTCAGGATCGGCTCGGCTGATGTCTGAAGTGGAGACCAAGGCAAACGATTGGCCCACTTCCAAAATCCGCGCCATGTTTTCAGCACGTTCCAAATAACGAGACAACCAATAGAGTTGAGCAGCAACACGGGACAGCATCAGAGCACCTCCGCCGATTCCAACACCCAGGTGTCTTTGGTGCCACCGCCTTGCGATGAATTCACCACCAAAGAACCCTCGCGCAAGGCCACCCGAGTGAGCCCTCCAGGCACGATGCGGGTTTCTTTGCCCATCAACACAAACGGTCGCAGATCGATGTGGCGTGGCGCAATGCCCTTGTCAACAAAGATGGGACAAGCAGACAAGCTGAGTGTGGGCTGTGCGATGTAGTTGTCCGGGTTGGCTTTCAAACGGACGGCAAACTCGGCAATCTCAGCCTTGCTGGCGGTGGGCCCGACCAACATGCCGTAGCCACCTGCACCATGCACTTCCTTCACAACAAGATCGGCTAAGTTGGCCAGCACGTGCGACAGCTCGTCTGGTTTGCGGCATTGCCAAGTCTGCACATTTTGCAGAATCGGTTCTTCTCCTAAATAAAAGCGCACCATCTCAGGCACATAGGGATAGATAGATTTGTCATCGGCCACGCCGGTGCCCAAAGCATTGGCAATCACCACATGGCCTTGCCGATAAACCGAGGCCAAGCCTGGCACGCCGATGTAGGAGTCAGGCTCGAAACTCAGGGGGTCCATGTAGTTGTCATCCACCCGGCGGTAAATCACATCGACTTGCTGGGGACCCTCGGTGGTTTGCATGAAAACATAGCCATCGCGCACAAACAAATCGGTGCCTTCCACCAACTCGATGCCCATTTGCTTGGCCAAAAACGCATGTTCAAAGTAGGCACTGTTGAAGCGTCCTGGCGTGTGCAGCACCACCGTGGGTTGCTCCACCCAACTGGATGAGCGCAGCGTTTGCAAGAGCAGGGCGGGGTAGTGTTCAACAGGGCGAACCGCATAGCGGCGGAACAAGTCGGGGAACAAGCGCATCATCAAAATGCGGTTGCTCAACATGTAAGAAACACCTGAGGGCACACGCAGGTTGTCTTCCAGCACATAAAAACCGCCGTCAGAGTGCCGCACGATGTCGACACCCGCGATGTGCGCGTAGGTTTGATGAGGCAGGTCTAGACCCAACATCATGGGCAGAAATTGCGCATTGGCCAGAACTTGGTCGGACGGGATCAAGCCTGCTTTCAAGATGTTTTGCTGATGGTAAACATCATGCAAAAACATATTGATGGCCTTCACACGTTGCACCAAGCCTTTTTCTAGTTGCGCCCATTCTTGGGCGTCAATGATGCGTGGAATCAAATCGGAAGGAATGAGTCGTTCGGTGCCGTCTTCGTCGCCATTGAGTGAAAACGTGATGCCTGTCCTTCGTGAAATCAAATCAGCTTCGGTTTGCTTCAGATGCACCATTTCTTCAGGGCAGGATTTGAGCCACGCGTCAAATGCCTCGTAATGCGCCCGAGGGTGTCCATCGTCGTCACACATTTCATTGAATATTGGGGCGGCCATGGGGATCCTGTCGTTGCTGCTTCTTCGTCATGCATACTAAGCACGCTTCGTGCCGCCTAAGCCGTTCGGGTATTAATCCAATTTGCTGGTGCGCATCGCTTTAAGATACGTTCGAAACGCACTGAATTGGCGCTTTGGGCACGATTTTGGTGCAGTAAAAAAGGATATGAAATTGATTGAAGAGAAACAAGTATCGTGGTTGTCTCAACGAATGCGCAACAACATAGGCAGCCATGACCGATTTTTGCGGTCGCTGTTGGGTGCTGCGTTGGTTTTGGTGGCCTGGTTGTTCCAATTACCCGAGGCATTTTGGCTGGGCTTATTCTTGATCTTGACGGCGGCATTGCGTTTTTGCCCGAGCTATGCCATTTTCAATGTCAACACCCTGAACGCTGATGATGGCAAGACGGTTATTCCATGGGAAGAATTTTTAGACCTGCTCCCACCTTCGGCACCTGCTTCCTCGGTAGCTGCGCCCCCAAGCACCGAGACACGCGTTAAAGCACCCCCTTCGCTGGCACCGGTTTCTTTTAGATTGCCACCTGATTTGACCCAAGCATTGATCCAAGATATTGAGAAAAATGCCTTGGATGAAATATTGATGGTGCGTTTTTTTGAAAACTTTTTCGGTTGCAAAATCAGCATTCAATCGGCTGCCCATTTGAATATCTATGTTTGTCAATTTCCAGACAAAACAACCCGGCTGGATTTCTCCAAAATGAAAGCCAACTTGCTCCAACGCTTGCACGAAACCGCGCACTGAGTGAGCATCAGTGTCGGCTTCGCTTGCCCCTTCAAGGCTGGCGTTGTTCCAGCAGTTTCCGCAATGCAGCCAATTCTTCGCGAACGGCTTTGACCTCGTTTTCAATCGAGTTGGCTTGGTGTTTGTCCATCTCGTCTTTTTCTTTGTCCGCGGTGATCGAATCCACAATCACGGCGATGAACAAGTTGAAAATGATGAACGTGGCGATCAAGATGAACATGATGAAGAACACCCAGGCGTAGGGGAAGACTTCAATCACAGGCCTGGCAATGTCTTGCGACCAGCCTTCAAGAGTCATGACTTGGAACAAGGTGTAAGCAGACGAGCCCAGGTCGCCAAACCAATCTGGAAATTCAGCTCGGAACAAATTGGTGGCAATCACCGATGCCACATAAAAAATAATCAGGATCAAACCAAACACCGAGCCCAAACCCGGCAAGGAGCTGAGCAATCCGCCCACCACTTTGCGCATGCTTTCAACCTTGTTGATCAAGCGCAGTACACGAAGTACACGCAATGCCCGCAGCACAGACAAGGAGCCAGAAGCCGGGATCAAGGCGATTCCCACCACAATGAAGTCGAACACGCACCAAGGATCTTTGAAATAGCCCAAGCCACGGGCGGCGATCAGGATGACGATCTCGGCGATGAAGACCCACAAAATCGCGTGGTCCATCCAATGCAGCAATTCACCCCATGTGGCCATCAATTCCAGGCTGGTTTCCAAGCCCAGGATCAGCGCGTTCAAAATGATCAGGACAACCAGACCGTTTTGGATGAAAGGGTGGGCCATGAAGGCCTCGACGCGGCCGCGCCAACTGTTGTCTGTGAGGGTGAATTCTTTGCTTGTCATAGGTACCGTCGTTTCAAAAACAGCCGGTACTCTATCGCGAAATTCACATCGTCATGGATTGAGCCAAATTGAATACTGAATTTGGCCCCATTGGTAGTTTGTGTATTTTTAAAGGTTTAAAGCGCGGTTTGGTATCTGCTTTGACCGTTGGGGCATGAGAGGCCGCAGCCCATGCCTCTTCAGGGAGTTTAGACAGCACATCCTCAAGGCTGATGCCACGAAGGTGGTCCGCCACAAATTCGGTCACCAATTGCGACATCAAGTCTTTGTCCAATTCGCCCTGATCGGTGGGCGTTTTGACGGGTGCACTGGTCTCGAATGCCAAAATCACATCCAACACTTTCAGGTCATTGGGCTTGCCCATGGTGCAGTAACCGCCCCCGGGTCCACGGTAGGAGATGACAAAGCCCTTTTTTTTCAGGGACGACATCAAAGATTCCAAGTAGGAAATGGACAAGCCCAACTGGCGGCTGATGAATTCGGTTGTGACGGGGCCTGTGCGTTGATGTTGTGCCACCAGCATCAGCGCATTAACCGCGTTGTGCGTTAAGTTTGAAAACATGCTTGTCTCCTTGGTTCAAAACCTATTCGCTGACTCTTATTTAGGATGAAATATAGACTTTTCAAGATTTATTGCAATAAATATGTGAGAAATGCTGTATATTTCAGTGAAATAATTATTCAAAACTTGTGCAAAATGAGGAAGTCAAGATGAATCCAAGTGAACAAGCTGCTGGTCAATACCGCATCGGTGCTGTGGCCAAACTGGTGGGCATCCCCGAAGCCACTTTGCGCGTTTGGGAGCGCCGTTATCAAGTGGTCTCGCCACCAAAATCCAGTGGGGGTCAACGTTTGTACAGCGAACTGGATGTGCTCAAAGTCACCCTGCTCAAAAGCCTGACGCAAGAAGGTCATGCCATCAGCACCTTGAGCACCATGGAGGTGCCGCAGTTGCAAAAGCTGTTGAATGAATCGCGCCACGCCCACACCCAGCAACATGCCAGTCCGAAGTTGCCAGCCGTGGTCAATTTGGCTGTGGTGGGCTACACCTTGGCCAGTCGCATCGAGACCCAAAAGTTCACGCTGTGTTTTGGGCAAACCACGCTGAAAGTGGTGCAGGTACATCCTGATTTGTCACAAGCCTTGCGCGTGCAGAGTGCCGAGGAAGCTGATGTGGTGCTGGTGCAAATGGGCGCGGTCCAAGCCCATGCAAAAGACGACTTGGTGAAACTGCGGGATCAACTGCGCGTCAAAAAATTGGTCTTGGTCTACCACTTTGCCACCGATCATGTGCTTCAGCATCTGAAAACAGCGGGCATCATCGCGCGGCGTGAACCGGTGTCAGACATGGATTTGTGCGACATCATCCAGTCGGTATTGATGGTGGAGCCGGGTTTTGCAAGTCTGGGCACGGGCAAAATTGCACCACGCAAATACAACGATGTGGTGTTGCAAAAGGTCAGCAATATCGACAGCAAAGTCTTGTGCGAATGCCCCAAACATGTTGCAGACTTGATTCGACAACTCAACAGTTTTGAGCAGTACAGCAACGACTGTTTGAACAATTCTGCCGAGGACGCCCGATTGCACGCTTATTTGTCAGCTGTGTCAGGCTCGGCTCGGGCCCTGTTTGAAGAAGCCCTTGAGCGGGTTGCCGCCCATGAGGGCATTCAACTGAACTGAATGGTGTGGATCAGCGGGGCGAAGCTGATGCGACTGAAGAACCGACGGGGATAGCGGCTCCTAAGGCCAAGCCAACTGCAGCATCGACCGCAATGTTTTCCACCATGGCCTCTTGGGTAGGCGGGGTGCCACCGCACTGGGTGGTGATCTCAGCAGCTTTCATGTGGTCGGCGGTATTGATGCCCACATTGGCGAAAAACAAGGGCGCGACAGCCGCTGGGCCGGTGAGCAACATCAAGGCGGGTGCTGCCCATAATTTGTGGGTTTTCAACTCATCATGCACCCAAGCGTTGTGCCTGGCGTTTTGACAAGCGCCCGTACCAAAGTCTGGGCTCTTATCATCCAGCTTGGCAATGGCTTTGGACGACTGGCTGGCACAGCCTGTCAGGCATGCCGCCAAAGTCAACAGAACAACTTGTCTAAAACAATTCATTTGATCAATTTAACAAAAAATCAGTAACAGCGCAATCGAATTAATTTTCAGGCCCAAACCATTGATATTCTTTGATTTTCGTCATTAATCCCCTTTTCTAAAGCGAATTTTTCATGTCCCGCGTCATCAATTTCAGCTCCGGTCCTGCCACCTTGCCCGAAAGCGTCTTGCTGCAAGCTGCCAAGGACATGCTGGATTGGCGCGGCAGCGGCATGTCGGTGATGGAGATGAGCCACCGCGGCCCCGAGTTCATGGACATCTTGGCGCAAACCCAAGCCTTGTTGCGGGAATTGTTGGGGGTGCCGGACAACTACACGGTGTTGTTTTTGCAAGGCGGCGCCATTGCCGAAAACGCCATCCTGCCGATGAATTTGATCGGCCGCACCGGCCAAGCCGACTACGTTGTGAATGGGGTTTGGTCGCAAAAATCCATGAGGGAAGCAGGCAAATACGGTCAAGTGAACCTGGCCGCCAGCAGCGAGGACAGTGGTTTTTTGGCCATGCCTCCAAAAGACCAATGGCGTTTGTCGCCGCAAGCCGCCTATGTGCATTACTGCAGCAACGAAACCATCGGGGGTGTGGAATGCCACTGGATACCCAGCACAGGCAACGTCCCCTTGGTGGCGGACATGTCTTCCAATATCTTGTCTGCCCCCTTGGATGTGTCGAAATTTGGCGTGATTTACGCAGGAGCCCAGAAAAACATGGGGCCCTCGGGGGTGACCGTGGTGATCGTGCGCCATGATCTGTTGGGCCATGCTTTGCCCATCACGCCCTCCGCCTTCAACTATCAAATTCAAGCCGAGCAGGACTCGATGTACAACACGCCGCCCACCTACGCCATCTACATCATGGGGCTGGTGTTGCAACACGTGAAGGCGCAAGGCGGACTCCCTGCCATGCTGGAACACAACCAGCGAAAAGCCGAATTGCTGTATGACTTCATCGATCACAGCCGGATGTTCAGCAACCGTGTGGCTCGCCAGGATCGCTCGCGCATGAACGTGACTTTTTTCCTGCGCGATGAAGGCTTGAATGCAGCTTTCTTAGAGGGGGCGAAGGCACAGGGCATGGTGCAGTTGCGCGGTCACCGCTCGGCAGGCGGTATGCGGGCCTCCATTTACAACGCCATGCCGCTGGCCAGTGTGCAAACCTTGGTGAACTACATGCACCAGTTTGAAAAAACCCACACCTGAAAACACCTGTCTTGGTGTGGCCTGCCAGGCAAGGCTGACAAGACGATCAAGTACCAACCTCAGCGCGGCAATCCCAAGGCATGACGCGCGGCCTTCACCACACTGGCGGCATCCACTTCAAAGAAGCTGCGCAAGGCCGCACGGGTGTCGCTGCGGCCAAAGCCATCGGTGCCTAAGGTGATGTAACGACGGCCTTCAGGCAAAAAGGCCCGCACGCTTTCAGGCACTGCACGCACATAGTCGGTGGCCGCCACGATCGGGCCTCGCGATGCTTCGAGCTGCTGCTGCACAAAGGGGATTGCGCTCGACCGACCCGCCATGGCCTCGCGTTCTTGGTGTTGCCCGTCCCGCGCCAATTCGCTCCAACTGGTGACGCTGAACACATCGCAGGCGATGCCTTGCGCGGCCAGCAAATCAGCGGCTTTCAAGACCTCTCGCAAGATGGCGCCAGAGCCCATCAAAGTCACCCGTTGCGCTTTCGCCGGTAGTTGTTCTGCCGGGCCTTGCAAGTGGTAGCAACCTTGCAAAATGGCTTGCTCGACACCCACTGGCAGATTGGGTTGGGCGTAGTTTTCATTCATCAGCGTGACGTAATAAAACACGTCGCGCTGCTCGGTCACCATCTCACGCATGCCTTGGTCGATGATGACCGCCATTTCCCCTGCAAACGCGGGGTCGTAGGCCTTGCAATTGGGGATGGTGGCCGCCACCAAATGGCTGGAGCCGTCTTGGTGTTGCAGGCCTTCGCCGCCCAAGGTGGTGCGCCCCGAGGTGGCACCCAGCAAGAAACCTCGTGCACGTTGGTCGGCGGCGGCCCAGATGGCGTCACCCACCCGCTGGAAGCCGAACATCGAGTAGTAAATGTAGAAGGGCAGCATGGCCAAACCGTGCACGCTGTAGCTGGTGGCGGCCGCCGTCCAACTGGCAATCGCGCCGGCTTCGCTGATGCCTTCTTCCAAAATTTGGCCGTCCATGGCTTCCCGGTAACTGAGCACCGAGCCGATGTCTTCGGGCTCGTACTTTTGCCCCACGCTGGAATAAATGCCCACTTGCTTGAACAAATTCGCCATGCCAAAAGTGCGTGCTTCGTCGGCCACGATGGGCACGATGCGCGGCCCCAACACCGGGTCTTTCAGCAACTGCCCCAGCATGCGCACAAAGGCCATGGTGGTGGACATTTCCTTTTGCTCGGCTTGCAGCGCAAAGCTGGCGTAGCTGCTCAAGGCGGGCACGGGCAGCAGATCGGCCTGGGTTTGGCGCTGCGGCAGGTAGCCCCCCAAATCAGCTCTGCGGCTTTGCAAATACTGCATTTCAGGGCTGTCTGGTGCCGGTTTGTAAAACGCCAACTGGGTGGCTTGCTCGTCGCTCAACGGCAGGTTGAACCGGTTCCTGAATTCGATCAAGGCGTTCTCGTCCAGCTTCTTCTGGCTGTGCGTGGTCATCTTGCCCTGACCGGCTTGGCCCATGCCATAGCCCTTTTTGGTGTGCGCCAAAATGACGGTGGGCTGGCCTTGGTGTTGGGCGGCTGCAGCATAGGCCGCGTGGATCTTCACCAGGTCGTGACCGCCGCGTTTCAAGCGGTCAATTTGCTCGTCCGTCAAACCCTGGGCCAATTGCGCCAGCTCGGGGGTCTGGCCGAAGAAGCTGTCTCGGTTGAAGCGCCCGTCCTTGGCCGCGAAGGTTTGCATTTGGCCGTCCACCGTGTTGGCAAAGACACGCAACAAGGCTTGGCTGTGGTCCCGCGCAAACAAGCCGTCCCAGTCGCTGCCCCACACCAGCTTGATGACGTTCCAGCCTGCACCACGAAAGAGTTTTTCCAGCTCGTCAATGATGCGGCCGTTGCCGCGCACCGGCCCGTCCAAGCGCTGCAAATTGCAATTCACCACCCAGACCAAGTTGTCCAACTTCTCCCGCGAAGCCAGGGTGAGGGCGCTCATGCTTTCGGGCTCGTCCATTTCACCGTCGCCAAACACGCCCCACACTTTGCGAGCACTGCAGTCCTGCAGTTGGCGGTGGGTCAGGTAGCGCATGAAGCGTGCGTGGTAAATAGAGCTGATGGGCCCCAAGCCCATGGAGCCGGTGGGGAACTGCCAAAAGTCGGGCATCAACCAAGGATGTGGGTAGCTGGACAGGCCTCTGGCGCCAACGCTTGGGGCACTGAGTTCTTGGCGGTAATGCGCCAGGTCTTGTTCATTCAAGCGACCTTCGAGATAAGCCCGTGCGTAAACGCCAGGCGCACTGTGCGGTTGGAAGAACACCAAATCGCCGCCGTGCGCTGGGTTGCGGCCGTGGAAAAAGTGGTTGAACCCCACTTCAAACAAGTCAGCGGCGCTGGCGTAGCTGGCGATGTGCCCGCCCAACTCGCCATAGGCCGCATTGGCCCGCGCCACCATGGCCAGGGCGTTCCAGCGCATGAGCGATGCCAGCTTTTCTTCGATGGCCAAGTCGCCGGGGTAGGGCTGCTGGGCTTGCACGGGGATGGTGTTGGCATAGGGCGTGACCAACTCGGGCGACCAATCAATTTGACTGTGGTGCGCCATGACCACCAATTGGTCGAGTAAAAAACGAGCGCGTTCGGGGCCATGCAGGGCCACCACGCTGTCAAAAGCGTCGCGCCATTCGGCGGTTTCAATCGGGTCAAGGTCAGTGGTGCGTTGCAGCATGGCAAAACTCAAAACAGGTTGTGAATGGCTCAAACTGTAGGGTTTTGGCGGGAAAATGTGCTGTTGAAATACGCTGTTGTAAGTTTGATATTCGGAATAAAATTTGTAAATATATTGATTTGAAGGTGATTTATGCTTCTAGATGCCTTGGATTACAAAATACTTGCCCAGTTGCAACAAGACAGTTCCCTGACCAATGTCGAGTTGGCCCGCAGGGTGCATTTGTCACCATCGCCTTGTTTGAGCCGGGTCAAGGCCTTAGAGGCGGCGGGTGTCATTCAGCGCTATGTGGCGTTGACCCAGCCCCAGGCTTTGGGCTTGGGCCTGAACGTGTTCATTTCCATCAGCTTGAAGGAACAGTCCAAGGCCGCATTGGCAGAGTTTGAGCAACGCATCGCCGAGCATGACGAGGTGATGGAGTGCTATTTGATGACTGGTGACTCCGACTACCTGATTCGGGTGGCCATTGCGGACATGGCCGCCTTGGAAAAATTCATCTTGGAGCAACTCACGCCCATCCCCGGGGTGGAGAAAATCCGCAGCAGTTTCGCCCTGAAACAAGTGCGTTACAAAACCGCGCTGCCTTTGAAATCGGGGCAGGCATCGCCAGCGGCTTAGTGCTTTTCTGCCTGGTCAATGGCTTTTTTCAAGTCCAGATATTGCTCGCACTTGAGGCCGCAAATTTTCTCTAAATTGGCCAGCAAGGCCTTCGCCTTGTCCAGCTCTTTGAGTTGCACGTAGGCTTGGCCCAGGTACTCGTGGGCGCCACGGTGCTGGGGGTCTAAGCGCAAGGCTTCTTGGTAGTTTTGAATGGCTTCGGGGTAGCGCTTGGCGTTGCGCAAGCTGAAGCCCAGCAGGTTGAAGCCTTCCGCGTCAGTGGGGTTGGCCTTGGTGTATTTCTCAAGCGTGGCCACCGCTGCGGGCCAGTCTTTTTGAGCGATGTGTTTTTGGGCTTGGGCCAAGTCGGTCCCCGTCGGGGCCGGGGCCCCAAGGTTGGCGGCCCAAACGGCATTCAGACTGATTAAACCTGCCAGCAGGCTATGAAAAGCAAAACGCATGGTGTCTCCTGGGTAAGAGACCGCATTTTCACCGTTTCATCATGTCGGTGCGCAACAGCTTCATCAGCAGCATCCATTCGCCGCCGTTTTGCACCGTGAAGGTGAAGCGTTCATTCATGCCGTTGTTCATCTCAATCTCATGCCAGTTGGCAAACAAGGAGAAACCAGATTTGCGCACGGCGGTTTCTGTGAAGGAAATTTCGATGTGGATGAAGGAGATGTCTTCGTGGCTGTCGAAAGACTTGAAGTACAGACCGTCCGAAAGCAAGTAAAGCACCCCGGTGGGGAGTGAAAAACGGCTGGCGGTGTTGGCTGGACCGTAGGCAATGATGGTCTTGTTGATCAACTCCACCGGAATGGTTTGGTTGATGATTTGACCAATGTCGCGGGCTTTGTACAGCGCAAAAGCCAGGCCGAAACCCAGCACACCCAGGGCATAGGCATTGTTGAGGGTGAACACAAAAACCAAGGCGGCCACCAACAAAAAGGGCATCAACAGGTCCAAGCGAATTTCCCATGGGCTGCGGGAAATCAGCAAGGAGCTGTTGTCCAGTGTGTTGGCCAAGATCAACGGCGAAATGCTGCTGGGTTTTTGGCTTTGCACGTGTGGCAGCTGCGAGCCACAGTTTTGGCAAAAAACGTTTTCGCTGGGGTTGATGAAGTAGCAGCTGGTGCAGATCATGGCTGGCTTTCGATGCGCTTCATCATCTCAATGCGCCGGCTTCGAATGCGCGCTGCTTTCATGGGCGTCTTTATCCTGCCCTTTGGTGCTGCTCTCAGCTGGCGTTTTCTCGTGGCCTTTGGAGGGGCTTTCCGTGGCCGCTTTGTCGTGTCCTTTGGCGCCGCTGTCGGAGGCTGAACTGTCGTGCGACAAGAAGTTGTAGATCGCCAAGGAACTGAGCACCACGGTCAAACCACACAACATGCCGATCACAAAGACCATGAAGCCACCGCCTTCGCTGGCGGCGTCATCTTTGCCACCTGCTTTGGGTTTGGCCGTGGCTTGTTCGTCCACTTTTTTGACCAAGGCCTGCAACTTGGTCTTCAAATCGTTCACGCTTTGAATCAGCGGGGCCAGATTCTTTTCAATGCCTTCGGCAGCGACCGTGTTGGCTTTGAGCATCTCTTGCACCTTGGTCAATTCAGCTTCATGGGCTGACGCCAAGTTCTCGCTGTTTTGAGCCACGTTTTGGGCGAATGATTTTTGGAGTTCAATTTTTTGTTTTTCGAGCAGTAATTTCAGCTCGTCAGGTACTCTGCCTGAGGTTTCGGCTTGCGCCTGTTGTTCCAGGTGAATTTGTAATCCGGCCAGTTGCAATGCAATCTGATTTTGCTGTTCGATTAAGTTATGTAAAAGAGGCTCGTTTGGATCGGGTTGCGTTTGCAAATGGCTTTGTTGTTGCGAAGCAAGAGAAATAAAGTCCAGCAGCAAAGAATGTTTTTCCAGAGTTTTTTTCAGCTCATTTTGATATTTTTCCTGGCGTTGTAGCCATTCGGTATCAGAAACTGCTGTCTTTTGGGGCTCAGTGACAATGGTTACAGTGGGTTTTGTAACCTTTTTGGGCGCGGGGTCCAAGTTCAAATCTATCTTCAAAAGATTGTTGTCGTCTGGCGTTTTTTGAGGTGGCGACAGCGTAACTACTAAATCGTCAACCACTTTGGAAGTGGTTGGCTGAGCACGGACTGTAACTGTGGGCTTCGTAGCCGGAGACGAAACCGCTGGCGCAGGTTTTCCACCAGTTGGGGCCGTTTGATCGCTTGTTTGCGAAGTGGTAGGTGGTGAAATTTCCTTTTCAACAGCTATTTCCTCCATTGTCATTTGAAGAGATTGTTCCGGTTCTTGGGCCGCAGGTGTGCGCAACGCAGGCGCACCACATTTGCCACAAAACTTGGCTGTCACTGAAAGAGGTTTACCGCAAGCTGCGCAATCCATGGTTGACCTATCTTGTTTCATTCTGCTGGGTAGATTCGGCACGGCGAGTATTTACCTGAGCCCGCATGGTGTTCTTCACAATCCCGGATGACGATTTCTTCAGCTTGTTGTTGCCCCTTGTCGGTATAGGCATCAGCACAGTAAGCCGTTTCGCCATCAAAACTGTATACAAAAGCTTTGTAGGGCTTGTCGGGGAAGTTTTTGCGATTGAACCGTTCAAAGAGTTTTTTGCATTTGCCATAAATGGGCGGACGGTACAAATTGGCCAGCGACTTGAACCGTTCGGGTTTTTCTTCTTCTGCCATCGCCGCCTCAGCCACTTCTGCTGGGCTTTTGTCTGTCATGGCCCCATCCTTAGAAGCGGCATGGGGGTCTTGCGCCGCAGATTCGTCGTGCGCGTTTGCCGCAGCATGGGTTGGCGTTTCTGCTTGTTCTGCTTCCAATGCCGGCGTGTTTGATCCTCGATGGGCCATCGACTGGGAATAGATGAACAATGGAATATTGATGAGCGTCATCAATATCGCCATGGTCAGGTATTTCGCTTTGCTGGACATTTTTATAAAAATTCAATCTTGACGAAGGGTTACATCGAAGTCTTGCATAACTTGGATCGACTGATCTGGGGTGGACTTGAGTTTTCAGATTGGGTAATAGGGCTAAAATAAAACCTTGGTAGTCCACGCAAGCTCTGAATCAAGGAATGTCATGTCTGAATTAAGCGCTCAAAACAGCAGCCTCGTCATTGGTGAAGGCGTCACCTTCGTGGGCTCTATTTCCGCCCCAGGGCGTGCCAGTATCAATGGTTCTGTCACAGGAGAGGTCACTGTAGCCGACTTGCAAATTGGTCCCAAGGGCAGTGTGACTGGTCAAATTAACGCGCAAGTCATTGATGTACATGGTGTTTTGGCTGAGAACATTGTTTGCCACGACCATATTTTGATCCACCGCAGTGGCAGTGTTGCCGGCAACCTCGACTATTCCGAGATTGAAATTGAGCGTGGTGGCCAATTCAAAGGCCAGATGACCCAGCATCCTGCGGGTCAAGTTCAAGGAAAGCCGCCAGTCAATGCGCGTCCCTGAAGGACAGGATGCGCTTATTTATTAATAAGCGAGTACTTTTAAATGCATTTTTTGGCTTGGCGGGATTTTTTTTCAGTTTTTGAAAATTCTTTGTCATCTGGCAACCACGGGATCACGTTATCAGTCACAAGATTGTTAACGGAACCCCGAATGAACAAGTCCACTCAGGCATTGAACGACAACAGCACGGTCGAAATCGATCACCGCTACCAATACGTGCCATCTGCCAGCACCCCGATTCGCAACACTTTCGAGCGCATTCGCAGCCAGTTGGCCCAAGAAGCCGAACAAAAAAGCCGTCCCGTTTCTCGTTTGTATTCCGGCTTCCGCGCCGTCAAAGCCTAAACCCTTCCCGACTATCATGGGCAGATGGCCCTCAAATCAACCATCTACAAAGCGCAATTGCAAATTGCCGACATAGACCACAACTACTATGCCGATCACGCGCTCACCCTGGCGCGACACCCCAGCGAAACCGACGAACGCATGATGGTTCGGCTCGCAGCCCTTTCCCTCAACGCCCATCAAGTTCAAGACCTGTGTCAAGGTGACGCCACCTTGGCCTTTGGCGCGGGTTTGTCTGACCCGGACGACCCGGATGTATCGTTGACTGATTTCACCGGTCGCAAACGCTTATGGATTGAAGTCGGGCAACCCGAAGAAAAGCCTTTGCAACGTGCCAGCAGCAAATCCGATCAGGTGCTGGTGTATGCCTTTGCGCATTCCGCCGATATTTGGTGGAGAGGGATCGAAAACAAGGTGAACCGACAAGCCAAACTCAGCGTGATCCGCATCCCCTCCGAAGCTTCACAGGCCATGGCTGCCATGGCCGAGCGCAGCATGCAGTTGCAAGTCACCATCCAAGAGGGGGGCATGACCCTCAGCAGCAACAAAGGCAGTGTGCATTTCGAGCCGCTGGTTTGGAAGTGAACCGCAGGCGCTGGCAATCTGGCTTTGGGGCTGCATGGCTGGCCCTGCTGGTCAGTGTCTTTGCGCCATCTGTTGCGGCAGAGTTGCATTGCGCTATCAAGATGAATGGTGAGGTACATCATCATGTCTTTAAACCCACCATGGACCCCTACACCGCCCAAAGCATAGATATCGGTGAGCGTTTTAGGTTCAAAGCGGTGGTGTTGGGGCAAGGAGATGACATCGAACTCGTCAATATCTACGCCTACTACCAAACCAGGCGCCAACCCATGTTGATGCAGCATGTCAAGCACAATCATCCGACAGCCCTGGATGACCCCAAACCCGATGCATTGACCGGCAAAGTCGCCTTGTACTCGCCTGTGTTGGGCAAGGAGCTGGCCTACCAATGCGCATTGCACAAAACAGCGCCATGAAAGCAACACACTGTCGCCACCAGACCAGCTGGCAAAGTTTGAAAATCAGCGGCCTTTTACTGCTTGGCTGGTTGATTTTTTCAATGCCCGTATCGGCGGCAAACCCCTCATCGTTAGAGCCCCAAGAGGCTTTGGTCAGTGTGGTGGTGGTCGGCGACATCATGCTGGGTGGCCCGCCCGAGCGAATGATGCAACGCGGTCTAGACCCGTTCAAGCACTTTTCTCAGGTCTTCAAACAGGCCGATATACGCCTTGGCAACCTGGAATGCGTGGTGTCCAACAAGGGCGAAGCAGAACCAGACAAGCCCAATGTGTTTCGGGTTCATCCGCGGGCCATTCGCTTTTTAAGTCGCCACTTTGACGCCGTGGGCTTGGCCAACAACCATTCTGGCGACTATGGCCCCGTGGCTTTTGCCGACATGCTCAAGCGCCTTCGCCAAGCTGGGGTGGGCTTTTATGGGGGAGGTGACAACCTCGCGCAGGCCCACCAGCCTTTCATCATGGAGAAAAAAGGCGTGCGCATTGCCGTGTTGGGCTTCAATGAATTTCAACCACGCAGCTTTGAAGCCGACCACGACAAACCGGGCATTGCTTGGAGTGAAGACGAGCAGGTGTTGCGAGACATCGCTTGGGCGCGTGGGCCTGGTCGCGCCGATGTGGTCATCATGGTGATGCACTGGGGTTGGGAAGACCCCTTGGCGAATCACCGTCAGCGCCAATTGGCCCGCTTGATGATTGACGCTGGCGCTGACGCGGTGATCGGCGGACATCCCCACTTGGTGCAAGACAGAGAGGTCTACCAAGGCAAGCCCATTTTTTACAGCTTGGGCAATTTTGTTTTTGAAGGTTTTGACAATCCAGTCAACAACACCGGCTTGGTCTTGAATTTGAGCATCAGCAAACACGGCGTTCAACATTGGGACCTGATGCAAGCGCACATCGACAAGCGCGGTGTGCCCAGGCTGCGTCAACACCCACCCTGAAACCGGGTGTTATCCTGCCCGGCGCTTAGCCCAAACCCCTATCAAAACGCCAACGACAAGGTTGAAATCATGACAATGACCCCGATGAACTACGTGGCGCATGGCGCTGGTGGTGCCCCCGACATCCTCAAACTGGCCCAAACCAGCGTCCCCACGCCCGGTCCTGGCGAAGTGTTGGTCAAGGTGGCGTATGCGGGCGTCAACCGTCCAGATTGTCTACAGCGAAGTGGTCGCTATCCGCCGCCGCCAAGCGCATCGCCTATATTGGGTTTGGAAGCATCCGGCCATGTGGTGGCGTTGGGGGAAGGCGTGACGCGCTGGAAGATGGGCGACGCCTTGTGTGGCTTGGCCAATGGCGGCGCTTATGCCGAGTACGTGTGTTTGCCCGAAGGCCAATGCTTGCCCATTCCCCAAGGCATGAGCCTGCTGCAAGCCGCCGCTTTGCCGGAAAACTATTTCACCGTCTGGACCAATGTGTTCCAGCGCGGACATTTGAAAGCCGGCGAAAGCTTCCTGGTCCATGGCGGTTCGTCGGGCATTGGCCTCACCGCCATTCAACTGGCCAAGGCCTTTGGCGCCCGGGTGTTCTGTACGGTGGGCAATGCGGACAAGGTGCAGGCTTGCGTGAAAGCCGGAGCGAATGTCGCCATCAACTACAAGACCCAAGACTTTGTGGCAGAGGTCATGAACGCCTCCGCCCAGCAAGGCGTGAACATCATTTTGGACATGGTCGGCGGCGACTACATGCAGCGCAATTTGCAAGCCTTGGCGGTGGATGGGCGCTTGGTGCAGATTGCGTTTTTACAGCCCTCCAAAACCGAGGTGGACTGGATCGGTTTGATGGTCAAACGGTTGACTTTCACGGGTTCCACCTTGCGCCCCCGCACCGCAGCGGACAAGGCGCAGATGGCCAAAGAATTGCACGAACAAGTTTGGCCGCTGCTTGAAAAAGGCCAATGCCAGCCGGTCATTCACCAGGTGTTTGACCTGGCCGAGGCAGCCCAGGCGCATGCCCTGATGGAGTCTTCCACCCACATTGGCAAGATCATGCTGAAGGTGGCGGGGGGCTGAGTTTGCAGGTTTCACACACGCCGTAGAGCGTTATTTCATGGCTTTCCACCGTGAAGCCTTTGGGCGCCAGTTGCTGCATGTCCCCTGGGCAGTCGTGCACATCAAACACCTTGTCGCAACGGGTGCAGTGGAAATGGTGGTGATGGTGGTGGTGTGACGGCTCGTAGCGCGGATTCTCACCAGGCAAATACACGGTGGTGAGCATGCCGTTGTCCACCAAGGATTTGATGTTCCGATAGACGGTGGCCATGCCCATGCCGGGCACTTCCAGGGCAGCCGCTTCCAGTATTTCGGGGGCCAACAAGGGGCGTTGCGCCGCGTGGATGGCGTTCAAGATGGCCGTGCTTTGCTTGGTGATGCGTTCCATGGATCCGTGTTTATTTGATAATGCGTTATCATTATCGAGTATTGAGTGACGCTGACGATTGTGACTGAAGACGCTTTCTTGTTTTCAGGTCGACAGCTGGGGATGCATCATGACTTTGATCTGGATTCTGTCGGCCTGCTTGGCCTCTACCGGCCTGAGCCTGTTGCTGGCATACGCGGTCGCCCATCGAATTCCCACCAAAGCGCTGTCCTTGATGGTGGCTTTTTCAGCAGGCACCATGCTGTCAGCCGCCTTGATGGACGTGCTGCCTGAAGCCCTGGAACAGGAGGGTGTCGATCCGCACCTGTTGTTTGGGGCTTTGTTGCTGGCCTTGCTGGGCTTTTACTTCATGGAACGTGCAGCACTGTGGCGGCATCACCATCACAGCCCTGACGCCGAGCAAAGTCCAGCTGTCGCCCCAGCGCCGCATCAGCACGCAGATTTGAAACCTGCCGGTATGCGGTGTTGCTGGGTGATGGCGTGCACAATTTTGTGGATGGTTTGTTGATTGCTGCCGCTTTCATGGCAGATCCATGGCTGGGGGTGACCACGGCGGCCGCCATTTTTGTGCATGAACTGCCCCAGGAAATTGGCGAATTTGCGGTGTATTTGGCCTCAGGGTGGTCCAAAACCAAGGCCTTGACCATGAACCTGTTGGGGGGGATGACCAGTGTGCTGGGCGGCTTGGTGGGCTGGTGGCTGCTCGAGCCCGGGCCAGCCATTCCCTATGTGTTGATGGTCACGGTCGCCAGTTTTGTCTATATTTCATTGGCTGATTTGATGCCCTACTTGCACAAACAGCATGGCCGTGATGGCTTTGCCCCGCAATCAGCTTTGTTGTTATTGGGCATTTCGTGGGTGCCCGTTTTTGCACATTTCTTCCACCACTGAAACCAGTTTCAATCGACCTAGAATGGATTTCTCATGAACCCATGGATTCTCACTCTCATTCTTCAGACCACTGCTGTTTTACTGCCTGTTTGGGCTGCCGACAAACATGATCATGCTGGGCATTCGCATGGGCAAGGGCAGCTCGAACTGGTGGTGCAGGGGGGCTCGGTGAAAGCCAACTTTGAAATCCCCATGGAAAGTCTTTTGGGCTTTGAACATCTGCCCACAACACCGGCCCAAAAGAAAGCCATGGCGGACTTACAAGCAGGGGTGACGCAACCCGACTACGTGCTGAGCTTGCCCAAAGCGGCCGCGTGCGAATTGAAAAGCGTTGAAGCCCAGTCCGATATGTTTTTGGGCCAAAAATCAACCCACAGTGATTTGGACCTGAGCATGACGTTCACCTGCAGCCAACCCGCTGAACTCAAGCAAATTGAATTTCCCATTTTCAAACAACACACGCGCTTGAAAAGTTTGAAGGTCGACATGCTCACGCCGAAAGGTCAAGGAGCCACAACGGTCAAAGCCAATGACCCGGTCTTGCGTTGGTAAGCCATGCCTGTGGCCCTGCACCTGTCTGAACTCACCCACGCCTGGCCCGGCCAAGCGCCGATCATTCACATCGCCCAACTGCAACTTCCCCAGGGCCAACATTTGTTCATTCAAGGCCCCAGCGGCTGTGGCAAAAGCACCTTGTTGTCCTTGTTGGCGGGCGTGCAACAGGTGCAGCAAGGCGTCTGCCAAGTATTGAGACATGACCTGGCGACCTTGGGCTCCATGCAGCGAGACCAACTGCGCGGGGAACACATGGGTGTGATTTTTCAGCAGTTCAATTTGCTGCCGTTTTTGGATGTCGCCGCCAACACCTTGTTGCCCACCCGTTTGTTCGCCAGTCGTGCGGCGGCTGCCAGCCAAGTTTGGGGCAGCCCGCTGGCGCAAGCCCTAGCATTGGCCGAGGGCTTGGGCTTGCCTTCATCACTTTGGCATCAGCCGGTGCACCAGTTGTCGGTGGGTCAGCAGCAGCGGGTGGCCGCTGTGCGGGCCCTGATGGGGCAGCCTCAACTCATCATCGCGGACGAACCCACGTCGGCTTTGGATGACGCCAATCAATTGGAATTTCTAGATTTGCTGCTGGGCACGGCTGAGAAGCAGGGTGCGAGTGTGGTGATGGTCAGCCACAACGCACGATTGGCTGATCGGTTTCACCAGGTCTATGTTTGGCCGACCCAGGAGGCCGCATGAAATTTTGGCTGGGTTTGGCGTGGCAAAGTGCATGGTCTAGGCGGCAGGCGCTATCCTTGGTCACGGTGTCAGTGGCCGTGTCGGTGCTGATCTTGCTAAGCGTTCAGCAACTGCGTGAAGACGCCCGGCGCAGTTTTTCCAACGCCTTGAGCGGCGTCGATTTGATTGTGGGACCCCGCGGCAGTGCTACCGAACTAATGCTCTACAGCGTGTTTCAAATTGGTCGACCCTCTAGAAACATGGGCTATGCCGGGTTCCAAGAGATCCAAAAAATGCCCCAAGTGCGTTGGGCGGTGCCCATCCAGCTGGGGGACACCTACAAGGGTCATCCGGTGTTGGGCACCACGCCCACCTTGTTCACCGAGATCAAAAGCCAAGGCCAAGGTCTGCGTTGGGCGCAAGGCCGCGCTTTTGGCGATCCGGCGGCTCAGCCCCAGGCCTTGTCTGAGGTGGTGCTGGGTGCCGAGGTGGCCCGCAGGTTTGGTCACCAACTGGGTGACAAATTGGTCATGACGCATGGTGCAGGGGGCGGCCCAGAAGACACCGACCATGACGAGCAACCGCTGACCGTGGTGGGCATCTTGCAGCCCACAGGAGCGCCTATAGACCGCACGGTCTTGGTGAACCTGGAAGGCTTTGAAGCCATGCACCAGGGCTGGGGCTTGGGTATTTCGCCCAAAGCCTTGAAGGCTGCCCACGCCCATGAAGACGCCCCCCTAAATGCCAAAGAATTGGAACCCGTGAGTTTGTCCGCCGTGTGGGTGGGCTTGCACAACCGCACCGAGGTGTTTTCAGTACGTCGAAAGATTGAAAGTTTCAACCGCGACCCGCTGATGGCCGTCATGCCCGGTGTGGCTTTGGACGAACTGTGGCAGGTGGTCAAAGTGGTGGAAAACAGCCTCGTTTTGGTGGGACTGTTGGTGGCAGCCAGCGCGATGCTCAGTGTGGCGGCCGTGCTGCTGGTGGCCATGGCTGGCAGGCGCAAAGAATTGGCCATCTTGCGGGCCATGGGCGTGGCGCCCAAGGCCTTGCTGGGCTATGTCTTGTTAGAGTCGATGCTGGTGTGCTTGTTGGGCATCACCTTGGGGGAGCTCTTCAGCCTTGCTTTGATGTGGGGCGCCCAAGACCTGCTGCGGGTGCAGTTTGGTGTGTTGGTGCAACCCGGTTGGCCCTCTGAGCAAGCTTGGCTGAGTCTGGCGGCTTTGAGCGCTGTGGCCATGATGGCCAGTGTGCTGCCTGCATGGCAGGCTTATCGTTTGTCGCTGATGGATGGCTTGCATCCCCCGGCTGTTTAACTGGAATGGACCATGAATTTGTTTTCTGAACAACTGCATCGCCGTCATTGGCTGGCTGCCATTGCAGTGTTGGCTTTGACGCCTGAAGCTTGGGCGCAAACCCCTGGTTACAAAACCATCGAATGGAATGACCTCATGCCAGACGACTGGGTCAAGGACATGACCAAGGAAATGGCCAAGATGAGCAAGCTGAATGGCTTGCAAGATGGCAGCCAAGAGGCCACCAAGGCCATGGCGGACTTGCGGAAGCGACTGGACGATGCGCCGATTGTGAAATCTCAGGTCAATCAGAAAGTTCGCTTGCCCGGTTATGCCGTCCCATTGGATGCTGACCGCAACAGCAAGCGCGAGTTTTTGCTGGTGCCGTATTTTGGCGCTTGCATTCACACGCCGCCGCCGCCCTCGAATCAAATCGTGTTGGTGCGGCCCACGGCCAACAGCAAGATCAAGAAAATGCCTGAATCCATGGATGTCTTGTGGGTGGAAGGTGAATTGAAAGAGTCTCGGGTCAACACCAGCCAAGGTGTGAGCGGCTATATGTTGGAGGCGATCAACATCGCCCCCTATGAAATGAAGCCAGCCAAGCGCTGACCTACAATGGCCTGAACCAACAAATCACGCCCCTTAATTCCCATGGAAACACCTGATCCTCAAGAACTGGCAGAAGCCGCTTCTGACCCTTTTAAAACCTACTGCGCCTTGTTGGTGTCTGTGTTGGCCATGGTTTTGGCCCTCAACAATTTGGGTGGCAGCAACACGGGCAAAGAGGCCACCATGAACAACATTTTGGCGGCCAACACCTATTCTTTTTATCAGGCCAAAAGCGTTCGACAAACCGAGTACAAATTGGCTGCAGACCGCATTGAAATGCAACTAAGCACGGACAAGCCCAACGGAACGGCCAAAGAATTGCTTGAAAACAAGCTGGCCGATTACAAAAAAACCATCCAACGTTATGACTCCGAACCTGAAACAGGTGAGGGCAAGAAGGAATTGCTGGCCAAAGCCAAGCAATTGGAAGATGCACGGGACTTGTCTCTTCGCAAAGATCCTTGGTTTGATTACGCCGAGGGTTTGCTTCAACTGGCCATTGTGCTGACTTCTGTGGCTATCATCACTGGGCGACGTGCCATGTTCAACGTGGCTTTGTTGCTTGGGCTTGTAGGCTCTTTGTGTACATTGAACGGCTATTTCCTTTTTTACTAAACTTCAATTTTCAACGGCGGACGACCCATGGCAACCAATCTAGATCAATCAAACAACCTCGTGATCGGTAACGGCGTGACTTTCAAGGGCACCCTCAATGTCCCCAAGAAAGCCACCGTTTACGGCACGATTGATGGCGAACTGACTGCCGAAGAAATTTTCATTGGTCAGTCTGGAAAAATCACAGGCAAGGTAACGGCACGCAGCATTGAGGTCGAGGGTGAACTGCATCAAGTCATTCACTGCCGAGATCACTTGCATATCCGCGCGTCTGGCAAGGTCTCAGGCAAACTGGAATATTCTCAAATTCAAATTGAACGCGGCGGTGAATTCCGTGGTGAGATGCAACAAGTGGGTGCGCCACCTGTGATTCCATCTGCCACTGCAAATTCATTCACAGCGCCTAAGCCCAACTTGCCTTTGGGTGCAGCCATGTCAGCACCACCTTCTGGATCAGCAGCACCAGGTGGCAATAGCGACGTTTAATTGAAATCTTTTTCGCATGGCCCCTGTGCATTGGCTTTCATGCACAGAAAGGCTTATAGCAATGGCAGTATGTCTCTCAGACTGCGGCCACTGTAGGTGGGACGGGGGCCCAGTGTTTCAAAAGGCAGGCCTTGCCGATTGACCCAAAAACTCTTGAAGCCAAACCAGGTGGCTCCCAGGGCGTCCCAACTGTTGCTGGAGACGAAAAGTACCTCGCGGATGTCTAGCTTGTAGTGGTCAGCTACCAAGCCATAACTTTGCGGCGAGGTTTTGTATTGACGAACTTCATCAACAGACAACACCTTGTCAATCAAACCAGTCATGCCAGCGCTGCTGACCGCAGCTTGCAGCATGTCGGGGCTGCCGTTGGACAAGATGGCCGATGTCATACCCAGCGCTTTCAAAGCTTCAAGCACCGCCCCATTTTCTGGAAACGCCTCCAAATGCGCATATTGGTCCATCAGTTGTTTTTGCTTGGCAGGCGTCAATTCCAAATTCAGGCGTTGGCAAGCGTATTGCAAACCTAAGCGCGTCAGATCCCAAAAGGACTGGTAATGCCTACTGCCCAAGGGGTTGAGCGGGTCGCTCAGGGAAATCAACCGGCTGTATTCAATTTGCTTTTCACGCCACAAGACTGAAAGCGCTTGTCCCTGCCCCGGAAACAGGGTTTCAGCCAAGGCACTGACAGAATAAACATCGAACAAGGTGCCATAGGCATCGAAAACCACCAGTCGAATCATGACCACTCCTAGGCTTGTCTGGATCTGGGCCTTTGCAATAGATGGGCCCATTTCGTAAGCAATGGACTGCATCGTATACTTAAAAAATGAAAATTCTCGTCCTGAACGGTCCCAACCTCAACCTGCTCGGCACCCGTGAACCCGAACAATATGGGCATGCCAGCCTGGCTGATGTCGAGACGTTGTGCGCTGAAACCGCCCTGGGCTTGGGCTACGGCGTCGAATGTTTTCAAAGCAACCACGAAGGCGAGTTGATCGACAAGATCCACAGTTTTGGGAAGTTGGTGCAGGCTGGTCAAGCGTTGGGCGCTGTCTTCAATCCGGGCGCTTTCACGCACACCTCGGTCGCTTTACACGATGCCATCAAAGGAACCGGGTTGCCAGTCGTCGAGGTGCATATATCCAATGTGCATGCCCGCGAAGCGTTTCGCCATCATTCCTACATTTCCCCTGTGGCGCTAGGGGTGGTGGTGGGCCTGGGTATTCAGGGCTACGCCCTCGCTATTCAGGGCTTGGTTCACAAAACCAGCTGATTTCACGTCGATCCGTGGTTATTCGTGCACCACACGGCAAGGGTTTTTGATCCCTTTTGAAGCCCGCATGGCTTCACATCGTTCCATGGCTTTGCGCTCAGCCACTGCAGACATCTTGACGTAAATAGAACAGGTGAAGATCATTTTGTCTTCGGCCACATTGCTGTCAAAGCTCACAACACAACGGCCTATGTCACCCAAATTTGGCTTCTCGTGCTTATAGGCTTCTTGCAATGGATTGGGTAAGTCATGCAAGCCAACACCAGGGAAGACATATGACTCTGCAAGGCTAGAAACAATGAATCCAGCACCTAGAAGGGTCGCGATGAAGAATGATCTGAATTTGCGCATGCACAGGATGTTAAGCCAAGAACCGTCATCCAATTCGGCTTCCAAGGCGTTAACTTCAAAACTGTCGGAGGGGCTGACAGTAAAGAATATGAAGGGCCTCATCATGAGAAAAATCACGACAACTTTGTGCACGATCTTGCTCATTTTCAGTGCAATTCCAGCCAAAGCAGACCCGGGTCGCTGGGAGCACCGGGGTGGCGATGGTGGCCGGTTGCAAATCCATGGGCAAGATCGCCATGGTTACAGAGGGGGTTACGGTCATCATGGGCACGGTTGGGGTTGGGCACCATGGATAGGCGCTGCAGCCATTGGCACCACCATTTACTGGGCCAACCAATACACCCCCCCGCCTGCCACGGTTATTGTGTCCCCGCCAGTGGTGGTCGATCCAGGTCGCGTTGCTTATTTCTGTCAAACCGCGCAACAGTACTACCCCACGGTACCCACCTGCAATGTGCCATGGCAGTTGGTGAATTATTGAACGTTCACAGTGCTTGGATGGTTTTTTCACCCTGGCGTTGTGAATGCCGTATGGTGCCCCCCAGTTTTTCAATTTCCACACTGGCTCGTTTGCCTTGGTAAACCTTGCGTTTGAGCCAATCCAATTCTTCTTGCAATGCCTTTTCGGTGCCCAGTGTGCGGTGCCAACACTTGATTTCGGGTGCCCACCGGTAGCCTCTCGTTTTCAGGGCATCTTTTGAATCAAAGGGAGAACCGGTGGCATACAAGCGCACCTGCGCTTGGTTCAAAGATTCCAATAAAGTCAACATCGCCGGTTGTTGACTGTTGGGCAGCACGGCCGAGAGCAACTCGAGCAAGGCCCAACAATCGGTTTCAGCCCGGTGGGCTTCGTAAAAAACGCCTTGCGTTTGAAGCAAAAACTCCAACTTGGCCGAACTCACACCTTCGCTTTTCCAGTCGATGTCGCGAATACTGCAAGCCCATTGTTTGTCTTCAAACACGGGCCAACGTTTTTCCACAAAGGGGCGGTCAAAGGAGGCATTGTGGGCAATCACCACCGCTGCGGATTTCACGATGGCTTGTACCTTGGCATCGTCAATACGCTTGCCGCGGACCATGTCATCTGTGATGTGATGCACGGCAATGGTTTCAGGCGGAATGGGGCGCTGCGGGTCTTCCAATTCATCAAACACCTCCATCACGCGGTGGATGGTGCCCGACACAGGATCAAACTCAAACACAATCATGCCCAACTCAATCACTTGGTCAGCGTCCACGCTCAAGCCCGTGGTTTCGGTGTCCAACACCACGCCGCGCTGCAAGACTTGACCAGGCGCTGTGGGATGGAATTCTTGCCGTGGAACCAAGCGCCGCAGCACTTTGTAGTCGGGGTGCTGGTCCAAGGCCAAGGCCATGTCTTCAGGGCTTAAATTCGTCGTCGAGGGGTTGTTCATAGAATCTCTCATGCAAAGCAGTCGCACACATTGTTCAGAGTTTAAGCGTCAAGCTTTGTGGACCACTGTCTTGTGCCTTTCTTGGGGCACTCAACCCCAGCGTTTGGCAAGGCTGAAACCATTGCTTGGTTGGGTTCTGGCTTGCAGTGTCGCATCGATCCACGCACAAAACCCGAATTTGGAAACGCCCGCCACAGCCGATGCTTTGTCTCGCGCTGAAGTGCTGGGCTTGTATTTCACACCGCCAGCAGATGTGGCTGCAGCGGTGGTGGATGTGATCAATCAAAGTCAAAGCGAAGTGTTGGTTCAAGCTTATGGGTTTACCCACAACGGCATCGCCCAAGCCTTGGTGAAAGCGCAGGAGCGCGGTGTTCGCATTCGGGTCTTGTTGGATCAAAAAAGCGAATCCACCAACCGATATGTGGTGGATTTGTTCACCACCAACAATATTCGCATGAGATTTGATGGCAACCATGCAATTGCCCACAACAAAGTCATGATTGTGGATGACAACATCGTCATCACTGGCAGCTTCAATTTCACCAATTCCGCGCAAACACGCAATGCCGAAAATCTGCTGGTATTGCGTTCAACGGACTTGGCGCGAAACTACAAAACCAACTGGTTGGAACATTGGAAGCACAGCAGAGACTAAGCTGATTTTTTCAAAGCATTGCAGACTTCTTGAATCAATGCAGGGCCGCGGTAAATCAGGCCTGTGTAGATTTGCACCAGATCCGCGCCGGCAGCTATTTTTTGCAAAGCATCTTCGCCACTCAAAATGCCACCCACACCGATGATGGGAAAGTGTGCGCCAAGTTGTTGGCGCAAAGCGCGAATAACGCGGTTGCTGGCCTCGCGCACTGGTGCGCCAGACAAGCCACCGGCTTCGTCTGAATGCTGCATGCCTTGCACCGCCGCGCGTGACAAGGTGGTGTTGGTAGCGATCACGCCCCATGCTTGGTCGCGCACGGCTTCACCATCCATACAGCATAGCCTCAAGGTATTCGCTAATTGTTCAAGTTGCACGTCATCCAAATCGGGCGCAATCTTGATGAACAAGGGCACGTGTTTGCGGTGCTGGGCCGCCAGTTGGCGTCGGCGCTCGTCCAATACTTGCAGCAAATGCGTAAACGCTTCATCTGTTTGCAAGCTGCGCAGGTTTTGCGTGTTGGGGCTTGAAATATTCACCGTGACATAGTCTGCAAACGGATACACGGCATCCAAGCAAGTCAAGTAATCGTTGGTGGCTTGCGCAATGGGTGTGCTGGCGTTTTTGCCAATGTTGAGGCCCAGCAACATGGGCCTAGACGATTCTTGGCGAAATTGGGCTTGCTGCACGTTCGCGAGAAATGCGGGCAAGCCTTCGTTGTTGAAGCCCAAGCGGTTGATGAGGGCGTTGGCAGCAGGCAAACGAAACATGCGGGGCTTGGGGTTGCCAGGTTGACCCACGGGCGTCACGGTACCCACCTCGACAAAGCCAAAACCCATGGTTTCCCAAGCATCAATGCAGCGTGCGTTTTTATCCAAACCGGCGGCCAAACCTACCCGGTTGGGGAATGTGAGTCCGGCCAAGCTTCGGGCGTCCTCAACCCGGACTTGTTGGTAGGCATGACGCAAGACCGTGTGTTGGGTGCTTGCCAGCATTTGGATGGTGTGCTCGTGCACCGTTTCGGCATCGAAGGCAAACAACAAAGGGCGAAGCAGGGGATAAGGCAACAAGGACATGGATAATCTGCGCTGAATCAATCATGGAATTGTCACCGATGAGCCCAACGCCCCTGAGCCAAGATGAATTGAAAACCCAAGTAGGCACCGCTGCCTTGCACTACCTGGTGCCCAACGAGTGGGTCGGTGTGGGCACTGGTTCCACCGTGAACAAATTCATCGATGCTTTGGCGAGCTGCAAGACGCCCATCAAAGGTGCCGTGTCAAGCTCGGAAGCCTCGACTCAACGAATGAAAGCCTTGGGCATTCACGTGGTGGATTTGCAAGAAGTGACTCGCTTGGCTGTGTATATCGATGGCGCTGATGAAATTGATGGCCATGGCTGCATGGTCAAAGGTGGTGGCGCAGCTTTGACGCGTGAAAAAATCGTGGCTGCGCAAGCCGACCAGTTTGTCTGCATCGCAGACGCCAGCAAGTTGGTGAAAGTGTTGGGCAAATTTCCGTTGCCCGTGGAAGTCATTCCCATGGCGGCCCCTGAAATCATGCGGCGTTTCAACGCCATGGGTGGTCAAGCCCATGTGCGTTTGAAGGATGGCGCCCCCCTGTTAACCGACAACGGTCAGCATCTGGTGGATGTGACGGGGTTGCAGATCACCGACCCCGTGTCATTTGAAAATCAAGTGAGTCAATGGCCTGGCGTGGTGACCGTGGGCGTCTTCGCCCACCAAAAAGCCCATGTGTGCTTGCTGGGCACGGAAGCTGGGGTTCAAACCCTCAGCTTCTAAAGTCCAGCAAGCGGGCTTGGGGGACGCTACGCTGCAAGCAATCCCTTGCTTTTGGCCACATGCGTGGAAATAGCGTCCATGAGAGCAGGTGACAGACAGTCATACGGTGGCAGGTTCAATTCGCTCAAGCGGGCTCGAATGCCGGCCATTTCACTGGGCTGGGTGCCACTTTCAATCACCGAAGAGACAAACGCGGCAAACACCGGACCATCCCAGCCTGCGTCGGCGGACAGTTCGGTGTGGATGAAATCCAAGCCGTGAAACGGATGGGCTGTGTTTTCAATACGGCCAAACATGTGAACGCCGCAACCCGTGCAAGCATGGCGTTGGATGGTGGCACTGCTGTCGACAATGGACAGTTTGTCGCCATGGGCCGTGACGTGAACCTTGTCGCGGGGGACGACGCCCACCACAGAAAAAACGGCATTCTGAGGCTTCCAACATTTGGTGCATCCACATGCGTGGTTATGCGCGACTTGGGAATCCACTTGGATTTCGACCTGGTTTGAACTGCAACGACAACGCAAGCGCCCCCCACTGAAACCCGGTGTGCCTTGTTGAACGCCGTGATCGACGGCTGGATGGATTGCGACTTTTCCCATGGGGTGCTCCTTGCGTTGTGAATCAAAAGTGGATGACGGTTCGAATGGATTTGCCCTCGTGCATCAAGTCAAAAGCCTCGTTGATGCGCTCGAGCGGCATGGTGTGGGTGATGAAGGGGTCGAGTTGAATGTCGCCCCGCATGGCGTCTTCGACCATGCCGGGTAACTGGGTGCGGCCACGCACGCCGCCAAAAGCACTGCCGCGCCAAACGCGGCCTGTGACCAGTTGAAAGGGACGGGTGGCTATTTCTTGACCGGCACCCGCGACACCGATGATGACGCTTTCGCCCCAACCTTTGTGACAACATTCCAATGCAGCGCGCATCACTTGGACGTTGCCGATGCACTCAAAACTGAAGTCCACACCGCCATCGGTCATGTCAACAATCACGTCTTGAATGGGTTTGCTGAAATCTTTGGGGTTGATGCAGTCGGTGGCCCCCATGATCTTGGCCAATTCAAATTTGCCTGGATTGGTGTCCACACCAATGATTCGACCGGCTTTGGCTTGGCGAGCGCCTTGAATCACAGCCAAGCCAATGCCGCCCAAACCAAACACCGCCACGGTGTCGCCGGCTTGCACTTTGGCCGTGTTGTGAACCGCACCAATGCCCGTGGTCACGCCACAACCCAACAGACAGACTTTCTCTAATGGCGCTTGGGGGTTGACTTTGGCCAGTGAAATTTCGGGCACCACGGTGTATTCACTGAAAGTGCTGGTGCCCATGTAGTGGTAAATGGGTTGACCTTGGTAGGAGAAGCGGGTGGTGCCATCGGGCATCAAGCCCTTTCCTTGTGTGGCACGTATTTTTTGGCACAAGTTGGTTTTGCCAGACTTGCAAAATTTGCACTCCCGACATTCGGCGGTGTAAAGCGGAATGACGTGGTCGCCTGGCGCCACGCTGTGCACCCCGGCACCGACTTCAACCACGATGCCGCCCCCTTCATGGCCGAGCACGGCAGGAAATATGCCTTCGGGATCGTCACCACTGAGGGTGTACGCATCGGTGTGACAAACCCCCGTGTGCGTGATGCGAACCAGCACTTCACCGGCTTGCGGTGGGGCTACATCGATTTCGACAATTTCCAACGCTTGACCTGCTGCAAATGCAACAGCTGCCCGAGATTTCATCTTGCGCTCCTGATCTGATGATGTGATCAGGATGAAGCAATTTGTTTGCCATTGCTTTGAACCCGTCGCAAGCAGCGACGTGGTGGGGAGGGTTCAAACAAGCCTGGGGTTTTTGCGGGTGACAGTCTGTCCTAAGCTGTCACGTTTGAGGGGGTGTCACTTGGTACAACTTGTCATCGTGTCGCGACGCGAAGGTCGATCCTGAGCTTGTGAATCTTGCGGTAAAGCGTGTTGCGACTCACCCCCAACTCATGGGCCACCTGGCTCAGATTCCAGCGTTGCGCTTCAATGCAATGGAGCAAGGCTGCACGCTCGATCACCCGTGCTGGGGATAAATGGACCTGCGGGTCGGTGGTGACATCTGCGGTCTTGTTTTTCTGGGGCAGCAGGTTCTGCGACAAGGACTGTGAGGGGTCCTTCTGGGCTGTTGAGGTCGTGCCGAACAAGGCTTCCTTGTGCATCCTCTCAGACAAACCAGCCAGATGATCCGTGGTGATCAAGCCGCCATCGGCCAAGGCCACTGCTGTGCGCACGACATGGCGCAACTCCCGCAAATTGCCAGGCCAGGGATAGGCCATCAAGGTCTGTTCGGCATCCACGGTCAGCCGCTTGGCACCGTGGCCCTCGGCCTGCAAGATGTGGTGAATCAAAGCGTTTTTGTCCTCCCGATCTCGCAAGGGTGACAAGCGCATTTCAATGCCCAGCAAGCGGTAGTACAAATCCGCCCGAAAACGATGTTGCCTCACCAGGTCTGGCAAGTGCTGGTGGCTTGCGCTGATGAGTTGAAACTCAACTGGAAAGCTTTGATCGGTGCCCAACGGATGGACTTTTTTATCGTCCAACACCCTCAGCAAACGCGCTTGCAAGTCAAGGGGCATGTCTGCAATTTCATCCAGAAACAAGGTGCCTTGATGGGCCTGCAAAATTTTGCCTGGCCGACCCCCTCGTTGGGCACCCGTGAAAGCCCCAGCGCGGTAGCCAAACAACTCGGCTTCGATCAAGCTGGCCGGCAAACTGGCGCAGTTGATGGCCACAAAAGGGCCACGGGCGTTGGGACTTCGCTGGTGCACTGTTTTGGCAAACACTTCTTTGCCCGAACCGGTTTCACCGCAGAGCAAGATGGGGGTTTGCAGGGTGATCACACGGCAGGCTGTGCTGAGTTGGCTGATCAGCCGAGCGTCCTGGATGCAAAAAGTCTGGGTCATTGCGGGCTTCCATGTCCATGCTTCAACAAGGCAAGCCGAGCCCGCCAATTGACCCTAAAGCATTACATGGCTTGAGCCCATGCTCAAGCGGGAAAGCCCTTAATGAGCGCTCATTCCTTGGTGCCGCAACAACGCATCCAAGTTGGGCTCGCGGCCTCTGAACGCTTTGAACGATGCCATGGCCGGGCGACTGCCGCCAGCTTCCAAGATGGCTGTGCGGTATTGGCGACCGGTTTCCACGTTGGGGCTGCCATCTTCGTTGGCCGTCTCTTCAAAGGCCGCATAAGCATCCGCGCTGAGCACCTCGGCCCATTTGTAGCTGTAATACCCAGCGGAATAACCGCCCGCAAAAATATGGCTGAACGAGTGGGGCATGCGGTTGAAAGCGGGTGGGTGCAACACCGCCACCTCGTCGCGCACTTCGTGCAACACCGACAGCACGTTGTGGGCACTGTCGCTCTCCGTGTGCAAGCGCATGTCCAACAAAGAAAACTCAATTTGACGCAAGGTTTGCAAACCACTTTGAAAATTTTTGGCCGCCAGCATTTTGTCGAACAAGGCCCTGGGCAGGGGTTCGCCGGTATCCACGTGGGCTGTCATGTGGCGCAGC
>CANFOQ010000028.1 GCA_947448745.1 Comamonadaceae bacterium
AAAATTCGCGCCCGCATTTGGAGTTTTCAAAGTGAAGAGCGCATTGACAGCGCATTTTTTGAACGTCAAGTGGCGGCTGCCGTGGCCATGCGGGCCCGCTTGCAAGTGCCCAGCAATGGTGTGCGATTGATTCACGGCGAAGCCGATGGCTTGCCGGGCTTGATCGTGGACCGTTATGACGACACCTTGGTGGCACAGTTCTTATCGGCGGGCACTGAACGCTTCAAAGCCGATATTGTGAAAGCCTTGGTCTTGCACACCGATGCCAAGCGCGTGTTCGAACGGTCTGATTCGGGTGTGCGTGGCTTGGAAGGTTTGCCCGCCGTGACAGGTTGGTTGCACCGCGCAGAAGGTGCAAGTGACGACACCGCCATCGTCATCCAGGAGCACGATTGGTCTTTGCAACTTGACATCGCCGAAGGCCATAAAACCGGTTTTTACCTGGACCAACGCGACAGCCGTTTGAAGTTTGCCGAATACGCCCGGCGTTTGAACTTGCGCCAAGTGCTCAATTGCTATTGCTACACGGGTGGTTTCAGTGTGGCCGCCCTGAGTGGCATGCGCCAAAGCGGCGCCTTGGGCGCGGGCGCAGAAGTGATTTCGGTGGATTCCTCGGGTCCGGCCATTGCCAAAGCGCAGGCGAATGTGCAGCGCAATGGTTTCACCACCGACAACGCGAGCTTCATGGACGCCGATGTCAACGCCACCTTGCGCAGCTTGCACAAAGAAGGACGACAGTTTGATGGCATCGTGCTCGATCCACCCAAGTTCGCACCCAGTGCCGCCCATGCCGACCGTGCGGCCCGCGCTTACAAAGACATCAACCGCTGGGCCTTCAAGCTCTTGGCACCCGGTGGTGTCTTGTTCACCTACAGCTGCTCGGGGGGCATCCCGCCTGAGCTGTTCCACAAAATCGTCGCCTCCGCTGGCACCGATTCGGGTGTGGACGCCTACATCTTGGAGCGGGTGCAAGCCGCGCCAGACCACCCGATGACGGTCAATTTTCCAGAAGGTGAATACCTGAAGGGCTTGATCTTGATGAAGAAATAGCCCGCGCCCTTGAATGCTGGCTACACTGCCCCACTTTGTTTGTTTCGTTGAAAGTTCTGCCCATGTTGATCCCCGCCACCGTTCTCACAGGTTTCTTAGGCTCTGGCAAAACCACTTTGCTCAAAAGGGTGTTGTCCGAGTCGCATGGTTTGAAAATCGCCATCATTGAAAACGAGTTTGGCGAAGAAAACATCGACAACGAGATTTTGGTGGCCGACACCAAAGAACACATTGTGCAAATGAGCAATGGTTGCGTGTGTTGCACCATCCGCGAAGACCTGCGCACCACCTTGCAAGACTTGGCCGAAAAGAAACGCAAAGGCGAACTCGACTTTGAACGTGTCGTCATTGAAACCACCGGCTTAGCCGATCCTGGCCCGGTGGCCCAAACCTTTTTCATGGACGATGAAATCGCCGAGAGCTTCTTGCTCGACTCGGTGCTCACCTTGGTGGACGCCAAGCACGCGGCCCAAACATTGAACGACCGCCAAGAAGCGCGTCGTCAAGTGGGTTTTGCCGATCAAATTTTCATCAGCAAAAGCGATTTAGTGAGTGCCGAAGAACTCGACGCCTTGCAACACCGCTTGAAGCACATGAACCCGCGTGCGCCACAGCAAACCGTGCATTTTGGCGAAGTGCCCATCAGCAAGGTGTTTGACTTGCGCGGCTTCAACCTGAACACCACGCTGGAAATTGACCCCGACTTTTTGAACGAAGGCCATGACCACCATCACCACGATGGCGAACATTGCGACCATCCTTCGCACCACCACGACCACCACGGCGCCCATGACCACGCGCCTGGCCATGGACACGGCCACCACCATCACCACGATGACGATGTGAAAAGCTTTGTCTTCAAGGCCGATCGTCCTTTGGACCCGGCCAAACTGGAAGATTTCTTGGGTGCGATCGTCAACATTTACGGCCCGCGCATGCTGCGCTACAAAGGTGTTTTGCACATGAAAGGCACGGACCGCAAGGTGATTTTCCAAGGCGTTCATCAACTCATGGGCAGTGATTTGGGTCAAGCTTGGGAGCCCCAAGAGAAGCGAATGAGCAAAATGGTATTCATTGGCATTGATTTACCGCGCGATATTTTTCTGCAAGGTCTTCAACAGTGCTTATCCTGAGTACAATCCGCGCGCCATTGGCATGGGTCTTCAAAGCCCTATGTCATCAAGGCATCAAGATGTACCAGTACAACAAACCGCAGCCGGTCTAGGGTGTTCAATCACCTGACACCAGTCTGTCAGGAGACTTGCAGTGAAAACGACAAAGCATTCCAACAAGACCAAAGCCAAGCCTCAGGCGGCTGCGAAAAAATCCACTGCAAACAAAGCTGCTGTGAAAAAACCATTGGCTAAAAAGCCGGGCATCAAAAAAGCCGTTGCGAAAAAACCGGTGGCTGTGAAAAAACCAGTTGCCAAGAAAGCAGTGGCCAAAAAAGTTGTTGCGAAGAAGCCTGTGGCCAAGAAAGCAGCAGTCAAAAAAGTCATTGCCAAGAAAGTTGTTGCGAAAAAAGTCGTTGCAAAAAAAGTCGTCGCTCCAAAAGTTATCGCCAAAAAAGCAGTCGCCACCAAAAAAACAGTCCCCCAAAAAGCGGTTCCGTCCAAGTCCAAAGCCAAGACACCGCCCATTGCCAAGAAACCCTCACCCGCGCCCTCTGCTGCCAAATCCGTGTCCACTGCCACCAAGACCAAAACCACCAAATCTGTTGCTGTGAAAACAGCCCCGGTTAAAACTGCACCCGCAGCCACCACACCACCTGCGGCCGAAGTGACCAAGAAGTCACCCCGCGCCGCCAAAGCCATGGCCATGATGCCGCCGCCCCCTGGGCAAAGCGTGGCATCCACTTCTGCCAAGTCCAGCTATGGTCCCATCGCGGTGCCTTCGCTGCCTTCCTTCGTGCCTGTGATTCATGTCAAAGATCCCAAGATGGCCAACAACTGGAAATCCAAAACAGCTGAAACCGTGACCGACGCTGAAGTCATGGCCATGTCGGATGACGACTACATGAACGCCTTTCAGATGGCCTTCTTCCGCCACAAGCTGGTGCAATTGAAGAACGACATCTTGGTCAATGCGGGTGAAACCACCGAGCATTTGCGTGAAGACACCGTCATCGTCCCCGACCCGGCAGACCGCGCCACCATCGAAGAAGAGCATGCCTTGGAGTTGCGCACACGCGACCGCGAGCGCAAGTTGCTGAAGAAAATCGAGCAATCCATCGGTCGCATCGACAGTGGCGACTACGGTTATTGCGACGAAACCGGCGAGCCCATCGGTGTGGGTCGTTTGATGGCCCGCCCCACCGCCACCTTGTCTTTGGAGGCCCAACAACGCCGCGAACTCAAGCAAAAAATGTTTGGCGATTGACCCGTTGGTCGCCAGACCACCACGGCAGGCCTCTTGGGGCCTGCTTTTTTTTGCCTCGTTTCTGCTCATAAGCTACTTTGAGTATGCTCGCTAAGTGCTTATTTCATATGAATATTTATCCAATAGAACTATTCAGAAACAGCCCTAAGTTGTTGATTTCATTTACAAAATCTCAGTTTGATGCTTGTCAACGTGTAAAACTCTGGTAAAGTGTAAACAAGTGGTATTTAGTGGAAGAATGTGAAATTCTTAGCCATTTGAGCCTGTGTTTTGTCACAAAAGGGGTTGCTTGCCGTGTTTCAAGGTGCGTCGTCGCTGAGTTTGGATGCCAAAGGCCGTTTGTCGGTGCCCACAAGGCACCGCGATGTGCTGAGCGCTACAGCTGCTGGGCAACTCACCATCACACGCCACCCGCACGGTTGCTTGATGATTTTTCCCCGCACCGAATGGGAAAAATTCCGTGACCGTGTGGCCGCCTTGCCCATGACCGCGCAATGGTGGAAGCGGATTTTTTTGGGCAATGCCATGGACGTCGACATGGACAACACCGGCCGTGTGTTGGTCTCGCCCGAATTGCGCACAGCCGCCCACATCAGCAAAGAAGCCGTTCTGCTGGGCATGGGCACGCATTTCGAGTTGTGGGACAAGACCACCTATGACGCACAAGAAGCCGAAGCCATGCAGGGCGAGATGCCCGATGTGTTCCGGGATTTTTCGATTTAACGTGGAATGGCAACGACTGAATGGGCACACACCACCGTCATGTTGAAGGAGGCGGTCGAGGCGCTGGACGTCCAGGCCGAAGCCACTTATGTCGACACAACCTTTGGCCGCGGCGGGCATGCAAAGCGCATCTTGGAACAGCTCGGACCGCAGGGGCGCTTGATCGCCTTCGACAAAGACCCACAAGCAGTGGCCACGGCCCAAGCGATCAACGACCAGCGGTTGACGATCCGGCACCAGGGCTTCGCAGCCCTGAACCAATTGCCAAGCAACAGCGTCGCCGGCGTGCTGATGGACCTGGGGGTGAGCTCCCCGCAAATCGACAACCCGCAACGCGGCTTCTCCTTTCGACAGGACGGCCCGCTGGACATGCGGATGGACTCAAGCCAAGGCCCAAGCGTGTACGAGTGGCTGGGCGAGGCAAAAACCGAACAGATCGCACAGGTGATACGTGACTATGGTGAAGAACGATTTGCCAATGGCATTGCCAAAGCCATCGTTGCCAAGCGCGATGCGGGACAACTGCCCGCCACCACTTTGGGCATGGCCAGTTTGGTCGCTGAGGTGGTCAAAACACGCGAGCCCGGTCAAAACCCTGCAACCCGCACTTTTCAAGCCTTTCGCATGTACATCAACGGCGAATTGGATGAGCTCCAGCAAGCCTTGGACGCCAGCTTGGATGTCTTGCAGCAAGGAGGCCGTCTGGTGGTGATCAGTTTCCATTCATTGGAAGACCGCATGGTCAAACAATTCATCGCCAAACATTCGCGCGAGGTCTATGACCGTCGTGCGCCATTTGCTGCGCCCCCCAACTTGGCACTCAGCGCTTTGGGTCGTCAGCGGCCCAGCGATGAGGAAGTCAAAGCCAATCCCCGCAGCCGCAGTGCCATCATGCGTGTGGCCCAGCGTGAACGCACTGAGGAGACCGCATGACACGGGTCAGTGCGTTGCTGTTGGTGGCGGTCATGCTGAGTGCACTGTATTTGGTTCGCACCCAGTACGAATCACGTCGGCTCTACACCGAACTGGACCGTGCCAAAGCACAAGCCCAGCGCTTGGAAACCGAGTACGACCGCCTGGATGTCGAGCGCGGTGCGCAAGCCACACCTTTGCGCGTGGAGAAATTGGCGCGTGAGCAATTGCACATGCACACGATCTCGCCGGCCATCACCCAATACGCATCGCCACAGCGCGGCGTGGTGGAGAGTGCCGCGGCCCCTGCGGACAAGGAGCAGCCATGAGCAGCCGCAGTGTGCAGTACGCCAGCAATCCTTTATTGGCCAGCAAGACGCCGATATGGCGAAGCCAGTTCATCGTGGCGTGTATTGCACTGGGTTTCATGGGTTTGGTGGTGCGCGCTGCCTATGTGCAAGTGGTGGGCAATGCGTTTTTCCGCAAACAAGGCACGGTTCGATTTGAACGTCGGTTGGAAATTCCGGCCAACCGTGGACGCATCTTGGACCGCAATGGACTCATTCTGGCTTCCAGTGTGCCCATGCCCAGCATTTGGATCAGTCCTGAAGAGATGGAAGACGACCCCGTCAAGCTCAAAGCCTTGGCGCAGTTGCTGGACATGCCCTTGGCCGAAGTCGAGAGCAAGGTCAAAGACAGCAAGAAGAATTTCGTTTGGTTGAAGCGCCAATTGGACATGGCCACGGGCAAAAAAATCAACGACCTGGGCATGCACGGTGTTTACACCCGCATGGAATACAAGCGCATGTACCCACAGGGTGAATCCGCTGCACATGTGGTGGGATTCACCAACATCGAAAACATGGGCCAAGAGGGCGTTGAGTTGACATTCAATACGCACTTGGGCGGTAAAAGCGGTTCACGGCGCGTTATTAAAAATGGGCAAGGCCAAGTGGTTGAAGGCATTGGCGACATGATCCCGCCTGAAGAAGGGCGGGACCTGCAACTCAGCATCGACAGCAAAGTGCAGTACTTTGCCTACCAACGGTTGCGCGACGCGGTGCTGGACAACAAAGCAGCGGCTGGGAGTGTGGTGGTGTTGGACGCCCAATCTGGCGACGTGCTGGCGCTGGCCAACTACCCCAGTTACTCGCCTGAAAAACGCAGCAACTTGAGTGGTGCCCAATTGCGCAACCGCGCCTTGACCGACACCTTTGAACCCGGTTCCACCATGAAGCCATTCGTCATTGGCTTGGCCTTGGAAAAAGGCTTGGTCAAGCCCGAGACCATGATTGACACGGCGCCGGGCAAGCTCAACATGTACGGCATGACCATCACCGATGCACACCCGCATGGCCTGCTCAGTGTGAATGAAGTGATTCAAAAATCCAGCAACGTGGGCACAGTGAAAATTGCCATGCGCATGCCGCCCAAAGACATGTGGGAGATGTACACACAGGTCGGCTTTGGGCAAAAACCACAAGTGCCCTTTCCCGGTGCGGTGGCCGGTCGCTTGCGGGCCTACAAAACCTGGCGACCCATGGAACAAGCCACCATGAGCTATGGCTATGGTTTGTCTACCAGTTTGTTTCAGTTGGCACAGGCCTACACCGCTTTTGCCCGTGATGGCGAAGTGGCCCCTGTGAGTTTGCTCAAGCGTGAAGACAAGGTCACAGGGGTGCGTGTCATGAGCGCGCAAAACGCCGCCTTGGTGCGCAACATGCTCCACATGGTCACAGGTCCAGGCGGTACTGCACCCAAAGCCCAGACCATGGGTTATTCAGTGGGCGGCAAAACCGGCACGGCGCACAAGCTCGATGGCAAAAACTACGCCAGCAAAAAATACCGAGGCTTCTTTGTCGGCATGGCACCCATCGAAAACCCCCGCATCGTGGTCGCTGTGATGATTGATGAACCAACGGCAGGTCGTTACTTTGGTGGCGATGTGGCCGCGCCGGTTTTCAGCCAAACCGTGCAGCAAACCCTGCGCATGTTGGAAGTGCAACCCGACATGGCCGTCAAACCCCAAGTCGTGGCCAAAGCCGAAGCGGAGTCGTTTTGATGTTGCAAATGCACTCGCCTGAACAAGCCGCGCAGTGGTTGCGTGGGTTGGTGCAAGGCAACTTGCAATCGGACAGCCGCATGGTTCGGCAAGGCGATGGCTTTTTCGCCTGGGTGGGGGAAACAACAGATGCACGCCACCACGTGTTGCAAGCTTGGCAGCAAGGTGCAGCGGCCTGTTTGGTTGAGGCCGAAGGCATCGAAGCCTTTGAAGCCGTCAATGATTTGGCACTGCACGATGTGCCCATTGGATGCATGGCACAACTCAAGGCCCACAGTGGATTGATTGCTGATGCGTATCACGAGTCACCCAGTCGCCAATTGAAGATGCTGGCAGTGACTGGCACCAACGGCAAAACATCCACCGCTTGGTGGCTGGCACAGGCGCTCACCAAACTGGGTGAACCCTGCACCTTGGTCGGCACGCTGGGCTTGGGCCGGCCGGGTGACATGCACAACACCGGTTTGACCACGCCCAATCCCTTGCAATTGCAACAGCAGCTGCGCCATTGGGTAGATGAAGGCGTCCACGCTTGTGCCATTGAAGCCTCTTCCATCGGTTTGGTCGAGCACCGCTTAGAGGGTGTTCAATTTCGCACCGCCATCTTCACCAATTTCAGCCAAGACCATCTGGATTACCACGGCGACATGGCGAGCTACTGGGCGGCCAAACAACGCTTGTTCGATTGGCCTGACTTGAAAGCCGCGGTGGTGAATTTGGACGACCCTGTAGCCGCTGTCTTGATGGCGCACCTCAAGTTGCGCCCTGAAGTGAAGGTGTGGACCGTGTCTATGCAAGCGCCTGCTGATGTGGTGGCGCGCCATGTGCAAACCGTGGCCGATGGCGTGCAGTTCGACGTGGTCGAAGCGGGGCTCACTATCCCCATGCGCAGTCAAGCCTTGGGTGACTTCAATGTATTGAACTTGTTGGGCGTCATTGCCGCCTTGCGCGACCTGGGTTTCAGCTTGCAACAAGCTGTTCAGGCTTGCCAAGATTTGCAAGCCGTGCCTGGGCGCATGCAGCGCATCGGCAAACCGCATCAGCCCGCTGTGGTGGTGGACTATGCCCACACCCCAGATGCGGTGGACAAAGCCTTGCAAGCCTTGCGTCCTTGGGCGCGTGCCCGAGGAGGCCGTGTGCTGTGCATCCTGGGTTGTGGCGGCAACCGCGACACCAGCAAGCGTGCACCCATGGCCCGCATGGCCGAACAAGGGGCCGATGTGGTCTGCCTGACCAGCGACAACCCACGGCAAGAAGACCCGCAGCACATCTTGACGCAGATGCGCGAAGGATTGCAGCAGCCAGAACAAGTGATGCAATTGGTCGATCGGGCCCAAGCTATCGCACAAGTGATTCAGATGGCGCAGTCCGAAGATGTGGTGTTGATCGCCGGCAAAGGCCACGAAACCTACCAAGAAATTCAAGGCGTGAAGCACGGCTTCTCTGATATGGACCACGCCGAGTTGGCCCTGCACAAATGGAGGGTGGCATGACAGCCATGAACCTCAGTTTGGCGCAACTGCACCAATGGTTGCCGGGCAGCCAATTGGTGGGCGACCCCCATCTGATGGTGGCGCGTGTGCATACCGACAGCCGCAGCGTGCAAGCTGATGACTTGTTTGTCGCCTTAAAGGGTGAGCGTTTTGATGCCCACGACTACCTGGGCAGTTTGCCAACGCAAGGTGTGAAAGCTGCGATTGCAGAGCATGGTTTGGCTGAAGCTGGATTGATGGGCTTGGAAGTCGCCGACACCAAACAAGCCTTGGGTCAATTGGCCCATGCTTGGCGCATGCAATTTGACTTGCCATTGATTGCAGTCACAGGCAGCAACGGCAAAACCACGGTCACGCAAATGATTGCGAGCATCTTGCGCGTGTGGCAAGGCGATGCATCCCTGGCCACGCAAGGCAATTTCAACAACGACATTGGAATGCCACTCACCTTGTTGCGTTTGCGGTCAACACATCGCGTGGCCGTCCTCGAGTTGGGGATGAACCATCCAGGTGAAATTGCGCAACTGACAGCATGGGCGGCACCCACGGTGGGCATGGTCAACAACGCCCAACGCGAACACCAAGAATTCATGCAAAGTGTGGAAGCAGTCGCCCTGGAAAACGGTGCCGTATTCCAAGCCTTGTCTGAGGATGGGTGGGCGGTTTTTCCTGCCAGTGATGCGCATCAATCAATCTGGCGCAGCATGGCAGCACAGCACCATGTCATGGATTTCGGATCTGACGCTGCGGCCGTGAAAGTGTTGCAAGCCGATTGGCAAACAAACCACTGGCAGTTGCGATTGCAAACGCCGCAGGGTGAAGTGGCGTGCAGCCTGCAGCTGGCTGGTCTGCACAATGTGCACAACGCCATGGCCGCTTGTGCCAGCGCCATGGCAGCGGGTGCACCTTTGCAGGCCATCACCCAAGGCTTGTCGAGCTTCGAAGCGGTCAGCGGCCGCTCGCGCAGCATGCCCCTGCAAACCGAAGGGCACAACTACACCTTGATTGACGATACCTACAACGCCAACCCTGATTCCGTCCGTGCAGCCATTGATTTGTTGGCACAGTCCCAAGGACCGCGTTTGTTGGTGCTGGGCGACATGGGTGAAGTCGGAGAGCAAGGGCCACAGTTTCACCAAGAAGTGGGTGCCTATGCAAAGTCTTGTGGTGTCGATCAACTGTTCACCCTGGGTGAACTTTGTCGGCACAGCGCCCAGGCCTTCAACGGGGCCCAGCATTTCGACAACATGGACACCTTGCAACGACAAGTGATCAGCACGGTCAAACACATGGCCACCGTGTTGGTGAAAGGTTCGCGCTTCATGCGCATGGAGCGCGTGGTGCAAGCCCTGCAAGCGGCTCATCCAACGGCAGCAACGCTGCCCCACAAGGAGGCGTCATGCTGCTGAGTTTGGCCCAATGGTTGCAAAGCATGTCTCCCGAGTATGGCTATTTGCGGGTGTTCCAGTACCTGACCTTTCGTGCTGTGATGGCGGCGATGACGGCGTTGTTGATTGGATTGGCCGCAGGGCCAGCCGTGATTCGCAAACTCACGGCATTGAAGATCGGTCAACCCATTCGCGGCTATGGCATCGAAGCCCACTTGAGCAAATCAGGCACGCCCACCATGGGGGGTGTGCTCATCCTGTTGTCGATCTTTCTGTCCACGCTCATGTGGGTGGATTTGTCCAACCGGTTTGTTTGGATTGTGCTGCTCGTGACCATGGGTTTTGGGGCCATCGGTTGGGTGGACGATTGGCGCAAAGTGGTCAACAAAGACCCAGAAGGCATGCCTTCACGCGAAAAATACCTGTGGCAATCGCTCATTGGTTTGTTGGCGGCGCTGTACTTGGTGTTCAGCATCTCCGAGGTCAGCAACATGCGGGTTTTGGAGTTGTTCTTCAGTTGGGTGCGTTCCGGTTTCGATGTGAATCTGCCACCCCAGGCCGGTTTGTTGGTGCCATTCTTCAAAGAAATCAGTTACCCCTTGGGCGTGCTCGGCTTTGTCATCCTCACCTATTTGGTCATCGTCGGCTCCAGCAATGCGGTCAACCTGACCGATGGGCTCGACGGTTTGGCCATCATGCCAGTGGTCATGGTGGGCTCCGCATTGGGCGTCTTTGCTTATGCTGCTGGTAGCGCGGTGTATTCCAAATATTTATTCTTTCCACACATTGCTGGCGCTGGTGAGTTGTTGGTTTTTTGCGCCGCCATCGCGGGTGCAGGCTTGGCCTTTTTGTGGTTCAACACCCACCCAGCACAAGTGTTCATGGGCGATGTTGGTGCGCTGGGATTGGGTGCAGCCTTGGGCACCATCGCAGTCATCGTTCGACAAGAAATTGTGCTGGCCATCATGGGTGGCATTTTTGTGGCTGAAGCCTTGTCGGTGATGCTGCAAGTCAGTTATTTCAAATACACCAAACGCAAATATGGCGAAGGACGGCGCATCTTGAAGATGGCACCGTTACACCACCATTTTGAGAAAACGGGTTGGAAAGAAACCCAGGTGGTGGTGCGCTTTTGGATCATCACCATGTTGTTGTGTTTGGTGGGTTTGTCCACCTTGAAACTGCGTTGAACATGAACATGCTGCAAGACCATCACATCTTGATCCTGGGCTTGGGTGACTCCGGCTTGGCCATGGTGCGCTGGTGTGTTTTGCAAGGTGCGCAAGTCACTGTGGTTGACACCCGTTCAGAGGCACCTGGACGGGCTGCTTTGCAAGCCGAAGGTTTGTCAGTGAACCTCAAAACGCAGGCATTCACAGAAGATTTGTTGGAAGACCATTCGTTGCGGGCGGTGTTCAAAAGCCCAGGTCTGAGCCCTGAACAAGTGGCGCCGGTCTGGCGTGCCGCCCAAGCGCGCGGATTGTGGGTGGGCACTGAACTCAGTTTGTTTGCCCATGCACTGCGTCAGTTGAAAGAAGCCCAAGGCTACCAACCCCAGGTGTTGGCCATCACGGGCACCAATGGCAAAACCACTGTCACCAGCCTCACGGGCTTGTTGGTGGCGCGCGCTGGACGCAAAGTGGCGGTGGCCGGCAACATCGGTCCCACGTTGTTGGATACCTTGCGCGAACAACTGCTCGATTTGCCCGAGGTGTGGGTGTTGGAACTCTCAAGTTTCCAACTCGATGGTGTGACTGAATTTGAGCCCACGGCGGCTTGCATCTTGAACTTGACGCAAGACCATTTGGATTGGCATCCCGACATGAGCGCCTATGGGCAAGCCAAGGCCCATGTGTGGGGAACGCAGGCCGTGGGTGTGTTGCCGCGCAACGATGACGCGGTCATGGCCTTGTGGCCGACAGACAGCACAGACAAGAAAGTGTTGCCGCGTGCGCGCATTGCTTTTGGTGCTGACTTGCCGCAAGCCCCGGGTGATTTCGGCTTGTCTGTTGAAAATGGCATGACCTGGTTGGTGCGTGCCGCACCCTCAGAAGAGCCCACGGGCAAACGTGGCAAGGTGTTGGATGAAGAGTTGCACATCCATCGTTTGATGCCCGCAGATGCCTTGCGTATTCGGGGACAACACAATGCTTTGAACGCCTTGGCGGCGTTGGCCCTGGCCTGCACTTGTTGCAACAGCTTGGCACCCTTGCTCCATGGTTTGCGTGAATACACCGGTGAACCGCACCGCTTGTCATCGGTGGCCATCGTCAACGACATCGAGTATGTGGACGACAGCAAAGGCACCAATGTGGGTGCCACCGTGGCCGCCATCAACAGCTTGGGAGCGGATCGCAAATTGGTGGTCATTTTGGGTGGTGAAGGCAAGGGTCAAGATTTCACGCCGCTCACAGAACCGGTCACGGCGCATGTGCGCGCGATCGTGTTGATCGGCAAAGATGCAGGCTTGTTGGCGCAAGCTTTGGCCATCACCGGTGTGCCGCAGCACCGCGCCGAAGACATGGCACAGGCCGTGACCATGGCCACCGATGCCGCGCAAACGGGTGACGCCGTGTTGTTGTCGCCAGCATGTGCCAGCTTGGACATGTACAGCAACTATGTCGCCAGAGCGCAAGCCTTCTTAGATGCGGTGCAAGCGCACAGTTTGATGGAGGGCGTTGCATGAGCGAAGCCAACATCAGTTGGGGAGATCGTTTGAGCATGTGGGTTGGCAACAAACCCAAGAACAGCATCGATGCCTTACCAGTGCGGGTGCATGGTCAGCAGTTCAGCACAGGAGCGGCCCCGGGCAGCATCAAAGGTTTTGACCAGTCGTTGATTTGGGCGATTGGCGGCTTGTTGATGTGGGGCATGGTGATGGTGTATTCAGCCTCGATTGCGCTGAACGACAACGCCCAATCCAGTGGTTTTTCACAAACCCAGTTTTTGATTCGCCATGTTTTGTCCTTGGGCATTGGCTTCATTGCGGCATTGCTGGTGTTTCAAGTGCCCATGGACACCTGGGAAAAAATCGCGCCTTGGGTGTTCATCGCTTCCATTGTGTTGCTGATCTTGGTATTGATGCCTTTCATCGGCAAAAGTGTCAATGGTGCGCGTCGTTGGATTGGGTTTGGCTTCATGAATTTCCAACCATCCGAGTTGGCGAAATTGGGCACGCTCTTGTATGCCGCCGACTACATGGTGCGCAAGATGGACGTGAAAGAAAAATTCTTCAAAGCGGTCACGCCCATGGGCATTGCCATTGCCGTGGTGGGATCCTTGTTGCTCTTAGAGCCGGACATGGGTGCGTTTTTGGTGATCGCGGTGATTGCCATGGGCATTTTGTTTTTAGGTGGCGTCAATGCCCGCATGTTCTTGGTCATCACGGCCATCTTGCTGGTGGCGTTTGGTCTGATGATTGCCTTGTCACCCTGGCGGCGTGAGCGCATCTTTGCGTACCTTGATCCCTTTGGTGCCGACTATGCCTTGGGCAAGGGTTATCAGTTGTCGCATTCCTTGATCGCGATTGGTCGAGGCGAGATATTTGGCGTGGGCTTGGGTGGCAGTGTGGAAAAACTGCATTGGCTGCCCGAAGCGCATACCGATTTTTTACTCGCCGTCATCGGTGAAGAATTTGGCTTGGTCGGCGTGGTCATCGTCATCGGTGTCTTCATGTGGCTGACACGACGCATCATGTTCATTGGTCGCAACGCGATTGCCATGGACCGGGTGTTTTCAGGTTTGGTGGCGCAGGGCGTGGGCATTTGGATGGGCTTCCAAGCCTTCATCAACATGGGCGTGAACCTGGGTGCATTGCCTACCAAGGGCCTGACCTTGCCGCTCATGAGTTATGGCGGTTCAGCAATCTTGCTGAATTTGGTTGCATTGGCCATTGTGCTCAGGGTGGACTATGAAAACCGCTTGTTGTCCCATGGAGGTCGCGTATGAACACACGCACGGCCTTGGTGATGGCAGGTGGCACGGGTGGACACATCTTTCCCGGATTGGCCGTGGCTGAAATGCTGCGCAACCAAGGCTGGCAAGTGCATTGGCTCGGTGCACCTGCACCCAGCATGGAAAGCCAATTGGTAACGGGCAAAGACTTTGCTTTTGAAACCGTGAAGTTTGGCGGTGTGCGCGGCAAGGGCTTGCTGACCTTGGCGGTGTTGCCCATGCGTTTGTTGCAAGCGTTTTGGCAAAGCCTGCAAGTCATCCGCCGTTTGCGACCCGATGTCTTGGTGGGTTTGGGGGGTTACATCACGTTCCCCGGCGGCATGATGGGCGCGCTGATGGGCAAACCCCTGGTCTTGCATGAACAAAACTCAGTGGCTGGCATGGCCAACAAAGTGCTGGCCCATGTGGCGGATCGTGTATTGAGCACGTTCCCCAATGTCTTGCCCAAGGCGCAATGGGTGGGCAACCCCATGCGTGACGCTTTCTTGAACCAAGACACGCCCGAAAAACGTTTTGCGCCTAGGGCAGGCCCTTTGCGCGTGGTGGTGGTGGGTGGCAGTTTGGGTGCTCAAGCTTTGAACAGTTGTGTGCCGCAAGCCTTGGCACGCATGCCCGCAGATCAACGGCCGCAAGTGCTGCATCAAGGTGGTGCCAAACATCTGCAAACATTGCAAGAAAACTATGCCCAAGCTGGCGTGGAGGCCACCTTGGTGTCTTTCATTGATGACACCGCCAGTGCGTTTGCTGCGGCCGATTTGGTGATATGCCGTGCAGGGGCCAGCACAGTCAGTGAATTGGCTGCCGTGGGCGTTGCTGCATTGCTGGTGCCCTTTCCCCATGCTGTTGATGATCACCAAACGGTGAATGCACAATTTTTGAGTGCGCAGGAAGCCGGGTGGCTGATGCCCCAACACAGTTTGACGCCGCAAGCATTGGCTGACTTCTTGCAGGGCCTCAACCGTCCTCGCTTGTTGCAAGCAGCCAGCAAAGCCTACGGTTTGCGCAAAACAAATGCAGCTGCCGATGTGGTGCGAGCTTGCGAGGAGGTGCTGGTATGAAGCACGCCATCAGTCATGTGCACTTTGTCGGCATCGGTGGTGCGGGCATGAGTGGCATCGCCGAAATTTTGCACAACCTCGGCTACACCGTATCGGGTTCAGATATGGCAGATGGTCCGGTGCTGCGACGCTTGCAGGCCATGGGCATTCGCACGCAGGTGGGCCATGATGCCGCCCACATCGCTGGTGCTGGCGCAGTGGTCACCTCGACTGCGGTGCAAGCAGACAACCCGGAAGTGGTGGCGGCACATCGAAAGCTGGTGCCCGTGGTGCCACGCGCCGTGATGTTGGCCGAGCTGATGCGATTGAAGCAAGGCATTGCGATTGCAGGCACGCATGGCAAAACCACCACCACCAGTTTGGTGGCCAGTGTTTTGGCTGCCGCCCACATGGACCCCACCTTTGTCATTGGCGGTCGATTGATCAGCGCAGGTGCCAATGCCAAGCTGGGATCGGGGGATTACATCGTGGTTGAAGCCGATGAATCGGACGCCTCCTTCTTGAACCTGAATCCAATTTTGTCGGTCGTCACCAACATTGATGCTGACCACATGGACACCTACGGCCATGACTTCAACAAACTCAAGGGCGCTTTCATTGAGTTTTTGCACCGCATGCCTTTTTACGGTGCGGCTGTGCTTTGCGTGGACGACCCGGTGCTGAGCAGCATTTTTCCGGATGTATCGCGTCCCATCACCAGCTACGGTTTGTCCGAGCAAGCCCAGGTGCGTGCCATGGATGTGAAAGCCGTGGGCGCACGCATGCAGTTTCGCGTGTCGCGAAGCAACGGCATCACCTTGCCTGAATTGAACATCGATTTGAACTTGCCCGGTGTGCACAACGTGCGTAACGCTTTGGCAGCGATTGCCGTGGCAGTGGAATTGAATGTGCCCGATGCAGCCGTGGTGCAAGCCTTGGCTGAATTCAAAGGGGTTGGTCGGCGCTTCCAAAACCACGGCAAGCAAGTGGCTGCAGATGGTGGTCAATACACCTTGATCGAAGACTATGGCCACCATCCGGTGGAATTGGCCGCCACCATCGAGGCGGCGCGTGGTGCATACCCTGATCGACGATTGGTCTTGGCTTTCCAACCACACCGCTACACCCGTACCCGTGATTGTTTTGAAGACTTTGTGCAAGTGTTGCGCTTGGCCGATGTGGTCTGGCTCACCGAGGTGTATGCCGCTGGCGAAGAACCGATTGCAGCTGCCGATGGCCGAGCCTTGGCCCATGCTTTGCGCGTGGCCGGCCAGCAAGAACTGGTCTTTGCACAAGACTTGGTGCAGTTGGAAGACCTTCTTCGCCACAACACCAAGGATGGCGATGTGGTGATGTGCATGGGTGCGGGCACGATTGGCCAATTGCCGGCCCGCATCTTGGCCAACAGCACAGGGAACACAAAACCCAAATTGCAGGTGGTTCGACCATGAAGCCATTTGACATCCACACCGCCAAAGTTGCCGTGCTGATGGGCGGCCATTCCGCAGAACGCGACATTTCGCTGATGTCGGGCAATGGTGTCTTGAAAGCATTGCAATCCTTGGGTGTGAACGCGCTCGCATTCGACCCTGCACAACACAGCTTGCAGTCCTTGCAGGACCAGGCTTTCAGCCACGCCTTCATCAGCCTGCATGGCCGACATGGGGAAGATGGCACGGTGCAAGGTGCATTGGAATTGATGGGCATTCCTTACACAGGCTCAGGCGTCATGGCCTCGGCCATGGCCATGGACAAACAACTCACCAAGCGCTTGTGGATGGCTGAAGGATTGTCCACACCGCCGGGTGTGTGGTTGCCACCGCATCTCCAAACGCCTGAACGCATTGCTCGCATTCCCGAAGAACTGGGCGTGCCCCTGATCGTCAAACCACCGCATGAAGGCTCGTCCATCGGCGTGAGCAAAGTACGCGATGCCAGTGACTTGCAAGCAGCTGTGGCACTGGCCATCCGGTACGACCCCGATTTGCTGTGTGAAGCCTTCATCGAAGGTGAAGAAGTCACCTGCCCCGTTTTGGGAGAAGGACACAAAGCACAAGCCTTGCCCGTGGTGCGCATTGCAGCCCCTGCGGGCGCCTACGATTACCAAAACAAATACTTCACCGATGCCGTGACCTACCACTGCCCAAGTGGCTTGCCAGCAGCAGAAGAAGCGGCGATTCAAGCCCTGAGTGTGGCGGCCTATCAATCGCTGGGTTGCCGTGGTTGGGGGCGGGCCGACGTGATGATCCGTGCTTCTGACAGAAAACCCTTTTTGCTGGAAATGAACACCAGCCCCGGCATGACCGACCACAGCCTGGTGCCCATGTCTGCGCGCGCAGCGGGCATCAGCTATCCCGCGTTGTGCTTGCAGATTTTGCAAACCGCCCGTTTGGACAGCCACCTGGGGGCATTGACAGCATGAACATGCGCCACAACACCATGCGCGTGGAAACACCACCGCCTTTGGCATTGGATGTGCGAATGATGAACATCACCAGCATGTTGCTGATCGTGGGACTGGTGGCGGCCTGCGTGGGCGTGGTGCTGTGGTGGATGTTGCGGCATCCAGTGTTTGCCATTTCAGCCATCAACGTCCAAGGCGATGTGGGGCACAACAACGAAGTGACCTTGCGGGCCAATGTGGTGCCGCGCCTGCAAGGCAGTTTTTTCACGGTCGATTTGGTGCAAGCACGTCAAGCTTTTGAAAACGTACCTTGGGTCCGGCAAGCCTTGGTACGGCGTGAATTTCCGAACCGCTTGAGTGTGGATTTATTCGAGCATGAACCGGTGGCTTATTGGGGCCATGAATCGGAGTCTCGCTTGGTGAACCGACAAGGTGAAGTGTTCAGTGCCAACTTTGGGGAACTCGACAACGAGGATTTACCGCATCTGCAAGGCCCCGATGCCGAGTCAGCCCGTGTGTTGAAGATGTATGAGCAACTGTCGCCCGAATTTGAAAAATTGGCACTGCACATGCAAACTTTGGAATTGACTGCGCGTGGCAGTTGGCGTGCCCACATGAAAAATGGCGCGTCCTTGGAATTGGGACGCGGCAATGAAAGCGAAGTGATGGCCCGCGTGCAACGACTGACTCAAACATTGGCCCAGGTGAGCCAACGTTATGGGCGGCATGCACAAGCGCTGGAATCGGCAGATTTAAGACACGTCAATGGCTATGCCCTGCGTTTGCGGGGTGTGGGCACTTTGGATTCGACGACAACAAGGTAAGTACAAAGAGGTTTCCATGGCAAAAGAGTACAAAGACTTGGTGGTGGGTTTGGACATCGGCACCAGCAAGGTCATGGTGGTGGTGGCCGAGGTGCTGCCGGGCGCAGAGCTCAAACTCGCGGGTTTGGGTATTGCTCCCAGCAGTGGCTTGAAGCGTGGCGTGGTGGTCAACATCGACGCCACGGTGCAAAGCATCCAGCAGGCGTTGAAAGAAGCCGAGTTGATGGCCGACTGCAAAATCACGCGGGTCTACACCGGTATCACCGGCAGCCATATCCGCGGCATGAACTCGCATGGCATGGTGGCAGTGAAAGACCGCGAAGTCACCGCCGCTGACGTGGCGCGGGTGGTGGAAACCGCCAAAGCAGTGAACATTTCCACCGACCAGCGTTTGTTGTTGGTCGAGCCACAAGAATTCATCATCGACGGCCAAGACGTCAAGCAACCCATTGGCATGAGTGGCATCCGATTGGAAGCCAAAGTGCACATCGTCACGGGGGCACAAACCGCTGCAGAGAACATCATCAAGTGCGTGCGACGTTGCGGTTTGGATGTCGACCACTTGATGCTCAACCCCTTGGCGTCTAGCCTGTCCGTGTTGACCGATGACGAGCGCGAATTGGGCGTGGCATTGGTCGACATTGGCGCGGGCAGCACCGACATCGCCATCTTCACCGGTGGCGCGATTCGCCACACGGCGGTCATTCCAATCGCTGGCGACCTGATCACCAGCGACATCGCCATGGCCTTGCGTACGCCCACCAAAGATGCTGAAGACATCAAGGTCGAGTCGGGGTTTGCAAAACAACTGCTGGCCGATCCGAATGTGCAGGTGGAGGTGCCGGGCTTGGGTGACCGCGGACCGCGCATGCTCAGTCGTCAAAACTTGGCTGGTGTGATCGAGCCGCGCATCGAAGAAATCTTCTCGCTGGTGCAACAAGTGCTGCGCGACTCCGGCTATGAAGAAGTGCTGTCCTCAGGCATTGTGCTGACCGGTGGCAGCGCCATGATGCCCGGGATGATTGAACTGGGTGAAGACATCTTTTTGAAAGCGGTGCGGCGTGGTGTGCCACGCTACAGCAGCGCCTTGTCCGACATGGTGTCGCACCCGCGTGCAGCCACCGTCATGGGCTTGTTGGAAGAAGCCCGCATGGCCCGTTTGCGCGGCTTCCGCGTGGCGCAAAAAAATGGGTCTGTGAAAACCGCCATGGGGCGGGTCAAAGACTGGTTTGTGGGGAACTTCTGAACATGAACACACTGCTCATCCCAATGCTTTCCCACCACCAACCGCGCATCCTGAGTGGCCGACGATGGCGACCCTGCATCCGTGGCGCTCCCCCAGGTTGAACGCTGAATTCAAAGACTTTCAAAACATTAAAAAACACAGGCAACTGCATTAACTGATTCGGAGAAAAAACATGAACATTGAAATGATTGAAAAACACGAGTTCAACCCTGACACCCAAATCCGCGTGATCGGCGTGGGCGGTGGTGGCGGCAACGCGGTGGAGCACATGATTGCCAGCGGCGTGCGTGGCGTGGAATTCATTTGCGCCAACACCGATGCGCAAGCTTTGAAGGTCAGCTCGGCCAGTCGCGTCATTCAATTGGGGGACAACGGCTTGGGCGCAGGCAGCAAACCTGAACGTGGTCAAGCGGCCGCAGAAGCGGCTGTCGACAGCATCCGTGAAGTGCTGCAGGGCTCCAACATGGTCTTCATCACAGCCGGCATGGGCGGCGGCACCGGCACCGGGGCAGCGCCCGTGGTGGCGCGCGTGGCCCGCGAAATGGGCATCCTCACTGTGGGTGTGGTCACCAAACCGTTTGATTGGGAAGGCGGACGCCGCATGACCAATGCCGAAGCTGGCTTGGCCGAACTGGAAGCCAACGTCGATTCACTCATCGTGGTGCTCAACGAAAAATTGCTCGAAGTCTTGGGTGACGATGTCACGCAAGACCAAGCCTTCTCGTTTGCCAACGATGTGTTGAAAAACTCGGTGGGTGGCATTGCCGAGATCATCAATGTCGAAGCCTTGGTGAACGTCGACTTTGAGGATGTGCGCACCGTGATGAGTGAACAAGGCAAGGCCATGATGGGCACAGCCAGTGCCAGCGGCCCTGACCGCGCCCGCATCGCCGCCGAGCAAGCCGTGGCCTGCCCATTGCTTGAGGGTGTGGACATGACCGGTGCCAAAGGTGTGCTGGTCTTGATCACCGCAGCCAAAGGCGCCCTGAAATTGGCCGAGTCGCGCGAAGCCATGAACACCATCCGTGCCTTTGCCTCACCTGAAGCGCACGTGATTTATGGCACAGCCTACGATGAATCCTTGGGTGACCAAATCCGTGTCACCGTGGTGGCCACCGGATTGGCCCAAGCTGGTCGTCGTGTGGCGCCACCCTTGTCGGTCATCCGTACCGGCACCCATGATGTGGCGTATGCCACCAACCAACCTGTCATGCAAACTGCCAGCATGCCCAGCAACACCACCAGCATGTCTGCAGGCTCAGAAAGCGTGTCTGCACCCGCAGTAACCACGCACATGCCCACAGGTGATGTGAATGTGCCCAGTGTGTGGCGCACCCGGGACCGCACCCAAGCTGCAGCCAAGGTGGACGCAATGTCCTCGGGCGGCATGGACAATTACGAGATCCCAGCCTTTTTGCGCAAGCAAGCTGACTAAAATCGCGCCCGTGCTGAAACAACGAACCCTTCAAACCCTCACCCGCGCCGTTGGCGTGGGGCTGCACAGTGGGCAGCGGGTGGAGTTGACCTTGCGTCCGGCACCGCCGGACACGGGTGTGGTGTTTCGCCGGGTCGATTTGCCGCAACCTGTTGACATTCCTGTCAGTGCAACCGCTGTCACCGACACCCGCATGGCGTCCACCATCTCGGCGCAAGGGGCCAAGGTGCACACGGTGGAGCACTTGATGTCGGCGTGCGCGGGCTTGGGCTTGGACAATCTGTATGTGGACATTACCGCTGAAGAAGTGCCCATCTTGGATGGTTCTTCTGCGTCGTTCGTGTTCTTGCTGCAAAGCGCGGGCATTGAATTGCAAAACGCCCCCAAGCGTTTTATTCGGGTGTTGAAAACCGTGCAAGTGCAAGAGGGTGAAGGTGACAACATCAAGTGGGCGCGCTTGTCACCGCATCACGGCTACAAGCTCAGTTTTGAAATCGATTTTCAGCACCCTGCAGTCGACTCCACCGGCCAACGGGTCGAGTTCGACACCGAAACTGGCAGTTATGTGAAAGACATTGCGCGGGCCCGCACCTTTGGTTTCACCAAAGATGTGGAAATGATGCGCGCCAATGGCTTGGCATTGGGCGGCGGCTTGGACAACGCCATCGTCATGGACGATTACAAGGTGCTCAACAGCGAAGGTCTGCGCTATGACGACGAGTTTGTGAAGCACAAAATCCTCGACGCCATGGGAGATTTGTTTTTATTGGGTCGGCCCTTGCTGGCCGCGTACAGCGCGTTTCGCTCGGGACACGCCATGAACAACCGCTTGCTGCGTGAACTGCTCAGCCACGCTGATGCTTATGAATTGGTGAGTTTTGAAGATGAACGCCAAGCACCGCGAGGCTTGGCGCAGTTGGCACCTGCTTGGTAGCTGACAACCTCAAATCTTGCATCAATTGACCAATGTCTTGTTTCAACATCGGTCATGAAACTGATGCTTGTTTGACACGCGCGTGATGCAGTCTGGCATGGGCATGGGTGATGGCCAGACCCAACGCATCGGCGGCATCGGGTCCTGGCAAGCCGGGCAATGTCAACAAGCGTTTGACCATTTCTTGCACCTGTGCTTTAGCCGCTTTGCCATGACCCGCAATGGCTTTTTTCATTTGCAAGGCGGTGTATTCCGCCACCGGCAAGCCGTTGTGAACCAAGGATGTGAGGCAGGCGCCACGAGCTTGACCAAGCAGCAAACTGGCCTGTGGGTTCATGTTGACGAACACGATCTCGACCACAGATTCTTCTGGTCCATAACGCTTCGCCACTTCACCAATGCCTTCAAAAATCACTTTCAACCGGGCAGGTAAATCTTCGCGCGGCAAATGCGTGGTGGTGATGGTGCCACTGGCCACATAACGAAGTTGGTTGCCTTCACTGTCAATCACGCCAAAACCTGTGCATTGCAAACCTGGGTCAATGCCCAAAATGCGCACGGTGCTCATGGCAATTCCACTTGGGGCATGCGGCCCAAAATCACCTGAGCGCGGTTGGTCAAATAAGGTGAGCGTGCGTATTTTTCATAGTATTTGGGACGCGGCAACATGACCGCCAAGCGGGCACATTCCCAGGCATTGAGTTGGGCCGCAGGGTGACGGTAATAGTGCTGCGCAGCCGCTTCAATGCCAAACACGCCTTCGCCCCACTCGACGTTGTTCAAGTACAGCGTCAAGATGCGTTCCTTGCCCAGCAACTGCTCGAGGGCCAAGGTCAGCACCAACTCTTGGGCTTTGCGCAGCAGGGTGCGTTCACCGCTTAAAAACAAATTCTTCGCCAACTGCTGGGTGATGGTCGAGCCGCCCACCAACTTGGCGGGTTTGGGGTTGCTTGATTGGGCTTGCGCTCTGGCTTGGGCGCGAGCTAAAGCTCTTGCATTGTGGCTCCAGGCTTTTTCCAACGCGTCCCATTGCACGCCACCGTGGCTGGCAAACACATCGTCTTCGGATGCAATCACGGCACGCTTCATGTTGTTGGGGTGTTGGCTCATGGGCACCCCGTCTTGCCGCCAGCGCAGGCCATCCGAGCTGTGGGAAATGCGCCAAGCTTCAGAGCGCTGGAAAGCAGTGGAGCCCGGATCGATGTACCGCATGCTGGCAATGCGGGCGATGAAAAACAACTGCAGGCCCAAGCCGCACAACAGCACCAGGGCCAACCAGCGGCCAAGAGGTTTGAGGAACACAGGTAGGCGCATGTTTCAGTGGTCTTGCAAGGTGGTTTGCAGTGTGTTGCTGCGGTCAAAGCTGAAACGTGTCACCAAGGCCAGTTGATCCATTTGCATCCGCATCTCTTCAGTGAATGAACCAAATGGACCAGCGCCATTGGCAATGGCTTTGGCTTGCATGTCCAAGACCGCATTGCCCGAACTTTGTGAGACTTCGGCGCTGACGACCTTGCCACTGACACCAATGGTGATGACCATGATCAAGCTGCCGTAAAGCTTTTGCCCTTGGGATTCAGGGAAAAACAAAGTGCCACGAGCTTCAATCTTGCGACGCAATTGGTCGTAATACAGGGCATAGCTGGTTTCTTGCGTGCTGGGGCTGATGTAGCGTTTGCGTGGCCGAGCGTTTTCTTCTTGAATGCGTTTTTCAATTTGCGCCAGCATGTTGAGCATTTCTTGGCGCTGCCGCTCCAGCGCGGGATCGGGGTTGCGGGCTTGCTTGGCGGCCAAGCTGGCCAAGGTGCGTTTGGTTTGGGCCAGCAGCTCGTTTTGTTCCAATTCGCGCTTGGTCAGTTGGCTTTGCCGCTGGTCATCGGCTTGACCGCTTTGGGTTTGCTTGGCGTTCACCAAGGGCGAGGTGGCGCGGCCTTGCGCCATGTCGCCACCACCGGCCAAATTGGTTTGCGCCAAGGCGCGTGCTTTGCTGGGTTTTTTCTCGTCGCTTTGGGTGTTGACCAAGATCACTTCCAAGCCGTTGTCGCGCACCAAACGGTCGACGGCTGCAGGCGCACCCAGGTGGATGAACAGCAGAGCTGCATGCACCACCAAGGACAAACCCAGCGCCCAACTCATGCCTGCGGTTCCTCGGTGGCGGTCTCCGACAGATCAACCGCAATATGCAAGGGGCCCGCAGCCACATCGTCTTCTTCCTCGGCTTCATTCACGGGCTCACTGGTGTCTAAGGTGTGCAGGTACTGGGCATGCACATCCAAAGCGATCAAATCCATGGCGGTGATGCGCACCCGCACTTGAGCACCTCGTTCCAGCGGCGGTGCACCCGACACACTGAACACCAGAGGCAATGCGTTGGCTCGGGCCATCGGCGGTTCGCCAGGGAATGATTTGAAGACGGTCGCGTCCAATTCAGTGATGGCTTGTTGTTGCAAGTGCTGCATGGTCCAGAAACGCTCCATGCTGGACTGGTGCGCGTTGTAAGCGCTGTAGGCCGTTTCAAAACCAGAAATGATGCCAAACAATTCAGCGTCTTTGGGTTTGAAAGGCGCCACCAAAGCAGCGGTGGCACCGTTGCGCGCACAGGCGATGAGTTGCCATTGATTCACCAAGTCGGTGTAACGGCGCAGCGGTGAGGTGCTCCAGGCATAACTGGGCACGCCAATACCGGCATGGGGCAAGGCTTTGGTGCCCATGCGCACCTTGATGCCAGGCGCCAAACTGGCTTGGCTGCGGTAGATGGCGGGCACGCCCAAACTGGCCAGCCACTGGCCCCAGGTGCTGTTGGCCAAGATCATGGCTTCGGCCACGATCAGGTCCAAGGGGGCACCGCGTTGGCGCACTGAAATTTGAACCGTCTCGTTGCCTTGCGGACCGGCTTCGGGGGTGTCGACCAAGCGGAAGTTGTAGTCGGGGCGGTTGAAGCTCTCGGGTTTGCCACGCACCACTTCTCGTGCGGCTTTCAAGTGCTGAGCCAACCGGAACAAGAACGCCAATTCAGCATGCGGCATGGCCGGATCTTGCGGGCTGGGTGAGGGCGATGGGTTGTTCAGCCAAGCTTCAGTGACCACGGCATCGAGTTGATCGTGGCGCAAATTGGCCGCAATGGGTACTTGCTCGAGCCGGGTTTCGCTGTGCTGCACTTCCAAAGTGTCGGCATCAAAGCGCACATACAAAGACAAGGCGGGGCAGGCGCGGCCTTCTTGCAAGGTATAGCTTTGCACGATGCTGTCGGGCAGCATGGTGATCTTGTGGCCTGGCATATAGACGGTGGAAAACCGGCTGCGACCCACGGTGTCGATGGCGTCGCCAGGTTGCACCGCCAAGCCAGGTGCGGCGATGTGAATGCCGACCGTGATGCTGCCTGTGCCCAAGCCTTGCACCGATAAAGCGTCGTCAATTTCAGTGGTTTGCGAGTCGTCGATCGAGTAGGCCTGCACGGCGGCCAAGGGCAAGTCGGCGACGATGGCCGGGGCTTGCAAGGCTGGGAATGCCGTTCCTTTGGGGAAGTTTTCAAACAAAAACCGCTGCCAATGAAAATCGTAAGCCGAGCGAATCGCGCCGGCTTGTTGCAGCAATGCCAAGGGTGGCGTGTTGCTGCCTCGAGCGGCTTCCACCACGGCTTTGTATTCCGCTGCATTTTTGTCCGGTTTGAACAAAATTTTGTAGAGCTGGCGTTCCACCGACTCAGGACATACGCCCTGCATCAGCTGGGCGGCCCAGTCGGTGATCTGCGCCTGCACTTGTTTTTTCTTTTCGATGGCCACCAGCGCTTGCTGAATCACATCGGCGCTGGCCTTGCGAAAGCGTCCTTTGCCGGCGCGGCGAAAGTAATGGGGCGCCTCGAACAAACGCAGCAACATGCCCAATTGCTGCGCAGGGGTGGCGTCTTTGCTGAAATAGTCTTGCGCCAGATCGACAAAACCAAATTCTTCATCTGGGGCAAATTCCCAGGCCATGTCGGTTTCAATGTCGGCGGCCACGGCTTGGCCCGCTTTCATGAACTCGGCTGGTTGGGGCTTGTCGAATTTCATCAACACGTTGGCGGATTTCACTTTCATGCGCTTGCCGCTGTCGAGTTCGATTTGGGCAGACGCCTCGGCCTCGGACATGACCCGTCCCGTCATGAATTTGCCGCTGTCTTCAAAGAGTGCATACATGGCCAAGATTCTCCCACGGCGCTCCGATAAACTCATGCGATGGCGACTCAACTTGGCAAATACAGCGTGTTTCAGCGCATCACCCCGATGGTGTTGGGTTTTGACACCGTGCTGGGCTTTGCTGTGCTGGCCTTGGCAATGGCGGGCCTGTTGTCGATTTTTTCTTCGGGTTATGCCGATGGCCAGCGTTTTTGGGACCATGGCCGCAACATGCTGCTGGCCTGCGGCATCATGTTTGTGGTGGCGCAAATCCCACCGCAGCGCTTGATGGTCTTGGCTGTTCCCCTTTACACCGTGGGCTTGGCCTTATTGGTGGGCGTGGCCTTGTTTGGCTTGACCAAAAAAGGCGCACAGCGTTGGTTGAACGTGGGCATCGTCATCCAACCCAGCGAAATCATGAAAATTGGCATGCCACTCATGCTGGCGTGGTGGTTTCAAAAACGCGAAGGTCAGTTGCGCTCGCTGGACTTTCTGGTGGCCAGCCTGATTCTGTTCATTCCCGTCGGATTGATCGTCAAGCAACCCGATTTGGGCACCGCCATTTTGGTCATGTCAGCCGGTTTGTATGTGCTGTTTTTTGCTGGGTTGAGTTGGTGGCTGATCGTGCCTCCGGTCATATTGGGCTTGGTAGGCGTGGCCTTGATCGTCATTTTTGAACCCACCTTGTGTGCCGATGGTTTCAATTGGCCTTTGTTGCGTGACTACCAACAGCAGCGCATTTGCACTTTGCTGGATCCAGGACGCGACCCCTTGGGCAAAGGCTTTCACATCATCCAAGGGATGATTGCCATCGGTTCGGGCGGCTTTTGGGGCAAAGGCTTGATGCAGGGCACCCAAGCGCAACTCGACTTCATCCCCGAGCGCACCACCGACTTCGTGTTCGCAGCTTATTCAGAAGAATTTGGTCTGCTGGGCAATATTTTTCTCATCATCAGTTTCATGGTCTTGGTGTTTCGCGGCCTGGCCATTGCCACCGAAGGCCCGACCTTGTTTGCCCGTCTGCTGGCTGGCAGCATCACACTCATATTCTTCACCTATGCCTTTGTCAACATGGGCATGGTCAGCGGCATGTTGCCGGTGGTGGGCGTGCCACTGCCTTTCATCAGCTACGGTGGCACCGCCATGGTCACTCTGGGGTTTGGCATCGGCATCTTGTTGTCAGTGGCCAAAGCCAAGCAGTTGGTTCAGTCCTAAACCCCTGACAACCCGAAATACACGGGGTTGTTGGCCCACTCCTACAATGAAGCCATGATTTCACGCGAACCCACCCTTGAACGTCTGGCCCTGGCACAAAGCCTGTTGCTCACCCCTTATGGCTTAGACGAATCCCACCTCACCCAAGCCTTGTCGGCCATCCGGGCCCACCAGGTGGACGACGCTGATTTGTACTTCCAGTACACCCGCTCTGAGGGCTGGAGTTTGGAAGAAGGCATCGTGAAAACCGGCTCGTTCAGCATTGACCAGGGCGTGGGTGTGCGGGCTGTGAGCGGAGAGAAAACCGCCTTTGCCTATTCAGACGACATTTCCATGGCATCTTTGATGGACGCGGCCCACACGGTGCGCAGCATCGCCTCGGCTGGTTTGAACGCCCGCACCAAGGTGCCCAGCCGCGTCATCGCCCCCAGCCGCCAGCTCTATCACGGTGAAGACCCGATCGGCAGCTTGGACAGCACCGCCAAGGTTCAGTTGCTTGAGCGCTTGGAGCAACAAGCCCGCGCCAAAGATCCGCGTGTGGTGCAAGTCATGGCCGGCTTGGCCAGTGAATACGACGTCGTCATGGTCGCGCGTGCCGATGGCACCCTGGCCGCCGATGTGCGTCCCTTGGTGCGTTTGTCCTTGTCGGTCATCGTCGAGCAAAACGGCCGCCGTGAAAGTGGTTCGGCCGGTGGCGGTGGACGCTTTGGCTTGGGCCATTTCGATGCAGATTGCCTGACCCGTTATGTGGAAGAAGCCGTCGGTTCGGCCCTCACCAACTTGGAAGCCCGTCCTGCACCAGCCGGCGAAATGACCGTGGTGTTGGGCTCGGGTTGGCCGGGCATTTTGTTGCACGAAGCCATTGGCCACGGCCTGGAAGGCGACTTCAACCGCAAAGGCTCCAGTGCCTTCAGTGGCCGCATTGGCCAACGCGTGGCCGCCAAGGGCGTGACCGTGCTGGACGACGGCACCATTGCAGATCGCCGTGGCTCCTTGAATGTGGACGACGAAGGCCACGCCAGTCAAAAGAATGTCTTGATCGAAGACGGCATCTTGGTCGGCTACATCCAAGACAGCATGAACGCCCGTTTGATGGGTGTGGCCCCCACAGGCAATGGTCGGCGTGAAAGCTATGCCCATGTGCCGATGCCGCGCATGACCAACACCTACATGTTGGGCGGCGACAAGCAGCCCGAAGAAATTGTGGCCAGCATCAAAAAAGGCCTGTATGCCACCAATTTCGGTGGTGGTCAGGTGGACATCACCTCGGGCAAGTTTGTGTTCTCGGCCAGTCAAGCCTACTGGGTGGAAAACGGCAAGATCCAATACCCCGTCAAGGGCGGTACCTTGGTGGGCAATGGCCCCGATGCCCTGACCCGCGTCAGCATGATCGGCAACGACATGGCGCTCGACCCCGGTGTGGGCACCTGCGGCAAAGAAGGCCAAAGTGTGCCGGTAGGTGTGGGTCAGCCCACGCTGCGTATTGATGGTTTGACGGTCGGCGGCACCGCCTGAACAGGCTTGAAAGCCATCAAAACAGCCTGTGGTACAGTCATTCCCATGTTTTCAGTCAAATTCCACTTTGCTTATTTCTGGTTCTCACGCCCCAACGGCGGTCGAGAGGTCTGAACGCAAACAACGCGCTGAACTCCAAAACCAACCGCCGAAGCCCGGCGGTTTTTTTTTGCCACATTGACTTTGCCTCGTTAAACGCTTTCAAGGAACTGCCATGAAAACCCCCAAGCATGATGCTTATGCGCCGATCAACGATCAGACCAGCCAAACCGACAACCAACGCATCAAGGACATCACCGTGCTGCCGCCCCCAGAACACCTGATTCGATTCTTCCCAATTGCCGGGACCGCGGTTGAAACCCTGATCGCCAAAACCCGTCAGCGCATCCACAAAATCATGGCGGGCAAAGACGACCGTTTGCTGGTGGTCATCGGTCCGTGTTCCATTCATGACCCGGCTGCGGCTTTGGACTACGCCCGCCGTTTGAAGGTCGAGCGCGAGAAGTACGCAGACACCTTGGAAATTGTGATGCGCGTGTACTTTGAAAAACCCCGCACCACGGTGGGTTGGAAGGGTTTGATCAACGACCCCTACTTGGACGAGAGCTTTCGCATCGACGAAGGTCTGCGCATTGCTCGCCAGTTGCTGATTGAAATCAACCGCCAAGGCGTGCCCGCTGGCAGCGAGTTTTTGGATGTGATTTCCCCGCAATACATCGGCGACCTGATCAGCTGGGGCGCCATCGGTGCCCGCACGACTGAAAGTCAAGTGCACCGCGAGTTGGCCTCTGGCCTTTCAGCGCCGATTGGCTTCAAAAACGGCACCGACGGGAATATCAAAATCGCCACCGATGCCATCCAAGCCGCGGCCCGCGGACACCACTTTTTGTCAGTGCACAAAAATGGCCAAGTGGCGATTGTGCAAACCGAAGGCAACCCCGATTGCCACGTCATCTTGCGTGGCGGCAAAGCGCCCAACTATGACGCTGCCCATGTGGCTGCTGCTTGTCGAGAATTGGAAGCTGCCAAACTGCCGGCCAGCCTGATGATTGATTGCAGCCATGCCAACAGCAGCAAGCAACATGAACGCCAACTGGTGGTGGCCCAAGACATTGCCGATCAATTGGCGCATGGCTCGCACAGTGTGTTTGGCGTGATGGTCGAGAGTCACTTGTTGGCGGGTGCTCAAAAATTCACCCCCGGCAAAGACAAGGTGGAAGCCCTCACCTATGGCCAAAGCATCACCGACGCCTGCTTGGCTTGGGACGACTCGCTGGAAGTGCTGGAAACCTTGTCCAAAGGCGTCAAAGCTCGACGCGGCAAAAAGTAAAAACCGCCCGGCTCAGGCTTTGAGCGCTTGCAGCAATTTGGCGTGAACACCGCCAAAACCGCCATTGCTCATGCACAGCACATGGTCGCCAGGTTGCGCAACGGCCTTGACTTGCGCCACCAGTGCGTCGATGTTGTCTGCGGTCTGTGCTCGAGTGCCCATGCTGGACAAGGCCTCGGCGGCGTCCCAGTCCAAACCAGCGGTATGGCAAAACGCCAGGTCCGCTTGCGCCAAACTCCACGGCAGCTGCGATTTCATGGCACCCAGCTTCATGGTGTTGCTGCGTGGCTCGAACACCGCCAAGATGCGGGCCGCGCCCACTTGTCGGCGCAAGCCATCCACCGTGGTGCGGATGGCGGTCGGGTGGTGGGCAAAGTCGTCATAGACCGTGATGGCCGCCTTGCCCGCTCCCACGGTGCCGCGCACTTCCATGCGACGGCGCACATTTTCAAACGAAGACAAAGACTGGCAAGCGTCTGAAACGGCCACCCCGACGTGCTGGGCGGCCACGACCGCAGCCAAGGCGTTCATTTGGTTGTGCACCCCGCCCAAGCCCCATTGCACACGCCCTTGCACTGCGCCTTGGTGCAACACCTCAAAATCAGAAGGTTCGCCGCGCACTTGCCAAGCGGCTTGGGTTGTTTCACCGAAACCTGCCACCTCGCTCCACTGGCCTAGGGCTAAAACACGTTGCAAGCTGTCTTGATCCGCGTTCACCACCAAGCGCCCGCTGGCTGGCAAGGTGCGCACCAGGTGGTGAAACTGTCGCTCAATAGCCGCCAGATCAGGAAAGATGTCGGCGTGGTCGAATTCCAGGTTGTTCAAAATGGCGGTGCGGGGTCGGTAATGAACGAACTTGCTGCGCTTGTCAAAGAAGGCCGTGTCGTACTCGTCGGCTTCAATCACAAACAGTGGGCGGCTTTGGCCCTTGGCCAAACTTCCTAAGCGGGCGGACACGCCAAAGTTCAGCGGCACGCCGCCAATCAAAAAGCCGGGGGTCAATCCCGCTTGTTCCAAGACCCAGCTCAGCATCGCCGTGGTGGTGGTTTTGCCATGGGTGCCTGCCACGGCCAGCACGTGCCGCGCTTGGCCTGGGGCGTGCAGCACATGGTCGCTCAGCCATTGCGGGCCGCTGGTGTAAGGCAAACCAGCTTCCAAAATAGCTTCCATCAGCGGGTAGCGTGGGCTGCCATCGGCCAATCGGGCCCGCGACACCACGTTGCCGACCACGAACATGTCGGGCTTCAAAGCGAGTTGGTCAGCGCTGTAGCCCTCGATCAGCTCGATGCCCAAGGCCCGCAATTGGTCACTCATCGGCGGGTAGACGCCGGTGTCGCAACCGGTGACACGGTGACCGGCTTCGCGGGCGAGGGCGGCCAAACCGCCCATGAAGGTGCCGCAGACACCTAATATATGGATGTGCATGGGCTCAGATTGTAGAAGTGGCTGGCGCGGCAGCACTCGGCCCGAGCGAGACGGCACAATCACTGCCATGTCCAATGACGCTAAAGCTGAGATTGCCGCCACCGCCGCCCGTTTGGTGGTCGAAGAGGGTTTGGAATACGGTCCGGCCAAACGCCGGGCCTTGCGAGAGTTGGGCTTGCCCAGCCGAAGCCCACTTCCCAGCAATGACATGCTGGAAGACGAGGTGTTCGATTATTTGAAGCTGTTTTGCGCTGACACCCAACCACAGGAATTGCTGGCGTTGCGTCAACTCGCTTTGACTTGGATGGAGCTGTTGCAGGCCTTTCGCCCGCATTTGAGCGGCGCGGTTTGGCGTGGCAGTGCCACCCGTTTGTCCGATATTTACATTCAATTGTTTTGCGACGATTCCAAATCGGCCGAGTTGATGCTGATCGACCAGGGGGTGCGCTATGACGTTCAGTCCGTCAAAGGTTTCAAGGGCGAGGAGGTCGACGCCTTGAGCATCCACAGCTTGTGCAGCCCGCTGAACGAAGACATTGGTGTGCATTTGATGGTCTATGACTATGACGATTTGCGCGGCGCATTGCTGCCCGACGAGCGAGGGCGGCCCCAGCGTGGGGATTTGGTTGCCTTGCGCCAGTTGTTGGACAATGCCTGATGGACCAAGATCAAACAGCTACCCCATCCCTCTCACGTCGCGGCATCTTGGCCGTGGCTGCCACCGCTTTGGCTGCGGGCGCTGGCGTCAACTGGTGGCGGCACCGGCCTCAACACTTGGATGACCCCAGTTTGCAGGCCTTGTGGACCGCCAGTTTCGAGCAACCCGATGGCACCAATTTGAAGCTGGCCGACTTTCAAGGAAAACCGTTGGTGTTGAATTTTTGGGCCACTTGGTGCACCCCTTGCGTGGAAGAAATGCCGTTATTGAACGCTTTCTTTCAAGAAAACAAGGCTAAAAGCTGGCAAATGATTGGATTGGCTATTGATCAGCCCAGTGCGGTCAAGCGCTTCTTGGGCCAGCATCCGGTAGAATACGCCATCGGCTTGGCCGGCCTGGATGGCACCGAGCTGATGAAAAACCTGGGCAATGCCGCAGGTGGTTTGCCCTTCACTTTGGTGCTGAATGCGCAAGGCGAGGTGCAGATGCGGAAACTGGGTAAGCTGACTGAGGCTGACATTCGGTCTTGGCTCTGACCCTCAGGCGCCGATCCAGCAGTCAGGTCGGTTTCTTAAAATGGTGTAAATTACACCCTCTTTAACTGCAGAAGACTGCCAGATCCATGGATTTAAGAAAACTCAAAACCCTGATCGACCTGGTGTCGGAGTCCAATGTCTCCGAACTTGAAATCACCGAAGCCGAAGGCAAGGTCCGTATCGTCAAGGGCCCCGTCGGTGGTCCGGTCGTCATGGCCGCACCTGTGGCTGCCCCGTTGGCCGTTGCCGCCCCGGTCGCGGCAACGTCGGCCGCTGCACCCGCAGCTACGGCAGAACCCGTGGCCGAAACCGGTCACGCGGTCAAGTCGCCCATGGTGGGAACGTTCTACAGTGCCTCCAGCCCCGAGGCCAAACCCTTTGTGCAGGTGGGCAGCGTGGTCAAAGCGGGTGACACGATATGCATCATCGAGGCCATGAAGATCCTCAATGAGATCGAAGCCGACCACAGCGGCACGGTCAGCAAAATCCTGGTCGACAACGGCCAAGCCGTGGAATACGGCCAGCCCATGTTCATCATCGACTGAGCGGGCGGCATGTTTAAAAAGATTCTGATCGCCAACCGAGGCGAAATCGCGCTGCGCATCCAGCGTGCTTGCAAAGAGCTGGGTGTTGAAGCTGTGGTGGTGTACTCCGAGGCTGACCGCGAAGCCAAATACGTCAAATTGGCCGAAGAAGCCGTTTGCATTGGCCCGGCCGCTTCTTCTCTGAGTTACTTGAACATGCCGGCCATCATTTCGGCTGCCGAAGTGACTGACGCCCAAGCCATTCACCCCGGTTATGGCTTCCTCAGCGAAAACGCCGACTTTGCCGAGCGGGTTGAGAAAAGCGGCTTTGTGTTCATTGGTCCTACGCCCGAATCCATTCGCATGATGGGCGACAAGGTGTCGGCCAAGCAAGCCATGATCAAAGCCGGCGTGCCTTGTGTGCCTGGTTCGGAAGGCGAACTGCCAGACGATCCGGCGCAAATCAGGCGCATCGCCAAAGCCGTGGGCTACCCGGTCATCATCAAAGCCGCTGGCGGCGGCGGTGGTCGGGGCATGCGCGTGGTGCACAACGAAGCAGCCCTCATTCATGCGGTGCAAACCACCAAGACCGAAGCGGGCTCAGCCTTTGGCAACCCCGCGGTGTACATGGAAAAGTTTTTGCAAAACCCACGCCACATTGAAATACAAATCTTGGCGGACAACTACAAGAACGCCATTTACTTGGGTGAACGCGATTGCTCGATGCAACGGCGCCACCAGAAGGTCATTGAAGAAGCACCGGCCCCAGGTATTCCACGCAAATTGATCGAGCGCATTGGCGAACGATGTGCTGCTGCTTGCAAAAAAATGGGCTACCGTGGTGCTGGTACGTTTGAGTTTTTGTATGAAAACGGCGAGTTCTATTTCATTGAGATGAACACCCGGGTGCAGGTTGAGCATCCTGTCACCGAATTCATCACTGGCGTGGACATCGTCAAAACCCAAATCATGACGGCGGCGGGTCAAAAACTGCCCTACACACAACGCCAAATTGAAATCAAAGGCCATGCCATTGAATGCCGTGTGAACGCTGAAGACCCCTTCAAGTTCACGCCGTCTCCTGGCCGCGTCACCATGTGGCATCCCCCCGGTGGTCCGGGTGTGCGGGTCGATTCGCACATCTACACCAATTACTTCGTGCCCTCCAATTACGACTCCATGATTGGCAAAATCATTGTGCATGGTGACACCCGTGAACATGCCTTGGCCCGGATGCGCACCGCCTTGGGCGAAACCGTGGTGGAAGGCATTCAAACCAATATCGCCTTGCACCGTGAAGTGATGAATGATCCCGGCTTTATCGCCGGTGGTACCAACATCCATTACTTGGAAGAGTGGCTGGCGGTAAGGCACGCTTCCTGATGTTTGAACTTCGGCTGCAATGCCCGCAAACCCAGGTGGAGCTGATCAGTGACGCCTTGATCGCCTTGGATGCCTTGAGCGTATCGGTGGAAGACGCCGATGCCCACACCGATCAAGAGCAGGCTTTGTTTGGTGAACCCAATATGCCGGCACCCGCAGCGGGATGGTTGCGCTCGCATCTGATTGCTTTGTTTCCCGATGAAGCACAAGCCGCAGACGCCGCCAAGTTGCTGGCACTGCAAGCTTTCTTCGAAGACTGCGCATTGCTCAGCATCCATGCCGTGCCCGATCAAGATTGGGTGCGTTTGACCCAGTCGCAGTTCGAGCCTGTGCCCATCACGCCGTCTTTTTGGGTGGTGCCCAGTTGGCACGAACCTCCCACAGGCGCGCAATGGGTTTTGCGTCTGGACCCAGGTTTGGCCTTTGGCACGGGCACCCATCCCACCACGCGCATGTGTTTGCGCTGGATTGCCGAACATCCGCCTTCAGGACAACGTGTGCTGGACTATGGCTGTGGCTCGGGTATCTTGGCCATTGGTGCAGCCATGCTGGGTGCTGCCTCAGTGGACGCGGTGGATATCGATCCTGATGCGGTCACGGCGGCCCACGCCAATGCGTTGGCCAACCATGTGCAATTGAATTTGGGCATGCCCGAGGTGGCAACGGGTGTCTACCCATTGGTGGTGGCCAATATCTTGGCAGCCCCCTTGAAAGTGCTGGCGCCCTTGCTCTGCAGCCATGTTGCCCGTGACGGCAGCTTGTTGTTGGCGGGCATCTTGGAGCGGCAAACCGAAGAAATCAAAGCAGCCTACCAACCCTACGTGAACCTCGAAGTGGCTGATTCCCAAGAGGGTTGGGTACTGATGCGCGGACAAGCTGTTTGATAAGCTTTGTTCTTTTCTAAAGCCATAAGCTGCCATGGCCATCGTCACCCTTTGTCCACAGTGTCAAACCGCATTTGCGATTCAAGCTGAGCATTACAGTGCAGCCGATGCTTGGGTGCGTTGCGGTCGATGTGCCCACGTGTTTGAGGTGGACCAGCACCTGTTTGAACTCGATGACAACAAGCCCCAGGCGGCAACTGTCGAGATGCCCTTGTCCATGCGTTCAGAGCCAAGTTTGCCGCCTCCTCAAGATTTGATACAGCCATGGGCATGGTCAGCGTTGTCGGTGTTGCTGGCGCTGTTGTTTTGCTTTCAAGCCCTCTTGTTTCAGCGCCATCAATGGCGAGCCCAAAACCCCGAGTTGACCCCCGTGTTTCTGAGTTTGTGCCGCCACTTGGGTTGTGAGCTGCATTGGCCGATGGAACCCAACAATGTGTCGATAGAAACGGGTGGTTTCAAAACCTTGGGCGACAACCAATATGTATTCAGCGGCAGCATTAAAAATCAATCAGATTGGCCTTTGGCGACGCCGATGTTGGAGCTGAGCTTGACTGATGATCTCGACTCAGCGGTTGTGCGTAAAGCCTTTTCGCCAGAAGAACTTGGCCTGACGACTGTATTGCGCGGTCGTCGGGCACAATCATTCGAAATGCGGTTTGCCTTGGATCCAGCTTTGAGTACTTCGATGCAAGGCTATCGCGCATTTCTCTTTTACCCCTGAATTTCTTCTCTTAGGACTCAACATGGCCGTATTGATTTGTGGATCGCTGGCGTTTGACACCATCATGCATTTCGAGGGACGCTTCAAAGAGCAAATCCTGCCCGAACAACTGCATATCTTGAATGTGTCTTTTTTGGTCCCCCAGTTGCAACGCGAGTACGGTGGCTGTGCTGGCAACGTGGCCTATGGCTTGAAGTTATTAGGTGGCGAACCCCTGCCCATGGCCACCCTGGGAAACGACGGTGAAAGCTACATGAACCGCTTGAAACATTTGGGCATCGCCACAGACTTTGTCAAGATGGTCAGCGACAACTACACCGCGCAAGCCATGATCATGACCGACTTGGACAACAATCAAATCACAGCTTTTCACCCAGGTGCCATGATGCAAGCGCACACCACGCAAGTTGAGAAACGCGCTGATATCAGCTTAGGGATCGTCTCCCCTGATGGGCGTGACGCCATGATTCAACATGCGGAGCAGTTTGCGGCTGCAGGCATTCCCTTTGTGTTCGATCCAGGTCAAGGTTTGCCGATGTTTGATGGCGACAGTTTGCGCCACTTCATCACCCAAGCCACATGGGTGACAGTGAACGACTACGAAGGCAAGATGCTGACCGAACGCACGGGTTGGGATGCGGCTGAAATTTCCAGCAAAGTCAAAGGCTTGGTCATTACCTTGGGAGCCCATGGCTGCGAGGTCTGGCAAGACCGCCAGAAGACCTTGGTGGCGCCGGTCAAAGCTGAAGCGGTGGTCGACCCTACTGGCTGTGGCGACGCATGGCGAAGTGCCTTGCTGTTTGGCCTAGACCAAGGTTGGGACTTGGTGCGTTGCGCCGAGTTGGGCAACAAAATGGGCGCTTTGAAAATTGCCAGTCGCGGACCGCAAAACTATGTTTTGGCATGAAAAAACCCGGTGTGGTTAAACACCGGGTTGTAGGCAAATACCGTTTGAATCTCAGGGCTTGCTGGCTGTTGGAAACGGCCAAGCTGCTTGAGGGTTCAAGGTGGTTTGCGCCACATGGTGAACTGCCGGAGCAGCTGCCTTGTGGGGTTTGGCTGCTGGTTTTTTAGCGGCTACTGGCTTTTTTTTTGCGGCCGGTTTTTTGGCTGCAGGCTTTTTAGCTGCTGCTTTTTTAGCGGCAGGTTTTTTAGCTGCTGCTTTTTTAGCAGCTGGCTTTTTGGCTGCAACCTTTTTCTTGGCTACGGGCTTTTTAGCTGCTGCTTTTTTAGCGGCGGGCTTCTTGGCTGCAACCTTTTTCTTGGCTACGGGCTTTTTAGCTGCTGCTTTTTTAGCGGCGGGCTTCTTGGCTGCAACCTTTTTCTTGGCTACGGGCTTTTTAGCTGCTGCTTTTTTAGCGGCGGGCTTTTTGGCT
>CANFOQ010000029.1 GCA_947448745.1 Comamonadaceae bacterium
CTCGGACTTCAACGGCTTGAAAGTCATCATCGCCGAAGGCGAATGCCAACTCGAGCGGCAACGCCGCATCAAACCGCTGGTGGCGCAACTCAAGCGTGATGGCCGTCGCGTGCAACGTGTGCGCTACGGCGTGGACGAGGACGTGTGCAATGGCGACCATGCCTGCATGCGCTTGTCCGCCTGCCCCACGCTGACCTTGAAGGACAACCCCGACCCGCTGAAAGTGGACCCGGTGGCCACGGTGATCGATGGCTGTGTCGGCTGCGGTTTGTGCGGCGAAAACGCGCACAGCGCCAGCCTGTGCCCCAGCTTTTACCGCGCTGAAATCGTGCAAAACCCCAAACCCCTTGAACGCATCTGGGCGGCGGTGCAACAACGCATGGTTCGCGCCTTGCAACGCGCATGAGCCAGCCCATCAGTTTGTTGATCTGCGCCTTGGGTGGAGAAGGCGGCGGCGTGCTCAGCAGTTGGCTCATGGACACCGCACGACGCGCTGGTTTTCCTGCGCAAAGCTCGTCCATCCCGGGCGTGGCGCAGCGCACCGGCGCCACCACCTATTACGTGGAAGTGTGGCCCACGCCCTTGAACGCGTTGCAAGGCCAGCGCCCGGTGTTCAGCTTGAACCCGGTGCCCGGCGCTTTGGATGCTTTGTTGTCCTCGGAGTTGCTGGAAACCGCGCGGCAAGTGTCCTTGGGGCTGGTCTCGCCCGACCGCACCCGGGTGTTCAGCTCCTCGGGGCGCAGCCTGACCACGCAAGAGCGCATCAGCATGGGAGACGGCCGTACCGACAGCGCCGCTTTGCTGCAATTGATTCAACAGCAGGCCAAAGAAGCGCAGGTGTGGGATTTCGCGGCCATGGCGCAAGCGCATGGCACGATGGTGAGCGCGGTCATGCTGGGCGTGGTGGCCGGCAGTGGTTTGTTGCCTTTAGAGCGTGCGCATTTTGAAGCCAGCATTCAAGACGGCAGCGCCTCAGCCGCGCAAACCACCGCCAGCTTGAAAGGTTTCGCGGCGGGCTTTGAGCGAGCAGCGAATGCCCAAGCCCTGCAAGCCATGCTGCAAGACGAGGACAGCCCGCCAGCCGCAGCCACCTTGCTCGACGCCGTTTCAACTCGAAGTGCGCAACCTGCAGCTGTGCAAGCCCTGCCCGCCGCGGTGCGTGAATTCGCGCAGCTGGGTTACCAACGGTTGTTGGACTACCAAGGCACCGCCTATGCCGACCTGTATGTGCAGCGTTTGCAAGCGGTGTTGCACGCCGAAAACGCCGCCGACCCCGCGCAGGTGCATGCCCATGCGGCCAGTCGCCACACCGCCCGTTGGTTGGCCTTGTGGATGGCGTTTGACGACATCGTGCGGGTGGCGGATTTGAAAAGCCGCACCAGCCGTTGGCAACGCGTGGCCGCCGAGGTGAAAGCCCAACCCGGCGAACTGCTGCGGGTCTATGACCATTTCAAACCGGGTGTGCCCGAATTGGCCGCGCTGCTGCCGAATGCTTTGGCCAAGCCCCTGCTACGCTGGCAACAACAACGTGTGGCGACAGGGCGTGAGCCCTTGGCCTGGGCCTTGAAGATTGGCAGCCATTCGGTGCTGGGCATGCTGGCCTTGCGCACATTGGCCAGCTTGAAATGGTTGCGCCCGCATGGCAGCCGGTTTGAGCAGGAACAAGCCGACATCAGCGCATGGTTGCAAGCCGTCACCACAGGCTTGCAAGCAGACTGGGCTTTGGGTTCAGAGCTTGCGCAATGCGGCCAGCTCATCAAAGGTTATGGCAGCACCAATGAACGCGCCAAGCGCAACCTGCAACACATCCTTGTGCATCTGGCCTCAGCGGCTTTGAACCCGTCTGCCAGTTGGCGGGCCCAAGCCGTGGCGCAAGCCCGCACGGCTGCGTTGCAAGACGAAGCCGGTGTGGCGCTCAACACCCAGTTGAACCGTTTGGGTGCTGCCGCCCTGCCCGCCACCGTGCAACCTTTGCGTTTTGTGCGCCATGCTGCACGCCGTTCACAAGCCAAACCGCCCGACAACCCATGAAGACGCCATGAAAACCCCCATCAACCGCTTCAAACAAGCCCTGCAACACACTAAACCGCAAATCGGTTTGTGGCTCAACCTGATCCACCCCGACGCCGCCGAAATTTGCGGCTTGGCCGGTTTTGATTGGCTGGTGGTCGACGGCGAACACGCGCCCCACGACCTGCAAAGCATCAAGGCGCAATTGCAAGTGTTGGCGGCCTACCCCGACAGCCACCCGGTGGCACGCTTGCCAGTGGGTGAGACCGCCCTCATCAAACAGTATTTGGACCTGGGCGTGACCACCTTGCTGGTGCCGATGGTGGACACGCCCGAGCAAGCCGCACAACTGGTGCAGGCTTGTCGCTACCCACAAGCCGATGGCCAAGGCGGGGTGCGCGGGATGGCGGGTTCGCGGGCCAGCCGCTGGGGCCACTATGAGGACTATTTCACCGCTGCCAATGCGCAAGTGTGTTTGTTGGTGCAAGTTGAAACCTTTCAAGCCCTGCACAACCTGGACGCGATCGCCGCCACCCCAGGTGTGGATGGCGTGTTCATCGGCCCGGCCGATTTGTCCGCCGCCATGGGCTTGGTCGGGCAACCAGCGCACCCGACCGTGCAAGCCGCGATCGAGGACGGCATCGCGCGGATTGTGAAAGCAGGCAAAGCAGCTGGCGTGATTGCCACCGATGAGGCCTTGGCCCGGCACTATTTGGCGTGCGGCGCGACGTTTGTGGCGGTGGGCGTCGACGCCATGTTGCTGATGCGGGCCAGCCGCGACTTGGCCGCGCGTTTCAAAGGCGCGGCTCCTGCTTCCAAAGGCAGTGGCGGCAGCTACTGAAGGCGCTCAACCAAGGGCAGATCCCGAGGGTCAAGCAGGGCGGCCTGGGGTATCCTGTTTGGATCTTGTTTGACTTTTTTGAGCCCTGCACACACCATGAAAAACAACGCCTCTTTCACGCACCGCGGCCTGCTCGCCGCCCTCTTGGTTTGCTTGCCTGTGCTGGGCTTGGCACAAGACAAAATCCAGCCCGTGCGTGTCTCCACCTGGGTGCCGGCCCAACACGCCTTGAACCCGGCCATCCAAGCCTGGGCCGACAGCCTGAAAAAAGCGGCGGGCGGCAGCATCAACCCCACCCTCTTCCCGTCTGAACAACTGGGCAAAGCGTTCGACCATTACGACATGGCACGCGACGGCTTGACCGATTTCGCCTTTGTGAACCCCGGCTACCAACCCGGTCGCTTCCCCATCTTTGCAGCGGCCTCCTTGCCGTTTGAGATCAGCAATTCCAAAGCCGGCTCTGCGGCGATTGACGCTTGGTACCGCAACTACGCGGCCAAAGAGATGAAGGAAGTGAAGTTTTGCTTCGCCTTCGCCCACGACCCCGGCGCGTTCCATTCGCGCAAAAAAGTCGTGCTGCCCACCGATGTGAAGGGCCTGAAAGTGCGCCCCGCCACCTCCACCGTGGGCCAAATGATCACGCTGTTGGGCGGCACCAATGTGCAAGCCTCGGCACCCGAAGCGCGTGACGCCATCGAGCGTGGCGTGGCCGATGCGCTCACCTTCCCCTGGGGTTCGCTGTCCTTGTTTGGCATCGACAAGGTGGTGAAGTTCCACATGGACGTGCCTTTGTACGTGACGCCGTTTGTGATGGTGATGAACCTGGACAAGTACAAAGCCTTGTCGCCTGCCCAACAAAAAGCCGTGGACGGCCACTGCAACAGCGATTGGGCCGAAAAAGTAGGCACGGCTTGGGCCGACTTTGAAATCGCTGGTCACACCAAGCTCTTGGCCGACAAGGCCAACCGCGAGATCTACAGCCTGACACCCGAGCAACTGGCCGCTTGGAAAACCGCAGTCGCCCCCGTCCAACAACAGTGGGCGGACGAGGTGAAAAAACGCGGCGACGATCCCGCCCCCATCTTGAAAGCATTGCAACAAAGCTTGGCCAAGTACAAGTCTGCGCTGTAAGCCATGGCGCAGCACAGCAGCAAAAGTCCCTTCGACAAAATCATTGACGCCATCGAATGGACGGCGGCCTTGTTCGTCGGCATCGTCGCGCTCAACATCTTCATCGCCGTGGTGTTGCGCAAGTTCTTCGACACCGCCATCCCTGACAGCTATGACTTCGGTCGGTTGCTGTTGGGCATCCTGATTTTTTGGGGCATCGCCGCCACCAGCTACCGGGGTGGCCACATCACCGTTGATTTGCTCTGGACCTATGCCAGCCCCCGTTGGAAACGCTACATCGATGTGTTCGCCACCTTGGTGCTGTTGTTGGTGGTCACGGTGCAAACCATCATGCTGTTTGACAAAGTGGCCATGACTTTCCATGACCACGTGCAAACCTACGACCTGAACCTGCCCACCTGGCCCTTCTTCGCCGTGGCCTGGATGGGTGACGTGTCCGCTGTGTTGTTGATCACCATCCGCACCTGGCGTTTGCTGCGCGACCCCGAGGCCTTGCAACACCCCACTGGCGGAACTGGACACTGACATGGACCTGATGAATTTAAGCCCCGATGCGGTGGCCTTGATCGGCTTTGTGTCGCTCTTCACACTCATGTTGTTGCGCGTGCCGGTGGGCATGGCCATGGGCTTGGTGGGCGTGTGCGGCTACAGCTACATCGCCGGCAGTGGTCCGGCCTTGAAGCTGATTGGCCAAACCTCGATGCGCACGGTCACCGACTACACCTTTGGCGTCATCCCCATGTTCATGTTGATGGGCGCGTTTGTTTCGGTGTCGGGTGTCAGCCGCGAGTTGTTTCGCGCGGCCAACGCCTTCATCGGCCACATGCGCGGCGGCTTGGGCGTGGCCACCGTGTTGGCCTGCGGTGGGTTTGCCGCCATCTGTGGTTCGTCAGTCGCCACCGCCGCCACCTTCTCTTCGGTGGCCTACCCCGAGATGCGTCGCTTTGGTTACCCGCAGTCTTTTTCCACGGGTGTCATCGCCGCCGGTGGCACGCTGGGCGCGATGCTGCCGCCCTCAACCGTGTTGGCGGTCTACGCCATCTTGACGCAACAAGACATTGGCAAGCTGTTCATGGCCGGCATCATCCCCGGCATCTTGGCCATGCTGATGTATGTCCTGACCATCTTTCTCATCGTGCGGGTGCGCCCCGATTGGTTGCCCCGCGGTGAGCAGCAAAGCTGGGGCCAACGCCTGCATGGTTTGAAAGATGTGTGGGCACCCTTGGTGTTGTTCTTCTTCGTCATCGGCGGTTTGTACGGCGGTTTCTTCACGCCCACCGAAGCCGGTGGTGTCGGTGCCACCGGTGCGTTTTTGTTGGGCGTGTTGCGCGGCAAGCTTGACCGCGCAGGCACCCTCACCGCGCTGTTGTCGGCCACCCGCACCGCTGCTGCGGTGTTCACGGTGCTGATTGGCGCCTTGATATTTGGTTACTTCCTCACCATCACCCAGGTGCCGCAAAACCTCACCGCCTTTGTCACAAATTTGGGCTTGGGACGTTACGAGGTGCTCGCCCTCATCATGGTGATGTACCTGGTGTTGGGTTGCTTGATGGACGCCATGGCCATGATCATCTTGACCGTGCCCATCATCTTCCCGGTCATCGTGCAGCTGGGCTTTGACCCGATTTGGTTTGGCATCATCATCGTCATGACGGTCGAGCTGGGCTTGATTCACCCGCCGGTGGGCATGAACGTGTTCGTCATCAAGAGCGTGGTGCAAGACGTGAGTTTCACCACCATCTTCAAAGGCGTCATTCCTTTTGTGCTGACCGACATCCTGCGCTTGGTCATCCTGATCGCGTTTCCAATGATTGCGCTGTGGCTGCCCGGGCGCATGGGCTAGCGCACTGCGAAGCGCGTTCTAGTGCTTGGGCTAGAGCGCTTCACAAACCGATCACGCCGCCGTTCTTTTTGCGCACCGCGACGGTGGCACTACGAGGTCGTGTTTCATCCACATAGTCGGGCCAGTTCGAGTACTTGGCTGTTTCTTTCGGGTCGCTGCGGTCCGAGGGCGATTCGCCCGGGTGCTGGATGTTCAAAAACATCGTCGTGCCGTCCGGGGTGAACGACAAGCCGGTGATTTCGCAGTTGGTCGGGCCGGTTAAAAAGCGCCGCACTTCGCCAGTGGTCACATCACAGGCCAACAGTTGGTTGTTGCCAATGCGCTCGAATTCACCTTGGCGCATTTGGCTGCTGTGCACATCGGTTTCGATCCACAGCAAACCGCCAGGACCGAAGGTGATGCCATCGGGGCAGCCAAAAATATCGCCTTGAATGTTGCCTTTGGCTTCAGGGCGTGCATTGGCTGGGTCACCGGCCAACAGCAAATGGTTCCATTTGAAATGCAAGCCATCGAAGTCACCCGCATCTTGCCAACGGATGATCTGCCCCATGCTGTTGTTGACGCGCGGGTTGGCCGCATCCACACCGGGTTTGCCGGGTTCGCCACGCTGGCTGTTGTTGGTGAGGGTGCAATAGACCCAGCCACTGGCGGTGTCGATGGTCAGCCATTCGGGGCGGTCCATTTTGGTGGCACCCAGGGCATCGCTGGCTTGTCGCGCCTTCACCAACACCTCGCCTTGGTCGGCAAAGCCATTGGCTGCCGTCAACGGTCCTTGACCATGCACCAACGGCAACCACGCACCGGTGCCATCGGCGTCAAAACGCGCCACGTACAAGGTGCCGTGGTCTAGCAAATCGCGGTTGGCCGCCGCGCCACCGGCTTGAATCTTGTCGCGGCTGACGAATTTGTAGATGTACTCAAAACGCGCGTCTTCACCCGAATACACCACGGCGCGGCCACTTTTGGTTTGCCCCACCCACGCACCTTCATGGGCGCCGCGGCCAATGGCGGTGCGTTTGATGGGCGTGCTGCTCGGGTCCATCGGATCCACTTCCACGATCCAACCAAAGCGGTTCGGTTCGTTCGGGTGCTGCTCGGCGTTGAAGCGCTGGTCATGCGGCTCCCACTGGCTGTAACTTTTGGGGCGCAAGCCCCAGCGCTTGTGGTGCGCCGAAGGCTTGTCACCAGTGGCAAAGTAATTGGCCCAGTTTTCTTCGCCCGACAAATACGTGCCCCAAGGCGTCATGCTGCTGGCGCAGTTGCCTAAAGTGCCCAGCACCCGGGTGCCCGTGGCATCGGCAGCGGTGCGCAACAAGGCATGGCCCGCAGCCGGGCCTGAAAGCGTCATCGGGGTGTTGGCCGTGATGCGGCGGGCCCACTTGGAGGGGCGCACCATCTGCCAGCCCTTGTTGTCCAGCTTGACTTCGATCACCGAGATGCCATGCGCGTTTTGTGCTTTCAATACTTTCTCTGCGGTCATCGGCTCAAAGCCATCGGGGAACAACAAGCCCTCGTCGATGTACTCGTGGTTGTTCACCAGCAAGCCATGGGTGGCGCTGCCTTGCAACGGGAAAAACACCAAGCCATCGTGGTGCATGCCCATTTGCACGGCTTGCTCTTGCGCCGTGTTGCTGGCGTCGGGTTTGTAGGCCGGCATGTTGCCGGCGATGCCCACCGGCTCACCCCAAGGGGCCAACACCGTGGCCACGTAGTCGGCAGGCAGCTCAATGAAGTCGCCCATGCCAATCGGCATGGCTTTGAAACCGATGCGGCTGGCCTTGGCCTGCGCTGCCAGTGGCGACAAGCTGCCCAGCAAGCCCAGCCAAGCGGCCAGTTGCAGGGTTTGACGTTTGGCCGGGTCAGAAACCTGGTGGATGCTGGTGTTGCTGGAGCCGTTGCTGAGCTCCATCGTTGAAAAATCTTTGGCCATGGTTCAAAGGGAGTTCAAAAATTCCAGTAAGTCATGGCGCTCTGTTTTCGGCATGGCGACAAATTTGTCCTTAGCGGGTTTGGCTTCGCCGCCGTGCCACACGATGGCTTCGGTCAGGTTGCGGGCGCGGCCGTCATGCAAGAACGACGTGCTGGCATTGACCTGTTTGGACAAACCAATGCCCCACAGCGGCGGGGTGCGCCAGTCAGAACCACTGGCCTTGAAGTCGGGGCGGCCATCGGCCAAGTCCGGGCCCATGTCGTGCAACAGCAAGTCGCTGAAGGGGCGGATGGTTTTATGGGACAAGGCGGGCACAGGCTCGAATTTGCCAGTGCGCATCTCAGGTACATGGCAACCACCACAACCGGTGGCGGCAAACAATTGTTCGCCGCGCTTGACCTCGGGTTTGGTTTTGTTGCGTTGGGTTGGCACTTCCAGCGACAGCGTCCAATTGGTGATGGCGTCCCACATTTCAGGGCGCAACTCGGGCTTGGGATTGCGAATGGCTTCCACGCATTCTTTTTGCACCGAGGTGCAATTGGTCTCGGGGTACAGCGAGGAGGTGACGCCAATGTCCCCCGAAAAAGCCGAGGCGATTTGCTGGCGCACGCTGGGTTGGTTGGCCTTCCAACCAAAGCGGCCAATGGCGGTTTGTTTGTTGATGTCGTCGCGCACATAGTTGGGACGGCCATTCAAGCCCAGTTCTTTTTGCTTTTCAGCCAAGGCCAAGATGTCTTTGTCGCTGACGGCTTGCAAATAGCCCATGCCCACCATGGCTTGCGAATTGCGCAGTGACATCATGACGCCCTCGGCCAAGGGGCCAAAGTTCAGGTTCTCCACCCGCACCTTGGGCTTGCGCAACTCCAGCTCTTCGCCATCGGCAAAGCTGAACTTTTGCGTCACCCAGTCGATGAACACCTCGGCTTCACCAGCGCGTTGCGTCGTGTCTTTGCGGGTGACGGTGTCAAACATTTGAATGTCGGTGCCGTAATTCGGGTCGGGCTTGGGGCCGCCGTGCGGGCCTTCGCCGGGCACGGAAATGCGCAACACATGCTGCACCGCCAAGCCACCGCTGTCGATCACACGGCCACGGCCCGCGTTCACATGGCAGGCCGCGCAATTGGTGGCCAAAAACGTGGGGCCCAGACCCCATTCACCGCCGGAGGGTCCGGGGAGCGACAAGTCCCAAGTGAGCGGAATCAAGGGGTTGTTGACCGCCATCCAGAAGTTGTTGAACACCTTCTCGCCTTGCGGAAACTGCTTGAGCTGCTTGGCCGGCAAACCCTCAATGGGTTGCTTGTACACATCCTGGGGCAAGACCTGTTTGGTGGTTTGGGTGACAGCCGGGCCCGCACCCAAGGCCATGATGGCAGCCAACACAATAGACAGCGGTTTTTTCAAGACAATTCTCCAGCGCAGCGCCCAAGGTTTTCGGGCTTGATCGGGTCATTTTGACAGGGAAGGAAAGTCGGGGGTTTGAGGCAGCGCAAATTCCCGCGCTTTGCTGGTTCTTGGGTGCTGAAAAGCAAAAACCCTTGCCGATGAGGACAAGGGTTTTGTATTTGGTGGCCTGGGACGGAATCGAACCATCGACACGCGGATTTTCAATCCGCTGCTCTACCAACTGAGCTACCGGGCCGTAGGGGGTGAACTATACCACTGCCGCCCTGGCTCACTCGGGGCTGGGTTTCAGTTTGTCGCGCTCTTGCTTGAACTTGTCGTAGTCGGGCAGGCGCTGGCTGTCGGGTGGGTTGGGGTCGCGGCGCATCTGCTGCTGGCGGATGCCTTCATACACGCCTTGCTCGGTCACCACACCGCAAGCTGTGAGCGTCATCACCATCAGGGTCAATAGGCTTCTCATGGCGAGCACTGTAATTCAACAAGGCACAATGCGGGCTCTAGCGAGCCACCCATGAACGAACCCCAACTCCGTTGCACCCACCTGACCAAGCGCTTTGGCGACAACTTGGTGGTGGACGACCTGTCTTTTGAACTCCAGCCCGGCGAATGCCTGGGCGTCATCGGCCCCAACGGTGCCGGCAAAACCACCACCTTCCGCATGTGTCTGGGGCTGACCGCACCCGACAGCGGCAGCGTGAATGTGTTTGGCCTGTCCATGCCGCAAGACGCCTTAGCCATCAAAGAACGCTTGGGGGTCGTGAGCCAGTTCGACACCCTGGACCCCGATTTTTCTTGCGCCGAAAACCTGATGGTCTATGGCCGTTACTTCGGCATGCGCACGGCCGACATCCAAAGCCGCATTCCCACGCTGCTGGAGTTTGCAGCCCTGAGCCACAAAGCCCATGCCAAGCCTGGCGAATTGTCGGGCGGCATGAAGCGCCGCCTGAGCTTGGCACGCTCGCTGATCAACAACCCCTCGCTGCTGTTGCTGGACGAGCCGACCACCGGTTTGGACCCGCAAGCGCGGCACCTGATGTGGGAACGCTTGCAACAACTTTTGCAACAAGGCAAATCGATTTTGCTGACCACGCATTTCATGGACGAGGCCGAACGCTTGTGCGACCGCTTGTTGGTGGTGGACCATGGCCGAAAAATTGCCGAGGGCAAACCGCGTGATTTGATTGCCCAACACCTGGAGCCGGATGTGATCGAGGTGTATGGCGGCGACACGCAAGCGTTGTCGCAAGGCGACTTGCGGGCCCACGCCCAGCGCATCGAGGTGAGCGGCGACACGGTGTTTTTCTACACGCAAACCGCGCAGCCTTTGTTGCAAGCGCTGCTGGCCTATCCGGGGGTGCGCAGCTTGCATCGGCCGGCCAATTTGGAAGACTTGTTTTTGAAATTAACTGGGCGGCAAATCCGCGAGGAGGGTTGATGCGCCTGCGTTTTTGGCCTGTGTTTTTGCGCAACTTTTTGGTGTGGAAAAAGTTGCTGATCCCCTCCCTCATTGCCAACATCGCCGAGCCGCTGATGTGGTTGGTGGCCTTTGGCTATGGCCTGGGCGCCTTGGTGGGTGACGTGAACTTGGGCGGCGAAAAGGTGCCCTACATCGTCTTCTTGGCCAGTGGTTCCATTTGCATGAGTGCCATGAACGCCGCCACCTTTGAAGCTTTGTACTCGGCGTTTTCGCGCATGCACATGCAAAAAACCTGGGACGGCATCATGAACGCGCCGGTGCGTTTGGACGATGTGCTGTTGGCTGAAATGCTGTGGGCCGCGTTCAAAGCGCTGTTCACGGTCACCGCCATCTTGCTGGTGATGCTGGGCTTGGGTATCGTGCAATCTTGGAAGCTGTTGATGGCCTGGCCCATCTTGTTGGGCGTGGGCGTGGTGTTCAGTTGCATGGCCCTCATCTTCAATGCCTTGGCCAAGGGCTACGACTTCTTCACCTACTACTTCACCTTGTTCTTGACGCCCATGATGTTCTTGAGCGGCATCTTTTTTCCGCTGGACACCTTGCCCGAGATGGTGCGCTGGGTCGCCAACATCTTGCCGCTGACGCAAGCTGTGGCCTTGGTGCGGCCTTTGTTTTTAGACCAATGGCCCAGCAACGTGCTGCTGCACGTGGGCATTTTGGTGGTCTATGGCGTGGGCTCTTGGCTGATTGCGCTGCACCTGACACGCAAACGCTTCAAGCAATGAACTAGAACTGGCGGTCGGGCACATACACCCGCAAGCCGTCCATGAAGTACTCGACCACGATCTGACAGGCCAAGCGGCTATTGGCTTCGCGTGGTGTGGCCACAAACTCGAGCATGGCGTTTTCTTCTTCGCTGGGCTCGAACATCTCGGCCAAGTGCTCAGGCTCGATGTAGCAATGGCAAGTCCCACAAGTGCCGTTGCCCCCGCACTCGCCGGTGAAGCCGTCAATGCCCGATTCGCGGGCAGCGCTCAGCAGTGTTTGACCGTTGACAGCGCGGCCATCTTGGATCGCCCCATTGGGCTGGATGAAAAACAATTGAATCATTGGTCGGCATACACCCCAGCCGCTTTGATGACGGGGCTCCATTTGGCGATTTCAGAAAGAACAAACTTGCGGTGTTCGTCGGGTTCGATGCGCTTGTCGGTGATCATCACCGCGCCCAAGGCTTCTTGTTTTTTCACAAACGCGGGGTCGGTCAACACGCTGCGCAATGCGGCATGCCATTGGGCTTGCACCTGCGGTGACAAACCCTTTGGCGCATAGGTGCCATGCCAAATGCTCACCTGAAAACCTTTGAGGCCCATCTCTTGCATCGTGGGCAGGTTGCTCAACGTCGGCAAGCTCAAACGCTTGGCTGAGGTGACCGCGTAGGCTTTGATTTTGTTGGCCTCGATGTAGGTCATGGTGTTGGTGGTTTGGTCGCAGAGCAAATCAATTTGCCCAGCCATCAAATCGGTGATGGCCATGGACACACCTTTGTAGGGGATGCCGACCATTTCGGTGCGCAACGCCGCTTGCCACAACAAGCCGCACAAATGCGAGGCCGAGCCCACACCGGCGTTGCCCAGGTTGACCTTGTCTTTGTTCTTGGCAATCCACGCGGCCAGTTGTTTGTAGTCCTTGGCCTCCAAGTTGGGCCGTCCAACGATGGTCATCGGCACTTCGTGGATCATGCCCAAGTAGGTGAAATCGTTGTCCACCTGAAAGCCGAGTTTGCGCACCAAGGTGGGCATGGTGGCCATGCCAATGTGGTTGATCAAGATGGTGTGGCCATCGGGTGCGGCCTTGGCGACTTTTTGCGTGGCGATGGCACCACCCGCGCCCACCAAGTTTTCCACCACGATGCTGGCCCCGCCCAAAGGCTTGCGCAAACCTTCAGCGATGTCACGCGCCAAGCGGTCGGTGGGACCCCCCGCGCTGAAGGGCACGACGATGGTGATGGGTTTGTCTTTGATGGGGAAGGTTTGCGCCGCCACGTGGTGGCCAAACCAACAAGCGCCCATGGCAAGCAGCGCAAGGCGCAACACGCTGCGCTTATTTGTAGCTGCGGGCATCTTCAATCACCTTGCCGTCATTGGGCAAACTGCCCACGGCCACCAGGCTCACATCGGCACGCAGTTTGGTGATGTCGCGCACTGCTTGTTCAATGGCGGTTTTCAGGTCGGCGTTGTGCTCGGCGGCTTCGACCTGCAATTGCATCTGGTCGTTGGCCATTTCACCAGTGACGATCAAACGCGCTTTGTGCACTTGCTCGAAACGCTTGACCACCTGATCGACTTGACCCGGGTGCACAAACATGCCGCGCACCTTGGTGGTTTGGTCGGCACGACCCATCCAACCTTTGATGCGCTGGTTGGTGCGGCCGGTGGGGCAAGGGCCCGCCAACACGGCGGTGAGGTCACCGGTGCCGAAACGGATGAGCGGGTAATCGGGGTTCAAGGTGGTGACCACCAATTCGCCCACTTCACCCTCTGCAACCGGGTCGCCGGTGCCGGGGCGCACGATTTCCACAATCACGCCTTCGTCCAACACCAAGCCTTCACGCGCCGATGTTTCATAAGCGATGAGGCCAATGTCGGCGGTGGCATAGCACTGGTACGCATCGACGCCGTGGCTGATGAACCAATCGCGCAAGGAGGGTGGGCAGGCTTCACCACTCACCAAGGCTTTGCGCAAACTGGGCAACTTCACGCCGGCTTCAGCGGCTTTTTCCAAAATGATTTTCAAGAAGCTGGGCGTGCCGCAATAGCCTGCTGGCTGCAAATCGAGCATGGCTTGCAACTGTTGTTCGGTTTGACCGGTGCCGCCGGGAAACACGCTGCAACCCAAGGCATGCGCACCGCTTTCCATGATGGACCCAGCGGGTGTGAAGTGGTAGCTGAAGCAGTTGTGAATCAATTCACCCGACTGAAACCCAGCGGCATGCAGCGCACGTGCCACGCGCCAATAGTCTGACTGCCTGCCTTCAGGTTCGTAGATGGGGCCTGGGCTGGCAAACACGCGCGGCATCTGCGCCCCAAAACGAACGGCCGAGAAACCACCGAACACATCGTTGGCACGCTCGGCTTGTTGACGCGCCAGCAATTCGTATTTGCGGGTCACGGGCAATTGCGCCAAGGCTTGTCGGGTGGTGATGCTGGCAGCATCCACGCCTTGCAAGATGTGCGCAAACGCGCTGGCATGTTGTTGGGCATGGGCGATTTGACGCGGCAAGGCGGCCATCAAGGCCGCTTCGCGCACGGCGGGCGTGCGCTGTTCCAAGGTGTTGTCGAAGGAGGTCATGGGGTCTGGAAATTAAGCCAACCAACGCTTGCGGCGTTTGTAACTTTTCACATCTTTGAAACTCTTGCGCTCGCCACCGCCCATGCCGAGGTAGAACTCTTTCACGTCCTCGTTGTTGGCCAGGTCTTGCGCCGCACCGTCCATGACGATGCGACCCGATTCCATGATGTAGCCAAAGTCGGCATAGCGCAGCGCCATGTTGGTGTTTTGTTCGGCCAGCAAGAAGGTGACGTTTTCTTTGTGGTTCAGGTCTTTCACGATGGTGAACACCTCTTCCACGATTTGCGGGGCCAAGCCCATCGAGGGTTCATCCAACAACACCAAGCTGGGGTTGGCCATGAGCGCACGGCCAATCGCACACATTTGCTGTTCACCGCCCGAGGTGTAGGCGGCTTGCGAGGTGCGGCGTGTTTTCAAACGTGGGAAGTAGTTGTAAACCTTCTCCAGGTTGGCGGCAATTTCAGCTTTGTTGGTGCGGGTGTAGCTGCCCGTCATCAGGTTTTCTTCGATGGTCAGGTGGGCAAAGCAATGCCGTCCTTCCATCACCTGCACCACGCCACGTTGCACCAAGTCGGCGGGCGACAGGTTTTCAATCCGTTCGCCGCGCAACTCGATGCTGCCTTTGGTCACCTCCCCACGCTCGCCCTTGAGCAAGTTGGAGATGGCCCGCAAGGTGGTGGTTTTGCCCGCGCCATTGCCGCCCAACAAGGCGACGATGCCGCGCTCGGGCACCTGCAAGGACACGCCCTTCAACACCAAGATCACATGGTTGTAGATGACCTCGATGCCATTGACATTCAAAACAATGTTGGGCGTGCTCATGCGTGTGTCCGGTTCAGATCAAGACTGGCAGTCTTGGCCAGTGCGGCGGGTGAGTTTTTTCTCGGTCGCGTATTTGTCGGCTGTGGCTTTCACCAGAGGCTTCAAAATTTGCTCGTCGGCTTGCATCCAATCGGAGGTGAACTCCCAGGCTTTGCCGTTCCAAGTGTGGATGCGGGTCCAAGCAGCGCCCATGTGGTCCATGCACGACGTGCTGATTGGGCGCATCACGCCTTTGAAACCCAGTGCATCGAGTTTGGCTTGGGTCAGGTTCAAGTTTTCCAAGCCCCAACGCACTTGCTCGCCAGTCATGACCTTGCCTTTGCCGAAGCGCTCTTGGGCAGCACGGATGCCTTCAATGCCAATCATGGCGCTCATCGCACCGCGCAAATACAGCACTTGGCCCACTTCTTCTTTGGGGCCCGTGCCCTGGCCTTTGGCGTGGATTTGGCTCAGCATGGTTTTCACAATGTCCGAGTTGGGTTCGGCACCGTGTTGGATGGTGACCGCGTTGTAGCCCTTGGCACCGTCGGCCACGTCTTTGACGTCAGGCTCGGCACCAGCCCACCACACGCCATACATTTTTTCGCGGGCATAGCCGGTGGCTTGCGCTTCCTTGATGGCGGTGGAGTTCATCACACCCCAACCCCACAGCACCACGTAGTCTGGTTTGGATTGACGCACTTGCAACCAAGTGGCTTTTTGTTCCACACCGGGTGGGGTCACGGGCAAGAGTTGCAACTCGAAGCCGTGGTTGCGTGAACGCTCTTGCATCAAAGGAATGGGCTCTTTGCCAAACGGGCTGTCGTGGTAGACCAGCGCGACTTTTTTGCCTTTGAGTTTGTCCCAGCCGCCTTCTTTTTTGGCGATGGCTTGCAAGATGGTGTCAGCGGCGACCCAGTAGGTGCCCGCGATGGGGAAGTTCCACTTGAACACCGCGCCATCGGCGCTTTCGCTGCGGCCATAGCCGACCGTCAAGACAGGAATTTTGTCGCCAGGGGCTTTTTCAGTGATGGCAAATGTGGCGCCGGTGGACAAGGTTTGCACAAAGCTGGGGTTCTTGCTTTTCAGGCGTTCATAGCATTCCACGCTGCGTGCGGTGTCATAGCCGGTTTCGCATTCTTCGTAGGCGATCTTCACGTTGTTGATGCCGCCCTTGGTGTTGACCAATTTCAGGTAATCGACAAAGCCATTGGCCCACGGCGTGCCATTAGGCGCATAGGGGCCGGTGCGGTAAGACAGCACGGGCACGAATTGCTCTTTCGATTGCGCTTGCACCGGGGCCACCGATGACAACATCACAGCGCTGAGCAGCGCAGACAACAACAAGACTGGTTTTTTCATCTTCGTCTCCTTCATGAGAATGGCAAAAGTTCGGGGTTCAATACGGGAAAGGCCAGACACGCATTTTTTGCTTGCCAATCGACCACAACTTGGCCAAGCCGTGCGGTTCCACAATCAGGAACCAGACGATCAAGGCACCAAAAATCATCAACTCGGTGTGCGACACCACGGTGGTGGAAATTTCAAAACCCGCCATGCCCGCCAGCAGCGGCAGCACTTGGTTCAAGAAGATGGGCAGCACCACGATGAAGCCCGCGCCCAAAAAGCCGCCCATGATCGAGCCCAGGCCACCGATGATGACCATGAACAACAAGCGGAAGGATTGGTCCACCGAAAACGCGCTGGGCTCCCATGCGCCCAAATAAATGAAGGCCCACAACGCACCGGCCATGCCAATGATGAAGGAGCTGACCGCAAAGGCGGTGAGCTTGGCGTACATCGGGCGAATGCCAATGACGGCCGCGGCCACGTCCATGTCGCGAATCGCCATCCACTCGCGGCCAATCGCACCACGCACCAGGTTTTTCGCCAGCAGCGCGACAACGCACAACAGCGTCAAGCAAAACAAATACTTGCTGGCCGCACTTTCAATCGGCAGGCCAAACACTTGCAAGTTCGAGACCGACACCGAGCCTGAAGGTGTGTCCAAGGTGAACCACTTGATGCGCAAAAACATCCAGTCGGCGAAAAACTGCGCGGCCAAGGTGGCCACGGCCAAATACAGGCCACGCACACGCAAGCTGGGCAGGCCAAACAAAATGCCAAACGCGGTGGCACACAAGCCGCCCAAGATGAGCGCGGGAATCAGCGGCATGTCGGGGATGCGGGCGAAGAAGTTGTAAGCACCATACGCGCCCACCGCCATGAAGGCCCCCGAGCCCAAGGAAATTTGGCCGCAGTAGCCCACCAAAATATTCACGCCCAAAGCAGCCAAGGCCATGATGACGAAAGGAATCAGGATGGCGCTGTAGACATAGTCGGTGACCACCAGCGGCACACCAACAAAGGCCACGAGCAGCAGCAAGCCGATGAACCAACGGTCTTGCCGAATCGGAAAGATCTGTTGGTCAGCTTGGTAGCTGGTTTTGAATTGGCCGTTTTCTCTGTAGAACATGGTTAGACGCGATCAATGATTTTCTCGCCAAAGAGTCCTTGTGGACGCACGAGCAAGAACAACAGAGCCAAGACATAGGCGAACCAAATTTCGATGCCGCCACCGACATAAGGACCCAAAAACACTTCGGACAATTTTTCGCCCACGCCGATGATCAAGCCGCCAATGATGGCGCCGGGCACCGAGGTGAGGCCACCCAAAATCACCACCGGCAAAGCACGCAAAGCGACGGTGGCCAATGAAAATTGCACACCGAGTTTGCTGCCCCAAATCATGCCGGCCACCAAGGCCACGACACCGGCCACGCACCAAACGATGACCCAAATGCGGTTCAAAGGAATGCCAATCGACTGCGCCGCTTGGTGGTCATCGGCCACCGCACGCAGGGCGCGGCCCGTGCTGGTTTTTTGGAAAAACAAGGAGAGCAAAGCCACCAAACACGCGGCGATGAGCGCGGCGATCAGGTCTTCTTGGTTGATCAGGATGCCGCCTTCAAACACCGACTCGAAAGCCATCACCGGTTCTTTGGGCATGCCAATGTCGATCTTGTAGATGTCGCTGCCAAACAGCGATTGACCCAAGCCTTCTAAAAAGTAGGTGATGCCCAAAGTGGCCATCAACAAAGTGGTGGCCTCTTGGTTGACCAAGTGGCGCAACACCAAGCGCTCGATGATCCAAGCGACGATGAACATCACACCACCAGCCATGACAAAGGCGATCAGGTTGACCAACAAGACGCTGCTGAGGCCGGTGGCCGCAGGCACCCATTCGGCGAAGCGGGCCATGGCCAAGGCGGCGAACAAGACCATCGCGCCTTGCGCGAAATTGAACACGCCCGAGGCTTTGAAGATGAGCACAAAACCAAGTGCCACCAAGGAATACAACATGCCCGCCATGAGGCCGCCGAGCAGGGTTTCTAAAAAGAATGCCATGTCTGTCAATGCCCTGTGCCGAGGTAGGCGCTGATCACCTCGGGGTTGCTGCGCACCTCGTCGGGTGCACCGTCGCCAATTTTCTTGCCATAGTCCAGCACCACCACGCGGTCGGAAATGTCCATCACCACGCCCATGTCATGCTCGATCAACACCACGGTGGTGCCGAACTCGTCGTTCACATCCAGAATGAAGCGGCACATGTCCTGCTTTTCTTCCACGTTCATGCCCGCCATCGGTTCATCCAACAGCAGCACTTGCGGTTCCAGCGCCAGCGCACGACCTAAGTCAACGCGCTTTTGCAAGCCATACGGCAGTTGACCCACCGGCGTTTTGCGGTAGGGCTGGATTTCCAAAAAGTCGATGATTTCTTCCACCCGTTTGCGGTGCTCAATCTCTTCGCGCTCGGCCGGTCCAAGACGCAGCGCTTGCATGAACAAATTGCTTTTCATGCGCAGGTTGCGCCCGGTCATGATGTTGTCGAGCACGCTCATGCCTTTGAACAAGGCCAGGTTTTGGAAGGTGCGGGCCACGCCCATGACCGCCACCTGGTGGCTGTCCATGTGGCTGAAGGTTTGGCCTCGGAAAGTGATTTGCCCTTGCTGCGGCGTGTAGACGCCGTTGATGCAATTGAGCATCGAGCTTTTGCCCGCGCCGTTGGGGCCGATGATGGCGCGGATTTCATGCTCGCGCACATCGAAGCTGATGTCAGCGAGCGCCTTCACGCCGCCAAAACTCAGCGAGATGTTTTTCACATCCAGGATGACGTCGCCAATGTGCTTGCTCATGCTGCTTGCCCCACAGGCGCAAAGGTTTTCGCGTCCATCAGTTTCAAGGTGGCGCTGACACTGCCGCTGCGGCCGTCCTCGAACTTCACGGCGGTTTCGATGTACTGCTGGGTTTGGCCCTCGTACAAGGCCGTCACCAACACGCCGTATTTGTCGGCGATGAAGCCGCGTCGAACTTTGTTGGTGCGGGTGAGTTCGCCGTCATCGGCGTCCAACTCTTTGTGCAGCACCAAGAAGCGGCTGATCTGGCTGCCGGCCAACAATTTGTCGGCGGCCAAGTCGGCATTCACCTTTTCCACGCAATCGAGGATGAGTTGGTACACCTCTGGTTTTTGCGCCAAATCGGTGTAGCCCGCATACGGCAGGTTGCGCCGCTCGGCCCAGTTGCCCACCGCGTCAAAGTCGATGTTGAGCATCACGCACACCTTGTCGCGGCCATCGCCATAAGCCACCGCTTCTTTGATGAACTGGAAGAATTTGAGTTTGTTTTCCACGTACTTGGGCGCGAACATCGCGCCGTCGTTGGCACCGCCTTGGATGCGGCCCACGTCTTTCACGCGGTCGATGATTTTCAAATGACCGTGCGCATCCAAGAAACCAGCGTCACTGGTGTGGTACCAGCCATCGGCCGTCAGCACCTCGGCGGTGGCCTCGGGGTTTTTGTAATAGCCCTTGAGCAATCCAGCCGACTTGACCAAGATTTCGCCGTTGTCAGCGACCTTGATTTCCACCCCGGCGCACGGCACACCCACGGTGTCGGCGCGTGCTTCATGGTCGGGCTGCAAACAAACAAACACCGCGGTTTCGGTGGAGCCATACAGCTGCTTCAAGTTGATGCCAATGGAGCGGTAGAAGGTGAACAAATCGGGGCCAATCGCTTCGCCAGCGGTGTAGCCGACACGCACCCGTGAAAAACCCAGGTTGTTGCGCAGCGGGCCATAGACCAACACATCGCCCAGGCCATACAGCAGTTGACCCCACAGGCCAATGGCCTCGCCGTCCATGCGTTTGGGGCCATATTCACGGGCCACGTCCATGAAGTAATGGAACATGCGCCGCTTCAAAGCGCTGGCGTCTTCCATGCGAATCATCACGTTGGTCAGCAAGCCTTCAAACACCCGGGGGGGTGCAAAGTAATAAGTGGGGCCAACTTCTTTCAAGTCGATGGTGATGGTCTCCGCCGACTCGGGGCAGTTCACCACATAGCCGCAGCACAACCACTGCGCATAGCTGAAGATGTTTTGGCCGATCCACGCCAGCGGCATGTAGGCCAACACCTCTTCGCGGTTGGTCAGGTGGTCAAAGTCGGCACCGGCTTGGGCGCGGTCGAGCAAGCTGCGGTGCGTGTGCACCACGCCCTTGGGGTTGCCGGTGGTGCCCGAGGTGAAGAACATGGCGGCCACGTCATCCGGCTGGCAGGCGTCAATCTGGGCGCTCAAAAAACCAGGCGCTTGAGCGGCGGCGTTTTCGCCTTCGTGCAACAAGGCGCTCAGGCTGAACAAGCCGGCTTGTTTGTAATTGCGCAGACCGCGCGGGTCGTCGTAATAAATGTGCGTGAGGCTGGCGCAATCGGGCTGGATGTCCAGCAGCTTGTCGACCTGCTCTTGGTTTTCCACCACCGCAAAACGCACCTCGGCGTTGTTGATGGGGAACACGTACTCGGTGGCCACCGCGTCTTGGTAGAGGGGAATGGGTATGCCGCCCAAGGCCTGCACCGCCAACATGCCGGCGTACAAACGGGGGCGGTTGGCACCGACCACGACCACATGGTCACCACGCGCCAAACCGGCCAAATGAAAACCATGGGCCATGTGGTTCACCTGGGTGAACAAGGCGGACCAGGACAGGCTTTGCCAAATGCCATATTCCTTTTCGCGCAGGGCGGTGTCGCCAGGGCGCGATTGGGCATGGTCTTGCAGTAAACGGGGGAAGGTGGTGTTCATCAGGGGGGGTATTATTAGGCGTGACTTTGACGTTTTTTTGTCTTTTGAATGACAATTCAGGGAAGACCCCTAGGCCCCATGAGCAAAGACCACTCTCTTCACCAACGCCGCCGTTTGCCCAGCCCGCAAGAGCTGGAAGGCATCCCCTGGCTGCACCTGCTGACCTCGGCTGAGCGGGAGAAAGCGATCGGCCAAATCGTCGTGGGAGATGCGCTGGCGGGCGAGCTGATTTGCCGCGTCGGTCGCGCACCCACCTATTGGTTTGGCGTGGTCGAAGGCTTGCTGAAAATGGGCATCGACTCCGACAAGGGCTTTAGCCTGACCTTCACCGGGGTGTCCCGAGGCGGCTGGTTTGGCGAGGGCACCGCTTTGAAACGCGAGCCCTACCGCTACAACGTGCAAACCTTGCGGGCCAGCGTGGTGGCGGGTTTGCCGATTGCCTGTTTCCACGAACTGCTTGAGGAGTCGATTGGCTTCAACCGCTTCATCATGAACCAACTGAACGAGCGCTTGGGGCAGTTCATCGCCGCGCGTGAAAGCGAACGGCTCAACAGCCCCGATGTCCGCGTCGCCCGCAGCTTGGCCGCCCTCTTCAACCCGGTGCTGTTTCCAGGCGTGGGCGAGGTGCTGCAAATCACCCAGCAAGAACTCGCCTACCTGGTGGGTTTGTCGCGCCAACGCGTGAACATGGCGCTGCAACGCTTGGTGGCTGAAGGCTGGATCAGCGTGGCCTATGGCGGCGTGCGGGTGCTGAATTTGCAGGCCTTGCGCAGCCATACACTCGGTGCCCCATGACCGAACTCATCCGCTTGAACAAACGCATGGCCGAACTCGGCCTGTGCTCCCGCCGCGAAGCCGACGATTGGATTGGCAAGGGCTGGGTCAAGGTGAACGGCGAGGTGGCGGTGCTGGGCAAACCGGTCAGCCCGATGGACCGCATCGAGGTCGACAAGCTGGCGCGTGGCCAGCAAGACAAGCAAGTCACCATCCTGCTGCACAAGCCCATGGGCTATGTGAGTGGCCAAGCCGAAGACGGCCACACACCCGCCATCAACCTGATTGAAGCCCGCCACCAGTGGCGCGACGACCGTTCCACCATCCGCTTTGTGCCCCGCCAACGCATGGGCTTGGCGCCTGCTGGCCGCCTGGACATTGACTCGGTGGGCTTGCTGGTGCTGACCCAAGACGGCCGCGTGGCACGCCAATTGATTGGCGAAGACTCGCAGGTGGAAAAAGAATATTTGGTGCGGGTGCAGTACGGCAAATTGGCAGCGGGGGAGCAACAAACCGATGTGCAGTCGCTGTTTCCCGCAGACCAATTGGCGCGTTTGTGCCACGGCCTGCACTTGGACGGCCAAGCCTTGAAGCCCGCCGTGGTGGACTGGCAAAACCCCGAGCAACTGCGCTTTGTCTTGAAAGAAGGCCGCAAACGCCAAATTCGACGCATGTGCGAGCAAGTTGGCCTGACCGTGGTCGGCTTGAAACGGGTGCGCATTGGCCGCGTGAAGCTGGGCCAACTGCCCGTGGGGCAGTGGCGGTATTTGGCGCCTGGCGAGGTGTTTTAAGGCCCAGTGCAAGAGCACTTGCTCACTTCAAACCATCTGCTTCTTGAAATACGGGCCACGCGCCCCACTTGGAACCCATTCTTTTTCGTTCTTTTCTCTCTGACACCATGACAAAACACACCCACGCCTTCCAAGCCGAAGTGGCCCAGCTGCTGCACCTGGTCACCCACTCCCTGTATTCCAACAAAGAAATCTTTTTGCGCGAGCTGATTTCCAACGCCTCGGACGCCTGCGACAAGTTGCGCTACGAGTCTTTGAACAACGCCGCTTTGCTGGAAGACACGCCCACACTTGATATTCGCGTGGCCTTCGACAAAGCCGCCAAGACGCTGACCATCAGCGACAACGGCATTGGCATGAGCCAGCAAGAAGCGATTGACCACCTGGGCACGATCGCCAAAAGCGGCACCCGCGACTTCATGAGCAAGTTGAGCGGCGACCAGCAAACTGACGCCAAAGACCAAGGCTCACTCATCGGTCAGTTCGGTGTGGGCTTTTACTCGGGCTTCATCGTGGCCGACAAGATCGTGGTGGAAACCCGCCGCGCGGGCTTGGCCGCGTCCGAGGGCGTGCGCTGGACGAGCGGGGGCAGCGGCGACTTCGAGGTGGAAACCATCACCCAAGACAAGCGCGGCAGCCACATCATTTTGCATTTGCGTGACGACGCCGAAGAGTTCTTAAGCAACTGGCAAATCAAAAGCATCATCGGCAAGTACGCCGACCACATCGCCCTGCCCATCCTGATGCGCAAGGAAGAATGGAAAGAAGGCGAGAACGAGCAACCCGGTGAGATGGTGGTGACCGACGAATGGGAAACCGTCAACAAAGCCTCGGCCTTGTGGACCCGCCCGAAAAAAGACATCAGCGCCGAGCAGCACGCGGAGTTTTACAAAGCCATCAGCCACGACTTCGAGCCGCCGCTGGCTTGGAGCCACAACAAGGTGGAAGGCAGCACCGAGTACACGCAACTGCTGTACTTGCCCAGCAAAGCGCCGTTTGATTTGTGGAACCGCGACAAAAAAGGCGGCATCAAGCTGTATGTGAAACGCGTCTTCATCATGGACGACGCCGAAGCCTTGCTGCCCACCTACTTGCGCTTTGTCAAAGGCGTGGTGGACTCGGCCGATTTGCCTTTGAACGTGAGCCGCGAGCTGCTGCAAGAAAGCCGCGACGTCAAAGCCATCCGCGAGGGCAACACCCGCCGCGTGCTGTCCATGTTGGAAGACCTGGCCAAGCACGACGTGCCTGCGGCGGACGCCAGCGACGAGGACCAACAAGACGCCGGCAAGTTCACCAAGTTTTACGCCGACTTTGGCGCGGTGTTGAAAGAAGGCTTGGGCGAAGACTTTGCCAACAAGGACAAGATCGCCAAGCTGCTGCGCTTTGCCAGCTCGACCACCGACACCGTGAGCGTGGGCTTTGCCGATTACAAAGCCCGCATGAAAGAAGGCCAAGAAGCCATTTTTTACATCACGGCCGACAGCTTGGCCGCCGCCAAAAACAGCCCGCAGCTCGAGGTGTTCCGCAAAAAAGGCATCGAGGTGCTGCTGATGTCCGACCGGGTGGACGAATGGGCGCTGGGCTTCCTCAACGAGTTTGACGGCACCCCGCTGCAAAGCGTGGCCAAGGGCGCGTTTGACTTGGGCAAGCTGCAAGACGAGGCCGAGAAAAAAGCCGCCGAAGAAGCCGCTGAAACCTTCAAGCCGCTGCTGGCCAAGCTGAAAGAGGCGCTGAAAGACAAAGCCGACGATGTGCGCATCACCAGCCGCTTGGTGGACTCGCCCGCTTGCTTGGTGGTCAAAGACGACGCCATGTCTTTGCAACTGGCCCGCATGCTCAAGCAAGCCGGTCAAACCGCGCCGGAAAGCAAACCGATTTTGGAAATCAACCCCGAGCACCCGCTGGTGAAAAAGCTGGACACGCCCGACGGTCAAATCCATTTCCACGACCTGGCGCACATCGTGTTTGACCAGGCCTTGCTGGCCGAAGGCGGCTTGCCAGCCGACCCGGCGGCGTATGTGAAAAGGGTGAATGCCTTGTTGGTTTAAGCCATCAACTCGATCTGCTCCCGCAAGGTGTCGCACTGCCCACGCCAATAGTCGGCGGTGCCGAACCAAGGAAAGTGCATGGGAAAGGCCGGGTCGTCTTGGCGGCTGGCCAGCCAGGCGCTGTAGTGAATGATGCGCAGGGTGCGCAGCGGCTCGATCCACTGCACCTCTTGCATGTCAAACGGTCGCATGCTTTCGTAGCCTTCGAGCACGGTGAACAGTTTTTGGCGGCGTTCTTGTTCGTCACCGTGCAACAGCATCCACAGGTCTTGCACGGCGGGGCCCATGCGGGCGTCGTCCAAGTCCACGAAATGCGGACCGGCCTCGGGCAGGCCTTGCGGCGTCCACAAAATATTGCCGGGGTGGCAGTCGCCGTGCAGCCGCAAGCAGCGCACTTGCGCGGGCATTTTTTGGCGCACCCATTCCAATGCTTGGTTGCACAAGTCCAGCCACTGTTGCGCCACTTCAGGCGGCACCCAGTTTTCGCGCATCAGCAAGTCGCGTGAGGCTTCGCCAAAGGTGTGCAGGTTCAGCGCCGGGCGGTGCACAAAGGCCTGGCGTTCGCCCACCAAGTGCATGCGGGCCATCAGTCGGCCAATCCACATCAGCACCTCGGGGTCGTCCAACTCGGGGGCGCGGCCACCACGGCAAGGGCTGACGCTGAACCAGAAATGCCCCTCCACGCCGTCATGCAGGATGCGGGCTTCGTGCAAGCGCAGGCCGTTCAAAGTGAGCGGCCCCACCACCGGAATGTCTTCGGCCATCAGCTCATCGGTGAAGGCGTGCTCCTCGCGAATTTGCGCTTCGCTCCAACGCCCGGGTCGGTAGAACTTGGCCACCACCGTACTGTCGTCGTCCAAATGCACTTGGTACACGCGGTTTTCATACGAGCTGAGCGCACTCAAGCGACCGTCCACCGGCAAGCCCAACACGCTCAAGGCGTCCAACACCACCGAGGGTGTCAAGGCTTGGTAGGGATGCGTCACCTACACGCCCCAGACGATGGGCTGAGCGGCTTGGTGACAGCGTTGCAGCATGTCGATGATGGGTTTGCTGCGCTGGCGAAGGCTGATGCCCTCGAGGCGCGGCGCGGGCTGGCCTTGTGCAGCGGCGTCGGCCACGGCCTGGGCTTGGGCGGCTTCTTGCTGCTCTACAGCGCGTTGCAAAGCCGCGATGGCGGCGGGCATCTCTGGGGCGTCGATGATGCCTTGGGGCCCAGGTGTTTTGCCAATGATGTGCAGGAACTGAACGCCTTGCGGCTCCAACAGAATCAGGTCGCCAGCGGCTTTGGATTTGAATTTGTAAAGCATGCGGCTATTGTGCGCTCAAGGGAAAACCCTCTGCGCTTTGGCGCATTCAAGGCTTGACGTGATTTACTTTAGGCCTCAACAATATGGGCATGAACATTTTGTGCATTGGCGGTGGCCCCGCCGGTTTGTATTTCGCGCTGCTCATGAAGCAGCAAAACCCGTCCCACCAGATCACCGTGGTCGAGCGCAACCGCCCCTACGACACCTTTGGCTGGGGCGTGGTGTTCAGCGATCAAACCCTGCACAACCTGCAAGCCGCTGATGCGCACGCCGCCGAATTGATTGGCGATGCGTTCAACCACTGGGACGACATCGAGGTGTTTTTCAAAGGCCAGTCGGTGCGCTCCACCGGCCACGGCTTTTGCGGCATTGGGCGCAAGCACTTGCTCAACATCTTGCAGCAGCGTTGCGAAGAGCTGGAGGTGAAGCTGGTGTTTGAAACCGATGTGAGCGACGACCAAGCATTGGCGCTGCAGTACCAAGCCGACTTGGTGATCGCCAGCGATGGCTTGAACAGCCGCATCCGCACCCGCTATGCCGACACCTACCAACCCGACATCGATGTGCGCGATTGCCGCTTTGTTTGGTTGGGCACGCACAAAACTTTTGACGCCTTCACCTTCGCCTTCGAGCAAACCGAGCACGGCTGGTTTCAAGCCCACGCCTACAAGTACGACGAACACACTTCCACCTTCATTGTGGAAACGCCCGCATCGGTGTGGCAAGCGCACGGCATCGACCAGATGAACCAAGCAGAAGCGGTGGCGTTTTGTCAAAACCTGTTTGCCAAGTATTTGGACGGCCACGCATTGATGAGCAACGCGGCGCATTTGCGCGGCTCGGCCAATTGGATTCAATTTCCGCGCGTGATTTGCAACAACTGGGTGCATTGGGAAACACTGAACAACAAACGCACACCCTTTGTGTTGATGGGCGATGCGGCCCACACCGCGCATTACTCGATTGGCAGCGGCACCAAACTGGCGTTTGAAGACGCGATTGACTTGGCCAACACCTTTGCCCAGCACCCGGATGCCGACATGGCCACCGTGTTGAAAGCTTATGAAGCGCGGCGCAGTGTCGAGGTGTTGAAAATTCAAAACGCGGCCCGCAATTCCACCGAATGGTTTGAGCATGTGGACCGCTACACCCACATGGACATCGAGCAGTTTACCTATTCCTTGCTGACCCGCTCGCAACGCATCAGCCATGAAAACCTGCGTGTGCGGGACCCGCAATGGTTGCAGCATTTCGAGGCCTGGTTGTCGGGTGGTCGCGCTGTGGTGCCCATGCTTTTGCCGTTCAGCCTGCGTGGCCTCAGTTTGAAAAACCGCATCGTCGTCTCGCCCATGGCCACTTACAAAGCGGTGGATGGCGTGGTGAACGACTTTCATTTGGTGCACCACGGTGCCCGCGCCTTGGGCGGTGCTGGTTTGGTGATGGTGGAGATGACCAGCCCAACGCCCGAGGGCCGCATCACACCGGGCTGCCCGGGCTTGTGGAACGACGAACAACAACTGGCGTTCAAACGCATCACCGACTTTGTGCATGGCCAAGATGCACACATCGGCCTGCAGCTGGGTCACAGTGGCGCGAAGGGCTCCACGCAGCTGGGCTGGGAAGCGATGGATGAACCCTTGCTGGCCCACAACTGGCCCTTGATGGCCGCAAGCGATGTGCCCTATGGACCGAACAACCAAACACCTCGCGCCATGACCACCGACGACATGCAAACACTGACAGCAGCGTTTGTGGCCGCCACGCGGCGTGCCGATGCCGCCGGCTTTGATGCCTTGGAATTGCACTGTGCCCACGGCTATCTGTTGTCGGGTTTTATTTGCCCCTTGACCAACCACCGCAGCGACGAGTTCGGTGGCAGCTTGGCCAACCGTTGTCGCTACCCCTTGCAAGTGTTTCAAGCCATGCGGGCTGTGTGGCCTGCCAACAAACCCATGAGTGTGCGCATCTCGGCGCACGACTGGGCGCCGGGTGGCAACACGGATGACGATGCGGTGGAGATGGCCCAATTGTTCAAAGCCGCCGGTTGTGATTTGATCGATGTGTCGTCCGGTCAAACCACCCGCGCGGCCAAGCCGGTTTATGGCCGCATGTACCAAACACCGTTTGCCGACCGCATCCGCAACGAGGTGCACATCGCCACCATGGCGGTGGGTGCGATCAGCGAAGCCGACCATGCCAACAGCATCATCGCGGCAGGCCGCGCAGATTTGTGCGCCATCGCCCGCCCGCACTTGGCCGATCCGAATTGGACCCTGCACGAAGCCGCCAAATTGGGCAGCCGCGATCTGGTCTGGCCCCAGCCGTATGAAAGCGGCCGCGATCAACTCTACCGATTACTTCAAACAACACGCTGACCATGGACCTTGAAGCCCGCGCCCACAGCAACCACCCCGAAGCCCTGCGCCTGTGGTTGCGCATGCTCACCTGCACCCAGCTCATTGAAAAAAAAGTGCGCACCGGATTGCGCGATGAGTTCAGCACCACCTTGCCGCGCTTTGATTTGTTGGCGCAGCTTGAGCGCGAACCGCAAGGCATGAAGATGACCGAGCTGTCGCGCCGCATGATGGTGACCAGCGGCAACATCACACCCGTGACCGACCAGTTGGTGAAAGAGGGCTTGATTGAGCGCAGCAGCGTGGACGGCGACCGCCGAGCATGGTTGATTCGACTCACGCCTGCGGGCCGCGCCCTGTTTAAAAAAATGGCCAAGCGCCACGAGGCTTGGATTGTTCAAGCATTCGACACCCTAAGCAGCAAAGAACTGCAATCCCTGCATGGCTTGCTTGGTCGCGTCAAACAACACAGTGCCACGGAGACTTCATGAAACACCACATTCCCGAACAAAACCCCATGCGTGGGCAATACCAAGCCTTGGCACAACAAGCCGCCGCGCATTTTTCGTGGGCCTGTGATGCCCACGGTGTGGCCACCATCACCTTGAACCGACCCGAGCGCAAAAACCCTCTCACCTTCGCGTCCTACGCCGAGTTGCGTGATTTGTTTGTGCAACTGCGTGTGGCCACCGATGTGCGCGTGGTGGTGTTGCAAGGCGCGGGTGGCAACTTTTGCTCGGGCGGTGATGTGCACGAAATCATCGGCCCCCTCACCAAGATGACCATGCCCGAGTTGCTGGCCTTCACCCGCATGACCGGCGACTTGGTGAAAGCCATGCGCCTGTGCCCACAGCCCATCGTGGCCGCCATTGATGGTGTGTGTGCCGGTGCTGGTGCCATGTTGGCCTTGGCCTCAGACATGCGATTGGGCAGCACCACCACCAAGGTGTCGTATTTGTTTTCACGCGTGGGCTTGGCCGGTGCCGACATGGGTGCTTGCAGTTTGTTGCCGCGCGTGATTGGCCAAGGACGGGCCAGTGAATTGCTGTTCACCGGCCGCGCCATGACGGCGGCGGAAGGACTGGCCTGGGGCTTTTTCAACAGCTTGCACGAGGCGGATGCGCTGCGTGCCGCCGCCCACAGTGTGGCGCTTGGTTTGGCACAAGGCCCCAGCTTCGCCCACGGCATGACCAAAACCATGTTGCACCAAGAGTGGTCGATGACGCTGGACCAAGCCATCGAAGCCGAAGCGCAAGCGCAAGCGATTTGCATGCAAACCCAAGATTTCCACCGCGCCTATGAAGCCTTCGCGGCCAAACAACAACCTGTGTTTCAAGGTGATTGAGATGAACGCCCATTGGCAACTGCCATTTTTTGAAGACCGCCACCGTGACTTGGCCACGGCCTTGCACGCTTGGATGCAAGACCAGCATGTGCACGAAGCGGATGACCGCACTGCTTGCCGCGAATGGGTGCAGCGTCTTGGCGATGCGGGTTGGTTGCGCTATGTCGTCACCTCGGCGCACGGTGGGGCTTGGGACACCTTGGATTCACGCGCCTTGGTCATCATCCGCGAAACCTTGTCGCAGTATTCACCCTTGGCAGACTTTGCATTTGCCATGCAAGGCTTGGGCAGTGGGGCCATCACTTTGGCGGGCACGCCAACCCAACAAGCGCACTATCTGCCAGCGGTGGCGCGTGGCGACATGATTGCCGCGTTTGCGCTCAGTGAGCCGGATGCGGGCTCGGATGTGGCCGGCATGCAAACCCATGCCAGCCCTGTTGCCAACGGCTTTGTCATGAACGGCTGCAAGACCTGGATCAGCAATGGCGGCTTGGCGCATTTTTATGTGGTGTTTGCCAAAACCGATGTGACAGCAGGTGCGCGTGGCATCACCGCCTTCATCGTGAACGCAGACAGTCCTGGTTTGAATGACGATACGCACTTGCAGGTCATGTCGCCGCATCCCTTGGCCACCTTGCATTTCGACCACTGCGCGTTGCCCGCTTCTTCGCAATTGGGCGATTTGAATGGCGGCTTCAAGTTGGCGATGCGCACCTTGGATATTTTTCGCGCGTCCGTCGCGGGTGCCGCATTGGGCATGGGCCGGCGTGCTTTGATTGAGGCCCTTCACTACACGCAACAACGCCAGATGTTTGGCAAGCACTTGGCCGACTTTCAATTGACGCAAGCGCGACTGGGTGACATGGCTTGTTTGTTGGAGGCGGGCGCACTCCTGACCTACCGTGCGGCTTGGCTGCGCGACACCTTGGGCAGCGATGGCGTGGCTGCGGCGGCCTACACCCAGGCGGCGGCCATGGCCAAACTCACCGCCACCGAAAACGCTTCCAAGGTGATTGACATGGCGCTGCAAATGCACGGCGGCACGGGCGTAATGGTCGGCAACAAACTGGAGTCCTTGTACCGTGACATTCGTTCTTTGCGCATTTACGAAGGCGCTTCTGAAGTGCAGCAACTCATCATCGGCAAGTCGGTGCTCAAAGGCACCACATGAGCGCCCAAAGCGATCGGTTTGTGCATGATCGCTTGCCACCCCACGCGGCGTGGCCGCAGTTTTTGTACCCGGCTGGTTCCCCCACAGGTGACGATGTGTTGAACGTGGTGACCGAACTGCTGGACAAAGCCTTGACGCAGCCCTGGGCGGATGCGCCGCTGTTTCGCTCTGCTTCCGAAACACTGAGCTACCGGCAAGCACAGGCCTTGGTGAACCAGCGTGCGCATTGCTTGATTCATGTCTTGGGGCTTGTGCCTGGCAACCGTGTTTTGATTCGCGGCACCAACTCGATTGGTTTTGCACTGTGTTGGTTGGCCGTGGTTAAAGCAGGTTTGATTGCGGTGTCCACCATGCCCATGCTGCGTGCCAAGGAGTTGTGCGAGGTCATCGACAAAGCACAGCCTGTGTTGGCGGTGTGTGATGTTGCGTTGGCCGATGAATTGACATTGGCGCAGCAGCAATGCCCTGTCTTGTCTTCGGTGGTTGTGTTTGGCGACGCGCATTTGACCGGTGGATTGGAACAGTTGTCAGGTGCTTTGCCTACGGTGTTCGAGGCTTGCCCCACCACTGGCGATGACATCGCCATCCTCGCCTTCACCTCCGGCACCACCGGTTCGCCCAAGGCGGCATGTCATTCGCATTTGGATGTGTGGTCGGCTTGTCAGGCATGGCCTTTGTCGGTGCTGAACATGTCCGCTGCTGACATCGTGCTGGGCACACCGCCCCTGGCTTTCACCTTTGGTTTGGGTGGTTTGTTGTTGTTTCCCATGGTGGCTGGTGCCTCTGTGTATTACCCCAGCGGCCCGTTGAACCCTGAATCCATGTTGCGTGCCCTGCAAGACGCTGGCTGCACGATTTGCTACACCGCACCCACCTTTTACCGACAAATGGCACCCCTCATCGCCGCCACCTCGGTGCCGAGTTTGCGCGTGAGCGTGAGTGCCGGTGAAGCTTTGCCCGACACCACACGACAGCTTTGGAAACAAGCCTGTGGCATTGAGATGCTCGACGGCATTGGGGCCACCGAGATGTTTCACATCTTTATTTCTTCACCCCCTGATCGTGTGCGCTCGGGCAGCATGGGCCAGGTGGTGCCAGGCTATGAAGCCTGTGTGTTGGATGAACACGGCTTGGTGCTTCCAGCCGGTCAGATGGGTCGCTTGGCGGTGCGCGGCCCAACCGGTTGCAAATACTTGGACGATGCACGACAAGCCACCTATGTGCAAGGCGGCTGGAATTTTCCGGGTGATGCCGTTATTCAAGACATCGATGGCTATTTCCATTACCAGTCCCGCGCCGACGACATGATCATCAGCGCGGGCTACAACATTGCAGGCCCAGAAGTGGAAGAGGCCCTGCTGAAGCACCCTGCTGTTTTGGAATGCGCCGTGGTGGGCAAGCCTGACACAGAGCGTGGCATGGTGGTGCAAGCCTTTTGTGTGTTGAGCGATGGTTTTGTGGCCCATGAAGACCTCGTGAAAACCTTGCAAGACCATGTGAAGCAGTCTCTGGCTCCCTACAAGTACCCGCGTGAAGTGGTTTTTTTAGCAACCCTGCCGCGCACACCCACAGGCAAATTACAGCGCTTCAAACTGCGCTCATCTCTTATTTGAAAGCACTTATGCACACTGTTTTACTGCCTGAAGGCTGGGAGCGTCCCAAAGGTTATGCCAATGGCATTGCTGCGCGTGGCACACAGATTTTTGTCGGCGGCCAAATTGGTTGGAATGCCCAACAGCAATTTGAGTCCGACGATTTTGTGATGCAAACCGCACAAGCATTGCGCAATGTGTTGGCGGTGCTGCACGCGGCCCACGCTGGTCCACAACACATGGTGCGCATGACTTGGTACATCACCGACCGCGACACCTATGCATCGCGATTGGCCGAGATCGGCGCGGTCTATCGTGAAGTATTGGGCAAGCACTTTCCCGCCATGACCTGCGTGGTGGTGAAAGCCTTGGTGGAGGAACGTGCCTTGGTGGAAATTGAAGTGACCGCCGTGCTGCCCGATTGACAGGTGCTGCAAGCGTGGCCTTGTTGCAAAGCGCGGCTTGTGTCTTCTATACAGGCAAAGCGTTTTGCAAAGCTTGGTTGAAAGCCTCGGGTTGCTCGTATTGCACCCAATGCCCGGCGTTGGCAATGGTTTGAAAGCTTTGCAAGTTGCAGCCCGCCAAACGCTCGGGCAACAAATGCATCTTGCCTTTGTACAGCGCATCCAATGCACCCCAGATGCCATGCACTTCACATGTCCATTTGGTTTGCTGATGCAACAGTGCATCACTGCGGGCGATGCGTCTGCGCCGCAAGCGATCACGCGACACATTCTGGGCTTGCATCGTTAGCAAGTCTTCAGTGACCAAGCTTTCGTTGTGGAGCATGATGGCCAACAAATTGTTTTTATGCACGCCCAGTCGCTCTTCGGCGCTCATGTCGTCGCGAAAGCCGCGCATGTTCAAGATGTTGTTGGACAGGCCCAAGCCTGGCACACCCACCAACACCAATCGTTTGAAACGTGTGGGCCACTGTGCGGCTGCGAACCCCGCCATCAAGCCGCCAAACGAGAAGCCCACAACATCCAGTGCTTCACTGCCAAACAAGTGCTGTAAGCCTTCTTCAAGGGGCTCTGCGAGGTCATCGGCGTCTAAGGCCTTCAAGGGGAGTTCAGAGTCGCCCAGCCCTGGGGTGTCTAAGGCCCACACTGCGCGTTGCTGGCTGAGTGGCAAGACATTGCACACCCAATGGTTCCAACTGCCACTGCCACCGTGCAGCAGCACCAAGGGCTTGCCTGCAGCTTGGTTCCACACATGCCACACCTGCACACCAGACGCTGTGTGCAGTTCAATCCGCTTGGACAGGCTTTGTGCCTTTTCAAGTTCTTGTTTCAAGTTCCACATGGTTGGGAGTGAAGGTGATGCGGTTCTGAAATGCACAACGCCCACTGAAGTGGGCCTCATTGCCAAACGCCCACTGAAGTGGGCCCTCCATGCAAAACGCCCACTTGAAAGTGGGCGTTGTGTATGTGGTTGCGCGAGCAAGATTTGAACTTGCGACCTTTGGGTTATGAGCCCAACGAGCTACCAGGCTGCTCCATCGCGCGTCGTGTGCGTTGATTGTAACTGTTATTCAGCTGCGGCGGCAGGTGTTTCGGCGATTTCAGGACGATCGACCAATTCAACCAAAGCCATGGGCGCGTTGTCACCCACGCGGAAACCCATTTTCAAAATGCGTGTGTAGCCACCGGGACGTGTTTTGTAACGTGGGCCGAGTTCGGCAAACAACTTGACCACGTTGTCGCGGTTGCGCAGGCGGTTGAAAGCCAAACGCTTGTTGGACAAAGTGGGTTCTTTGGCGAGTGTGAGCATGGGCTCGATAACGCGGCGCAGTTCTTTGGCCTTGGGCAAAGTGGTTTTGATGGCTTCGTGCTCGATCAACGAGTTCATCATGTTTTGCAACATGGCCAAACGGTGTGAGCTGGTGCGGTTGAGTTTTCTAAGTCCGTGTCCGTGACGCATGATCTTGTCCTTTTTTGAATGACGCTTTTTTTGCCGGCCGCCGTATCAGGTACGGCCAGGGGGATAGCAACTCAAGTTGCTTTTGGTTGTTAGATTCGTTTGGCTTCCAAACCGGCAGGTGGCCAGCCTTCGAGCTTCATGCCCAAAGTCAAACCACGTGAAGCCAACACTTCTTTGATTTCGTTCAAAGATTTGCGGCCCAGGTTGGGGGTCTTCAACAATTCGTTTTCGGTGCGTTGAATCAAATCGCCAATGTAGAAAATGTTTTCTGCTTTGAGGCAATTGGCTGAACGCACAGTGAGTTCCAACTCGTCCACGGGACGCAGCAGGATGGGGTCGACTTGTTGGGTGCTGCGCGGAGCGGGTGCATCGAATGCAGCCAACTCGTTGCCTTCCAACTGTGCGAAGACGGCCAGTTGTTCCACCAAAATTTTGGCTGATGAACGCACGGCATCTTCAGCAGTGATGGCGCCGTTGGTTTCGATTTCCATGACCAAGCGGTCCAAGTCGGTGCGTTGTTCGACACGGGCGTTTTCAACGCTGTAGCTCACGCGCTTGACGGGTGAGAAAGACGCGTCCAACACAATGCGGCCGATGGATTTGTTCACTTCGTCGGCATGGCGGCGCATGCTGCCGGGCACATAGCCACGGCCTTTTTCAACCTTGAGTTGGATGTCAATTTTGCCGCCGTGCGACAAGTTGGCGATCACGTGCTCGGGGTTGATGATTTCGACGTCGTGCGGTGTTTGAATGTCAGCAGCTGTGACTTGACCTTCGCCGTCTTTGCGCAGGCTCAGGGTGACTTCGTCACGGTTGTGCAGTTTGAAGACCACGCCTTTGAGGTTCAACAAAATGTTGACCACGTCTTCTTGCACGCCGTCGATGGACGAGTACTCGTGCAACACGCCAGCAATGGTGACATCGGTCACGGCATAGCCAACCATGGAAGACAACAAAACGCGGCGCAATGCATTGCCCAAGGTGTGGCCGTAACCACGCTCAAAAGGTTCCAAGGTCACTTTGGACTTGTTGTGGCCCAATTGTTCAACTTGGATGGCTTTAGGCTTCAGAAGATTTGTTTGCATTCGTTTTTCCTCTCAATGCCCCCGGCTCGTTACACCGGTAAGGCAGGATGATGACCCCTGGACTACATGACCAGGGCGGCGGATTCAAGGAGCCAAAGAGCCCCGGTTAACGCGAATACAACTCAACGATCAAAGATTCGTTGATGTCAGCCGCAAATTCGTCACGGTCAGGCGTCTTCTTGAAGATGCCTTCGGCTTTTTCTACATTGACGTCAACCCATGCTGGAATGCCAACTTGGGTGGCCAATTGCAGCGCTTCCACAACGCGGCCTTGCTTTTTGGATTTTTCACGCACGCTCACCACGTCACCAGCCTTGACCAAATAGGAAGGGATGTTGACTTGATGGCCATTGACGGTGATGGCTTTGTGGGAGACCAACTGACGTGCTTCAGCACGTGTGGAGCCAAAACCCATGCGGTAGACCACGTTGTCCAAACGCGATTCCAACAAAGACAACAGGTTGGAACCAGTGTTGCCTTTTTGTTTGTCGGCCATGGCGAAGTAGCGGCGGAATTGACGCTCCAACACGCCGTACATGCGTTTGACTTTTTGTTTTTCACGCAACTGCAAACCGAAGTCAGACATGCGCTGACCGGAGGTGCGGCCATGTTGGCCGGGTTTGCTGTCGAATTTGGCCTTGTCTGCGATCGAGCGACGTGCGCTCTTCAGAAACAGGTCGGTGCCTTCACGGCGAGATAGTTTGGCCTTGGGGCCGAGGTAACGTGCCACTTGAACTTCCTTTTATGTCAACTGCCCGCACAGAATGCAGGGAGCCGCTGATGTGAACACCAGCGGCGGTGGGCTTGTTTTGAAATCAGATGCGACGGCGCTTTTGCGGACGGCATCCGTTGTGAGGAACCGGCGTCACATCAGAAATGGAATTGATGCGAATGCCCAGGGCCGCCAACGCGCGAACCGAAGACTCACGGCCGGGGCCGGGACCTTTGATTTCGACGTCGAGGTTCTTGATGCCCTGATCAATGGCGGCACGACCAGCCACCTCGGATGCCACCTGAGCGGCAAACGGTGTGGACTTGCGTGAGCCCTTGAAACCTTGACCACCGGACGACGCCCAAGACAATGCATTGCCTTGGCGGTCGGTGATGGTGATGATGGTGTTGTTGAAAGACGCATGCACGTGCGCAATGCCGTCCGCAACGTTTTTGCGAACCTTCTTGCGCACACGTTGTGCGGCTGAGTTGACGGGTGCTTTTGCCATGATGGTCCCTCTTTATTTCTTCAGCGATTGAGCCGCCTTGCGGGGGCCTTTGCGGGTACGCGCATTGGTGCGTGTACGTTGGCCGCGCATAGGCAGACCGCGACGATGGCGGAAACCGCGGTAACAACCGATGTCCATCAAACGCTTGATGTTCATGGTGGTTTCACGGCGCAAATCGCCTTCGATGGTGAACAGTGCGATTTGATCGCGAATCTTTTCAAGGTCTGAATCGTTCAGGTCCTTGATTTTCTTGGCGTAGTCGATGCCGCAAGCTTCGCAAATTTTGCGAGCGCGGGTGCGACCGATGCCAAAGATTGACGTCAAGCCAATCTCTGTGTGCTTATGGGGCGGAATATTGATACCAGCGATACGTGCCATGAGAAACCTCTTGAATGCGGTGGAAGATCAGCCTTGGCGCTGCTTGTGACGTGGATCCGTGCAAATAACACGCACCACGCCTTTACGGCGGATGATCTTGCAGTTGCGGCAAATTGTTTTGACCGAAGCCGAAACTTTCATTTCATTCTCCTAAAAACCCAGAACACGCACCTTGCGCATTCCAACAAACTCTGCATGTTTCACGCCTCACTTGGCGCGGAACACAATTCTTGCTCTACTCAAATCGTAGGGCGTTAACTCAACCGTCACTTTGTCCCCTGGCAGGATACGGATGTAATGCATCCGCATCTTGCCGGAGATGTGTCCGAGCACCACATGGCCGTTTTCCAGTTTGACCCGGAAGGTGGCATTGGGGAGGTTTTCAACAACCTCTCCTTGCATCTGGATGACATCGTCCTTCGCCATGCGCCCAATCAGCCACCCGGTGCCATCTTGAAGTTGGCCTTTTTGAGCAGCGATTCATACTGCTGACTCATCAGGTAGTTTTGCACTTGGGCCATGAAGTCCATGGTGACCACCACGATGATCAGCAACGACGTGCCACCAAAGTAGAAAGGCACGTTGTACTTGAGGATGAGAAATTCGGGCACCA
>CANFOQ010000030.1 GCA_947448745.1 Comamonadaceae bacterium
GGGCTTTCTGCCTACAATGAAGTCCCAACTATCGCAGTTGCCATAGATTGTTGGTTCCGGGCGCGTCATCACCTGACGCGCCCTTTTTTATGGCTTTCTCCTCTATAAATTCAAACACTTAACTGCTTGCATTGATGAACCACATCAGAAATTTTTCGATCATCGCGCACATTGACCACGGCAAATCCACGCTGGCCGACCGCATCATTCAGCGTTGCGGCGGACTCAGCGATAGAGAGATGGAAGCGCAGGTGTTGGACTCGATGGACATCGAGAAAGAGCGTGGGATAACCATCAAGGCACAGACCGCTGCGCTGCACTACAAGGCCCGCGATGGCCAGATTTACAACCTGAATTTGATCGACACACCGGGGCATGTCGACTTCTCTTATGAAGTCAGTCGTTCGCTGTCGGCTTGTGAAGGCGCGCTTTTGGTGGTGGATGCCAGCCAAGGGGTTGAAGCGCAGACCGTGGCCAATTGCTATACCGCCCTCGACTTGGGCGTGGAAGTGGTGCCGGTGCTCAACAAAATGGATTTGCCGCAGGCTGATCCTGACAACGCCAAAGCTGAAATCGAAGATGTGATCGGTATTGATGCTTCAGACGCGATTCCTTGCTCGGCCAAAACAGGTATGGGCGTGGAAGACATTTTGGAAGCCGTGGTCGCCAAGATCCCTGCGCCCAAAGGCAACCCCAATGCGCCCTTGCGTGCCATGATCGTCGACAGCTGGTTCGACACCTATGTCGGCGTCGTCATGCTGGTGCGGGTGGTGGATGGACGCTTGGGCAAGGGCGAACGTTTCAAGATGATGGCCACCGAAACGGTTTACAACGCCGACAACCTGGGCGTGTTCACCCCAGCCAACGAACCGCGTGAATCCTTGGAAGCCGGCCAGGTGGGCTACATCATTGCGGGCATCAAGGAATTGCAAGCCGCCAAGGTGGGCGACACCATCACTTTGGAGAAAAAGCTGCCCAACAACCTCGGGCCCGCCGAGCAAGCGCTGCCGGGCTTCAAGGAAATCCAGCCTCAGGTGTTCGCCGGTTTGTACCCGACCGAAGCCAGCCATTACGACTCTTTGCGTGATGCACTGGAAAAACTCAAGCTCAACGACTCTTCGCTGCGCTACGAACCCGAGGTGTCGCAAGCCCTGGGTTTTGGCTTTCGCTGCGGCTTCCTCGGCTTGTTGCACATGGAAATCGTGCAAGAACGCTTGGAACGCGAGTTCGACCAAGACCTGATCACGACCGCACCCAGCGTGGTGTATGAAGTACTGAAGGCCGACGGTGAAATCATCATGGTGGAGAACCCCTCGAAGATGCCCGAGGCCAGCAAGATGGAAGAAATTCGCGAGCCCATCGTCACGGTGCATTTGTACATGCCCCAAGACTACGTGGGCGCGGTGATGACCTTGGCCAACCAAAAACGCGGCGTTCAACTCAACATGGCCTACCACGGCCGCCAGGTGATGCTCACCTATGAAATGCCGCTGGGTGAAATCGTGCTCGACTTCTTCGACAAACTCAAAAGTGTCAGCCGGGGCTATGCCTCCATGGACTACGAGTTCAAGGAATACCGAGCTTCTGATGTGGTGAAGGTGGATATTTTGCTCAATGGTGAGCGCGTGGATGCCTTGTCCATCATCGTGCACCGCTCCCAATCGCAATACCGGGGCCGGGCCGTGGTGTCCAAGATGCGCGAGATCATCAGCCGTCAAATGTTCGACGTGGCCATCCAAGCCGCCATCGGTGCCAACATCATTGCACGCGAAAGCATCAAAGCTTTGCGTAAAAACGTGCTGGCAAAATGCTATGGCGGCGACATCAGTCGCAAACGCAAACTCTTAGAGAAACAAAAAGCAGGTAAGAAGCGCATGAAACAAATTGGTTCTGTCGAAGTGCCCCAAGAGGCCTTCTTGGCGATTTTGCAGGTGGAAGACTGATGCCCACCCTCACCGCTTTTTTATTGGCAGGCATTGCAGGCTATGCGGGTGCTTGGTATGCCGGACTCATCGAGGGCTCGTTTGCCGCCTTGTTGTTGCTGGCCACCACCGTGACGGGCGTTTACTGGTTGGCCGAGCAACTGCACTTCATGCCCTTGCGCCGCGCCGCCGCTTTGCAGTTTGATGCCGAGCGTGCCCAACGTTTGGAAGCCTTGGCACAGCAAGGCATCACCTCTCAAGAAGACGAAACGCCTGCACTGCAAGCACGCGAAGCTCTTTTGCGCCAACCCTGGTGGTTGGATTGGACCGCTGGTTTGTTCCCCGTGATTGCGGCGGTGTTCATCCTGCGTTCCTTCTTGTTTGAACCCTTCAAAATTCCTTCGGGCTCCATGATCCCCACCTTGCACATTGGTGATTTGATCTTGGTGAACAAATTTCATTACGGCATTCGATTGCCCGTGTTGAACCTCAAAGTGATCGATGGTCATCCGGTTGAGCGTGGCGATGTCATGGTGTTTCGCTACCCACCCAAGCCCAGCTTGGATTACATCAAACGGGTGGTGGGTGTCCCCGGCGACAAAATCGCTTACATCAACAAAGTGTTGACCATCAACGGTCAACTCGTCAGCAAGGAATCCATTCCCGAGTTTTTCGATGCCGACACGATGCGCTACAGCAAACAGTTTGAAGAGGCCATGCCGATTGGCAGCAACCCGTCCCAAATGAACACCTTGCGTGTTCACCGCTTGCTCAACGACGATCGCGTCCCCAACTTCGTCAGCGGCATCAATGATTTTGCTTTCAAAGACAACTGCAGCTACACCGTCGAAGGGGTGGAGTGCACGGTGCCTGAAGGACACTATTTCATGATGGGTGACAACCGCGACAACTCTATGGATTCGCGCTACTGGGGGTTTGTGCCTGACAAAAACATTGTTGGCAAAGCCTTTTTCATCTGGATGAATTTCGCCAACCCATCGCGCGTGGGTGGCTTCGACTGAGCATGGGCAAGGTCACGGACGACAAGTCACACACGGCCTTGCAAACCCGTTTGCAGCACCAGTACGCTGACCCCAAGTTGCTGGCCTTGGCGCTGACCCACCGCAGTTTTGGCAGTGGCCACAACGAGCGTCTTGAATTCTTGGGCGACTCGGTGTTGAACCTGGCCGTCTCCAAAATGATTTACACCGCCTTGCACGATTTGCCCGAAGGCGATTTGTCTCGGGTGCGGGCCAACCTCGTCAAGCAAGACACCCTGCACCGCTTGGCCTTGGACCTGGGGCTGGCAGGCATGGTGCGCTTGGGTGAAGGCGAAATGCGCTCGGGCGGACAACAGCGCCCCTCCATCTTGGCCGATGCCTTGGAAGCCGTGATTGGCTCGGTGTTTTTGGATGCCGGTTTTGATGCTGCCCAAGCCCTGGTGTTTCGTTTGTTTGAAAAAGTGGACATGTCGCCGACCATGATGGCAGCGGCCAAAGACCCGAAAACCGAATTGCAAGAATGGTTGCAAGCCCGTCGTTGGCAGTTGCCCACGTACCGGGTAGTGGGCACCACGGGTGCCGCGCATCAACAAACCTTTGATGTGGAATGCGAAGTCCCCGAATTGAAACAGTCGCAACGCGGCATCGGCAGTTCACGCCGCAGTGGTGAACAAGCAGCGGCCTTGGCCATGCTTCAATGGTTGCGAGAAAACCCCCAATGACCGAAGAACAAACCATTTCTCCTCAACGCTGCGGCACCGTGGCCATCATTGGCAAGCCCAATGTGGGCAAATCCACCTTGCTCAATGCCTTGGTGGGTCAAAAGATCAGCATCACCTCGCGCAAGGCGCAAACCACGCGCCACCGCATCACCGGCATCCGCACCATCGAACAAACCCAGTTCATCTTTGTCGATACGCCGGGCTTTCAAACCGCCCATGGCAACGCCTTGAACCGCTCGCTCAACAAGACCGTGTTGGGCGCTGTCGGCGATGTGGACTTGGTGTTGTTCGTGGTGAATGCGGGCAGCTTTGCCGCCGCTGACGCCAAAGTGATGGCGCTGCTTGGCAAAAACATCCCCGCCATGCTGGTGGCCAACAAGCTCGACAAAGTCAACCGCCGAGAAGAACTGGCACCTTGGTTGCAAGAGATGCAAAGCAAACACGCGTTTGCCGAATTTGTGCCGATGTCGGCCAAGAACCCCAAAGACATTGAACGCTTGTTGGTGCAGTGCCAAAAATACCTGCCCGAGCAAGCCTGGTGGTATGCCGAAGACGAGCTCACCGACCGCAGCGAGAAGTTTTTGGCCAGCGAAATCATCCGTGAAAAATTGTTCCGCCTCACCGGTGACGAGTTGCCCTACACCTCCACCGTCATCATCGACAAATTCACCGAAGAGCCCGGCAAAACCGTCTCTCGCATGGTGCGCATTGCCGCCACCATCGTCGTCGAGCGTGATGGCCACAAGGCCATGGTGATTGGCGACAAAGGCGAACGCTTGAAACAAATCGGCACCATGGCCCGCCAAGAATTGGAAAAGCTGATGGATGCCAAGGTGTTCCTGGAACTCTGGGTGAAAGTGCGCTCCGGCTGGGCCGATGACGAAGCGCGGGTGCGCAGCTTTGGCTACGAGTAGGTCCAAGGTTTTTCGGGTTCTGGACGAACCCGGCTTCGTGATTCACCACTACGACTGGAGTGAATCCAGCCGCATCTTGGAAGTTTTCACGCGTCACTATGGGCGTGTGGCCTTGGTGGCCAAAGGGGCCAAGCGGCCCACCTCCAATTTGAGACCTGTACTTTTGCCCCTGCAACCGCTGTTGTTGTGCTTTGGCGGCGAGGGCGAAATCCGCACCTTGAAAAGTGCCGAATGGGCCGGTGGCCATGTGATGCCCAGTGGTGAAGCCTTGCTCTCAGGCTACTACTTGAATGAACTCTTGTTGCGCTTGTTGGCTCGCGACGACCCGCACGCCGCTTTGTTTGATGTCTACCGCCAAACGGTGAAGGTGTTGGCCAGTGGCTTGGAACACACCACTGCACCCTTGCTGCGGGCGTTTGAATTGATGCTGCTGCGCGATATTGGTTTCTTGCCTGATTTGTCTTTGCAAACCATGACTTTGCAACCGGTGTTGCCCGACAAGGGCTATGGCCTGGTGGCAGAAGGCGGCTTGCAGGCCATGCCGCCAGGTTCGCAGTTGCAGGGCCGCCAATGGTTGCAATTGCAAACTGCCTTGGATGGCGATGAGCCCCTCACCACCTTGCTGCGTGTTTGCGCCGAATGGCCGAGTGAAGACCGCACCTTGTTGCAAACCCAGTTGCGTGCTTTGTTGCACTACCATTGCGGGGTCAGCAGCTTGCGCACCCGCCAAGTGATGATGGATTTGCAAGCCCTATGAACACCCATCTCTCCGTCAATTTGAACAAAGTTGCGCTGGTGCGCAACACCCGCCACCTGGGCATTCCCAGCGTCACCCGCGCCGCCACGCTGTGTTTGCAAGCCGGTGCGCAGGGCATCACGGTGCATCCCCGACCCGATCAACGGCACATTCGCGACAGCGATGTGCACGACTTGGCCGCGTTGCTCAAAGACTGGCCGGACCGCGAATACAACATCGAAGGCAACCCCTTGCACAACCTGATGCCCTTGGTGCGTTTGGTGCGGCCGCACCAAGTGACTTTTGTGCCCGATGGTGAAGGGCAGTTCACCTCGGACCACGGCTGGCGCTTCCCCCTAGACGCCGCTGTTTTGAAAGACCTGGTGGCCGAGGCCAAAGCATTGGGTGCCCGCGTGAGTTTGTTCATGGACGCCGACCCACAGGCCATGGCCGCAGCCCGCGAAGTGGGTGCTGATCGGGTGGAGCTGTACACCGAGCCTTATGCCCAAGCCCATGGGCAGGCTGCGCAAGCCCAGGTGTTGGCGCAGTTCAAGGCCGCCGCTGTGGCCGCGCAAGCGGTGGGCTTGGAAGTGAATGCAGGCCACGATTTGAACCTGCTGAATTTGCGCGACTTTGTGCAAACCGTGCCCGACGTGAAAGAGGTATCGATTGGCCATGCCCTCATGGCCGATGCCTTGGAGATGGGCTACAACGCCACCATCCAAGCCTATTTGAAGTGCCTGCAAGCATGAGCCAGATTTACGGCATTGGCACGGATATTTGCGACATTCGCCGTATCCGTGCCAGCTTCGAGCGGCATGGCGAACGCTTCGCCTTGAAGATTTTGAGCGACGCTGAAATGCACACGTTTCGCGCCCGCAGCTTGCGCTGGCCGGATCGGGGCGTTCGCTTTTTGGCCACGCGTTTTTCGGTGAAAGAGGCGTTCAGCAAGGCCATTGGTTTGGGCATGCGCATGCCCATGACCTGGCGGCATTGCGAAGTGGGCAAGTTGCCCAGCGGCCAACCCACCATTGTTTTGCATGGCGCTTTGCAGGATTGGTTCAACCAACGGCAATTGCGCGCCCATGTCACCCTCAGCGACGAAACCGACTACGCCACCAGCCACGTCATCGTTGAACAAACCACCGCTTGAACCATGAAAAATGTGCTCCACGCCCCGCTGATTTTGGACATTGCTGGCACCACGCTCTGCGACACCGACCGCCGCCGTCTGGCGCACCCACTCACGGGGGGCTTGATTTTGTTTGGCCGCAATTGGGTGGACCGCGCACAACTCAGCGCCTTGTGCGCCGACATCAAGTCTGTGCGCCCTGATGCCTTGATATGTGTGGACCATGAAGGCGGGCGGGTCCAGCGTTTCAGGACAGACGGCTTCACCCATTTGCCGCCCATGCGTGCTTTGGGCGAGTTGTGGGCAGAAGATGAAAACGGCATGGTGGGCAGCGGGGCGCTGCAAGCCATGAACGCGGCCACCGCCTGCGGCTTCGTGTTGGCCTCAGAGCTGCGTGCTTGTGGCGTGGACTTCAGCTTCACGCCGGTGCTGGATTTGGACTTTGGCAGCAGCGGGGTGATTGGCGACCGCGCCTTTGCACGCGATCCGCGCATGGTGAGTTTGTTGGCCAAAAGCTTGATGCACGGTCTGTTGCAAGCCGGCATGGCCAACTGCGGCAAGCATTTCCCAGGGCATGGTTTCGTCAAGGCCGATTCGCACACCGAGATTCCGGTGGACAAACGCAGCCTGAAAAACATCCTGACCGACGACGCCTTGCCCTACGAATGGCTCAACACCTGCATGAGCAGTGTCATGCCCGCCCATGTCATCTACCCCAAGGTGGACGGTCGGCCTGCCGGTTTCTCCAAGCGCTGGTTGCAAGACATCTTGCGCCAACAGCTGGGTTTCTTGGGTGCCGTGTTCAGCGACGATTTGTCCATGGCCGGTGCCCGGCTGATTGATGGCCGTGAGGTGACCTACACCGAAGCCGCCGTCACCGCCTTGAACGCGGGTTGTGACTTGGTGCTGCTGTGCAACCAAAGCACACCGAACAGCCCCGAAGGCGGGCGGGCGGTGGACGACTTGCTCGATGGATTAGCGCAGGCCCAACGCCTGGGGCATTGGTCCGCCAGTGCCGCCAGCGAAGCCAGACGCAGCGCGTTGTTGCCGTCCAGCCCCGCTTTGGACTGGGACAGCTTGCTGCAGACGCCAGCCTATTTGCAGGCTTTGGCCTTGCTTCCCTGAGTCGGCTGCACACATTTGCAGCACAAAGGGCCCAAGCCATTAACGGTTAAAATAGACCCTCTTGACCCCGCTAGACGGGTCACAAGGTTTGTTAAAGGAATGACATGGCTACCAAATCTGGCAAAACTTCGGTTGACGAGAGTGGTCTTCGTTTTACCAGTCGAGAAAACGGTTCACCCTTTGCGGGCATGGGCAAAATGGGCGAAACCATGTCCTGCATCAAATGCGGCATGCACAAACCCCGTCGCCAAGGCAGCCAACAACGCTTTGCCGGCAGCCTGGCTTTCTTCTGCCACGACTGCAAACCCCCTAAGCCTGTGGTGAAACCAGGCGCAGCCACCGAAGCCGCGCCCAAGGCCTGATGGGTTTTTAATGTTCTCGGCGCAATGCCGGGAACAAAATCACGTCCCGGATGCTGGGGCTGTCTGTCAAAAGCATCATCAATCGGTCCATGCCAATGCCACAGCCACCGGCTGGAGGCATGCCGTACTCCAACGCCCGCACAAAGTCGTGGTCATAAAACATGGCTTCATCGTCGCCGCTGTCCTTCGCGTTCACTTGGGCATGAAAGCGCGCCGCTTGGTCTTCGGCGTCGTTCAATTCGCTGAAACCATTGCCAAATTCTCGGCCGGTGATGTAGAGCTCGAAACGTTCGGTCACTTCTGGGTGGCTGTCGCTGGCGCGTGCCAGAGGTGAAATTTCCACCGGATGCTCGCAGATGAAGGTGGGTTCCCACAGCTTGTCTTCCACGGTTTCTTCAAAGTACAGCACCTGCAAACCGGCCAAACTGCGGCCAGAGAGTTTGTGTTTTTCTTCGGAGTGACCAAGCTTTTTCAAGGCGTTGATCAGCCATGCGCTGTCGTCCACATGGTCGCCAGCCTCGGTGTATTGGATGATGGCTTCGCGGATGGTGAGGCGGGCAAAGGGCTTGGACAGGTCCACGGGTTTGCCGTCATAGGTCAGCATGAGGGTGCCAACGGCTTTTTCGGCGGCGTCGCGGATCAGGCTTTCGGTGAACTGCATCAGGTCTTGGTAGTTCCAATACGCCGCGTAGAACTCCATCATGGTGAATTCGGGGTTGTGGCGCACGGATATACCTTCGTTGCGGAAGTTGCGGTTGATCTCGAACACCCGCTCGAAGCCGCCCACCAACAAGCGTTTCAGGTACAGCTCGGGAGCGATGCGCAAGAACATTTGCTGGTCAAGGGCGTTGTGGTGCGTCTCAAAGGGCCGGGCGTTCGCACCACCCGGAATCGGGTGCAGCATCGGCGTTTCCACTTCCAAGAAACCGTGTTGCACCATGAAGTCGCGGATGCCGCTCACCGCTTTGCTGCGGGCAATGAAACGTTGGCGCGAGGTGTCGTCGGTGATCAGATCGACATAGCGCTGGCGGTATTTGATTTCTTGGTCGTGCACACCATGAAATTTGTCGGGCAGCGGACGCAGGCTTTTGGTCAGCATCCGGATGCTGGTGACATGCACCGACAACTCGCCGGTTTTGGTTTTGAACACATGGCCTTCAGCGCCAACGATGTCGCCCAAATCCCAATGTTTGAAGTCTTCGTAAAGCTCCAGGCCAATTTCTTCGCCCTTCACATACACCTGCATCCGACCTGTGCTGTCTTGCAAAGTGGCGAAACTGGCCTTGCCCATGACCCGCTTCAGGACCATGCGACCAGCAATGCGCACCGTGTGCTTTTCCTCGACCAAGACCTCGGCCGTCTTGGCACCATGCGCAGTGTGCAAGGGTTCGGCGTGGTGGGCGGGCTTGAAATCGTTGGGAAAAGCCACTGGGCCGCCAAGCGCCTGACGCTGGCGCATGTGCTTCAGTTTGTCGCGGCGTTCGGCAATCAGTTGGTTGTCGTCTTGGGGTGCGGGGGAGGGTGTGTTTTCTGACATCCAAGGATTCTAAGAGTTCACCGAGAATGCTCCTTTTCAAGCACTTTGAAGCCAACACCATGACTGAAGCCAGCACCCGCCCTGAACTGCCCGACCGTTTGTCCATTGATGCTCGCAGCCCGCATTACGTACCAGCTGTTTTTCAACATGACATCGGCATTCGATTCAACGACAAAGAACGCCATGATGTGGAGGAATACTGCATCAGCGAAGGATGGATCAAAGTCCCTGCCGGCAAGACCCTGGACCGCAAAGGCAAACCTTTATTGCTTACTTTGAAAGGCCGGGTCGAGGTCTACTACCGCTGAAAACCCCCGATTAATACGGGCAGTTACTTCCGGTTTCTCTGCCTGTTCATGCCTCAAATCACACCTCAAATTTTTAGAATTCCCAATTAAATCAACAAAAGCAAGAAATTCATTTATTACAACAAGCTTCAGGTTTGTTTGAATTTTTTGCAGGTCTGCCGAATCCAAATTCGATAGAGCCCACGCAAGTGGGATGTTGATGGTCGATTCTTGAGGTGGTCATGGCTTATTTGCTGGGTTTGAAAAATCAACAAGCGCGGGTTTGGGCCGCAACCGAACTGGCAGCCCCAGGTCAAGGCGTGCCCGCTGTGCAGCCGCGCTATGTGTTGCTGGATGCGGTCACCAAACGTCCTGTGCCGGGCCAGCAAATTCGCCGCCAGGGCAAGGCCTTGCAAATTTGGGTGGACGGCAAGTTGGTGTTGGTCTTGCCCGCCTTTTTTGCACCAGCGCAAGACGCTGAATCATTGGCGGATGCGCACGGCAGCGCTGTGGTGGATGAGAAGTCGACCCTTCAGCTGATAGATTCTGATGAACCTTTGTCAGTCGATGTTCCTCAAGATCAGGCTTGGGACACTGAGGCTGCGCTTCCTTTGTCCGAGCTGGCAGTCAACCCTACAAGCTGGCGCGAAAGCGATTTGTGGGCGCAAGCCAGCAACACAGAAACGCTTGCCAATGCCACCATGACCGATGCTGCCAGTGGCGCAGCCAGTGCCGCTCCGTCAGGTGCTGTCAGCACCACGGTCACAGGCTCGGTCTCCGGCATGGGTTTGGGCGCGGCAGGTTTGTTGGTGGGCATGAGCGCCATTGGTGGCCATGTGAACGACAAGGTATCCGTGGTTCCTGGCTCAGGTGGCGGCTCAGGTGGCGGCTCAGGTGGCGGCTCAGGTGGTGGCTCAGGTGGTGGCTCAGGTGGTGGCTCCCAGACGGTAACCAGTCAGGGCAGCGGTGCATTTACCGCCGGGCCTGCGGTGGCGGGCAACGGTTTGCACATGCTGGTCTACCGTGCTGATACCGGCGCATTGCTGGAAGACGTCAAGGTAGCCGACGATGGCAGCTACAGCTTCACCACCACCTTTGTGGGTGTGGTGATCTTGGTCATTCAGGATGTGGATGCCGACCCCGACAACCCCGGCATGGACTACATGGACGAGGCCGGTGGCTTGGTGGACTTGTCAGTGGACTTGCGCTCCATCGCAGTGCTTGGTGCCACGGGTGGCGCCGTGACGGCGAACGTGACGCCCTTGACTGAAATTGCCGCCACCATCGCCACGGGCAAATCGGCAGCACAAGCCGCAGCGGCAGGCTACACCGAAGCCACACTCACCCCGACAGCCGTGGTCAACACCAACAAAGCCTTGGCCAAGGTGCTGGGTTTGGGCGACAACTTTGACATCACAAGCGCTTCGGTGGCACCCACGACCAACGCTGACGGCACCGCCAACAGCGCATCCAACGACTATGGCCGCGTACTGGCGGCCTTGTCCCATGCAGGGGACTTGTCGAACGTGATCGCCACCATGGCGGCAGGCATCCAAGTGGACGCCAGTGGCACTGCAAGCTTCAGCGCGGACGCGGGCAGCGCGGCGCAAGTCTTGATGGCGCAAGGCATGGCCGAGGCTGAAACCGCGCAAGGCATTTCCTTCTCCAGCCTGCCAGCGTTACAAACCGTGAAGACCGCCGCAGTCAAAGCCTATGGCAGTGTGTTGATTGCCAACATGCTGAAAGCGGCCGACGTGTTGGGCACCGACCTCACCGACCAACTCACGTCAGCCAAGACAGCGCAAAAAACACAAACCACCGAATGGGACACCCTGAGCAATGCTTGGGTCAACAACAGCACACTGAATGCCAACAGTGCATGGTTTGAAGCTGTCAATGCCAACAAGGGCCGTTTTGACAATGCCTTGGGGCAGGCCTTCAACAAAAATGTGGGGCAACTCAATGCGGCCCAAAGCTTGTTGGACAACGACAAACTGAGTGACGCTACACACGCCAGAGCCCAAGCCTCTTATGACCAAGCGCTTGCCAGCATGCAATTGCAAGCGCAAACCGCGTTGGACCGGGTTGAATTGCAAGGCCTGAAGCAAGCCGACATGGCCTCCGACTGGGTCAACGGCCAAACCGATGCGCTGGCTCGATTGAGCAGCAACCTGACGCAGTTGTCGCAAGAACTGGCAGCTGACAAATTGACGGCACAGGCTTGGCAACAGTCCATGACCGACTGGGCAACCGCGCAAAAAAACCTCAACAGTGCGCAAGCACAAACCAAACCCTCCGCGACAGCTGTGCAGAGCGCACAAAGCAACTTGAATGCGGCCAAGCAAAGCGTGTCGCAAGCGGAATCGACCTCAGCCGATCAAGCAGCCACAGACTTGGCGGCTTGGAAGTTGATTGCATTGCGACGCCAAGCCTTTGAAGACAACCCCAGCTCGCAAACCGAGTATGCATGGCAACAAGCGCTGGCCACTGAAGCCACGCAAGTGCAGGGCGACCACCTGGCCAGCCTGGTGTTGGCTGAGGCCTTGAACAGCAACAACAAGGCCAATGTCAAAGTGGCCATGTTGACCGCCTACAACCGTGCCGCCACCGACAGGGTGTTTGCCGATGCGCTGAGCCAAGCCATGGACGATGGGCGTGGAGCCGATATTGATGTGTTGCAACAGTTTGCAGCGGACAAGGCTGAAGTCGACAAGCTTTTGAGCGATGCCTTGGTGGCCAAGCAGGCCGATGCCAAGCATGATCAAGCTCAGGTTTTGGAAAATTTGCTGAGTGCACAAGCCGCCTCTGAAAAATTGGCGGCTCAGGCTTGGCGCAACGCTGACGCAGACCTTGGCAGCCCTGCATTTGATGCCTTGGTGGCGAAAAACGCCTCCAACAAGGTGCTGGTTCATTTGATGCTGGACGCCTTTGTCAAGCAAGACCAAGCACAAGCCGATTTGGTGGTGAATTCAAGTGATGCAGATGCTTTGAAACTCTTAAAGCGTTCTGAGGACATCGTTGACAGCGTGGTTAAAACCTTCAGCCAAGAAGCGCTTTACCAAGTGCAAGTGGCCATGAACAAGGTGTTGCGCATTGATGAGCACCCGGACAGCAACAGCAACATAGCAGCCTTCGACGCGTTCGATTTGCCGCAAGAAGTGGTCACGCTGGGGATTCCAGAAATCAGTGATTTGAACTGGTCTTTGGTGTTGGACGCCAACCACCCCGATGCAAGCCTGTTCACCTTGAGTGCCACTGGTGAGTTGCAGTTCACGCCAGCACCAGACTACGAAAGCTCAACGCAAAAAACCTTCAGCTTGTTGGTGAAAATGCAGGATGCGCAGGGCCATTTTGTGACCCAGACCATCACGGTCAACATGGGCAATGTGAATGAAGCGCCAACCGCTGTGGGCACAGTCGCCGATCAAACCCTGGCCAAGGGTCGCAGCTTCAGCTTGGATGTGTCCCAAGCTTTTAACGATGTGGACACCAACGACAGCCTGCGCTTCAGTGCAGAAGGTTTGCCAGAGGGCTTGCGCATTGACAACCACGGTGTGATCGTGGGCAACCCCAGCAGTTTGCAAGACGCAACAACTGTCACCATCACCGCCACCGATGCCGGCGGCTTGAGCGTGAGCCAGTCCTTTGACGTGCAGGTGTTGGAAGCCCCATCCATGCAATCTGTGGCACCTGCTTTGAACAGCAAGATCTTGGTGAAAGCGGGCGACACGGTTCAGTTGGTGGTCAACACCACAGAAGCCTTGACCCTGGGTGGTAACGGCACGCCCAGTTTGTTGCTGACCTTCAATGGCATGAATTTGGAAGCGCAGTTTGTCAAGCTTGACCGCGCAGAAATGACGTTCAGTTTCGCAGCGCCCGCCATGTTTGATCAGGGTGAGTTGCAAGTGGTTGACGGCCATGCCTTGAGCGTGACGGCCTTGAACTTGAATGGCAGCACCTTGGTTGGCACCACATCGGGTTTGGCGTTTGAAACGTTGTGCTCATCACCCTTGACCACAAACGCCATCAGCTTGGACAACACGGCACCTGTGGCACCCCAATTGCAGCTCAACGACAAAGGCTATGACAACACCGATGGTTTGAGCCATGCCACCAGCGTGCTGGTGTCTGGGATAGAAACCGGTGCCACTTGGGAATACTCCTTGGACAACGGCAGCACCTGGAAAACAGGCGGGCTGTTGCCCAACAATGCAGGGTCGGGTTTTGCACTGAGTGATGAACAGACTTATGCATCAGGTTCTGTTCAAGTGCGGCAAACCGATGCGGTGGGCAATGTCTCGGAGGTCACCAGCTCGGCCATGGACTGGCAGATTGACAACACCGCGCCCACGGTCAGCTTGAGCACCACCACCAGCAGCTTGAACGCCCTTGATGGGTCCGCTACCTTGACGCTGCAATTCAGCGAAGCGCCTGGTAACTTGCCCGTCGTTACCTGCGCAGCGGGCCGCGTGTCAGCTTGGACCCAGGGCAGCAGCGACAAAGAGTACAGCGCCACCTTCACGCCGTTTCCAGATCAAGAAGTCACCGCCCAATTCAGCTTGGGCGCTTGGTATGACAAAGCGGGCAATGTGGGCTCGACCACCACCAGCATCAGCATTGACGTGGACACCAAACCACCCTTGCCCCCCAGCATGACGCTGACCGACACGGGACGAACGATTGATGACAGTGTGACTTCGAATGCGGTCATCACGGTGGGGCAGTTGGAAGCAGGCGCCAGTTGGCAATACAGCCTTGACGGTGGAGTCAATTGGAAAGATGGCCAAGGCAGTAGCTTTGGTTTGGATACAGATTCTTCAACAGGTCTGGGCTACTACGCCCTTGGCATGGTGCAGGTGCGACAAACCGATGCCGCTGGCAACACATCTTTGGCCACACCCTCCAGCAAGGCATGGCTGGTCGACACCTCCGCACCCACCACCTCGGTGAACTCGCTGACGAATGACAACGTGTTGAACATCTCCGAACGCGACGGTGGTGTGGCCGTCAGCGGCGTCAGCAACGGCGCACAGTTTGGCGACCAGGTCTTGGTTGTGTGGAATGGCACCAGCCATAGCACCACGGTGCAGGCCGATGGCAGCTGGATGGTGGGCTTCAACAAAGACCAATTGCCAGTAGGCGAATTGCAAAGCGACATCACAGTCACCATCACCGATTTGGCGGGCAACAGCAGCGACACCACGGTCACCGTGGGCGTGGATACCGTGGCCCCCTTCTTGGCCTTGCCAGCAGCCTCCATGCCCAGCGATTTGAATGGCTGGGCTGTGCATGTGAGCAACGCGGTGGCAGACAACATCTTGAATCTTTTTGAGTTGACCGCCATCAACTCGGGAACAACCTGGTCCTTGTCCGGCGTCACCACCGCCGAAGCGGGCCAAAGCATCACCATGGTGTTGGACGGACACAGATTCACCGGAAGTGTGAGCGCAGGTGCCTCCCGCGATTTCACGAACATGTGGACGGTGACCGATCAAACCAATGGCAATGATGTGGCCAGCGTGCTGGCTGGTTTGGTCCATGGCAGCACTTACACCCTGCAAGTGCAAGGTCAAGATGCGGCCGGCAACTTTTCGGCTTGGAATGAGAGCCTCTTGGCGGTCAAGCTCTACCCGCCTGATGTGCCCACCGTGGCCACCCTCAAAACCAACAGCTTGACACCCACCCTCAGCGGCAAGGCGATGAAAGACACCAGCCAAGTCGATGCTTACGGTGACAAGATTTACAGCAGCTTGGAAGATGGTGACTCGTTGAAAGTGACGGTGGCCGGTCAAGACTTTGATCTGAATTTGGCCGGACAAAACAGCGATGGCCCCTTGTCTTACAACCCCAGCACGCAGGAATGGCTTTTGGACCTGAGTGCTTATAAGGACAGCAACGGTGATGTGATCGCACTTGTCACTGAGGGCGTGTTGGACATCAAGGTGCAGGTAAGCGCTGTGGGCTATTTGCTGCCGATTGAAGACAAGAGCAGCAACGAAGTGATGGTCAACACCACCGCACCCACCATCACTTGGGACAGCGTGGCCTTGGATGACACGGTCAATGCCAGTGAAACCATCAGCGCCGTCTCACTCAGTGGCACGGTCAGCGACATGGTTGCCGGAAGTCCAGTGAACTGGGCCATTGGCAAACCGATGGACGTGAGCATGAGCATGAACGGCCAAACCCAAGTTTGGCAAACCACCGTGAATGCCGATGGCCATTGGTCGGTGCAACTCACTTCGGCCCAGGCCCAGGCCTTGGGGCAAGGAAATGCCACCGTCACCGCCAGCATGGTGAGTGTGTTTGGCAACAGCGCTTCGCAACTTCATGGCTTCAGCGTGGACACCGTGGCACCCAGCTTGACGCTGACCACGCCAGCCGATGTCAACCTCAGTGTCAACGAAACCGCTGGATGGTCCACAGCATTGCAGGTGAGTGACAGCACTTCTGGGCTTGGCCCGGTGGAAGCGTTTTTGTTGCAAGGCCAAAGCCTGCTTGCGCAACTCAGCTTGACCCAAGATTCGGATAGCCATTGGAACAGCGTTCAGGGTGCGTGGTTTGACAACGGCCAAGCCAAAGATCTGACGACCTTGGCTGACGGCGACTACACCGTGCAAGTGGTGGCCAAAGACGTGGCCGGCAACAGCACCGTGCAATCTCTGAAATTGCAGATTGACCAAACCGCACCCACCGTTGCGTGGTCGGTCAGCAGCACGCAATTGGGTAAAAACCAAACCGCCGAGGTCACCATGACGTTGAGTGAAACGGTGCCCCACTTGCCAGTGCTCAACCCTTCTGCTGGCCAGTTGTCTGCTTGGGCAGTGGTGCCCAACAGTTCAGGCTTGCAGTACAAAGCCATCTTCACACCCCCTTCAAACAGTGGGGGAACCGTCAATTGGGACATGGCTGCTTGGGCCGACAAGGCGGGCAATGAGGGTTCACCGAACACGCTGCCAGCGTCGATCGACTTTGACACGCTTGACCCGACGGTGCAAAGCTTTGCGTTGGTCAATGCGCTCAACAAACCGCTCAAAACCACCGAGACGGTGGACATTGAAGTCCGCTTCAGTGAGGCGCTGACAGTCAACGGTTCCCCTGGTTTGAGTTTGCAAGTCGGATCGCAAACACGTTCAGCCAACTATGTGGGCGCCAAGTCCGGGGATGCTTCGGTGCTGGTGTGGCGCTATACGGTGCAAGCAGGGGACAACGATGCCGATGGCATCAGCATCGCTGCCAATGCCTTGAGCCTGGGCAACAACGTCAGCATCAAAGACAGCATGGGCAACACCGCGGACTTGAGTCACCTGGCACCCACAGCCTTGACCCAAGTGCTGGTGGACACCATCGCGCCCACCGTGACTTTGTCGCTGACGAGTGCCGACACGACTTTGGCCAGCGGCGAGTCGGCCAGCCTGCAAATCAAATTCAGCGAGAAACCGACGTCCTTGCCGACGCTGAGCGCCACCTTGGGCAGCTTGGGTCTGTGGACCAAGATCGATGACACCACCTACAACCTGGATTTCACCCCCGACGCCAATATCAGCAGTGGCAATGTGCTGTTCAGCTTGGGCGATTGGACGGATGCTGCGGGCAATGCCGGCACCAAAGGGGCGTTGGCATTGGCGAGCAGCAAGACCCTCAGTGTGGACACGGTGGCACCCAACGTCACTGCGGTCACTGACCAAACCGCGTCGGTGACCAATGCCGACATCAGCTTTGAAGTCAGCTTGAGCGAGGCCATCAGTGGTACCTGGTCGACAAGCCATTTCACAGCCAGCAACGGCACCGTGAAATCTGTGACGCCCATGGCAGGCAACAAACTGACCGTGGTGGTGACGCCAGCCACCAACACAGAAAACGCTTCCGTTGCTTTGTCCTTGGTGGGCAGCACGCTCAAAGATGCAGCGGGCAACGCCTTGGTCAACCAAGACTTGAGCAGCAAGGACAGCCAAGCCATTGACACCAAAGCGCCAACAGTCAGCAGTGTGGTGATGAGTGGTAGCAGCGCTTCGGGCTTTTACAAAGCAGGCGATGAGATTCTTGTCTCGGTGCAAATGAGTGAAGCGGTGACCGTCACTGGTGTGCCGCAAGTGGCCTTGGACCTGGGCGGCAGTCAAAACCGCCAAGCCGTTTACGACAGTGGCAGTGGCAGCGATACCTTGTTGTTCAAGTACACGGTGCAACCCAATGACAACGATGCCGATGGCGTTGTTGTCAGCGCGAACGCATTGAACCTGCCTGCGTACAGTGCACTGCGGGATACAGCAGGCAATGCCGCCACGCTGAGCCATGCCGCCTTGGTTGCCAACAGCCAATTCAAAGTGGATACGGTGCTGCCCTTGGTGGCCATCAGCAGTGACAAAACCCAACTGCCTGCTGGCGCATCTGCCAATTTGACCTTCACCTTCAGCGAGGACCCAGGCACCAGTTTCAGCATGGACGATATCGTCGTCAAAGGCGGCTTTCTAAGCAACGTGCAAGGTTCAGGGCTGACACGCACCGCCACTTTCACACTGTCACCCGCTTTCAACGGTGAAGCTTTTGTGTCGGTGGCCAATGAAGTCTTCACTGATGCTGCTGACAACCTGAATGCCGATGGTGCAGAAGCCAACAACAGTGTGAAATGGTGGGCCGACTCCTTTGCCCCCACCGCATCCATCAGCGCTGGTGCTTTCAACAACAGCCAAACAGTCCAAGTGCAAAGCAGCGAGCTGGGCAAGCTGTATTTGGTGCGCCAAGACGTGGCGGTCTATGCCACAGTCAATGGCGTTTTGGCGGGCGATGTGGCCAACATCACTGGTGCAGCGACTGACAAGTGGAACCTGGTCGACATCAGCACTGCCAATCAAAACACGCCGTTGGCCTTGACCGGTTTGAGTGAAGGTGTTTATCGCGCATTCTCGGTGGACGCGGTGGGGAATCTATCCTGGGATTCCGCTCAAACGGTGACCGTGGACAACAATTCACCGACCATCAGCGGCGGCGGTGTGGCCAGTGTTTTGGAAAACAGGCTCGCCACCACCGTGGTGTACACCACCCAAGCCAGCGACACCATGGCCACAAGCTTGACTTACAGCTTGGCAGGCGTCGACGCTGCTTTATTTCAGATCAGTGCCAGCGGTCAGGTGACCCTGAAAAACAGCGCCAATTACGAAACCAAGCCAAGCTACGATTTCACGGTGCAAGTGTTCGATGGCGTGAACACCTCCGAACAAGCGGTGACACTGTCGGTGACCAACGTGAATGAAGCGCCCAGCGCTGCCGACAAAACCATCACCATCAATGAGGATGCGAGCCGAACCTTCAGCGCAACTGACTTTGGATTTGCTGACACCACGGGAGAGAACAACACCCTGTTGGCAGTCAACATCCTCAGCTTGCCCGCCAATGGCAGGTTGACTTTGTCGGGTACTGCGGTGAATTCTGGTGACAGCATCCTCGCCACCAATTTAGGCAACTTGGTGTTCACGCCTGCAGCCAATGCCAATGGCAACAACTACGCGAGTTTCAGCTTCACTGTGCAAGACAATGGCGGCACAGCCAATGGCGGCGCAGACACCAGCAGCGCCAAAACCATCACCTTCAATGTGACGCCTGTGAATGACGCGCCCACCTTGGCGTCGGTGGCCACACTCCAAGATTTCACAGAAGATATTTACAAAGAAATCACCTACGCAAATTTGGCATCTGCGGCCGATGAAGCCGACGTGGATGGCGACACTTTGAGTTTCAAAATCACGTCGATCAGCTCAGGCAGCTTGCAAAAGTGGAATGGTTCAACCTGGACAGATGCAAGCATCGGTACGACCTTGGCTGCGAGCGAAAAGTTCCAATGGAAAGCGGACCCCAATGCCAATGGCCTGTTGAATACCTTCAATGTTCAGGCTTCTGACGGTGTCTTGTTGTCTGGAACAGATGTGCAAGTGAAAGCCAATGTGGCTGCGGTGAATGATGCGCCCACCTTCACAGCCATGAGCGCCGCCGTGGACACCACGCTGGAAGACAACGAGGTGGTCATCACCTTCAATGAATTGTTGACCCAGGCCGATGAGGCCGATGTGGACGGCAAAGTGTCCAGCTTTGTCATCAAAACCATCAGTTCTGGCACTTTGAAGATTGGTACCAGCCTGGGCTCAGCTGTTGCTGTTGATATTGCTGACAACACCAAGAACACCATCAATGCGAGCACGAATTTGTACTGGACGCCTGGCGCGAATGACAACGGCACGCTGAATGCTTTCACCATGGTGGCAAAAGACAATGGTGGCACAGAGTCATCCACGCCCGTGCAAGTACAGGTGAACGTGACCGCCGTCAATGACGCACCCATCTTGATTGGTGCGATGCCAACTTTCACGGCTGTGAATGAAGACAGTGCCAACACCACCGCCGTGAGTTTGAATCTGTCAGGTGTGTCTTTCACTGCAGGCCCCAGCAACGAGTCTGCGCAGACGCTGAGCTACAGCGTCACCACCATTCCAAATTTCATGACCTTGTGGAAGGCTGATGGCACGACACAGGTGCTGACCAGCACCACGGGCTTGAGCTTGGCAGACATCCAAGGCTTGAAATACAAAACTGTGGCCAACCAATCTGGCAGTGGCAACATTGTGTTCACAGTGACGGACGGTGTCGACACATCCAACGGGGGTGCCAACACCGTGACTGCAAATTTGGGAGTGACGGTCAACGCAGTGAACGATTTGCCCACCCTCACTGCGGGCTTGCCAAGCGCGGTCTTGGTCGAGGCCTCTGGAACGTCTAACAACACGCCGGGCATCGCCAGCGCCAGCATTCAACTGAGCAAAAGCGATGTGGAAGCCGGTCTGAGTTACGACAGCACATATTTGACAACCAATGGTTGGAGTACCGCCGACAGCGGCTTCACATATACCAAGGCAGGCACCTACGGTACGGCCACCTTGACTTTGGCGACCGATGTGGTGAGCTATGCCTTGGACAACAGCAAGGCAGCCACCCAAGCCCTGACCAACTCGCCAGACCCCACCACCGTGTCAGACAGTTTCAACGTGCAGGTGAAAGACGCTGCGTCTGCCACAGCCACTGTGAGCATCAAGTTTGACATCAACGGCATCAACGACAAGCCCACGATTGCCGCACCGTCTGTCATCACACTCACCGATTCCAACCTACCCAACAGCTATGGCTTGAGCTTTGGCAACTTGAGTGGCACGGATGCCGAAGGCAGCAGCTTGAGCTATGGCATCACGCAAGGCACAACGGGTGGCAAAGACTTGTTCAATCCCACGTCCACCGTGGGCGGCACTGTTGCCTACGACGTGAAAAAAACCGGTGTGTATGGCAACTTGTACTTGATCAGCACCAGCGGCGCCTATGTGTACGTGCCCAACAACGCGGCCATCAATGCCTTGACCGCAGGCAGCACGGCCAGCGAGGTGTTTGAGTTGTCAGCGACCGATGGTGATTTGGTGTCCACCCAAAACCTGACCGTCAATGTGACCGGTGCCAGTGAATCGGCCATGGTGACCAACAATGTGGTCAGTTTGAGCATGGGTTCAGCAGTCACCACTACACCCTACACGCTGAACACGTTAGCCACCTCCAAAACCTTGAGCATCAGTGATTTTGGTTTGAGCGATGCAGAGAGCGACACCACCGCTTCGATTGTGTTCACAAGCTTGCCAACCAAGGGCGGTTTGTATTTTGACAACTCAGTCAACGCGTTGACTGTCAATTCAGTCGTCAGTTGGACGGACATCCTTAACAGTAAATTGGTCTACAAGACGGAGCCAAGTGCAAGTGGCAGCAGTTATGCCACCATCGGTTTCAAAGTGCAGGACGGCACCTACACCAGTGGCATCAAAGCCCTGACCTTGAACGGCCCGACCATTGTTGCTGCGAATGCTGGTGTACTCACAGAATACGTGAACATTGGTGCATTGACGGCTGCCAATGGCAAACAAATCACCAGCCAAGTGACACTGGAAGCTTGGGTGAGGATGGACAGCGCAACAAATGCGCTCCAAAGTGTCAATTGCCGCATTTTTGACTTGAGTAACGGCGCTAACACCAACAATATCATTTTGTCGAATGGTTATTTTCGTTTGCACAATGGTGCTACGAACCTTGGCAACATTGACTTTGGCGCCATACCGGCCAACAAATGGGTGCACCTTGCAGCCATCATTGACGACACCGAAATGAGTATGTATGTCAACGGTGAACTGGTGGGGCGTTCGTTCCTCAAGGGCGGTAATTCATTGAATGTGACGACGACCAGTACATCGAATGACCGCACGCAAAATTGGATTGGCGACAGCGCCTGGAGCGACCCCAACAGTGCCCTGTCAATCTATGACGCTCGTATTTACAGCGATGTACGCACCAAGACGGAAATTCTGCAAGACCTCCAAGGACAAGTCACGGCCAACGATCCGAATTTGCTCAAGCGCATGACCTTTGATGGCACCAGTGCAGGCATGGATGGTGCAGTCAGACAAGTGACCTCTGGCGCACTTGGTACTGATTTGTACTCCGATGTCGCCAACACTTTGGTGATCAATGTGGAGGCGCAACCCGCTAATGTGACCTTGGCAACTGCGGGCACACTCAATGGCACGGCTGGCAAAGATGTCTTGAATGGATCTGCTTCTGCCGACTTCCTGTATGGCTCTTGGGGCAACGATACGCTTTACGGCGGGGCTGGTAACGATACGTTGAATGGGCAAGAAGGCATGGATGTGATCGTTGGGGGCAAGGGTTCCGACAGCTTGACTGGATTTTCGGGGGCAAACGCCAATGGCTCCGGCGAAACCATCACCAACAGCGACACCTTCAAGTGGTTGGCGGGTGACGGGGATACATCAACCGACACCGTGACAGACTTTGTACTTATGAATGGTGACAAGTTGGATTTGACAGGATTGTTGTCAGGGATCAACGCAACGTCCTTGACAAACAACCCCGGTAATTACCTGACCCTGACCCAATCAGGCACCAGCACCACGGCTTTGTTGAAAGTCTATTTGTCAGGGAATTCAGGGACAGCAACCTCCCCAGACTTGACCATCTCCCTCACAGGCGCTTGGGCCGTGGGCAACTTGAACATGACCTTGGCACAACTCATTGCCAGCAAGGCCTTGTTGCTGACTTCTGCAGCCTCCTTCAGTTACACGGACACCGTGGCCACAGACAGCTTCACCAATTTCACCGGCAATTTGAATGCCCTGAACTCTTACTCCACTTCAACCACTTATGCCTTGACGGGCAGCAACGCGGTCAATTACACCGTCAATGGCGTCACCTACGATAAAAGCGTCACCAGCAGCTATGGCTTGTTGTATTTCCAAGGCACCACTGGTTTGTACTTGTATGTACCCAACGCCACGGCCATCAACGGCATATCGGCCAATCAGAGTGAGGTGTTCAACTTCACGATCAAAGATGGTGTGTTGGCAGAAGTGACGCAATCTTTGACATTGAACCTGGTGGGGGCCAACGACAGCCCCGTCAACACCGTGCCCAGTGCGCAAACCATCAACGAGAATGCGGTGTTGAATTTCACGGGCTTGGCCATCGCCGACGCCGACGTGGGCACCAGTTTCACCGTGACATTTTCAGTGCCCACTACCTCGGTGGGGTCGGTGTATTTGGCCCCCAAACCTGCTGATCTGCCGGGTCTGACCGTGACCAGTTCGGGAACCAACACGGCCAATGTCAAAGGGACACTCAACGACATCAATGCCTATTTGTCAAACAACCCGCTGAAGTTTGTGCCTGCGCCAGCCTTCAACGGCAGCACCACCCTGACCATGACCACCAACGACGGTTCATCCAAGGGCAGCACGGTGGCGGTCACGGTCATTGCGGTGAACAACGATGCGCCCACCGCCACGCCAGTGGCTTTGGCGAAAACTGCCAACTCGGGCCAGACCACCATCACCGCCAGCAGCTTGGGCTACACAGACGCCGACACGGGGGACACCGTGGGTGTGCAAACCAGCATCACCATCACCCGCTTGCCCACCGAGTCCGGCACGCTTGTGTTGGATGATGGCAATGGGGTTTCAACTTCAGTGGCCGTTGGCGATGTCATCAGTTTCAGCGCCATCAACAACGGCTACTTGAAGTTGTCTCACGGCTTGACAACCCTCGCCGCGCCGGTTTCTTTGGGGTATGTGGTGACACAAGTAGACACGGCCGCTTCTATGTTGAACAGTTCCAGCCCATCGGCCACAGGCAAGGTCTTGCTGCTAGATGGCATCAACGATTTCGTGAATACTACTGTCACGGGCGCAACCAAAATTCAGCAAATGCCCTCAGGCAGCTTCACCATGGAAGCTTGGCTGAAGAATGATCGGCTAGATACATCATCTATTTTCTTCATGGGGGGACAAACGGTGGTGGCCTGGACAGCCAAATCGATTGTCATCTACAACGCCAACTCGAAAACCATCACGCTGAATATCCCAACGGCCTACCAAACCACGGATGTTTGGAGCCACATGGCCTTGACGGTGAGCACCAGCAACAAAGTCACGCTTTACATTGACGGCAATGAAGTCAGCAGCGCCAGCTTCGCCGATCCATTTGTGGCCAAAGCAAGTTCTGGGTCTTTTTACTTTGGCCGCTCATCCGCGGGCACCGATGCCGGTGGTCCCTATTGGAAAGGTGAGATGTACGACTTCCGCTTGTATGCAGATGAACGCACGGCATCAGAGGTGCAGTCTGACATGCTGAACACCAGCACGGGCGGTCACGACAACTTGGTACAGCAATACAAATTTGATGGTTCTGAATCCTTTGTCTCCGGCTTTTTGGACACCAACACCAGCGGCTCAACGACCCCCAACAGTGCCAGCGGTGCCACTGTCACCCAAGCGGGCGACAGCACCTTGCTGATCTACGACCAATTGATCAATGGCACCTCGGGCATCGACACCTTGCTGGGGGGGGCTGGTGCCGATCGACTCAGCGGTGGCGCAGGCAACGACAGCTTGACTGGTGGCGCAGGCAACGACTTGTTGCTTGCAGGCACGGGCACCGACACCATGACAGGCGGCCTGGGAGCGGACACCTTCAAATTTGTGGTGGGAGACGCCACCAACAACGGCGCCAACGTGACCAAGACCATCACCGATTTCAGCATCGCACAAGGCGACAAAATTGACCTTTCCAATTTGCTCAGCGGCACAGGCATCAACACGACCGACTACAACGCAACGGCTGGCACCTACAGTACCCTGAGCAATTTCTTGCAACTCAGCCAATCCGGTAATGATGCGATTTTGAAAGTGGATATGGGGGGCGCTGCTGCCAAGGCAGGCTTTGCATCGCCCGACTTGACCATCACCCTCACTGGCGCTTGGGCGGACATGAACCTCAACAACCTGGGCTCTACAGACCCCGCGAAGCCGGTCAATGACGTCACATCCAATGTGTATAAAAACATGTTTGCAGGCAACATCATCATCTAAGCCCTCAGTGCTGCTGTCGTTCAACTTAGCTTGAAGTCACCTCTCAGTCATCGCCCCACTGAAGGTTTTCACCAAGGGCTTGAGCAGGTAGTTCATGACGGTGCGCTCACCCACCATGATGTCCAGGCTGGCAGTCATGCCAGGCTTGACCAATATGTGCGTCGCTTTGGGGTTGCTTTGCTGGGGCAACACTTTCACCCGCACCCGAAAGTAAGCCATGCTTTGGCCGTTGGGTGCGGTCTCAGTCAAGGTGTCGGGGCTGATGAACACCAATTCGCCTTGCAAGCCGCCATAGATGGATGAATCAAACGCATCAATCTTGACCTGTGCGGCTTGGCCCAACTTCAGTTGACCAATGTCGGCGGGCGTCACCTTGCCTTCGATGATCAGCTCGTCGCCCGTGGGTGCAATTTGCAAGAGCTCGTCGCCGGGGCGCAGCACACCACCCAAGGTGGTCACACGCAAATACTTGACGATGCCGGCCATGGGCGCGGTGATGTCGGTGTGCGAGAGCACGCTTTCACGCTCTGACAGTTTGTGCGCTTGGCTGGCCAGCTCTTCTTCGGTGCGGGTCATGTCGGTGCGGGCTTCTTGCAAGTACTTGTTGCGCACCGACACCATGCGGCCTTCCACCTCGGACACTGCCCGCTTGGCCCGCAACACATCCACCTCGCTGGCGTCGCCACTTTTCAAGAGCTTTTGATTCATCTCTAGCTCGCGTTGCGACAACAGCAAGTTGTCGTTCAAGGTGTCCAACTCGGCCTTCATGGTTGACAAGCGTTGTTGAAACAAACCCATTTGTGCTTGCACGATGCCAGGGTAGGGCGCAAACACTTTGTCAAACTGCGGCACCGTGCCTTGCACCTCGGCTTGCAAGCGCAGCAAGGCGGCACGCAAAGCCATGATGCGCGAACGCCCTTCATCAAAACCCGCTTGGGCACGTTCTTTCTCCAGCGTGGCCAAGAGTTGACCGGCTTTCACGCTTTGGCCTTCTTGCACATGCAGGCCTGAAATGACGCCGCCATCGGCCACTTGAATCACTTGGGTGCGAGCGCTGGAGATCACTTGGCCGGTGGTACGCACCGCGTGATTGATGTCAAAGAACGATGCCCAAGCCACAAAGGCGGCAAAGGCCAAGATCAACCACCACAGCATGGCGGAGGAGGGTTTGTGGGTGTCGTCTTCCCAATGTTGGAGGTTCATGTGTTGACCCCTGAAGTCGTGGGCGTGGGATTGTTCAAACGCGCCAACACCTCATCGCGTGGTCCGTCCAGCACCACCTGGTGTTGCGCCACCACAATGAGTCGGTTCACCAGCACCAGCAACTCGGGCTTGTGCGTCACCACCACCAAGGTGTGCTGCGGCTGCAAGCTGTGGCGCAGGCTTTGCAACACCACGCCCTCGGTCTGCCGGTCCATGGAGGCCGTGGGTTCGTCCAGCAGCCACACCGTGGGTTGACGCAAATACAAGCGCGTCAAATTCACCAACTGACGTTGCCCCGCCGACAAGCCGATGCCGCCTTCGGTGATCTCTTGCATCAAACCTTTCGGGTGGTCGCTGATGACGGCACGTTGCAAACCGGTTTTTTCAGCAGCGGCCAAGATGGCGTCGTCTCCTGGGTCCAACAGCCCCAAAATCAGGTTCTCGCGCAAACTGCCAGCAAACAATCGCCCCTCTTGCTGCAAGAAACCCACGTGCTCGGCCAACACCGGTTTGCTGATGTGGGCGATGTCGAGTTGGTCCAACAGCACCCGGCCTTCTTGTGGTTTGTACATGCCCGACAGCAAACGCAGCAAGGTGGTTTTGCCCGCTCCGATGGGCCCCAGGATGCCCACTTTTTCACCCGCTTGAATCTGCAGTTGCGCAATAACCAGCGCCTTCACCGGGCCGCCATACGAGGCACTGACTTTCTCCAGCCTGTAGCTGCCTTGAATGTCATCGGGCACCAACGGGTGTGCCACTCCATGGTGGTCGTCTTCCAGTTGCCAGATGCGGTCCAGCGCTTGCAACGAGGCTTTCACCGAGGCCCATTGCACCAGTTGTGCAGGAATCATGGCCACCGGCTGCAACACCCGGCCCGACAAAATGGAACAAGCAATGAGGGCACCCATGCTCAACTCGCCTCGGCTGATCATCAACGCACCACTGGCCACCAACAACACGTAGGCCACTTGCTGGAAGAAAGCGGTGAGGTGTTGGTTGCGCTCGGTGATGTCGCGCATCTGCAGTTCTTGGCTGCGGGCTTCATCGTTGGTGTGCATCCAACGGCTGAGCATGCGCCAACCGCCTTGCCCCGACTTGATGGTTTCCGCGCCTTCCACGGTTTCCACCAACAGCCCGGTTTTCAAGTTGGCCGAGGCCACGCTTTGGCGCGTCAGTTCTTCAATCCGCTTGCGGTAAAAAAGCCCCACCGACACCGACACCACCAGGAAGCCCAGCGGGATGAGTGCCAACACAGGGGCGCCGATGATGCCCATGAGCAGCAAAAACACAACGGCAAACGGCGCGTCAATCATCAACTGCGAGGTGAGTGTGGTGAGGAAACCGCGCACCGACTCGTGGCCGCGCAGTTGCGAGGCCAAGGTCCCCACGCTGCGCGGCAATTGGTCCAGGCGCAAGCTGAGGAAACGCAAATACACAGCACGCGACAAACGCTGGTCCACGTTGTCAATCAAGTGGGCATACAAATGCGAACGCAGGTGCTTGATGGTCACTTCAAACACCGCGGCCACCAACACCCCCAGGGTCAGCACCATCAGGGTTTGGCTGGCCCCGGTGGGCACCACGCGGTCGTACACCTGCATGCTGTAGAAAGACACGGCCAGCGCAATCAGGTTCAGCACCAAGCCGGCCAACGCGGCTTCGGCCAACACCCGCTTGTGGCTCAACAGTTCGCGCTTGACCAGTTGGTACACGGGGCTGTTGGACGATTCAAACGGCACCGCCATGGACAGCTTGGCCAGGGTCATGCCTTGCAAATCATGCAGGGCTTTTTCTTCGAAACCACCCTTGTCGGGGTTCAGCACTTCCACCACCCATTCTTGCTGGGCGTTCAGTCCACGCAGCACCAGCCAACCCATGTGCGCGTGGTGTGCCAACAAAGGCATGGCGGCCGGATCGGGATGCCGCACCCATTTGGGTTTGGGCAGGTGCAATCTTTGCGCCATCAGGGCCAACAGCGGGCGTGGTTCACTATGCAAGTTGGCAGCGGCTGTCACCGCTTCTTGCAAGGCGTTGCGGTCCAGTGGCTGCATTTGCAACTGGGCAATGCGCATCAAGCACACATGAAGGGTGGGGGGCAGGGTGCTCATGGGGTCGGGGTGGGTAAGGGAGACAAGCCTTGCGACAGCAGTTGAAGTCGCCAGGCTGTAAGCAGTTCAGCGCCGTTCAATTCGGCCACTTGCACCTCGGCGGTGGCGAGTTCACGAACGGCCGTCATCAGGTCCAGCCAAGATTTGCGACCGGCATTGAATTGACGACCAAAGGACTGGAACACGGTGCGGGCTGAGACCAAGGCACCGTCCAAAGCGCGGTGCCTCAGGGCAAACGATTGGGCTTGTGCCAGCTCGGCCGACACTTGTTCGCGGACATTGCGCTCTTGGGTTTCCACTTCAGCAGCGGCAGCCGCCAGTTGTTCGGAGGCCGCTTCGAGATTGCTGAAGTTGGACAGGCCGGCCCCCAGCTTGCTGTTGACGCCAATGAAGACCCGGTTCTCGGGGCTGGCGTTCTTGACTGAAAAATTGCCCCATTGCCGCTCGGCGCGGATGAACACATCGGGCTGCAACTCAGACTGACGTTCGCTGACGGTCAGCTCGGCCAAACGGCGTTGCAACTGGGCGCGTCGCACGCCCGGATGGTTGGCCAAGGCCTGATCGGTGAGGCTGGCCACATCGGTAGGCCAAGACGGTGCGGTGGCGCTGTGGGCTTGTAGTGAGGCCAGGCTGAGGGTGCTCAGACCGGTCAATTCCACCAAACGGTTCAAGGCTTGTCGGCGCTGCAACTCGGCCACCGATTGCTCGGCAGCGGTCGCGTCTGCGCGGCCCTGCACCAAGTTCAGGTCGCTGGCCGGGGACACGCCTTCATCAATGCGGTTGCGGGCTTGCACCAAGAGCAATTGATGGGTCTCTACGCTGCTTTGGAGGGCTTTCACTTTCAGATCGGCCGTGGCCCAGTCGGCGTAGGACTGCACCACCCGCAAAGCCAACTGCAACTGGGTGTCTTCGGTGCTGGCTTGTGCCAATGCCAAGCTGACCCTGGCTTTGTCTTGGTTGCTGGTCAGTCGGCCGCCGGTCCACAAAGGCTGCTGCAAACGCAGGTAAGAAACCTGGGCATCGCCTTGGTAGCTGGGGTCGGTTTTGGATGCATTGACGCCTTCCACCGACACCGATGGTGTCGGGAAAAACTGCCACTTGGCGGCATCCACCCCTTTGAGGGCGGCACGCTGCTGGGCTTGTTGGTTGCGCACACTGGGGTGCTGTGTGGTGGCCGCTTCCAACAACTGCGGCAGGCTTTGCGATTGCGCGGGCATGGTGCCCAGCAACCCCAAAACAACGGGACAAAGCCAATAAAACCTGTTCATAACACCGAATGGTTGGGCCCTTGTTCAAGGGCTGGCATCGAAAAATCGATGCAAACCATTGTCAAACAAAGATCCAACAATTCAGGCTGTTGGGGCCGAGAAAGGGGTAGTAATTGCCGCTAAGCGGCGCGGGCTCAGCTCACCGAATCAGCAGGTTGTTTGGTCAGCATGGCCAAGGTGTTGGCAATGGTTTTGCGCAAATCACGGCGGTCGCAAATCAGGTCCAGGGCGCCTTTGTCCATCAAGAATTCGGCGCGTTGGAACCCTTCTGGCAAGGTGACGCGCACCGTGCTTTCAATCACGCGCGGTCCCGCAAAACCAATGAGCGCTTTGGGCTCGGCGATCACCACATCGCCCATGAAGGCAAACCCTGCGGACACGCCGCCCATGGTCGGGTCGGTCAAGACACTGATGTAGGGCAGGCCTTTTTGCGCCAAGCGGGTGAGGGAGGCATTGGTTTTGGCCATTTGCATGAGCGACAACAAGCCCTCTTGCATGCGGGCACCACCGGTGGCGGTGAAACAAATGAACGGCACTTTTTGCTCGATGGCGGTGTGCACGCCGCGCACAAAACGCTCGCCGACCACCGAGCCCATCGAGCCGCCCATGAAGTCGAACTCAAAGCAAGCCGCCACCACATTGATGCTGTGCACCGCGCCGCCCATCACCACCAAGGCGTCGGTTTCGCCGGTGTTTTCCAAGGCTTCTTTCAGGCGTTCGGGGTATTTGCGGCTGTCCTTGAATTTCAAGGGGTCCATCGGCAAGACTTCTTGCCCGATTTCATAGCGGCCTTCCGGGTCCAAGAATGCGTCGAGGCGGGCGCGGGCCGAAATGCGGTGGTGGTGGTTGCACTTGGGGCAAACGTTTTGGTTTTCCTGCAAATCGTTTTTGTAAAGCACGGTTTCGCAACTGGGGCATTTCACCCAGACGCCTTCGGGTACGCTGCGGCGGTCCGCAGGGTCGGAGGGTTGGATCTTGGAAGGCAGCAGTTTTTCAAGCCAGCTCATGGGGGTGTCTCCAGGAAAAGCAGAGGGGATTATGCGTCCAGCGCTTGGCGGATACCGCGCATGAAGTCGCGTGCGGCGGCCGGGGCTTCGGCTGGGGTGGCGGCCTTGGCGAGCTGGATCAGCTTGCTGCCAATCACCACCGCATCGGCCACTTTGCCAATGGTTTGGGCGGTGGCAGCGTCGCGGATGCCAAAACCCACGCCCACAGGAATGTGCACGTGTTGACGGATGCGCGGCAACATGGCCTCCACCTCGTCGGTGTTGAGTGCGCCCGAGCCGGTGACGCCCTTGAGCGACACGTAATACACATAGCCGCTGGCCACCGCGGCCACCTGCTGCATGCGTTGGTCGGTGCTGGTGGGGGCCAGCAAAAAAATCAGGTCCATCTGCTGCGCTTTGAGGGCGGCGGCAAAGTCCACGCATTCTTCAGGCGGGTAGTCCACAATCAAAACACCATCCACACCCGCGGCCGCAGCATCTTTCACAAAAGCATGCTCGCCGTGTGCCAGGTTGTAGCTTTCCACCGGGTTGGCATAGCCCATCAGCACCATGGGTGTGTGGCTGTCGGTGGCGCGAAACGCCCGCACCATGGCCAGCACCTCGGCCATGCCCACATGGTGGCGCAGCGCTTCTTCACCGGCTTCTTGAATCACTGGGCCGTCGGCCATCGGGTCGCTGAACGGCACGCCCAGTTCGATGATGTCGGCACCCCCTTCCACCAGCGCTTGCATCAGCGCCAAGGTGTGGTCGGGGTGCGGAAAACCGGCCATCAAATACGGAATGAGGGCTTTGCGGCCCTGGCTTTTCAGCGCGGCCATGACAGGGGTGATGCGGCTCATGCATGTGCCCCTTTGAGTTGTGACAGGGACACGGCTTGCTCGCCTTTGACCGATTGGCCTTGGCAGCTGGGGCGGCAGAAAAAGTCGGCGCCGCTCAGATCGGCCACGGTGCCAATGTCCTTGTCGCCTCGGCCAGACAGGTTGACCAAAATCGACTGCGTGGGCTTCATGGTTTTGGCCAGCTTCATGGCGTGGGCCACCGCATGGCTGGACTCCAGCGCCGGGATGATGCCCTCGGTGCGGCACAAATAGTGGAAGGCTTCCAGCGCCTCTTTGTCAGTGATGCCGACATATTCGGCGCGGCCAATGTCTTTCAAAAACGCATGCTCGGGGCCGACGCCGGGGTAGTCCAGACCCGCACTCACCGAATGTGTTTCGGTGATTTGACCATTGGCGTCTTGCAGCACATAGGTGCGGTTGCCGTGCAACACCCCGGGCACGCCGCGTTGCAATGAGCACGAGTGTTTGTCGGTGTCCATGCCTTCACCAGCGGCTTCAACCCCAATCAAGCGCGTGTTCTCAAACGGGATATAGGGGTAAAAAATGCCCATGGCATTCGAGCCGCCGCCCACGCAAGCCAGCACCGCATCGGGTTGCAAGCCGTGGTGCATGTTGGGCATTTGGGCGATGCATTCTTCGCCAATCACGCTTTGGAAATCGCGCACCATCATCGGGTAAGGGTGCGGGCCGGCCACGGTGCCGATGATGTAGAAGGTGTTGTCCACATTCGCCACCCAGTCGCGCATGGCCTCGTTCAAAGCGTCTTTCAGGGTGCGGCTGCCGCTGTTCACAGGCACCACGGTCGCGCCCAACAGCTTCATGCGGTAGACGTTGGGGCTTTGGCGCTTCACGTCTTCGCTGCCCATGTAGACCACGCATTCCAAGCCATAGCGGGCGCAGATGGTGGCGGTGGCGACACCGTGTTGGCCGGCGCCGGTTTCGGCGATCACCCGTGGCTTGCCCATGCGCTTGGCCAGCATGGCTTGGCCAATCGTGTTGTTGATCTTGTGGGCACCGGTGTGGTTGAGGTCTTCGCGCTTCAAATAAATTTGGGCGCCGCCCATTTCACGGCTCATGCGGGCCGCGTGGTAAATGGGCGAAGGGCGACCGACAAAGTGCGCGAGTTCGCTTTTGAACTCGGCGATGAACTCGGGATCGTGCTGGTACTTGGCGTAAGCGGCTTTCAGCTCTTCAATCGCGTGTGTCAAGGTTTCGCTGATGAAGCTGCCGCCGTATTTGCCAAAGTGGCCGCTGAAATCGGGTTGTTGGTAGGTAGACATGGGGCTGGTCTCTGGGGGCTGGGGCTGCGTTGCAGCCAAAAATCAAGAGGCAAGCGACGTGCTGCGCACGGCTGCCACGAAGGCGCGGATTTTGTCGTGGTCTTTGATGCCCTTGGCGCTTTCCACGCCCGAGCTGACATCAACTGCCAAAGACAGTCCGCGCGAATGCACGGCGCGGATGCCGTCGGCCACGTTTGCAGGTGTGAGTCCACCAGACAAAACGAGGTGAGCATTGACGTTTGTTGGAAGCTGTGACCAATTGAATGTGCTGCCACTGCCGCCATACGCATCGACCAGGGTGTCGAGCAACAGGGCATCGGCTTGCTTGTAGTTGAGCGCATAGTTTACGAGGTCAAAAGCCGCTGCGCCCTGCGGGGTTTCCTTGGGGATGCGGGCGGCACGCAACCAGCGGCGACCCAGCTTTTGGGCCACTTTTTGACAAAAATCGGGGGTTTCATCGCCATGAAACTGCAACCAAGCACCGGGCACCAGGGCGGCTGCGTGGGTTATTTCAGCCTCGGTGGCATTCACGAACAGCAGCACGGGGGACACAAAGGCAGGCAGCAGTTTGGCCAGTTCAGCGGCTTGCTCGGGCGTCACATGGCGTGGACTGGGGGCATACAGCACAAAGCCAACAGCGTTGGCACCTGCCTGCACAGCGGCTGTCACGTCTTGGGCGCGGGTCAGGCCGCAAATTTTGATGGGGATCTGGGTCATGGTGATTGGCCGGGTAGCCAATCATAAGAGGGCGTGAAGGCGGGGATGGCCCATTGGGGGTCGTAGACCGGACCGGCGAAATACAGGCCGTCCGGCGAAAAAGTGGGTGCGGCCGCTTTGCGATCTCGCGCATTCAGCACGGCCAGCATCCAGTCGGGCTCTTGCAGACCTTGGCCAATCGCCACAAAACAACCCATCAGGTTGCGGATCATGTGGTGCAAGAACGCATTGGCTTCAAAATCAAACCGCCAATAGGCGCTGCCGTCTTGGCGACCCACGCGCTGAATGTCAATGCGCAAGATGTTTTTCACCGGGCTCAAAGCCTGGCAACTGGAGGCGCGAAACGAGGTGAAATCGTGCTCGCCCAGCAGGTGTTGGGCGGCAGCTTGCAGCGGGGCCAGTTGCAGGGGGCGATAAACCCAACCGACACGACCCGCTTCCAGGCTGGGGCGAACTGGCGACGCCAGCACCAAATAGGTGTAGCGGCGCGATAAGGCACTGCCTCTGGCGTGGAAATCGGAGGGGACTGCATGCGCCCACTGCACGGCGATGTCGGTGGGAAGGTAGGCATTGGTGCCGCGCACCCAAGAATTCAAATCGCGCTCAATGTGGGTGTCGAAATGCACCACTTGGCGCAAGCCATGCACGCCTGAATCGGTGCGGCCCGCGCACAAGGTGCCGATCTTGTGACCGGCAAATTCGAGCAGGGCTTTTTCGAGGTGGTCTTGAACCGTGAGACCTGAAGCTTGGCTTTGCCAGCCTTCGTAGGCGCAGCCCAAATAGCTCAGGCCCAGCGCCAAACGCATGCCGCTCAAGCCCGTTCGGTCAGCCAGCGCATGGCCCGGTCGCGGGTTTCACCGTGGGTTTGATCGGCCACTTCTTGCGCCAAAGCGCGGCCGGTTTGTTTTTGGCCCAATTTCCACAGTTCATCGGCCAATTCCAAGCGGACTTTGAACGGGTCTTCGCCCATGGGGGCGTTGTCGTGCATGGCCATGTGCGGTGCCCGGTTGGCACTGGCGGTGGGTTGAATCACTTGGAATGGCGCTGCATTGCTGCGGCTGTTCGTTGGTGCAGGAGCAGCGGGCGGGGTGACGGCGCTGTGCTGATTGGGTGGCAAGTCCAGATCGAAATCCAGGTTCAAGTCGTCAGCTGGTTGATGGCTGGGCTCTTGCATGAAGTCCAATTCGCTGGCGTCATCGGCTTCGCGTTCGCGGGCCGTCAGACGGCGTTCACGCATCAGCGAAAACGTGACCAAGGCGGCAGCCAATAACGCCAAAGCACCGATCAACTCGAAAGCGTGGCGCTTGACCCAGACCATGGCGGCTTCGTACTGCGCTTCAAAATCGCCGAATTCGGCACCCTGTCCTTCTTCCATTTTGTTGGCGGCTTGAGAAATGGCACCGAGCTCAGAGGTGTTTTTTGCTAATTCTTCATTGCGTTTGGCGGTTTGCTCGGCGTCCAGTTGTTTGCTGACTTTGTCGGCATCAGTGGCACCTGGTTTGCTGAGTGTCAGTTGGTCGTTGGCAGGTTTGCCGTTGTTTTTAACTTGCGCTTTCACACCGCCACTGGCTTCACGCTGGTCGGCATTGGCCAATTTGGAACCGGGGGCAGCGCTGGCCAATTGGGCACGGTAGGCATCAAAGTCTTGGGCTTGCAAGCGAATGCTTTGTCGTGCTTCTTGGCGGTTCACCTGGCCCGCTTCTTCGGGCGTCGGCAAGGTCACCAAAGCGCCCGCTTTCAGGCGGTTGACATTGTTGTTGACAAAGGCTTTGGGGTTGTTGCGCAGCATGGTGACCAGCAATTGGTCGAGGGACACGTCGTCAGTATCGGTGGCCAAAATCAAACCACTGGCTGTGTCGCCACGTTGCACTTCGATGCTTTTACCGGCTTGGGGCAAGTCGGTTTTGGCAGCGGGTTCTTTGTCTTTGGTGGTGGCTGCAACAGCGGCCGGTTTTGGTGCTTCAACCGTTTTGGGCAGCGGTGCTGGGCGTGTTGCTTGTTTGGCTGCTGCGGCTGGTGGCGGGGTATCTGCCGCGACCAGGCCTTTGTTGGTGTTGGTCAGCGTGCCACTGAGTGGGAAACCAATGTTGCGGAAGGATCGGCCGGTGGCCCAACGAAATTCAAGCAGGACATCGACATAGGGTGAGACCAAGGGCTCGGTGCCCAGCATCTGCAACACATACACATCGTCGCTGCGTTTGCTTAAAGTGATGGTGACGTTGTCTAAACCTGCAACGCGATTGATTTTGGCGGTTTGGTACACCGTGTCATCTGCCAAGACGGCCTGAAAGTCTTGGGCTTCTTGTGCATTCAAATCACTGATTTGCACTTCAAGCTTGAGGGGTTGGCCCAGCTGCGATTGCAGCGTGGGCTGACCCAATTGCAAAGCGTGCGCTTGCGAACCTATCAAAACTGATAAAGCCACGACAATGCCGCGCAAAGAAGATGTTGGCGTGTTCAAGTGAAGCATAAAGAATGATTCTCGTGCTATTTATGAAGCCTTCATCATAATCTACTTTAACTTCGGGAGCCAAGTGATTCCCGATGTTTTTTACGAATCCAACAAAATTTGCAACATTCTGCGCAATGGCTCGGCTGCACCCCAGAGCAATTGGTCGCCAATCGTGAAGGCACCCAGGTACTCGGGACCGAAATTCAGCTTGCGCAAACGACCCACGGGAATGGTCATGGTGCCGGTGACCGCCACGGGGGTCAGGTGCTGCATGCTGTCTTCACGGTTGTTGGCAACCACTTTCACCCACTCGTTGTCAGCGGCAATCATGGCTTCAATGTCGGCCAAAGGCACGTCTTTTTTGAGTTTGAAGGTCAGTGCTTGGCTGTGGCAGCGCATGGCGCCCACGCGGATACAAAAGCCGTCGACGGGCACAGCGGGGGTGTTGAACCCAGCGCCTTGACCCAAGATTTTGTTGGTTTCGGCCATGCCCTTCCATTCTTCGCGGCTCATGCCCCAGAATTCGTCACCGGCTTGTTTGCCTGCGCCCAAGTCCTTGTCGATCCAAGGAATCAGTGAGCCACCCAAGGGAACGCCGAAGTTGGCGGTTTCTGTGGCGGAAAGGGCACGTTGCTTGGCAATCACTTTGCGGTCAATTTCCAAAATGGCGCTTTTCGGATCGTCTAACAAGGCTTTCACC